>JAHEDI010000020.1 GCA_024641305.1 bacterium | reverse complement strand
GCAGGATCGGGCCGCACACAAATTCCTTTGAACATCCTCAAAGAGGACCTCAGAGTTCTCGACGATCGTGTCAAAGCTTTGAACCTCGATCGGTCGACCTACGTCGCCGAGTTACTCGTTCGCGAGCTCAAACGCTAGCGGGCCCCGGACCCTCGGCCTCCCAAGTCACTGACTCAACGGGCTCGGATCCGAAGCCCTTGAAGACCGGCCCCCGCAATCGACCGGCATCGGTCCACATGCGAAACCGGACATGGGCGACAAGAGCCGGAACACAGAAGACACCTTGGGGAATATCTGGATCGGCGATAAAGGGATCAGGGCCGGCCATGTCGTCGAGCGCCGATCGGATGTGGCTTCGATCCTCGTTTGAGAAGCCCGATCCGACCCTGCCGATGTACCGCAACCGATCGCCGACGAGCAACCCCAATAGGAGGGCCGAAAACGGCTCCCCAACTTCCGACAGGCTGTAACCGCCCACCAGGCACCGGACGGTCGTGAGGTTCAGGATCTTTCGCCAGGCTCCGCTCCGTCTCCCGGGTTCATATCCAGAGGACAATTTTTTTGCGACCATACCTTCTAGCCCGGAAGCCGCTATGGCCGAGAACAGATTTACCCCGTCGGTCGGGGTGAGATCGTTCACAGTTATCGGGGAGTCGTCCGTGAATTCTGAGAGGAGTTCCCTCCGCCCAAGCAACGGAAGGGTTATGACGGATTCGCCTTCCCATTCGAGTAAGTCAAAGGCGACGAACTGAACATCCTGATGCTCGCGCCCGATTCGGGCAAGCTTCTCGAAGGACGGACGACCATCTGCGTCAACGGCCACGACCTCCCCATCGATGACTCCCGGGCGCTGTCGAATCGCTGCCAGCGACGGATACCTGTCCGACAGATCGTTACCGTTCCGGCTCCGTAACCGTAACCCGCGGCCGTCCGAATATGCGAGAGCTCGCACGCCATCCCACTTGAGCTCAAACCCCCAGAGCGGATCATCAAATGCCGCCGGCCATGGCGCGGCCAGCATCGGCTCATAGATCACTCGGCCAGTGCGGCGCGAACCAGGCGATTCACCAGGGACCCGTCTACGTCGTCCTTGTGATCGGCCATGATGAGGCCCATTACCTTCCCTGCGTCGCCCGGGCCGACCGCGCCAGCAGCGACAATAACTTGGTCAACGATCAACCGAGTGGCGGCCTCATCGAGTTTTGTGGGCAGCCATCGACTCAAATACTCGGACTCCGCCGCCAATTTGGCTGAGAACTCGGCGCCCCGCTCTCCCAGTCCATCATATTCAGCTTTGGCTTTCTGGTTCCGCTTCACGAACCCGGCTATGACTTCGACCCACATCGAATCATCTGCATCGCCCGTGGCACCGGGCTCGGACAACCGCTTTCCCATATCTGACTTGACGCCTCGAATCGCCGCCAGGCGGGCCTGGTCCTTGTTCCTCATGGCATCTTTCAATTCATCGTTCAGCTCTTGTTCAATTGACATCTTCACCTCCGCTGATGCGCTCAAGCGCCCCAGCTATAAGTCCGGGATCATCCGTGATAATGGCGTCGACTCCCCATTGCGCCAAGTTGGTAACGAGGTCGGGATCATTCATCGTCCACACCGAGATCGAGAGATCATCAGGAACCGGTCCGTTCACCAAGCTCCAGTGGGGCGCCACGATTTCGTGCCCCACGGCACGAGCGTGGGCGATCCCATCGGCAAGGGACCCCCCCGTGTCGACGAGCAGGCCAGTGCGGACCGAGGGGAACCGGGCTTTGACCTGGTCCATCGTCACCCAATAAAAACAACTAAGGAAGTCCGATGCCCTGGCCATGTCTGCCACCCGCAGTGCCGTCTCTCCATCGGGCTCGAATCCCGGCTGGAGCGGCCAGTTCTTGATCTCAATGTCCAGAGCCAGGCCCGGCACCTGTCCCATTAGATCATCCAGGCGAATCGGATGATGCCCCATTCCGAGGTCGACCGCCCGGAGATCGGCCCAACCGGTTTCGGCGACTACCAGACCACCAATCGAAGGATCGTGAGACAGGACCAATTCACCGTCAGCGCTTCGACGGACGTCGAGTTCCACCAGGGACACCACCTCGGCGGCGGCTTGAAAACCCGCCAATGTATTGTCAGGAAAGCGGGTTGGCCAACCCCGGTGACCGGCCGCCCTAGGTATTTGTGAAGAAAATATCAAAATATCCCTTGTTTTTGACGCGCCACATGCTTACCATCGCCTAGCTTGTGAAACAAATCACGTGCCCGCCCGAGAGACCTCCTCGTGTGGCACTGGCCTAATACCACTTGGCACTAATCTACTGAAGGAATCCCCCTGTGCTCGTAACACCCGATCCAGATACGACAATTGTCTCAGACTGGCGCGACCTTGCGCTCTGTCGCGATTCAGAACCAAACCTCTTTTTTCCCATCGGAACCACTGGCCCGGCCGTGGAGATGATCAACGACGCAAAGGTCATCTGCTCACAGTGCTCCGTCCAGGAGTCCTGCCTCCAGTATGCGCTTCAGACCAACCAGGAGGGTGGCATCTGGGGCGGATTCGCCGAAGATGAGCGTCGCCGCCTTCGGAAGCGCTGGCTCGCCGAGCGTCGTCGCCGCAACAACTAACTTCCAGCAATGTTCTAAGAGAAGAGGGGTCCCAGTCGGGACCCCTCTTTCGTTGTGGACGGTCGTGTCGATTAGGCGAAGCCGACCTGACGCTCACGTTCTGTGGTGTCAATCTCGATGTGCCCAATGTTCTCGACGGGCAGTCCGAGTTCTTTGCCCTTGATATCGGTCACCCACCAGATCTCTTTTTCGTCTGCGTATAGCTTTGAGACTTCGACCTTGAAGCCGGCCAGATCCTCGATATCGATCTCGACCTCGCGAGGACTGCGGCTCATGGTGATGCGAACGCGCATCCGATACTCCTTGTTCGATGTCCTTATCGTAGCTGACCAACCGCCTCACTTTAGCGATACATAACGATATTTAGGGTTGACGTCTGGCCAAGGTAGATTTACGATAGCTAACGATATGCAACGATTGTTCGGTTGGTTCGTGTCGGAGTCGGCGCTCATCTGGTTCCTCCACCGGTCGGCCCGCCTGTTCCCGGTCGACTGGTCAGACTTCGACGTGTGGGTCCATTTCACTCCCCCGGATCAGGTCGTCATGGCTGCCGGCCGATATCTTGCACTAGCGCTCGCCTACTGGCTCCTGCTGTCCAGCACCGTCTATAGCGTCGGACTCATTTCCGATCTCCCCAATCTGGTCAGGTCGGTTGAATGGGGAACGCTGCCACTGGTGAGAAACGCCGCCCGACGAGCAGTGGCGTTCACCATGGCCACCGTAACGATTGCCCCCTCAAGCGCCATGCTTTCCCCGTCCATTCATTTCAGTCACGGCCCGGTGGAATCTGGCCTTCAAGTCGATGGCGCCGATCGGGAAGCCAACGGCCAGGAGACCGACGGCGGGGTGATATCGGTCACTGACAACGGACTGATTCTCCCTCCAGGAGCGACCGTGACGGTTCCGAAGCCAACACGGCCGTCGGTGGCCACTCCACGACTCGTCGATCGAAGTCAGATGCCTGCAATGGCCACCGACCGACTAACGACTGAGATCGAACCAGACCCGCCCATCACCGAGGCCGCAGCCACCGAATACCAGGTGATCGACGGCGACAGCCTCTGGAGCATCGCTGCCCACCACCTCTCCACGTCTCGCCCAGAGGCTGCGTTGTCCGATCGCGAGATCGCCCGCTACTGGGTTCAGGTCGTCGGCCTCAACCGTGCCAGCCTGACCTCGAAGAATCCGGACATGATCTTTCCAGGCGAAGTGATCGTCCTCCCACCGGTGGGCAGGTAGGCAGAGCCATGCCAACGGCGATTCACTTTCCTCAACCGATCGACCTTGAGGAGATCGCTGACGTACCGATGCTTGACCCCCCGGTAGCCAGGGGACACCGCATCAGACGAGTAACGGCCGGCTTGGTTCTGGCCATCACCTCAGGACTCGCCGGGGTATCGGTCGCCAGATTGACGACTAACCCTCAGCTATCGGCGCCTGCGGCGGGGATAGCCGAGATGGCCCTCCGTCAAACGGTCGGTTCGACGGGAAATCGCTATGTAGCTTTCATGGGACCGGTGTCCGCAATCAAACGGGACGACATATGGGTGGTTACCCTGGCCGCCGAGCTCCTCGGCCTGACCGACGGCGGCTACACACCGACCGGTCTGCACTTTTTCGAAGTCGAGCTCAGACAGCGCGACAGCGGGTGGCTCGTCGTCGGCGGCCCGGCCGAAGTAGCTGGCTCAGCCCCGGTCATGTCCAATCCGGCCCCACTTCCGGCGGCGACGGACTCACCAGTCACAAACGCCATACATAACTACCTCGACTGGCTCCTGACGGGGGCCCCCGGAAGCTACGACGCCGAACGACCGGATCCAGCCCCGTACCGGTCGGTCGAGATCACAGGTATAGCTTCGACGGGCGACGGGAGCGGAATGATCAGCCAGATAGGTGTACGGGCGATCGACCGTTTGGGACATCCCATTGACCTGGCGTATCGACTGCGAGTGATTAACGTCGGAGGTTCGTGGATCGTCGTTCCGAACTCGTAGGCGATTGAGCGAGCGAGTATCAGACGTTCTCGCCGAGGAACAGCTTGGACACGGAGGATTCCATGAAGATCGCCTCGAGTGCCTCCGCCACAATCGGGGCGATCGAAAGCACCTTGATCTGTTCAAGGTGCTGGGCGTCGGCTCGCAGTGGCAAAGAATTCGTGATGACGAGCTCGCGAATGGGAGCGTTCTTGATACGGTCGATGGCCGGGTCGGACAAAATCCCGTGGGTGGCCGCAACCGTGACGCTGAGTGCACCCTTCTCCATGAGCAGTTCTGCCGCGTTGCACACGGTACCGGCGGTGTCGATGATGTCATCCACAATCACCGCGTGGCGACCCTTCACTTCACCAATGACTGCCTTGGCCGAGGACTCATTGTGCCTGTCGGCTTCCCGCCGCTTGTGGATGAACGCGACATACGCCCCGAGATGGCGCGCATACCGTTCCGCCCGCTTCACACCGCCGGCGTCCGGAGACACAACCGTCATCGGCGAATCAACCGTTGACGACAAATAGTCCGTAAAGAGAGGCATGGCGGTCAAGGCATCAAACGGTTGATCACTGAAACCCTGGATCTGACCAGTATGCAGGTCAATCGACACCATCCGATCGGCGCCCGCAGTCAAGAACAAGTCGGCCATCAGTCGGGCCGTAATGGCCTCGCGCGGACGTACCTTCTTATCTGCCCTGGAGTAGCCGAAGTACGGAATCACGGCCGTAATCTTGCGAGCCGACGCCCGCTTGAGCGCATCAATGGCGATCAGCTGCTCCATGATGTAAAAATTGATCGGATCGGTATGGCTCTGGATGAGGAAACAGTCGGCCCCGCGCACCGATTCGGAGGGGCGGGCGTAGATCTCACCATTTGCGAACGTCGACCGCTCAAGCTGGCCCATCTTCACGCCGAGAGCTTCGGCGACCTCGTGAGCCAGTGCCTCGTTCGATCCGCCGCTGAACAGCATCAGTCGTTTCCGAGATACGACCTCCACTAGGAACGCTCCTCTTTTGCTTTACGCCGCTTGTCGATGCGGTCAGCGTAGCCAGCGATTTCGCGTTGTGCAGCCCTGCCGACGGCCAGGGCGCGGGCGGAAACATTTCGGCTGATCGTGGAACCGGCTCCGGTCATAGCGTCGTCGCCCACGGTCACCGGTGCCACGAGCATCGTGTCGGAACCAATCAGCACTCTGGCGCCAATTTCGGTCCGATGTTTGTCGACCCCGTCATAATTACAGGTAATCGCGCCGGCTCCGATGTTCGTGTCGGGACCGATGTTGGCGTCCCCCATATACGAGAGGTGGGCAACCGTGGCCCCTTCGCCCAGATTGGTATTTTTCATTTCCACGAACGTCCCGACCTTAGACCCTGCCTCAAGGACTACGCCGGATCGAAGTGAGGCATAGGGACCCACCCGAACGTCGGCACCCACGGCCGAATCCCGGATCACAGAGTAGGTCACAACCGAGCGGGGCCCGATCCGACTGTCGACCGCAAACACATCTGGTCCGACCTGAGCCCCAGCACCGACATGGCAAGCCCCTTGCAGTTGGACTCCGGCGTAAAGCTGAGCGCCAGGTTCGATGACCGTGTCAGCTGAGATGAACACCTGGTCAAGGTCTTGGATCCAAACTCCGTTTTCCATCCAGTCGACGGCAATTCGACGACGCATGACGGCACCGGCGTCGGCCAGGTGAGCTTGAGAGTTGACGCCGGCCACTTCGCCAATGTCAGTTTTCACTCCCGACATCGCCAAACCTTGATTGGCCAAGTACCCGATCACATCAGTCAGGTAGTACTCGTTTTGGGAATTGTCATTCGTGAGACTTCTGAGACCTTCGACCAGTCGAGCGCCGTCGAAGGCGTAAATGCCCGCATTTATCTCATTGATTGCCAGCTGACCGGCGGTGGCGTCTTTGTGTTCGACAACGCCGACCACCTGACCCTGCTCATCGCGCAGCACCCTGCCGTAACCGTCCGGATCGGGGACCTCGGCCGTTAGAAGGGCGGCAGCAGGGCGGTCAGGGCCGTTCGGCTCGACGAGCGCCTTGAGCGCAGCGCTCTGGAGAAGCGGAGTGTCCCCTGACAGGACCAAAACCGTGTGGGACGAGACATCACCCAGCGCCTCGATGGCGATCTGGACGGCGTGGCCAGTTCCCAGTTGCTCGGACTGCAGACAGGTATCGACATCGTCAGGCAGGGCGGAGGCGACGGCTTCGGCACCGAATCCCACGACCACCATAATCTGATCGACCCCGACCCCCCTGGCGGCGTCCACCACCCATTGAATCATCGGACGGCCAGCCACAAGGTGCAGCACCTTCGGCAGGTCCGACTTCATTCGGGTGCCCTGGCCGGCAGCCATGATCACAGCCTTTACGGCCATTAGTACCTTCCTATGCTGGCTGGGAGGACAGGACTCGAACCCGTACTGACGGGATCAAAACCCGTAGTGCTGCCAATTACACCACCTCCCACCGAGGGGTACGCCATTCATTGGCGGACAGGGTCATTGTAATCACGCTCCTGCGGCCGTACTCGCGCCCCGTGGTCAACCGGGATCGTCGCTCGAATCGCCCGCATACCCGAGACCACCGAGGCGGCCTCGGTGGCTTCCTCAAGGTCGGCAAAGAAAGCAAATAACGTTGGGCCACTCCCCGACATGGCGACGGGCCGGCTCCAGGCGGCCATGAGTTGAGATCGATGGTCAGCCAGGTCAGGGGCGATCGATACCGCGGCAGGATACAAATCGTTTATCACCTCTAAACCCCGGAGCGAAGGAGGCACGGATCGCCCGGGAAGCGCCACTCCCGCCGGACCGTCGAGGTCATCCCATCGCTGATAAACGGCGGGCGTCGACAGCTCAATCGGAGGGACCGCCAGTACCAGGGCAAAATCATCCGACGCCGGGACGGGAGAAAGCACCTCACCGTAGCCCTCCATCAGCGCCGACCCGCCAGACAGGGAGAAGGCAATATCGGAGCCGACTTCGACCAATCGGGCAAGATCGACTGGTCGGCCTGTCAGGGCGGCAAGACCGACCGCCATCGCAGCCGCATCAGCCGACCCGCCCGCCAGACCGGCTGCAACGGGAATGTGCTTCTCGAGGGTTACCCGAACCGGACGACGTTTTCCCGGGTCATCGACCCAGAAGGCTGCCGCTGACTTCCATACCAGATTGTCTTTTCCGGTCGGGAGGTCGACGCTTCCCTCCGTCGGCGTGGGTAAGCCGACAACTTCGAGCAAGTCCTCCTCCCACCATTCGATGGCCAGATAGTCATGCCAGTCGACCATTTGCACATGGGAGTGGAGTCGATGGAACCCCGATCGATCTACCGCGGCGACCCGCAACGACAAATTCACCTTCGCGGGTGCCTCGGTCCTGATCACGTTCCGGCTACCTCAGCCAACCGGAGGTATTCGTCCGGCGACACCGTTTCAGCTCGACGAGTGGGATCGATCCCGGCAGTTTCGAGAATCGCCGACGGGTCTGAGAACTCCCCACTGAGAGACTTTCGGAGCATCTTCCTTCGCTGCCCGAAGGCTGCTTTGGCGAGAGCGATGGCCTGACTGGCCAGCGGATGAGCGGGGATGCGCTCAAGCACAACAACCGCACTGTCGACCGCAGGCGGGGGAACGAATACCTGAGGCGGGACCGTAAATGTCGCCACCAGTCGGGCATGAAGCCCGACGATGACCGATGGAACACCGTAGTCAGAGCTGCCAGGACCGGCCAAGAATCGGTCGACCACCTCGCTCTGAAGCATGACAGACAGCTTTCCAATGGACTCGTACTCCTGGAGTACGTTCAGCACGAGCGGAGTTCCAACGTTGTAAGGCAAGTTGGCGATCAGGTGCCACTGATCGCCAACCAGAGCTTCATGAAAATCGATATCGAGCGCGTTCCCGAATCTGATGTCGACTTCAAAACCCTCGAGAACCTCCGCCAGAACCCGACCGAGCCCTTCATCCAGTTCATAAGCAACCACCTGGGCGCCCGTAGCAACCAGCGCGCGAGTGAGCGTTCCGGTTCCCGCCCCAATCTCGACAACCCGGTCAGCCGGCCCAACACCTGCGACGCGCACGATCCTCTCCACAATGTTGGGATCGGCCAGAAAGTGCTGACCGAGCGCATGCCGGGGCGTTAGCCCGTATTTGGCGAGCAGGGCGTCGATTTCAGCTCTGGATTGACCTCGCAAGTCTGAATTACCGGTCATCGTCCAAACACCCTGGCTGCATTGTTGGCAGTGACAGTGGCGACTTCATCGACGGAAATACCCCAAACATCGCCAAGCGCGGCGCCGACATAACGCACAAAGGCGGGTTCATTCTGTTCTTGACGATGAGGAGGCGGAGCCAGGTAGGGCGTGTCCGTTTCGACAAGGCATCGATCGGGCGGGACCAAGGCAGCTCCCATCCGGACGGTATCTCCGGTCACAAAGGCGACCGGTCCGGCGTACGAAAACGTGACTGTTTCGATCTCAAGAAAACGTTTGGTCCATCTAGGTCCGCCGGTCCAGCAATGCAGGATAGCCCGGACCGGCGAGTTGGACAGGATCTCATAGATATCGGAAAAGGCGTCCCGACAGTGCACGATGACCGGCAAATCCGCCGCGAGCGCCAGGTCGATCTGATCGAGAAAAGATCGCCTCTGATCCTGCACCGGGGCAAGATTCCGGTAGTAATCGAGTCCGGTTTCTCCGACCGCGCAAACCTGGGGGATCAGTGCCTCGATCCGCCCGCGTTCGACCTCCCAACGCGCCGCGTCATGGGGATGGAGACCAGCGGTAGCAACCACGGCCGGATACCGGCTAGCCAACTCGACAGAGCGTTCCGAACTTTCGGCGTCGATGCCAGGGGCAACCAGCCAGGCGAGGTGCGGTTCGGCTCGCGCCAACAGCTCGTCCGTAGGCCGATCGTCCAATTGGAGATGACAGTGTGTATCTACCCAGGGTCCATGCACGGTCGCGAGGCTACTGCGTCGTGGATCGTTCTCTACTGATTCGTCACGGTGTCGGTTACAATGGATGCGTCAGCCGCCAGGGAAAATATAGGGTGAGCTGAGAACATATTCACCTGGAGGATTGACATGAACACGGGCATGGTTCGCAAGATCGACGATTTGGGCCGGATTGTCGTACCAGCAGAAACCCGGCGCCTTTTCAGCATCCAGGAAGGCGACCAACTGGCCATCTCGGTCGAAGGCGATTCCATCATTCTTCGCAAGCTCGAGTCGACCTGCACCTTCTGTGGATCTACCGACGACGTGTCCCCGTTCAAGGAAAAGGGCCTGTGCGGCACCTGCCGAAGCGAACTGCGCGCCTAACCCTTCCGGCTAGGGGGCTTTCCGGCCGCCCAGCACCGCGTCATATACATCAGACCGTTTCAGGTGATGATGGCGGGCGGTCGTCTTCACCGCTTCAGACATCGCCATACCGCTATCGATGAGTCTCAGGGCATCTCGAACCGCGTCATCCATTGAGCCTGCTTCGGTGCTCGCCCCGGCCAGCGCCACAGTGATTTCGCCACGAGCCTCGAGGTTCCACTCGACAACGGCTTCGCCAAGCGTCCCGCGCCAGACTTGCTCATGAAGTTTGGTGAGTTCCCTGCCGATTACCACCTGCCTTTTGGAATCCGATAGTTCCGCAATACCCTTGAGATCTCCATGCAGGCGGGTTCCGCTGGTGAAGAACACCACGGTCCTTTTCTCACCGGCGATGTCGGACAATCGTTGCGTACGCTCATCACCCTTGCGAGGCAGAAATCCCTCGAACACAAACCGGTCCCCACTCATGCCGGACACCGCCAGAATGGCGGTGACTGCACTCGGGCCGGGCACCATCGTGATGGTAGCTCCGGCTTGTTCGGCAGCCCGGACGGCCGACAGGCCGGGGTCAGAAACGACCGGAGTGCCGGCATCTGACACAAGCGCCACAGTGTCACCCCTGGCAAGGCGTTCGCCCAACTCGGCCGCACGTTGCCGTTCATTCCCAAGGAAATAGGACCGCACCGGAACCGAAGAACCCACAGCCGCCAGGAGCTTGGCCGTTCGCCTCGTGTCCTCTGCATAAACGATGTCGGCCTGTCTGAGGGCAGCGATCAACCGTTCGGACATGTCACCGAGGTTCCCAATGGGAGTGGAACAGACGATTAAGGTTCCCGACATCACCTCACAATAGGCAGCCGCAGCAAGGGTGTCCCTATCGGAAGCGTGGCACTCGAGATTGCCAATTCCAACATCCAGGCAGCACCCCGACAGGAAACCAACCGGCCCGGGTTCAGGGGGCCGACCAGGAGGACACGATCCTGTCTGTCCAGGGCGATGACGAGAAGCGATTGTTTCAACCCGACGCCATGGACCGACCGGCCACTTATCAGAACACCGACGCCCAGAGGCGCTCCTCGCACTCCCCGCCACCGACTCCAGAACGAAATGGCCTCGACCACCGGCCCTGACGACCAGCCCTCGGCAACAAACTCATACACAACACGACCATATCGCATCGTCGGTGCCGTGAAAAGACGCTGGCCGCATCGAAGGGCTATCTGCTCGTCTGGACTCCGAGTTCTCGAACCAACGTGGACATGGCCACCTTATCCGGCGACACAACCACCACGACGTTTCCATCGACCCAGCCAACGGTGGCCGAGACACCCGAGGGAACCTGGGCGCCAACAAACGCTGACCAGCCGTCATAGAGCTCGTCAGTTTCATATGGGGTATCACCGAGCACGCTCATGACAAAGACGGTTTCGGTGCCGTTCCAATACACCTGGTACCAGTCACCTCCCCAGCCTTCTGCGGCCAGACGGGCACCCCGTCCCAGCGACGGCTCAAACAATGCTTCGAGTCCCGCCCGACCCCAGACTCCCTGATCGCTCATGTCATACCCTTCAACGTCGACCACCGGGATGGACACTTCGAGGGCGGGCTCCCGTAGCTCGAAGCGGTCGCGATCATAGATTTGCTCGGTGGTCGTCGGCGGATTCAGATACGCGTCGTTGAGCTCCGAAAATCCGCCAGATGTCCCAAGCGAAGTCGCGAATCGGGCTCCTTCGTTGTACGGGAACTGCAGGACATCGACAATGTACGAGGGAGTCGTCGCCAGTGCCTGACCGGCCCCGGCCTCGATCAGCTCCATCCCCAGGCTCTGATCGCCTGCCGGCAGTTGCCAGAAGAAGAGGGCCTGGGTGTAGGTGGCATCGCCCTCAACCAGCGCACGAAGCGCGGCACTGCGTTCGTAATCGTGATCTTCGATGAGCTGATCCAGCTCGTCGTGGAACCCGAAGTTCTGATCGGTAAGAGCATGCGTCAGTTCGTGGACCAACACCATCTTGTCCAGGACATCGAGTCCGTCCCCCGATGACGGCACGACTAACTCTTCTGTCTCCCCATCGTAGAAGCCCTGAACTTGTTCGGCGTACAACGCCAGATACAGTTCACCCAGATCGGCATCTGCGTCAAGTACCCCCAGACTGGCCAGAAGAGCCTGATCGCGAGCTGTCTCGTTTGGATCGAGTTCCTCGTCGATGATTTTGCGGACCCGGCTGGCCAGTTCCTCGGGGCTAACGACCGTGATGACCGGCGGTCGCACAAAATCGAGTTCTCGAAGGTCCTCCGTTATAACGATCAGCTCGGTAATCGCCGACTGAAGTTCAGCATCGATGACGGTGGTCGTCACCATCGCAGCCGGCTCCTCGATGAGGTCATCGGCCACTATTCCAACCGGTGCGACAGTTGGCTTGACTTCGGTGGTCAGACTGCTCGCCGTCGTTTCTGTCGAGGCCACGGCCTTGGCGGCGGGATCGGCATTCGAAGCACACGAGGTGATGGCGAGGGCCAGCATCAGAGAGGCCAGAGAGATGGATCGAAACATTGAACAGGGACCTTACCGGGCTTGCGCCGCTAGGCCGGAACCAGACCGCCTTGAGCGCGGCGAACCCTTGAGTGGAGATGACGGGATTTGAACCCGTGACCCCCTCGTTGCGAACGAGGTGCTCTGCCAGGCTGAGCTACATCCCCTGACGACCATCGCAAGGCGACTGGTCTTGAACAGTGTAACGACCGAAGCAGGCCCGAAAAAAACCAAGGGCCGCACCGATCGAGCCAGCCGCCTCAACCCCGACTTTGGCGGATCTCTTTGATGAGACGTTCCTGGACCACAGTGGTGGTGAGGTCGGCCCGGCTCCGCTCGATGAGAGCGCGAGCGACATCGGTTGTTCGGCGCAAGCCGCCCGTCATCCCGTCCGGATAATCAAGGGAGGCGAGGAGATCGAGGACGTCTGACATTTGTTTCAGGACGGTCTCGGCGCAGTCGGTTTCACCGGCCCGCAACCGGTCGAGGAGATGGCGGCGAAGTTCGCCGACCACTTCGCCCAAGCCGTTAAGGTACGGAGCCCACTCGACGCCGAGCTCTTCAGGGCTTGGCAACGGTTGGCCTGATATCGCCGCAGCCGTAAGGCGCGCCTCGGCATATTCCTTGGTTGCGTCCGAGTAGAACCCTGCATACAAGATGTCTGGATGGGCCTCCAGCTCGCGTTTGGCTTCGGACAGCAATCGAGCCGCTTCATTCATCAGACCGTCGGCGGCGTCGAAGTCACCCCGGTGCACGTTACGAATCGCATTGGCCGAGAATCGGATCGCCTGTCGGGCGTTCTTGATGCCTACTTCGCGGGCTGCAAATTTCTCGTCAAAATGATGGCGGGCGGCTACCTCGAGGCGACCGATATCGGATGGCTCGCTCATATGGCGAGCGCTACGAAGCGACTACGCGGACAGGTTGCGGCTCACCATGAACCGGGGCGGAGGAAACGGAGCCGGCTGGCACAATGACCTGCTGGGTTCGGCTTTGTTTGATCTGGAGCAAGACTGCCACATACCAGGCAATGCCTGCATCAACGGCGATATGTGTAAACAACCAACCGAGGCTGCGAGTCGTGAGGGCAAGGATGAGCGACATGCCAGCGGCCATCGCGAGCGTGGCGAGGGTGCGGCGCCGCCTGGCGAGGACCGCTTTGCGGCTCATCCCGACACCGACTGGCTGGCCTTCGTTTTGTACCGTATTCAAGCGAGCAGCAATACGACTGTATTCAGCCGTCGAGGCAAGCGGAGTCTCCCGCCGTGAATTGAGAATTGGCGGGACGAGATAGATCGCCCACACGCCGCCGATGACTAGCAAAAATATGAGAATGGAATCCATGCGCCCTTAGTACCTCCGCCAGACCAAGTCACAATAGCCATAACCGTTTCCCTGTCCAAACAGCCATCAGTGTTCCGTCTCGGCAGATCGGAGCAACTCGACTGCGTGGCGCAGTGCCGCACGAACAACACTCAGTGATTCTGTGACCCCGGTCACGGATCCGGGCAGATTCAGGATCAGCGTTCTGCCGGCCATGCCGCAGACCCCTCGCGACAACATCCCGTGTGGGTTGGTCCCGAAGGTCGCCGATCGCATGGCCTCGGCGATTCCCGGCGCAAGGCGTTCGACCACCCTGAGGGTGCCTTCGGGGGTCAGATCGCGAGGGCTCATACCGGTGCCGCCGGTTGTCACGATGATGGCCGGATCACTTTGCAGTGCTAGCCGGATCGCCTCCTCAACTTCAGCAACCCCGTCGGGGGTCACGACCAAGGAGCACCGAAACCCCAGCTCTTCGAGGATCTCAACGGCTGTTGGCCCCGAGCGATCTTCGCTCTGGCCCTGGCTGACCCGGTCGCTGACCGTGATGACTACTCCGCGGTACGAGTCCACGTTCCCGACTTTCCTCCCGATTTGGCCAGCAACCGAACCGGACCGATCTCAACGGAGCGCTCGACACCCTTGATCATGTCGTACATCGTCAGCGCACCAACGGCGGCACCAGTCATCGCCTCCATTTCGACACCGGTCTGACCGGTGCTCTTGGCGGTGACGACAATCCGGGCCCCGGCTGAAATTCGTTCAATGTCGATGGCAACCGTGGTCAGGGCAACCGGATGACAGAGCGGTACGAGATCCGAGGTGTGCTTCGCTCCCATGATGGCCGCCACGCGAACGGTCGCCAGGGCATCACCTTTCGGGAGGCCGTCACCGAACAACAGGTCGGCGGTACCGCTCGCCATCGCGACGATCGCCTCGGCAACGGCCACACGATCAGTCGACTTTTTGGCCGAAACGTCAACCATGTGGACGTCACCGGAGTCTGTGAGATGGGATAGTTCATTGCCCATCGGCTACCTCCTCAAAGGCTCGGATTGATGGCCACCGAAACATCTCCAATTCGACAGCTCCCCCGTCTGCAACCTCGGCCTGACCGAGCGGGACTACCGCGAACGCGTTCCCGATAGCCAGAGCCGAGAGCACATTCGAAGCTTGCTCTCCGACGAGGCGAGCTTCCCAACCGCCGTCGACAAACGTAGCCACCACTCGCGAAAACACCGTCTTGGCGGGATCGGTTGAGACTCCTCCCATCAGCCTGCCGGTCACCCGAGGACGCAGCAGGGCGCGATGGCCCATCATTTTCAACAACGCCGGGCGGGCGAACTGTTCGAAGGCCACCATCACCGAGACCGGGTTGCCCGGCAGGCCAAACAGCGGCGTTCCCGCTACGGTACCGAACGCAAAAGGTTTGGCCGGTTGCATCGCCACTTTCCAGAATTCGACCGACCCGAGTTCGCCGAGGATTTGTTTGACGAGGTCGTATTCCCCCATCGAAACGCCTCCCGACGTGATGACCACATCCGCCTGGGACGCTCCTTGCTCAATTCGATTCCGCAGCTCGCGGGCGTCGTCGCCAACGATACCGAGGTCAAGCACGGTGGCCCCGACCTCAGCAAGCAGGGCCTTGAGGAGCGGCCGATTGGTATCTCTGATCTGGGAGGGGCTCAATGTCTCAGCGTCGACTCCGACAACTTCATCCCCGGTCGACAAGACAGCCACTACGGGACGCCTGCGCACCATCGGATGACCGACGCCGAGGGAGGCAAGTACCGCAAGGTGGGTGGGGGTGAGCGTGTCACCGACGTGGAAAACCGTCGATCCTGCCACGAGGTCACCGCCGGCGCGTCGAATGGCCGTGCCTCGCTCCACCGCGATACTGATGGACACCTCATCTGCAATCTGGTTGGTGTCCTCGACCTTGACCACGGAGTCGGCTCCGTCAGGAATCGGTGCTCCAGTCATGACTTTGATGGCCGTGCCCGGTTCTACCGAAGCGGTTGCGACATGGCCGGCCGCAACATCCTCAAGTACCTTGAGCCGGACCGGGGCCCGACTCGTATCGATCGCCTGTACCGCATAGCCATCCATGGCCGAGTTCGTGAACGGTGGCACGTCATGAGGCGCCACCACATCGACTGCCAGAGCCAGTTGAAGTGCCTCGTCGAGGGTTACCTCGACTATCGGGAGTGGCGTTGCGGCCGCCAGTACGTCACGGCGGGCCTCTTCGAGGAGTCGCATCAACCCAGTCCATCGAGAAAGGCTCGATAGTCCTTTCCGAACTCATCGGAGAGCAATCCCAAAACCGTAGAGGCCTTCAGCAGATCGAGCGGATTGCCGACATCCAGCAAATCGTCCTCGAGAACGACTCCGCGGCATTGACCGGCCGCAGCCACGGCGTTGATCGCGTCGGTCAGTTGAATCTCGTCGCCATGGCCGGGTTTCAGAGCGGATAAATGATCAAATACGTCAGGGCCAAACAGATACCGACCCACCAACCAGAGGTTGGAAGGTGCAGCCTCTCGCCCGGGTTTCTCCACGGCGGCGTTCATCTCGACGACTCCGTCGTCGAGGCTCCGGGACACACTGACGATTCCGTACCGGTCGTAGTAATCCTCCACTCCCTCCTTGACGGCAACGGCTGACCCGCCGGCGGCGGCCTCTTCCAAACGTTGATAGAAAGATGCAGTCGGAGGGGCGATCATGTCGCCCAAGCCACAGAAGAACCGCCGATCTCCGACCGCTTCACGGGCCGTGAGCACGGCGTGTCCCAGCCCGTGGGGTTCTTCCTGGACGACCATTCGAATGCGCGTGTTTTCGAGACCAGGCAATGGCCCCTCGTCGATAAAGTGATGCTCGATGTCGTTGGCCGCATCCAGGTTTACGACCAGCACGGCCTCGGTCACTCCCGCCCGGGCGGCTTCCTCAACGGCATATTGGATCGTCGGGCGATCGATCACCGTTATGAGCGCCTTAGGGACCGATCGAGTGGCCGGACGCATCCGGGTTCCCCGGCCGGCGGCCGGGATCACGACTACTTCGACACTCATACCTCAACCACCTTGGCGTCTCCGCCGTTCAACATACGAGCAATGTTGCCCTTGTGACGCCACACAATCAGGACCAGGGCTGCTCCGACCCAAACGAGAGTCGGCCACTCAACATTTCGCAAAACAAGCATAGGAATCGACGCTACCACCACAATCAGCGAACCGATCGCAGCCACTTTGGTGAGTTTTACGAGAATCCCCCAGAGGACAAGCTGCAACAACGCGACAAGCGGGTCCGCCCAGATCAAAACACCCAGCCCGGTGGCGATGCCTTTTCCGCCCTTGAAGTGATGAAACAGCGGGTAGCAGTGTCCAACCACCGCCATGAACCCTGCGCCGGCCACGAGACCAGAGCTGAACAAACCTGATCCGGCCGGCGCCAACAGGTATCCGACGCAACCGGCCGCCAGGCCCTTCAGTAGATCTCCTGCCAAAACGGTAACGGCTGCGCCTTTGCCCATGGTTCGTAGTACGTTGGACGTTCCAGGATTACCACTACCAACGGAATAGATATCGACGCCTTTGAGTTTGCCTATGAGGACAGCAAAATCGATGCTGCCAAATAGGTAGCCGGCAGCGAGAACTAGAACACTGGTCATTTGGCGAAGTCTAGGCAGCCAGTATGATCCCCCCGTTACTGACAGAGGAAGTTATGCCAACGTACGTCTATCGCTGCGGCGACTGCGAACAAACCATTGAGGCCATGCAACGGTTCTCGGACAGACCCCTTCGCAAACACAAGGAATGCGGAGGATCACTCACCAAGGTGGTGCAGGCTGCCGGAGTGGTGTTCAAGGGCTCCGGTTATTATTCGACGGACTCGCGCACGCCCGACACCGCCTCCGACTCCTAGACCGACCCCCTTCCCCCCGGGTAACCGTTCCGATACGGTGCGCCTATGCACTGGTTCGCTCCCCCGCCGTGGGTACGGTGGTCATTGTCCGTGGTGTTGGTCATCGCGGCCTTCGCCGTCGAGGTGACCGGACCCAAGACGACCGGCCATTGGTTCGCGATCGCTGACATCGAGGCGGGAACCGAACTGCGTCGCGACCTCTTCCGGTCGGTTCAAATACCATCAGGGCTACTCCCTGACACTCAACCGGAGGGCTACGCCCGGGTGGAGATCCGGGCGGGTGATCCCCTCATCACCGGCCAGATGACCGAGCAACCGGCTAGGGCACCGGAAGGTTGGTGGGCCATTGAGTTGAGTGTTCCCGGGCACGTACGTCCCGGCCAGAAGGTCCATCTGGTTCTGTTGTCGACCGACCGCACAACCATCGTGACCGGCATCACATTGACAGTCGAAACGAGTAGGGACGCCTTCGGTGGGGCTTCGGCGCTGGCCACGATCGCCATTCCGTCCGAAGCGGCGGCCGATGTCGCGGTGGCCTCCGAAGCCGGAAAGGTAACCGTCCTGACAGCGAACGACTGAGACGGTCCGCAAGTGGCCTAACCTCGTCGCCGTGATTGAAGCAATCGTTTGGGGTCTCGTGCAGGGACTCACCGAGTTCCTACCCATCTCATCCAGCGGTCACCTGGTTCTCATCCCCGACCTTTTGGGAACCGCTCCGCCAAGCTTGGCGGCGTCGGCCGTACTCCACCTCGGCACCTTGGTCGCGGTGATCGCCTATTACCGACGAGACCTCCTCGGCTTGGTGTCGTTCCGTCAAGATCCGATCGCTCGCCGTACGCTCATATTGTTGGGAATTGGCAGCCTTCCGGCCGGACTCGGCTTCTTCGTACGAAGCAGCATCGAGACACTTCAAGCCTCCACGACCGCGGTCTCGGTGGCCCTGATCGTGACCGGTCTGGTTCTCTGGCTCAGTGATCGATTCGCACTCGGGAATCGGATGATCGCTTCCCTGAGATGGCCCGATGCGGTGATTATCGGGCTGGGTCAGGCGGTGGCACTCATCCCGGGTATTTCGCGTTCGGGAATGACGATTGCGGCTGGCGTGGGTCGCTCCATGGAACGGTCCGAAGCGGCCCGTTTCTCGTTCCTGCTTGGTATTCCTGCGATCGCCGCAGCCGGCGCGCTAGAACTCGTCGACCTGGTGGAGAGCGGCACTGGCGTCGCTGGATCACTCTGGGTAGGCGTCGCTATGGCGGCCGTTTCCGGGTATGCGGCCATAGCAATTCTGCTGCGGATATTCGTCAGGCGGGGAATGACCCCATTCGCCCTGTACGCAGTGTTTGCCGGTATCGTCGGATTAGTGGTTCTATAGGGGGACAAACCGAAAAGAACTGACCGTTTTCTTAGATAGTTCACATCTCACATTCAGAGAGTGGAATAACAATGGCACCCATGACATCGAGCAAGCGCACCAGACGGGCCCCGTGGATTCTCCTGGTCTTCTACGTTGTAGCGGCCGGCCTGATCATCAACGCCACAAGAATTCCCCAGATCGCCGCCCCGCAACCAACCGGTTCCACCCAACAGGTATCGACGATAGTCGCAGGTGCCGATCCAGTTGCCGATATTGCCGCCGCAGTAAGCCCGGCGGTCGTGCAAATCTCAACCGATTTCGGCCTCGGTTCCGGCGTTATCTACAGCAAAGACGGGCTCATCCTGACCGCGGCCCACGTTGTTCAGAACGCCACAAACGTCGACATCAGACTTTTCGACGGACGCACGGTTCGAGGAACGGTTCTTGGCAGGCACGAGCCAACCGACGTAGCCGTCGTTAAAATCGACGGCAGCCCCGACCTCCCGGTTGCCCAACTTGCCACCGGAGCTGACATCCGGGTTGGGCAATTGGCCGTAGCACTGGGGAGTCCGTTCGCCCTGGAGCAGACGGTCACTGCCGGAATTGTTTCAGCGGTTGACCGCAATGTTTCGGGTGTTTCGATGGTCCAGACCGATGCCGCCATCAACCCCGGTAACTCAGGCGGACCGCTCGTCGATCGAAGCGGACGAGTGATCGGCATCAACGACCAGATTTTCACCAGCTCCGGAGGTAACGACGGGATCGGCTTCGCCATCTCGATCGACCTGGCCGTCATCGTCGCCGATCAGATCGTGGCCGGCCAAGATGTGAGGACCTCCTTACTCGGCATCTCCACGTTGTCAAATTCCGAGGCCCGCAACCCCGGCGTTCTCGTTGATGAAGTTTCACCAGGCTCAGCTGCCGCCGATGCCGGTATTCGGGTCGGTGATGTCATCGTGTCCTTCGATGGAGACATGGTCGCCGATATCCAACAACTTCAGGTGAAAGTCCAGAACACGCCTCCCGGAACCACGGTCGGCATCGACCTGGTTCGAGATGGCGAACGCGTCTCCATCGAGGCAACTCTCGGGCAGGGCCAGTAGCCCACCGGCACAGGCCTTTTGGCCAATTGACGTCAGGTAGGGCACGTCGGATACTGACTATGGAGGTGCTCATGGAAAAGGACGTCGTACTCAACCTGCATTTGTCTGAAGACGAGAAGAACACCTTGGCCTTCGCCACCCTGGATTTGCGCGGCGACCACTTTGAAGGCCTCGGTTCGGCCAGCCGCAATCCAATCGACCCACCGATGCCGGTGGTCGGCGAAGAACTAGCGATCGCCCGGGCTCTGGCGGTGCTTCAACAGAAGGTTACGGAAGCCGCCACGGTCAAGATCGAACAATTCCTGAAGTAAGCCCTCCCCGGGCGGTAGCCGGACTCGCTACTGGCTGTAGTTACTCGACATACGCACCGTCTCTGCGAGATGGACGTTGACGAGGGCGGGTAGACCCGAAGCTTCGGCGCGCTCAAGAGCCGGTCGAATTTCGCGGGGATCGGTGACGAATTCCCCGTATCCGCCAAGGCCCTCAACCATCTTGTCGTAGCGACGAACCCCCAGGTCAGTGCCCACGAGTCGGTCGGGGTAGAACGCCCGGTGGAAGGTCTTGATATTCGACCAGACACCATCGTTTCCGAGGACCCCGACGATGGGAAGGCCATGGCGCACCATCGTGTCGTATTCCATCCCGTTGAAGCCGAATCCGCCATCACCAAAGACGATCCCCACCCTCCGATCGGGAAAGGCGACCTTGGCAGCAATCGCATACGGCGCACCGGTGCCGAGAGTCCCGAACGGCCCCGGGTCCAGGACATGGCCGGGATGAGAGACCTGGAGCCAACGAGCCGTCGTGGATACGATGTCTCCCCCGTCAACCGAGACGATCGCATCTGACCCGAAAAAGCTCGCTACGTCACGACCGAAGCGCTGCGGCATCACTGGCGATGCGTCATCGTCGGCTTGCAGATCGAGGTCGGCTTGTTTGCCGAGCTCAATGAAGCGCATCTCCTCCGCCCAGGCAACCTCGCCGGACAGCCGGTCGGTCAATTCGGCGAGCTGGCGAATAACCGCGGCCGGGTCGGCCTCGAGTCCGATGTGCGCCGGGCGGTTCCAGCCAATCTTGCCGGCGTCCGCGTCGACCTGGATGACCGTCGCATCGGGATGTATTTTGCGGCCATATCCGGTTCGGAAGTCCCAATCAACTCCAAGACCGAGTACCAGGTCAGCGGCGGCGAAGGCCTGCGTACGAGCATGGTTGCCGAGCAGTGGATGGCCAAACGGCACCGAGCCGCGAGCCCGACTGTTCAGGTATACCGGAGCCTGGAGGGCCTCGGCGACCACCCGAAGGGCCTCGGCGCCCGACGGGTGAAATCCACCCCCGGCAAACAGCACCGGCCGTGAGGCTGCGGCGAGATGGTTGACAATCTCATCCAGGGTGCCGGGTCCGGCCAGGCGGGGCTGGTTGGCTCGATAGTCGGCTGGCCAGTTGACCTCGGCCTCGTCGACCATGTCGAGGCCGACGTCCATCGGAATGTCAAGAAATACCGGACCACCGCGTCCAGCGAAAGCTGCCCTGGCGGCATGAGCTATGTGATCCGCCAACCGGTTGGTCTCCCAGGCAGTTCCCGCCCAGGCCGTGATTGAGTGGAACATCCGAGGATGATCCATCTCTTGAAGCCCGCCCATAAGTTCTTGGCGTTTCAGATGCCGGCCACCGAGCAGAAGCATCGGGATGTTCGAGTAGAAGGCGGTCGCCACCCCGGTGACCGCGTCGGTTACCCCCGGACCGGCAGTGACGAGGGCCACGCCGAGTCGACCGGTCAAACGACTGTAAGCCTCCGCACAGTGGGCGGCCGCCTGTTCGTGGCGGACATCGATGACCCGGATGCCCTCCTGCATACAACCGTCAAGGATGGAAATAATGTGCCCGCCCGTCAGGGCGAAGACGGTATCAACTCCTTCTGCACGGAGCGCCCGGGCAATGACCTGACCGCCGTGGATCTTGGCCACGCTGGCTACCGGATCACCAGTTCGGGATGCGTCCGGATCCGAGGCTTGATCTTGACGAGAGCCTCGGCGGCGGCCATAAAGCCGCGAGCTGCCTCGCTATCGGGGGCAGCCACCGACACCGGTTGGGCGTTATCGGCGCCTTCTCGCATCGCCGAGAGGAGCGGAATCTGACCGATGAGCGGAACCCCAAGATCCTCTGCCAGTGCTGCTCCACCGCCAGATCCAAAGATCTCGTATCGTTTGCCGTCGTCACCTTCAAAATATGACATATTCTCGATAACGGCAACGACCTCTTGGTTCACCTCGGCGGCCATCAGGGCCGACCGGCGCGCCACTCGCTGGGCGGTTGGCTGGGGGGTGGTCACCAACAGTAATTGTGCTCTCGGCAGGAACTGCGAGAGGGATATGGCTATGTCCCCGGTCCCCGGCGGCATGTCGACGAGCAGGAAATCAGGATCGTCCCACAGGACGTCGGTCAGGAATTGTTCAATCGCCTTATGGAGCATCGGACCCCGCCAGATAACGGCCCGATCATCACCGACGAAGTAGTCCATCGACATGGCCTTCACACCGTACGCCGACGGTGGAATGATCGACTCATGGATGACCACGGGCGCCGGTCCGGCGCCCAGCATGCGAGGAATCGAGAAGCCCCAGACGTCGGCGTCTATGACCCCAACGGTGTGTCCGATCTTGGCCAGGGCTACTGCCAGGTTGGTGGTCACCGACGACTTTCCAACCCCTCCCTTGCCCGAAGCGATTCCGACTACCCGGGTGGGACTGGCCGGGCCACCCACCACGGCTTTTCCGGCCGGGAGAACCCGGGCCATCATCGCCTCCCGATCCTCGTCGCGCATGTCGTTGGTGACGATCTCGAGCTTCTTCACGTCATCGATACCGGCCGCAGTGGCCGAGACCGTGGCTTTCAGGTCCTCGTAGTCGACCAATCCCGGGATCGGAATAGCCAACTCGATCGTCACGAGTCCACGACGACCGACCTCCACCCTGGTCAAAACGCCGATGTCGCCGATCGGTCGATGCACGACCGGATCTTCGATAGCGCCGATAATGGACTTGATTTCGGAGGCGTCAGACATCGTTCCTCAGGGCAATAGGGGCCGGGGAAACTATAGTGATGGTCAGTGACCACGTATCCGCGTTCCCTCGACGAGACGATTGGCGATCTCACCGCCTCGCTGGGCGACCCCACCCGCCGGGGTATCTACATTGCCGTCCGCGAGTCGGCGGTTCCGATGACGGTCAGCCGCGTGGCGGAGCTCTTCGACATCCATGCCAATGTCGCCCGCCACCACCTCGATCGTCTGGTCGAGGACGACTATCTGCGCACCACGAAAGTCGGCCCTCCCAGTGGCGTCGGGCGACCCGCCAAGGGTTATATGGCCACCAGCAAGACGATCGACGTGCACTTCCCATCCGCCAGACGAGATCTCCTCAACGAGTTGCTCGTTAGACTCATTGGCGAGGTTGATCACCCGGATATCTCTGCGGCAGCCAGGGCGGTTGGTCGCCAATACGGCCTCGAACTGGCATCCGAAATCGGCGACACCGGCGACTCGGGATACGGTTCGGCCGTCCGTGCCGTGGCCATGGCGATGACTGGGGTCGGGTTCGGCATCTCGCCGTCCCCCGATGGTTCCGGGCTACTTACCAGCCACTGCCCATTCGGTGATGCCGCCAAATCGCATCCCCAGGTGATCTGTTCCCTTGACCAGGGTCTCGTTGACGGCCTCATGGAAGCAATCGACCCCGACTGCACGACGACGGTCAAACCGCACACCACCGACAATGAGAACTGCGTGACGAGCGTTGAGGTCACCATCAGTCGGGTCGGGTAAGGGCACCTTCGCGTTTCTTTGCCCGCCAACGCAAGAACGCCACTTTTTTCGAATACAAGCGATTCCGGGTGCCAGGGACCGGTGTCTACAATCGCTCCCAGAACAAGAAATGAGGCATGACCCACATGAAACCCGACCCGTTCCTAGCCAAGTCGACCATTTCTACGCCCCTCGGCGAACGTACCATCTATCGGCTCGACGCCCTCAAAGACATCGGTGACATCGAAACGATTCCGTACTCGATCAAGGTGTTGCTCGAATCGGTGCTCCGTAACTATGACGGCCACATCGTTCAGGATGAAGACGTGCGCTCGCTGGCCTCATACAACGCCACGAAGGTTGGGGAGACGGAAATCCCCTTCACCCCAGGACGGGTAGTGCTCCAGGACTTCACCGGCGTCCCAGCCGTTGTCGATTTGGCCGCCATGCGCTCGGCAATGGTTCGCATGACCGGGGACGAAGCCGCCGCCCAGAAAGTCAATCCCCTCGTCCAATGCGACCTGGTGATCGACCACTCCGTGCAGGTTGATGCCTTCAACTCGGGCATGGCCCTCCAAATCAACGCCCAGCACGAGTTTGAGCGGAACCAGGAGCGCTACGAATTTCTGAAATGGGGCCAGTCGGCCTTCTCGAACTTCCGGGTCGTACCGCCGGCGACCGGCATCGTCCACCAAGTGAACCTGGAGTACCTCGCCAACGTCGTCTGGGACAATGGCACGGAGCTATACCCCGACTCCTTGGTGGGAACTGATTCCCACACGACCATGATCAACGGGATCGGCGTGGTCGGATGGGGCGTGGGCGGCATCGAGGCCGAAGCGGTCATGGTCGGCCAGCCGATCTACATGCTTATACCGGAGGTAGTCGGGTTCAAGCTGACCGGTCGTTTGGCCGAAGGGGCCACCGCCACCGACATGGTCTTGGCAGTGACCCAGATGCTCAGGGAACACGGAGTGGTCGGCAAGTTCGTCGAGTTCCACGGGCCCGGCCTGGCCGACATGCCGCTCGCCAATCGGGCGACGATCGCCAACATGGCACCCGAATATGGCGCGACGGTCGGCTTCTTTCCCGTCGACGAACAAACCCTGACGTACTTACGACTCACTGGTAGGGACGAGGCCCTCGTTGAGACAGTCGAGATGTACTACAAAGAGCAGGGCTTATGGCGCGACGAAACACGCTCCATCACATACTCGTCGAACGTCGAGTTGGACCTCTCGACGGTTCAACCCGCCCTGGCCGGCCCAAAACGCCCCCAGGATCGGATTTTGTTGTCCGGCATGAAATCCCAATGGGAACAAGACCTGGTGAACACCTTCCATAAGGCTGGTCCGGCCTCTGTCGGGACGGTTGAGATGATGTCCGACGAGGGAGGCCCGACTGCCGATGTAGACGCCGGTCCCTCGGGGGCGCCGGTTTCCTACGACGGTTACGACTTCGAACTCAATCATGGTGACGTCGTCATTGCCGCTATTACCTCCTGCACCAACACGTCAAACCCGGCGGTCATGATCGGGGCGGGCCTCGTCGCTCGCAAGGCCAGGGCGCTAGGACTTAACCGAAAGCCGTGGGTCAAAACCTCGCTTGCTCCGGGATCAAAAGTAGTGACCGAATATCTCGACACCGCCAACCTAACCGAGGACCTTGAGGCCATTGGCTTCTTCACGGTCGGGTACGGATGCACCACCTGCATCGGGAACTCAGGCCCCCTCCCCGAACCCATAGCTGCGGCAGTCGAAAGCGACGATCTGGTTGTCGCTTCGGTTCTGTCCGGTAACCGAAACTTCGAGGGGCGCATCTCGCCCCATGTAAAGGCCAATTACCTCGCATCACCGCCACTGGTAGTTGCCTATGCGCTTGCCGGCACTGTCGACATCGACCTGACGAACGAGCCAATCGGAACCGACCCCGACGGCCTGCCGGTGTTCCTGAAGGACATCTGGCCAACCCAGACCGAGATCGACGAGATCGTCTCGACCGCGGTCACGCGAGAACAGTTCATCGAACAGTACGGGAATGTCTTTCACGGACCCGATGAATGGCGAGCAATCGATACCGCCGGAACGGCCATTTACGCCTGGAACGATGCATCGACCTATATTCAGGAGCCGCCATTTTTCGAGGGCCTGACCACTGAACCAGGAACGATCGTGCCGATCACCGGCGCGCGGACCCTCATCAAGGTTGGAGACTCGGTGACCACGGATCACATCTCGCCGGCAGGATCGATTGCCGTCGACAGCCCGGCCGGAACCTACCTCACCGACCACCATGTCGAAAAACGGTTGTTCAACAGCTACGGATCGCGGCGCGGCAATGATCGCGTAATGACTCGCGGGACGTTTGCCAACATCCGGGTCCGAAACCAAATCGCCCCGGGCACCGAGGGCGGGTGGACCACCGACTTCACCGATGGAACCGTAAAGAGCATTTACGACGCCAGCCTGTCATACAAAGCTGCCGCGGTGCCGCTCGTGGTTCTGGCCGGCAAGGACTATGGCATGGGGTCTTCGCGGGACTGGGCTGCCAAGGGCACGTTCCTGCTGGGCGTCAAAGCGGTCATCGCCGAATCGTATGAGCGGATCCATCGTTCGAACCTGGTCGGGATGGGCGTGCTCCCACTCACGTTCCGCCCTGGACAGAATGCCGAGACGCTCGGCCTGGACGGTACCGAGACCTTCTCGATTGTGATCGATGACAGTCTCGAACCCCGCCAGGACGTCGAGGTAACCGCCGCCAGGACAGACGGCTCCGTAGTCAGCTTCACCACGATCTGTCGGATCGACACACCGGTTGAGGTCGACTACTACCGCAACGGCGGCATCCTCCACACTGTGCTCAAAGCAATGGCGGCTGCCCACTAGTCTCGATGTGGGGACGTGGTCGACGGCTAGCGTACCGGTCATGGAACAACCGCTCGTATGGATCGATCTTGAGATGACTGGCCTTGACGTCGAACGCGACGCCATCCTTGAGATCGCCGTAATCATCACGGACGGGAATCTTGAAAACGGCATCGAAGGGCCTGATCTGGTGATCTCTGCCTCGCAGTCCCAGCTCGATGGCATGGTTCCGGTTGTCAAACACATGCACGCCAAATCTGGTCTATCGGAGCGGGTCCTGGCGGCGACGCTCACCGTTAAGGATGCCGAGCGGCAAGTTCTGGCGTTCGTCAAGCAGCACATCCCCGAACCGGGGGTGGCCCCGCTGGCGGGAAACAGCATCCATACGGATCGGTCGTTTCTTGTCAAACACATGCCGAAGCTGGTCGATCATCTCCACTACCGCATCGTCGATGTATCCACCCTCAAAGAACTGGCTCGCCGTTGGATGCCCGACCGTCTCACCGATGCTCCGGTCAAGGGCGGAGGACATCGAGCGTTGGTTGACATCCAGGAGTCGATTGAAGAACTCCGCTACTACCGGACGGTCCTGTTTCAGGAACCTCAGCTACCCCAATAACGCTGCTCTTTGAACGGATCACCGTACATGTGATATCCGTTGCGCTCCCAGAAACCAGGTTGGTCGGCGGCCAGAAAGGTCAAGGACCTGACCCACTTGACGGACTTCCAGAAGTAAAGATGGGGAATGACCAGACGCAACGGCCACCCGTGCTCCAATTCGAGTTCGGTACCACCGAACTCCCAGGCCAGGAGGTTGTCCGGTAGAACCAAATCGGCGATCGGCAAGTTGGCCGTGAACCCATGTTCGGCGCCGATCAGGACATGCGTGGCTTGCGGGGCCACCTCCACGTTCGCAAGGAGGTCGGCCACCCGAACCCCGTGCCAGTTCGTGTCGAGCTTGGACCATTTTGTTACACAATGAATGTCCGTCGTGACGTCGACGGCCGGCATGGCCTTAATCTGCGCCAGTGAAAAAGACGTCGTCTCAGTGACCAGTCCATCGACTCTGAGATCCCAGTGCTCAAGATCAATTGTCGGCACGATCCCGGCATGGAGGACCGGGAATCGATCAGTCACATACTGCCCGGGCGGAACCCGGGCGGGATCTATCCCCTCTTTGGCAATGTCGACCTTCCCCGGTTTGAACAAGCTCATCAGAAAAGTCTACCGACGAACCACCGGTAGCATTGACTAGATGGAACCAGTTGCCGAGAAACGAACTACGAACCGGATTGGTTTGGTCGTGTTGATGGCCGTCGCCGTGGTGGGAGCCGTCGCGGCAATCATGGTGTTCACGAATCGCCCGGAACCGGTCGCCAGTGTCCCACCACCTAGCGACTCGTCACTTGCCCCGGACTTCACCGTGACACTCTTCGACGGCTCAACCTTCCACCTTGCCGAGCACCTGGCAACGGACGGCCGACCGGTGATATTGAACCTTTGGGCCTCATGGTGCGCTCCATGCCGGGCGGAGATGCCAGATTTCGATCAGTTTCAGGTCGAACAGCCCGGCATCATGGTGATCGGCGTGGCGGTCAGCGATCAGGAAGTGCCGGCGCGCTCGTTAGCCGACGAGCTCGGCGTGTCGTACGCGCTCGGGTTCGATGCGTCTGAGACGGTGGCGGCTAGCTACCCACCGCTGGGGATGCCGTCGACCTGGTTCATCGGTCAAGACGGAACGATCAAGAAGCAGATAACCGGACAGATCTCGCTGGAAAAGCTCCGTGAGCTTTCCGCCGGATCGTTTGGATTCTAGGGAACCGTTCGCGCCATCCTCGACGTTAACGAGTCAATGACGTAGGGTCGGAGTCAACTCACCGGTTCGTCCGCCCTAGACCCGAAGACCCGGCCCTACGTCTACCCAAGCTCCGATCACGCCACCGTCGTCGAGGAACGTCCCGGCCCACTCAAAAAGTGGTACGAGCAGTAGGAACACCACGGCGGCGAGGACGAGCAGAATCAATACCCGGATCGGAGTCGGACCGGGTAGACGGTTATAGAGCTTCCTCATCACGATGCCTCCGAGTCGGTCGTTTGGCTTTGAACAAATGGGAAATTGGGACCATCAACCAGCTCGGCGTGAATGACCAACCGCTGGGCGGCCGAGTACACGGGATGGCAGGTGGTGAGGGTTAGCCAGGCGCCTTCTCTGAACTCGGTTACCTCAACGGCTGTCGGGTCGACGATGAGAATCTCGCGCACTTCATAGACGTGCAATCCGGTGGCCGTCTCAACCGTGACACTGTCGCCGACCACGAGCTCGTCGAGTCTGAAGAACGGGGCCCCATGGGTCGTCCTATGCCCGGAAATAACCGAGTTACCCGGTTGGCCGGGCAGCGTCGTCCACGGCATATGACCTGGCCCATTTTTGAGGTCTTCCCGGTCAACGCCTTCCCACACGACCCGGTCGAGTTCAACGGCTGGGATCAGAATTCGAGCGAATGGCTGGCCCGCTACCGGAACCGGCTCGGGAAAGAGCTTCGGAACGACGACGGACGGGCCGGTTGGATCGGTCGGATCGACCGGATCGGTCGGAATCGTAACGCCGGTGGCCGCGAGCTCTTCGATCGAGGTTTCAAAGATCGTATCGAGCTGCTCTCCAGCCTCAACCTGGGCGCGATTGGTAGCAATCGACGTTCCGAACAGCTGATACGCCAGGAACGCGAAGATGAGGACCCCGGCCCAGATCATGGTCCATCCAGCAGCTCGCAACAGTTTCATACGCCAGCCAACCTATCACCTTCCTGCATTATCACCGACCGGTGAAATTGGCAGGGCGTTTCTCGACGAACGCCCTCGTACCCTCTCTGGCATCTTCGGTAAGTGCCACGGCCGTAAGGCCGCCGGCCAACGAGTCAAGTGCGGCATCGAACCCCATATCAACGCTTGCATAGAAGCTGGCTTTCCCGAGCGCCAGGACGGCCGGCGACTTCTCCAAGAGCGAAGCAACCAGTTGTTCAACGGTCATGTCAAGATCGGCGCCAGGCACCACCCTCGAGACGGCACCGGCCGCCAATGCTTCAGAAGCAGTCATCCTCCGGCCCGACATCATGAGATCGAATGCGAGCTTCTGTGGAAGGCTCTGATGAACCAAGGCTGAAATCATCATGGGCCACAAGCCAACATTGATCTCTGGCATTCCGAACGTGGCGCGGTCGGAGGCAACGGCCAGGTCACACGCCAACATGAGACCGAACCCCCCGGCCAGGGCGTGGCCGTTCACCCGGGCCACAATGGGTTGCCTGGCCAGACGCATCGATCGGAATAGCTCTGCAAGGCCACCGCGCTGGCGGTGGGTCTCGATAGGGTTCTCGAAGAAGCCGCCCGCCAGATCACCGCCGGCACAGAACGCCTTGTCTCCAGTTCCAGTCACGACGATAACCCGGACCGACTCTCCGGCAGAGCCGATGGCCTCGGTCATACTTTCAACAACTTCATTGGTGAGCGGGTTGCGTCGCTCCGGATCATTGATGGCCAGCGTGAGCACCGGTCCGGCTTGCTCTGTCAGCAGCATGGCTCTCCTCAACAACAAGGACATTTCTAGCCATGAAGATAGTGGTTATGCGCTCAGAGTGGTACCGTGCGAATTAATGTCTGAAGGTGGATTGTGGCTTGTCATCGTTGTGGTTGTCGCTATCGCGGTCGCCATCATTCGGGGCGGCCGCCTCGCAAATCTCGGTGAAATCGAACTGCGGCTGTGGCCGCTTCTCATCGTCGGCTTCGTTGTTCAGACGGGTTCGAGCTTTATCCCAAGTGGTCGGTCTTGGTCGGCAGGGGCAGCAGTTGCGTTGCTCCTTGTCTCCTACCTGTTCATCCTGAGCGTCGTGATCGCCAATCGGTCACGACCCGGCATGTGGTTGGCCGGATTCGGGATTCTTATGAATTTTTCGGTAATCGCGGCAAACGGGGCCATGCCGGTCCTGGAGGCCGCTGCGACGGCCGCCAGCGGGTTCAATGCCCAGGTCGTCATCAACGACTTCAAGCACGTCGTACTCGGCCCCGAGACTCGCCTCATGTTCCTGGCAGACGTGATCCCGGTCCGATTCTTTTGGGGTAATGGAACCGTCGTTTCCCTCGGTGATGTCTTCCTAGCCGTGGGCCTTGGCCGATTTCTTGAGTCAGAGTTGCGCCGACCGATCCGTTGGTTCAAACACGGGGTACCGTCAACTACGCCGACCGGATCGGCCAACCGAACCTAGCTTTGGGCCTCACCCAACATGACAATATGGCGGATTCCTTCAACCACGTCAGGGTCGAAATCGTAGGCAGCCCCGCGATGCAAAACCTCCAACGCTTCGAGGGTGGAAAACCCCAGTTCGGACGTGGCATGGTCGAAGGCTGAGGCCGCCTTGATGATCTTCGATGGGATGGGAAGGTCCGGATCCTTTCGCTCCCCTGGTCTGCGATATGGATCGTGTTGCTGGCGAACGAGAGCTGCCACTTCCGTTAGAAACGGCGCTTCCGAAATGATCTCAGAGCCCCACCTGGCAATGTCATCATCGGTAAAACCGACCTTAATGATGTTGAGTTCGTTGAGGGTAATGCGCCCGATATCGTGAAGCCTGGCCGCGTACTCGACCATCCGGACCTCGTGCGGATTGAGTCCCAGTTCGGTGGCAACCGCCACCGACAGGTCAGCAGTCCGGTCCGAGTGGCCGTCCGGGGATAGGCCGGCAACTTCAGGGATCCGGGCCAGGGAACGAATCGTCTGGCTGTACGTCACCCTGGCGAGGTGCGATCGGTAGAACGCTATGTGAGCAAACGAGTATGGCAACAATGCCACCACCGGGGCCCACCAGCCCAGCTCAGGAAGGACGTAGGCGAACAGAGCCCCAACCGCGAACAGACTGAAGGCAACCGGCCAATCCTCAACCGCCAGCCTCAGCAGGTACCGGCGCGACACGCGATCGTAGGTCGTCATAGCCCAGGCTCCGGTCTCAAATCCAAACCAGACCAGGGCAGCCGCAACCGCCGCCACCAGGTTGGCACCGGCCGGCCCGATCCACATACCGGCCGCACCCTCCAGGGCCACGTAGAAAGCCGCGAAGAGAAAGGCCCCAAACGATTGCCGCAAAAAGTCGCTGTCGGCCGTGGCGGTCTGTTCGTCCGACCCGAAGAGTTGCAGGACGACCCATCCGGACAGAAACCCGACCGCCACGGCACCGATCGCTCCTCCAAAATCGAAAATGGGGCCGATGAGGAGCGGAACCGCCGTGGCGGCCGCCAGGGCGAGTGAAAAACGGTTGCCACTCGAGGCCGGGACGGTTATCAGGGCCGCTCCTGCAATGAGCACCCCGGCGATTGACACGGCCACGAGCGAGGAATCGGACTGTCCGACCCCGATGAAGGCGATTCCGAGCATGGTAAGCGCCCATAGGACCGGTTCCAGGTGCCGAAAACGGGTCACTGCCTGCCCTTGCCTTCGGCGATCAGCCTGGCTGCTTCCTCTGACCCCAGGTTCGGCGAGCCGTACCGTTCACCAGTCTCGACGACACTCTGAACCAGCGCCTCGACGACCTCCGGATCGAACTGGGTGCCGGCGTTTGCTCGCAGCTCCTGAAACGCAAATTCCTGGCTAAGGGCTACCCGATAGGATCTGGTCGAGGTCATCGCGTCAAACGCGTCTGCCACCGCAAGAATCCGCGCTTCCTGGGACGGAGGATTGCCATGGGCGTGCCCGGTGCCTCCGTAGCCGCCTCCGTCGAAACGTGAGTGGTGTCCAGAGGCAATCTCCACCATTGGTCGTAGGAATTCGACCTCGGCCAATAAGTCCTCAACCACATGCGCATGTACCTGCAGCTGTTGATATTCGCCGTCTTCAAGACGGCCCCGCTTTCGGATGAGGTCTCGCGGCACCGCCAACTTACCAACATCGTGAATGAGGGCGGCCCAGCGCACCCGTTCCAACCTCGTACCTCGATAGTTCATCCGCTCAGCAATCAGCTGACTGAAATAGGCCACCCGTTCAGTGTGTCCACGCGTATAGAGGTCCTTGGCTTCGAGCGCCTTGATGAACCCTCGCAGCGTGGCCTCTTGGGCTTCTCGCAGTTGACTGAGCGACGAAAACGCCAGATAACCAACCCCGAACAGAGCGAATATGAAAGGCAAGGCCACCGGCACAAGATGGTAGGTCGCTCCGAGCAACCCGCCGACAAATCCCATCACGATGGTTGACCGGAGGATCGATCCCATCCGCGACCAGGGCCGTACTTCTCGCTTCCGATACACGATCCGCACCGCCATAGTCACCAAACCAAAGTTCACAAAGTGATACACCATGGAGGCCAACATTGCGCCGACCGCCACCAGGGGAAAGTCCCGTTGGCTCCAAGCACCGGCGGGAAAAAAAGGTTCGAGCACAAAGCCGGCCAGAACCGCCGCCACGACCGTTTGCCCCCAGTTGATGACGGACAGAGCAACTCGACGTTCGGCGATGTCCGACTTGGTTACTGGAGTGACCGCCGAAATAGCTGCGGCTCCCAGTGCGGCGTGACCTGCCCCAAAGGCGACCGCGGTCGCCAGGAAGATCATGGCGGCTGGAGAGGCAGTGAGGTGATCGTTGACCTCAACGGCGTAATAGACCGTCAGGAAGGCCACTGCGGCGAATGGTGCCCAATCTCGTAACGGCGGGAACTCCTGGGTTGCCACAGCGATGCCAAGCGCCACCGCCCCCAAGCCCGCATATGCGATGGCCAATCTGACCTTCACCGCCTGCAAATTGCATCCTCCCCTAAAAGAAGGTCCGCTGCCCAAGCGTCGTACTGTTCCTTAGCTAATCCGCAATGACGCGCTGCCGGCAAGAATCATTGCTGCCAAACCACTGGCAGCAGCGACTATCCGTGCAATCTTGATCTTCATCGGGGACATCACCCAGTTCTTGAGTTTTTTGGCGCGTCACGCTAAATGGACGGCCAGAAATTCCGCTTCGCTGGGGGTTGTTAAGTCCAGGGACTCATCGGGCTTGGGCAGCAGACTCCTTTTCCCCTCGTTTCCGAGGAAACCTCATCGAACATATTCGATTCAGTGGCTCCCATTAGCCCGCACCGAGCATGGACCAGGGTCAGCATCCTGTCGGATCCAGCTCACCCACCGAGGTTCGACCACGGTGGGTACAAAATAATGTAGCAGTTACCCATTGAAGAACCCAAGGACAAACCACAGAAAGTGCCACGATGACGGCTAAGTTTGCGGCATGCGTTACGCCGAACTTGAAGAATCACTGTGCCGACTGACCACTGTGGATGCCGTTCGAGTGGTGGGAGACCGAAACACCATCGCCGAAGTCCACGTCCTCGCCACTCCCGGCAAGCCGGCCAAACAAGTGGTGCGGGACGTCCAAAGCCTGGCGATGGCTTCTTTTGGAATAACGATCGATCGGCGAATCGTGTCAGTCGTCCAGATCGAGAACGAGGAGATTGGTCGGAGCGATCGGCCGGCTGTCATCGACATCACCGAACGCCCTGAAGGTGCCAAGTCTCAGGTCGAAGTGACCCTCGCCTGGAAGAACGAAGTGTATGTCGGGTCGGCGAGCGGGCCGGTCGGGCCGACGTCGCGTGTTCGGATCGTCGGAGAAGCGACGCTGGGAGCGGTCGAGCAGGCCCTCGGTGAGGACTTTGCTCTCGCACTGGCCGCCCTCGAGACCCCGACAATCGGATCCCGGCCGGTCGCCATCGCCCAGGTCGTTATGGTCTCAGGGGGCGAGGAACGACTCCTGGTCGGTTGCGCTCTGGTTGGCCCTGATGATGCTCAAAGTGCGGTCAGGGCCACTCTTGACGCGATCAATCGAGTTGTACCGCAGCTCAAGCGGTGAACCGGCAAACCTTCGGCGATATTGTCGTCACCTCTCACGAACTGGCTACCCAGGCTGGTTTGGAGATGCTTGGCAAAGGCGGCAATGCGGTTGATGCCGCCATCGCCGCAAACGCCACGCTGGGAGTCGTTGCGCCCGAGACCTGCGGAATCGGCGGCGATCTGTTCGCCCTGGTCCACCAATCTGGCGACAAGAAGCCAGTCGCTCTCAACGCCTCAGGCTGGGCCGGATCAGGTGCGAACGCCGATCATCTGGCCGGCCATGTCATCCCGATCACGGACCCGGTGTCAGTCACGATCCCTGGCTGTGTACGGGGCTGGGAATGGTTATCACGGGACCTCGGAGTGCTTCCTTTTGAGGTGGTGCTTGGACCGGCGATCTTCTATGCCCGAGACGGGTTCCCGGTCAGCGTCGAACTCAGCAAAGCTCTCACCGATCGTTCCGAACAACTCGTTCCACAGTCGACCTCGCGACCTCTGTACCGGGACGGGTCGGCGCCGCAGCCCGGCACGTGGATCAACCGGCCTCAACTCGAAACGACCCTGACCCGTATTGCATCCGAGGGAGCCAGCGCCTTCTATGAGGGAGCTGTGGCGGCCGACATATCCGCTGCGGTGCACAGATACATCACGATCGAGGATCTTGCCGGCTATCAACCAGATTGGGTTGAGCCAATGTCGCTTGACGTCTTCGGGCACAGAGCATGGACAATCCCACCGAACAGTCAGGGTTACCTCACCCTGGCGGCGGCCCGTATCTTCGAAATGTGTGAACCGCCAACCGACCCAGGCGATCCGGATTACGTCCATCTCACGATCGAGGCCTATCGGTCGGTGGCGAGCGGGCGGGACGCCCTCTTGTCCGACCCGTCGACGGCGGCCAGCTTTGAAGAGCTGCTCGGCGATCAGCTGCTAGAGGCCGCCGCCGCCCGGATCGATAGATCCCGAGCAGGCAGTTGGCACCATCCTTCGCCCGGCCCGGGCGGGACAACGTATCTATCGGTCGTCGACCGGTCAGGGATGGGTGTGTCGCTCATCCAATCGAACTTCCATGGCATTGGAAGCGGCATCGGCGCCGGCGAGTCCGGCTTCTTCTTGCACAACCGGGGGGCGGGTTTCACCCTCGAAAAGGGACATCGCAACGAGCTTGTCCCCGGGCGGCGACCGGCTCACACGCTGGCCCCTTCCCTGTGGACGCATAGCGACGGATTGTCTCTCATTCTCGGAACCCGGGGTGGCAATCAGCAACCCCAGATCTTGACCCAGATGGCCGCCCACCTACTCCACGCCGGACTCTCCCCTTCAGCGGCCCAACAGGAGCCGAGGTGGACTACCAAGTCGCTCGCACCCGGCTCCCCGTCGACGCTGAACGTCGAGTCGCGAATGCTCCCGGCAGTCGTTGAGGAGCTGCGAACCCGCGGACACCACATCGAAGTGGGGGCGCCATTGGAGGCCGGTTGGGGCCCCGTCTCGGCCATTCGTGTCAACGCCTCCGGTCTTCGAGTTGGTGCCGGTGACCCGCGGGTGAGAACCGCCAGCGCCGCCGTCAGGTAGACCCTGTGCCAATTTCCATTATTTGGCTGTAAGTGGCTTGCTTAGTCATACCCCGAACCTCTATCCTGTGGTAGCTCCTCGCTGGGAGCCTTTTGATGTCAAGGGCGGATTGTTAAATTGCGACTTATTCGATTGGGCGCTTTCGTGGGCTGGGCTGCGATGGCGTCATTTGCGGTAGCTGGCTTCGCTGCGTTCGCCCCCACCACTGGACCGGCCGTTTCGATTGAGGCGCCGACCGCGGTTGGCCCACAAAACGAAACCGGCGCCGTCGTCAGCGACGCGTTTGTCAGCGAAGCTGACACAGCAGTCGGACTGTTGGCCGGCCGGGTGGCTGCCATGAACTTCGCCTCGGAAGCAAACCTAAGCGACAGCACTGTTGCGAAGTCCCCTGACGTGAGCGCCCTCATCTCGGCCCAGGCGGCCAGCAATCGGACAACGACCACAATCGCCACTGCCGCCCCCCGCACAAAGTTAACGACGGCCAAAACCCCGGCCCCGGCCCCCCCGGTGTCGGCACCTCACGAGTACAGCAATATTCCAGCCGATGCCGCGCCATGGCGTAGCCTGGTGGAAGCGTATTTCTCTCCGGCCGACGTCGATCGGGCGTTGTGGGTTATTCATTGTGAGAGCAGCGGCGATCCCAATGCCGTCCATGGTGCATCAAGCGCCTCGGGACTGTTTCAGCATCTTCCTAAGTTCTGGGAAGATCGGTCCGCCAAAGCCGGACTGGCCGGCGCCAACATCCTGGACCCCGACTCAAACGTGGCGGTCGCAGCTTGGTTGGTCTACAGCGGTGGTGGCTGGCGCCACTGGAATCCATCCGCCCATTGCTGGGGCTAGCGAGATGGGTCTCGGAAAAGCGGCCAGGGTTCTCGGCATAATCGGCGGTATCGGCGCAGTTGCCTGGGCGATGCGCGATCGGTTCGTAACCGTGGCGCTCACCCGGAAACCTGAACACCCAACGTTCAGCCTTCCACCCGAACCACCAGACTCGGTTGCGACAGAACCGGACGACCTGACGGCCATCGCCGGGATTGGCCCCGTGTTCGCCCGGCGCCTCATGGAAGCTGGGATCGCCACGTACAAGGATCTGGCTGGAGCCACCGCCGCGCACGTGGCTGAGATCGTCAACATAACCGAAGCTCGGGCCGGCCAATGGATTGACGACGCCGCCGGCCTCGTCAAAGCCTGACCTACAAGATCAGGTCAAAGCCTGACCCACAAGCTCAGGTCAAAGCCTGACCTACAAGATCAGGTCAAAGCCTGATGTGGGAAACCGATTCCCACTCCTCGATCTTCCACTTACCCAAACCTGCATACAACCCAAAGCCGACCAACAGACTGACGAGCATGGCCGGGACCCCGACCGCTCCCCAGGTTCCGGCCGCCGGAATCCGCTCCACAATCTCAATCCATGGAACCGGACCGGACGGGTTGATCCACTGTTGAATCGCAAATGCCACCACGAACGACAACAGACCGTAGAGGTTCACCTTCCCGTATGGTCCACCATCTGACTGGAACAGACCGTCCGTCAGGTAACGGCGGCGCCTCACCACGAAGAAGTCCGCCATAAGAATGGCGAGAAGGGGGACAAACATCGCCAGTAGAAAACTACCCACGCCGAGCAACGAACTGGCGCTAGCCAGTGACGCCGTCACGCCACCGAGCCCCACTACCAGCAGAGACAACCAGAGCGGGGCCCGCCGTAAGGTGGTGGTCGCCAGCGCCGTCGACGCACCATATACGAACCCAAACGGTTGATCGATCTCGCCGGCCAACAACCATGCGACCCCGATTAACAAGACCAGTGTCCCCGCCCTGCCGACCAGAAAATCGATCGAACCAATAATCGTTCCGTCCATCCCTCCTGCCAGCCCTACGATTGCCCCCACCAGGAGCATGACGCCGAAACCAACACCAAAACCAAACCCAACGCCCGACGTTGCGGCACTGGTGTCCTTGGCGAATCGGGCCGTATCCCCGGCCAGCGGAACCCATAGCATGGTGAACATCACCACCAGGTCGATTGCCAGCCAGAACTGACTCTGATCAGGAACCCGGTCGCTTAAACCTGCCAGATCGGCGCCGGAGACGACATCGACCACCATCCAGATAACCACTGCCAAAGCGATCCAGAAGGTCACTCGTCGGATGAGAACCCCCGAAACCCATGACATGCCCATCCACACCAACCCGGCAACCAGGGTCGTCGCAATCGTTATCGCGACACCAGTCGAAATTGGATAGTCGGCCTCACTGGCTACTCGCTCGAGGAACGCCGCTCCGATCTGAATCTCAAGAGCGGTCCAACCAATGTAAAGAAGCGCCTGAAAAGCGGAAGCCGCCCATGAGCCAACTATTCCAAGGCTCGGCCGGAACAGCAGGCCGGTCGGAACGCCCATGTCGGCGGCCATCCACGCGACCGCCGAAATAATCGCCCCGCCGATGAGTAACCCGATCGGAACCACCAGCAATACCTGAATGTAGGTGAGGCCCATCGCCTGGTCAGAACCAAGAGTGGCGCCAACGGCTACCGCGGGAAGCCCCAAACCGAGCGAGGCCCAGAGCGCTACGAAACCGGGGTTGGTGAAAAACCGCTGGCGGTTCGAGACCGGTGATAGTTCCCTACTCTCCATGACTGTCATCCTAGGGCCACCGGTGCGACGCCTACTATGGAAGCGTGCCCTATTTGATCGACCCGGACGATCTGGGAAGTCTGTTCCCCAATGAGCCCTCCTACCGGGCCGACCAGTTGCGCTCATGGCTCTATGAGCACCCTGTCCTCTCGGCCGATCAGATGACGAACCTTCCAGCACACATGCGAGACGAGATTTCCGACAAGCTCTGGCCGTTCTCGGTCGAGACCGAGCAAACTGCCGACAACGGGACGACCATGAAGTGGCTGTTCAGAGCACCCGACGGAAACGCCATCGAGGCAGTTCTCATGGGATACCCGAAGCGCAACACCCTGTGCATTTCGAGTCAAGCTGGTTGTGCGCTCGGCTGCACGTTCTGCGCAACCGGCCAGTTCGGGTTCGATCGTCACCTCGAACCGGGGGAAATATACGCCCAGGTCGCCTACGCATCAGCGTATCTGGCCGCATCGCCGCTCGAAGGGTGCCCCGACCATCTCACCAACATCGTCTACATGGGAATGGGTGAACCTCTCGCCAACTACGCCCGGGTCCGTGAGTCACTGAGAAGAATCATCGAGGTCCGGGGACTTGGCGCACGATCCATCACGGTATCGACGGTTGGGGTGGTCCCTGGCATGCTCCGTTTGGCGGAGGAACCATGGCAGGTAACGCTGGCCGTGAGCCTGCACGCCGCCGACGACGAACTTCGATCCAGCCTGGTACCCCTGAACAAGCGCTATCCAATCGCCGAAGTCGAGGCGGCCGCCGCCAAGTTCTTTGACGCCAAGGGCCGAAGGGTCTCTCTTGAGTGGACGCTCATCGACGGCGTCAACGATACCCTTGAGCAGGCCCGCAAACTTGCCCCGATCGCCGAACGCCTGCAATCACATGTCAACGTCATCGCCCTTAATCCCACCCCGCTCAGCCCGGACCGTCCGTCCCGACCCGAGCGGATCGAGTCCTTCATGTCGGAACTCAACCGACTAGGTGTAAATAGCACATTGCGCCACATGCGAGGTCAGGACATCGACGCGGCTTGCGGACAACTCCGGGCCCGGTCTGAACCCAAACGGGGCTCGGCACAACGAGTCGAAATTGGCAAACGCTGAATGCCGCTCAAAGCTTGAATTACAAACTTGTGAGACGATAGGGTAAGAGGGAAGCGGGCGGTGCTTCAGGAGACAAGTTCATGCTCGCATACCTCAAACGGCTGATCGTTGATCACCGTCCCGTTGCCGCTTTCCTAGTGCTGTGCCTGTCGGTTTTGGCCGCTGTGTCCGGGTACACCGTTAAATCCGGTGATACGTTGTCGCAGATCGCCTCAAGCAATGGCGTGAGCACTGCGGCCCTGGCATCGGCAAACGGAATCAGCGACCCGAACAAGATCTGGGTCGGACAAGTCCTCCAGGTGCCGACGGGCTCGGCTAATTCGAGCGTCGGGGCGGTCGTGTACGTCGTCCAACCAGGCGAATCGCTCGGCGAGATCGCCCGGAAGTTCAGGACCACGGTGTCAGCAATCAGCGCACTGAACGGCATCACCAACCCGAATGTCGTATACGCCGGCACTCGCCTGAGGGTGAGTGGTGAACCCGTCGTGGCGGCGCCTCCAGCAGCAGCCACCACTTCTGCCACCCACACGGTCAAAGCGGGCGAAAGCCTCTCTCAGATCGCCGCCAAGTACAGCATGAAGTCCAGTGATCTTGCCAGCGCCAACGCGATTACCAACCCGGACCGCATCTACGTTGGGCAGGTTCTCAAGGTAAGTGGCATGGAGGGGTTTGTATGCCCCGTCCCCGGCGCAACGTTCTTCAATGACTGGGGTTTTCCCCGCTCAGACAGTCGTTACCACGAGGGAAACGACTTGTTCGCACCCCGCGGCACGCCGGTTCTGGCACCGGTCAGTGGATTTGTGCATCAAATCGAAGGAACCATCGGCGGCATTCAGTTCAGGCTCGAAGGCGATAACGGGAATCGGTACATCGGAACGCACATGGACAGCTTCGGCAAGTCGGGCCAGGTCGTGGCCGGCGAGGTCATCGGATACGTAGGCGACTCCGGCAACGCCAGGGGCTCCAACCCCCACCTGCACTTCGAGATCGCCCTGAACCGCACCGAAACCGTCAACCCGTATCCCTATCTGGTGCCGGCCTGTAAGGGGTAGCCGGGTAGGCTGGCTGCCAGATGGCCGCACAAGAACTCATCCCGGTTCGGACCGACGAACGCTTCGACACCGCAGTGGTCGCGGCGTATCTGTCAGATCGACTTGATATCGATCACGGTGAACTGACGGTTCGCCAATTCGCCGGCGGCCATGCCAACCTGACCTATCTGCTGCGCTATTCCGATGGCGCCGAATATGTGCTTCGACGCCCTCCACTCGGACCGGTCGCTCCCGGCTCGCACGACATGGCCAGAGAACATGGCGTTCTCAAGGGTCTGTGGAGAGCGTTCCCCCCGGCACCCCGCAGCTATTTGTTGTGTGAGGACCTGACCATCATCGGCAGCCCCTTTTTTGTGATGGAGCGCAAGAACGGCGTAGTGATTCGCCGCGAAGTCCCTGAAGTCTTTGGGGGCGGTCAGGACCCGACCGCCAATCGGAAGTTATCCGAAGTCGTCATTGACACATTGGTCGATTTCCATTCGGTGACGCCGGCCGATGCCGGACTTGCAGATCTTGGACACCCCGAAGGGTTTCTGGAGCGCCAGGTAGAAGGCTGGGCACAACGCTGGCACGGATCCAAGGAACACGATTGGGCTGTGGCCGACGAACTGATCACCTGGCTCCGAACCGAGTTGCCTATCTCTCCTCCGCCGGCCCTGGTCCACAATGACTGGCGACTTGACAACATGGCCGTCTCGCCAGACGATCCCGGCATTTGTGTTGCCGTATACGACTGGGACATGTGTACACAGGGAGACCGGCTGGCCGACCTCGGAACGTTGCTGTCGGTTTGGTATGACCAGGACGAAGCCCCCAGCGCCCTCAACCCGATGCCAACCAGCGCACCGGGATTCATGGACCGGCGCGCCGCGATTGAGCGGTATGCCCAACGGTCTCGAATCGACCCCGACGCCGTCGACTACTACGTCGTATTCGGTTCCTTCAAGATGGCTGTGATCGTCCAGCAGATCTACATTCGATATGTGCGGGGACAGACCAAGGATGATCGTTTCGCGGTTATGGGCGACGCGGCGAGACACCTCATGGAGCTAGCCCTCGCCCGCCGAACCTGAAGCCAGACGATTCCTGGCGATCGCCACGGCCTCCCCATTCGTATCGACGTACAAAAATTCTCTGCCGAGTTGTTGAGCCGCGACGGCTGTGGTCCCCGATCCACCAAAAAAGTCAGCCACCATCTCGCCCTCGTTCGAGGAGGCGCGGATGATTCGCTCCACGAGTCCAAGAGGCTTCTGAGTCGGATAGCCAGTGCGTTCCTTAGAGTTCGTCGGCACAATCGTCAGCCACCACACGTCGGTCGGAAGTTTGCCGATGGCAGCCTTCTCCGGTCCGACCAGGCCCGGAGCCATATACGGAATCCGGTCGATGTCATCGCGATTGAACGTCCACGTCGACCCTTTGGCATACCAGAGAATGTTGTCATGCTTACGAGGCCATCGGTCCCTGTGACGCCCGCCATAGTCATACGCCCAGATGATCTCGTTGAGAAATCGTTCGGCGCCGAATATCTCATCCATCATCAGCCGGATGTGGTGGACGGCATGGAAGTCAACATGGACGTAAATCGAACCGGTGGGTGCCAGCACGCGGTACATCTCAATGAGACGAACTCGCAAAAAGGCAAGGTAATCGTCCAGCGGCATGTCGTCACGGTAGGCCAGCTCGGAAACGGTTTCGTACTGGTAGGTCCGACCACCAAAACCCGTGCGAGTTGCCTCGCCAGACCCCGTCTTGATCCGTCGATGAGTGCGAACCTGCCCGGTCCCGAAAGGGGGGTCGATATAGATGAGGTTGATCGAACCGTCAGGTAGCGATTCAAGAACGGCAAGGTTCTCGCCATGAATAATCTTACCGGCCATAGCCGGGCAGTATGGCAGACCGGCCTACTTGTAACGCCAGACGATCCGACCGCGGGTCGGGTCATAGGCCGAAAGCTCTACGTCGACCCGGTCTCCTGGCAGAATCCTGATGTAACGACCCCGGCGCATTTTGCCGGCGGCCCGCGCCAAGACTTCGAGTCCACCGTCGACTTCAACCCGAAACGTCGCGTTGGGCAGCGTCTCCACGACCACACCCTGGACCCGAATTACGTCTTCTTGCTTTGCCACTCATGCTCCAGAAAATTGATTGCTACCTATATGGTAGGTGATTCGAACGGGCCGTCCGCCGGTGGGGCATCTGACGAGGATTTCAACATACGATTGCGCACAAGCATTACCCCACCGCCAAGAAGAACCAGCAGCAGAATCACACCAATCGCCACCGGTGCCCAATCCGTCGCAACCCGTGACGTTGCTGAAATGGTCTTGCCTGAGTCATCAATTCCGATCTCCCAGACCAAGGTGCCATCTTCACGCACCGCATCGGCATTGTTGTCCACGACATCGCCTGGCATACGGACCGCCAGGACAATATCAAAGAAGTCGTCGAACGTGTCCACCGTTATGAAGCCGCCGAGTCCTTCCGCGGCAGCACTGAGATCGCCAATGGTTGCCGAGTAGCGGTACTCATTGCCTTCCCGAACAACGGTCACCTGGTCCGCCAGACCGGCGGTCGCAGCATCTTGCAGGACCGTGTTCAATTCATCGATATCCGCAAAGTCCCGCATCGCTCTGGCACCGGCAAAGTCATCGACAACCAGGTCCTCGACCGTGAATCCCTCAGGCACTCCCCCGGCCAGTTCAAAGGCGCTGGCGGCATCTTCAAATCCCGAAAGAGTTCTCAGTTCTTCGTCGAGCAGGACATCGAGAACGATTTGGCCGGAGCCGTCGTCCTCGATTCGGGTGGTCTGTTCGATCTTCACCTGACAAGCAGATCCGATGAGGGCAAGGAGTAGGAGGAGAGGTAACAGATTACGGCGCATTACCTCAAGTTAGTCGGAGCAACCCCGGTTTGGACACTTGCGAGAATCCGGCGGGAGATGGAGAAGATAACTAGTCATTGTGAGTTGCTCAAGGTTGGTTCGCGAGAAGTCACGGAGAGTGGCCGATATCAGACCAAAGAACAATGGGACTCTCCAAAAGGACGAACTATGCACGTCACCTCAGCATCAACGAAAGGACGAGCCATCGGGCTCGCGCTCGTCGTTGCCATGTTCGGGTCGCTGTTGGCCGCACCAGCATCAGCACCCTCCACGGACATGGTCGATGTCATCGTCCGAACCGTCGAGGGCGCCTCCATCGCTTCGACCATCGAGCAGATGGGCGGGACCGTTACCGGCACCATGACCGCCATCGATTCGATCACAGCTCAGGTACCAGCCAGCTCGATCGGTCGTCTCGAATCCCAACCGGGCGTCATGTCGGTGACGCAGAATTCGAGCGTCAACCTTTCCGGTGGCGGCTGGGATGGTGGCAAGGACGTCACCAATTTGGCCGAGGTTGCCAACGTCACCGGGGCTGGCAGCGCATGGGACAACGGTGCCACCGGCAATGGCGTCACCGTGGCTCTCATCGATTCTGGTGTGACACCCGTTGAGGGCCTCACCACGCCTGGCAAGATCATCAACGGCCCCGATTTATCTTTCGACTCACAGAACGCCGGCATGCAGAACCTCGACGCCTACGGCCATGGCACGCATATGGCCGGCATTATCGCGGGCCGCGCTTCGGGCCTCGGTCAGGTCTCCTCACACCTCAAAATGAAGAATTTTCTCGGGGTGGCTCCCGATGCCAGCATCCTCAACGTAAAGGTCGGTGCCGCCAACGGGGCCGTTGACGTCAGCCAGGTGTTGGCCGGCATCAACTGGGTCATCGAACATCGCAACGACAACGGCATGAATGTGCGAGTCCTCAACCTGTCATTTGGAACGAACTCCAGCCAGGCGTACATCATCGACCCGCTCTCATACGCCGTTCAGGTTGCCTGGAAGAAAGGTATCGTGGTAGTCGTTGCCGCTGGCAACGATGCCAACGGGTCCGCACTTCGCTCACCGGCCACCAACCCATACGTCATCGCCGTCGGCGCCGACGCCACCGGCGGAACGACCCGCACCAACGACGACTACATCCCCGACTGGTCGAACTGCGGAACAAACACCCGCTCGGTCGACGTGGTTGCTCCCGGTAAGACGATCGCGTCTCTACGAGTCCCCGGTTCGTATGCGGATGTCAACTACCCGTCCGCTCGCCTCGACGAAACCCTGTTCAAGGGATCCGGCACTAGCCAGGCCGCCGCCGTCGTATCGGGTGTAGCTGCGTTGATTCTGGACTCCCATCCCGAATACACCCCCGACCAGGTCAAGAAAGTCATCAAGGGTGGCGCCACCAGCCTGGGCGGCATCACTCCGAAATGCCAGGGCTCCGGACTCATCAACGCCTTCCTTTCTACGACCTCCAGCAGTCCCGGTACCGCCATCCAACAGGGGTGGACCCAGGCAAAGGGAACGGGCTCACTTGAGGCAGCCCGTGGTTCCGACCACCTCGCCGACAACGGTGTGGTTCTTGAAGGCGAAATCGACATCTTCGGCCAGGTCTTTGCATCCCCCGCCTGGGCAGGTAGCACCTGGTCGGGTAGCACGTGGAGCGGCGGCAACTGGAACGGATCCACCTGGTCGGGATCCACCTGGTCGGGCAGCACCTGGTCCGGGTCGACCTGGTCGGGCAGCACCTGGTCCGGGTCGACCTGGTCGGGCAGCACCTGGTCCGGAGCGACCTGGAACGGCTCCACCTGGTCGGGCAGCACCTGGTCCGGCAGCACCTGGTCCGGATCGACCTGGTCCGGCAAGAACTGGACCGGCCTAACCTGGGACCACGGAAAACGTATCCGCTAGCGGCCGGAATTCCCATCAGCTGAGCCCCGACCCGTCGGGGCTCAATCACGTCTCGAGGGGACCACCGGTGACTAGTCAGTTGGGTGTCGACGGGTTTGGTTCCCAAGTAACCACTCAGAGTGACGATATAACTTGCAAGAGCAATGGGACGTTTCCGAACAGAGGACCTGTTATGAACATTACTTCTACGGCAACAAGAGCGAAGGCGATCGGTCTCGGGTTGGTCGTGGCAATGTTCGCCTCACTACTGGCGGCACCGGCCCCAACAACCTCCAAGAACATGGTCGAGGTCATCATCCGTACCGTCGAAGGTGCGTCACTGTCGTCCACCATCGAGCGGATGGGCGGAACCGTCACCGGATCTTTGAACGCCATCGACGCCCTGACAGCCGACCTTCCGGCATCGGCAGTCGCCACTATCGCCAGAACTCCTGGCGTCATGTCAGTCACTCAAAACTCCACCGTTGAACTCGCCCACCACCGGGACTCCGAAAGCTCCAACTGGGTGGAAGAGTCGTCGTCGACGACGACCCGCCCAACCACCCTATCGGTTTTGGCCGAGACCGTCAGAGCCGACCGAGCCAATCGGTATGGGTACACGGGATCCGGGGTGACGGTGGCCCTCATCGACTCCGGAGTCGCACCGGTCACCTCTCTCAAGAGTCGAATCGTCAATGGTCCTGATCTATCCTTCGACTCTCAGCTCGCCGACTTACAAAACCTCGACGCGTACGGCCACGGCACTCACATGGCCGGCATCATCGGTGCCATCGCTCCGAGTGCTTCCATCCTCAACGTGAAGGTCGGAGCGGCCGACGGTTCGGTTGACGTCAGCCAGGTACTCGCGGCTATCAACTGGGTTATCGAGCATCGCAACGACAATGACATGAATGTCCGAGTCCTCAACCTCTCCTTCGGAACCAACTCCACCCAGGCCTACACGATCGACCCCCTCGCCTACGCAGTCGAAACTGCCTGGCGAAAGGGCATCGTCGTAATCGTCGCCAGCGGCAACGATTCAAACAGTTCACCGGTACGGTCCCCAGCTACCAGCCCACTCGTCATCGCCGTCGGCGCAGTGGACACCAAAGGAACCACGAGCACCTGGGACGACAGGATCGCCGCCTTCTCGAATTGTGGCACGAACCGCACCGTCGATCTCGTCGCTCCTGGACGCTCCATTGCCTCAGTGCGGGTTCCCGGTTCCAACGCCGACCAGAAGCATCCCGAGGCTCGCGAGGCCGTCAACTACTTCCGTGGGTCAGGAACGAGCCAGTCAGCAGCAGTCGTCTCAGGCATCGCTGCCCTGGTGGTCGGCGCCCATCCCGAATACACACCTGACCAGGTAAAGGCGGCACTCCGCTCATCGGCAACCGATGTGCCTTACTCGACATCCGCTTGTAAGGGTGCGGGCATGGTTAGCGCCAGGGCGATTATGGCTGACTCCTACGCCATCCAGACGCCGCAGGACTTTGCACCCGCCACCGGGTTGGGGTCGCTGGAAGCTGCCAGAGGTACCGACCATCTCGAAAACGACAACGTGGTTCTCAAGGGCGAGATCGACATTTTCGGCAATGCCTTCAACGGGTCGACCTGGTCGGGAAGTACCTGGTCCGGCTCAACCTGGAGCGCAGGTTTGTGGAACGGCTCGACCTGGTCGGGTAGCACCTGGTCCGGCTCCACCTGGTCAGGTTCCACCTGGTCTGGGTCCACCTGGTCTGGGTCCACCTGGTCAGGAAGCACCTGGTCTGATGCCTACTGGACCGGCTCAACCTGGTCGGGCAGCACGTGGTCAGCCAGCAACTGGACTGGCAGCACGTGGTCTGGATCCAACTGGACTGGTCTCACCTGGGACCACGGAAAACGAATCCGATAGAAAGCCACCAACGTATGGCGATGGGCAAGCAGTGGGAGCCCATCGCCATACGTCCGTGAATCTCGTTGCTTGGCGCGGTCTGCCCTGAAGTCGACAGAACTCGACACCAAACGCGAGAGAGCGTCCACCATGAACACGGAGACGAGCGGCTGTATCAGGGGCGTTCGGCAGGGATCACACCGAGACGGCCGGCTTCATAATCGGCATACGCCGTCACCAATTCGTCCCGGGTATTCATAACAAACGGCCCACTCCACGCCACCGGTTCACGGATGGGCCGGCCGCCCAGAATGAGTACATCCATATCCGGGCTCCGGGTCTCCTGAATGGCGTCAGCGGTCACGACGATTGAGTCGCCCGGGCCGAACAGAGCTAGCTGACCACTGACAATCGGACGACGCTCGATACCAACCGATCCCTTTCCGCCAAGGACGTATGCGAGGCCGTTGAAGTCCGGACGCCAGGGAATCTCCAACCGGGAACCGGGATGAAGAGTGCAATGCGCCATCGTGATCGGCGTGTGCGTTGAGCCAGGACCTTGCACGTCGCCAATATTGCCAGCGATGAGCCTGATGATCGCTCCGCCATCTTGGGACGTCAGCAACGCCACATCGCCACCTCGAAGGTCTTGATAGCGCGGAGCGATGAATTTGTCTGCGGACGGCAGATTCACCCACAGCTGAAATCCGTGAAACAGACCACCTGACATGACCAAATGCTCGGGTGGTGTCTCAATGTGGAGCAGGCCGGAGCCGGCTGTCATCCACTGGGTGTCGCCGTTGGTGATGACTCCGCCACCGCCGTTGGTGTCCTGGTGTTCCATGATCCCATCGATCATGTAGGTGACCGTTTCGAACCCGCGATGCGGATGCCAGGGCGTTCCTTTCGGCTCCCCCGGAGCATATTCGACTTCGCCCATCTGGTCGAGATGAACGAACGGATCCAGGTCGGCTAGGTCGACTCCTTCAAACGCCCGATGTACCGGGAACCCTTCCCCTTCAAAACCGCGCGGGGCCGTCGTGACAGACCGCACGGGACGAGGTATCGATTGGACCCGTAAGGTCGGCACCCTCGGTAGGGATAGAAGATCATCGACGGTGACAGCAGGCACGCAAGCTCCCAGTTGGTTGATTCGTACCCGTCAACCATAGAGGTCGACCGTTGTATTCCCCCAGCACCCGGCGCCTGAGCCCCGGGCAGCCTTCGAATAGTCACCGAGCCCGTCTACGATCCAACCACCCCCACCAGGAGACCAGACGTGAAGCAGGCCTACATCGCAGTCTCGGCAGCTCTTGTCCTGTCTTTGGCTTTCGGGGCCGTCCTGTTTGGGCGGGTCCGCCAGGCAGAAGCAAAGGTGGAAGCACTGACCAGCCAACTCAACGAGGTCGAATCAGGAGCGGCATTCGCACTCGCTCAGTTGAGCGTCTTCGAAGCCGCACTTGGTGACCTGGGCCCGGAGACCAGCACATCGCTGAACGATGCAATCAGCGGGCTAGACGCGTTTGCCACCTCGACTATCACCATGGACATCAGATTCGACGAGTCCGTCCCGATCCGCACCGAGTTTCTGCTCCAACGTGACCTCATCGTTCCCATCAAAACAAATTTTCCGATCAATCAGACCATCGAAACGACGATCACGATTGATGGCCCGCTCGGAACCGCCATACCGCTGGACATTTCGGTACCGGTTGACATCGTCATCCCGGTGGATATCGAGGTTCCAATCGCGGTGAACGAAACGATCCCGATCGACACCGAAGTCCCCATCTCGCTGGCCGTCCCGGTACAGATTGACGTCGCTGGTACCGAGCTGGCGGTATTCGCCGAGTCACTCCGGGAAGGACTTGCGGCGCTCCGTGACGCGCTCGCCCAACTGGGGGGTTAGCCGACACCGAGCCACCTAAACGAATGCCACGTCCGAGGTAGCCGCCGTCACCACAAACACCCGGTCGTTGTTACAATTCGGGTCCGCTGGAAAGACAAAGAACGCCCTCCGATCGGGTGAATAGCCGGACGTATATCCAATCATGGTCTCTCCGTCTTTGAAGTCGACCTTGATCTTCTTGCCGAGACCGAACCGATCTACGTCAGCTCGGCCACGGTCGTCTGGATTACCCTCAAAGCTGTTGACGAAAAAGACCCCCTTGAGGTCGTCGACGTCAACGGCCGCAACCCCAGCTTGATCGATCGGCCGCAAATGAAATCGATCCCGGGTGGGGACGAAATCTGACGAGGTTCCCTTCAGGACCGTGCCGTCCTGAAAACGAGCAACAATGTGGTGTTTCATCGGTCTCTCCCATGAGCCTGCAGCACCAATCGTAGCGAAGAAAACCGCCCCGGGATGAGAACGGGAGACCACCACCGATCATTCCTGGCGACTGGCGACCGCAGCAGAAACGACTTGACTTCGCCCGGTAATCCGCCACGACCTAGCATCGTCTGATGCTTCGCAATCCACGGCGCCCTTCGACTGAGGCGGACGATCGTCCCAAGATCGATCGACAAGGCCTTCAAGAGGTAGCCAGACTCATGCGTTTCGTGCGCCCCTACCGCACATATCTTCTGGTCGCGACGTTTGGGACGGTCGTGGCGAGCGGTCTCGGCCTCGTCTTCCCGCAAATCGTCGGGGATCTCGTTGATCAAGCCATCTCAAACGCGACGGGCACCAGCCAACTCGACCGGGTTGCCCTCCTGCTTATCGGTGTTTTCGCAGCACAGGCAGCATTCAACTTCCTTCGGTCGTACTACATAAATCTGACCGGAGAGGGCGTTGTTGCAGACCTACGACGAGCCGTTTACAGCAAGGTCATGACCCTGCCGGTCCGGTTTTTCGACGGTCGAAAAACCGGGGAGATTACCTCGCGGCTGACATCTGACGTGGCGGTCGTGCAGACAACCGTTTCACAATCCGTCGCCCAAACACTTGCCCAGGCCGTCACGCTCATCGGTGGCGTCGTCCTGATGGTCGTGATAAGCATCTCCCTATCACTCGCCGTTCTGTCGTTCTTGCCAATAGCCATCGTCGCTGCAGCCGTCTTCGGTGGACGTTTGCGCCGCATTTCAACGGACTTTCAGGATCGGGTCGCCGAAGCAAACAGCTACGCCGAAGAAGCCATCGCCGCCAATCGGGTCGTGAAGTGGTTTACCGCCGAACGGTTGGAGGCGGAGCGGTATGGGACTGCGGTCAATGAGTCGTACCTGGTGGCCAGGCGGCGAGCCAAGTTGAGGGCCGTTTTCATTTCGATTGTCACGTTTGTAGCTTTTGGAACCCTCGCAGTGGTTGTCTGGCTAGGCGGTCGGCAGGTTCTGGCCGGTCAACTAACCGGTGGAGAACTGATCAGTTTCTTGCTGTATACCCTGGCGGTCGCCGGCGCCATCGGAACATTCACGGGTTTGTACAGCCAACTACAGGAAGCCCTCGGAGCCTCGCGTCGCATCTTCGACCTGCTGGAAGAGACCAACGAAATCGCCGAACCTGACAGTCCGGTCGCCATGCCTGCGGTCCTGGGAAAGGTCACCTTCGACAACGTGAGCTTTTCGTATACGGACCGCGACATCACGGTCCTCAGGAACATCAGTCTGGTCGTCGAACCAGGCGAAAGACTTGCCATCGTCGGACCAAGCGGTGCCGGAAAGTCGACCATCGTGCAGTTGGTCCCTCGCTTCTACGATCCGGCCTCCGGCCGGATCCTGATCGACGACGTCGACGTTCGCCAAATTGGCGTTCGGGAACTCCGCCAGCACATGGCAGCCGTCCCCCAGGAAACCCAGTTGTTCAGCGGGACCATCGCCGAAAACCTCCGCATTGGAAATCCTGACGCGACCGATGGAGAGCTGATCGAGGCTGCGCGGGCTGCCCACGCCGACGAGTTCATTTCAGCCTTCCCGAATGGTTTTCAAACCATTGTCGGTGAGCGGGGGGTCAAGCTCTCCGGTGGCCAGCGACAGCGAGTCGCCATCGCCAGAGCCCTTTTGAAAGACCCGCGCATTCTCATCCTCGATGAAGCCACCAGCTCACTCGACAGCGAGTCGGAGGGCCTGGTCCAGGACGCTCTAGAGTCGCTGATGGTCGGGCGCACGACCCTCGTCATCGCTCATCGCCTCAGCACGATCCGCGATGCCGACCGGATCATCGTGATTGACGAGGGGCGGATCGTCGAGGAAGGGTCCCATGATCGGCTACTGGCTTCCCGCGGCCTATACGCCAGCCTCTACACAGCCCAGTTCGATGAACCAACCGGGGCCCAGTTCGACGAACCAACCGGGGCCCAACTCGGGCTCGGAGCTTCAGGCGATTCTGACGACGGGTAATCCAGCAGCCGACCAGGCGCGAAACCCACCGGCTAGATCCATGGGGTTGGAGAACCCGATATCGAGAAGCGTCGCCGCCGCCCAACTCGACGAGTAGCCGTCATTGCACACAATCACCAGCGGCGCATCGACATCATTGATCCGGGAATCGGCGTACTCGGCTGCCGGATCAACCCTCCACAGGAGCAACGACAAGGGCACGTGAAGGGATCCCCCAATCGTACCCTCGCGAATACGGTCACCTCCGCTTCGCGTGTCAAGAACCACCACCCCCGAAGCCATCGCTTCTTGGAGCTCTAAGGGTGACAACCTGACGATGCGAGCCCGTGCGTCAGCCAGAAACTGATTGACATCGTATCGTCCAGGCATGTATCACCTAGTAGCGGTAGTGATCCGGTTTGTATGGTCCCTCAACCGAAACGTCGAGGTAGGCGGCCTGAGCCTCGGTGAGGGTCGTAAGCTTGACTCCGAGAGCATCGAGGTGGAGCCTGGCAACCTTCTCGTCGAGGTGTTTTGGCAAAGTGATGACGTCGATTTCCAGATCATTCAGGTGCAACTCTATCTGGGCAAGCACCTGATTGGAGAAGCTGCATGACATCACAAAACTGGGATGCCCGGTGGCATTACCAAGGTTGAGCAGTCGGCCTTCCGACAACAAGATGATCGAGTGGCCATCAGGGAATTCGAGCTCATCCACCTGAGGTTTGATCGTCGTCCGGACAATGCCTGGTATGGAATAGAGTCCGGCGACGTCGATCTCGTTGTCGAAGTGGCCGATGTTCCCCACAATCGCCTGATGCTTCATCCTCTTCATGTCTTCGGCCGTGATGATGTCGCGGTTGCCCGTGGTGGTGATGAAAATATCGCCCCGCTCAATTACGTCTTCGAGCAGAACGACCTCAAACCCCTCCATGGCGGCTTGCAGCGCACAAATGGGATCGATCTCGGTTACAACCACCCGGGCGCCTTGACCCCGCAATGACTGCGCCGATCCTTTGCCGACATCACCAAATCCGCAGACCACGGCTAGCTTTCCGCCCATCATCGTATCGGTGGCCCGGTTGATTCCATCGATGAGTGAATGGCGGACCCCATACAGGTTGTCGAACTTCGACTTGGTGACGGCATCGTTGACATTGACGGCCGGGAACAAAAGGCTGCCGGCTTCCAACATCTGATACAGCCGGTGGACACCGGTCGTGGTCTCCTCCGAGACTCCCCGGATCCCTGCGGCGATCTCCGTCCAGAACTCAGGATCCTCATCCAGAATGGCCCGCAGTTGATCGAGGAAGACTCCCCATTCCTCCGAGTCGCTATCTTCCGGTTTTGGCACTTCGCCGGCTTCCTGAAACTCAAGACCTTTGTGAACCATCATCGTGGCATCACCGCCATCATCAAGGATCAAGTTGGGTCCTTTACCGTCGGCCCAGCGGAACAGCTGGTAGGTGGCCCACCAGTATTCCTCGAGTGACTCGCCCTTCCAGGCAAACACGGGGACGCCATTCGGGGCATCTGGGGTCCCATCGCCGACTGCAATCGCCGCGGCAGCCTCATCTTGCGTCGAGAAGATGTTGCACGAAACCCAGCGGACATCGGCGCCCAGGGCGGTCAAGGTCTCGATCAGAACCGCGGTTTGAACCGTCATATGAAGCGAGCCGGCAATCCGGGCACCCTTGAGCGGTTGAGAGTCGCCGTACTCGGCACGCAGCGCCATCAGTCCGGGCATTTCGTGCTCGGCGAGTCGGATTTCATGGCGGCCCAGTTCAGCCAGGGACAGATCGGCAACCTTGAAGTCGTTAACGGAAAGCATCATGAATCCAATCGAAAAGGCGAGAGATCGGATATTAGCCAGGCCGGACCACAACCCGTAAGCCCGCCCTCAGACCTAGTCCTCGATCGTGACCGCCAGCTTGCCGGAGACCCACTCTGCCTGAAACTTGGAGTGCGAGCCATCCTTGTCGAATTCGACCCGAACCCGATCGGGTCCGACGTCTTTCACATCGGTGGAGTAACCACTTTGCGGTACTGCAGCCTTAAAGTTCACAACCCCTGGAGCGAAGCTGATGGTGACGCTTCCGCCAGTCAATTGATAAGTCTTGGTCGTCAGGACCTGGCTGACGGTCGTGCTGGTAGTCGACGAGGTGGACGAACTAGTCGAAGAGCTGATCGCAGTGGTCGAACTAGTCCCGGTTGATGCCTTGGTTGTGGGCGGAGTCGATGGCGTGGGTGTTGCCGGGTTGCCAGGGGTCGTGGAAGTGGGGTCGGGGATCGAATCAACGATCATCGAATTGTCGACGGGCACCGAAGATGAAGACGTCGGCAGCATGGATGAGACAGTTGTCTCACTGGCAACGGGAACGGTGCGAGGTAGGGTTCCGCTCGATTCAATGACCCCCCCACGGACCATCGAAACGGCTCCCCACGACAGCGCCAACGCCACAATCAAGGCGAGAAACCAACCACCGATAAGTCGTGTCCATGCGGGCATGCCGGCAGTATGCCACCCGGCGTCTTCGCGAACTCTCTGGCCAAGGTTAGGAATTGGTAAACCGCCCCTGTCGGTCCACGGTCCGCCCTGCCCCGTCGATAGGATGACCGGCATGCCTTCTGTTCTCCTCGTCGAAGATGACCAAGCCATCCGCCAACGCCTCAGCGAGTATCTCACCGGCCGCGGGTTCAGTGTCGAGACGTCGGCTACCGGAATGGATGCGGTGCAACGGGCCACCTCCTCGGCCTTCGATATCATTGTTTTGGATCTCGGGTTGCCTGACATCGACGGGACTCAGGTCCTCAAAATGATCCGAGCCGTGAGCGACGTGCCGATCGTCGTTGCCACGGCACGAGACGACGAGTCCGAGATCGTTGCTGTCCTCGGAGTCGGTGCCGACGACTATGTCGTCAAGCCGTTCTCTGGAGCGCAGATCGACGCCCGGATCACCGCGATCATGCGCCGCATCAACTCAGGAGTAACTGCTGGCCCAATCAGGGTTGGTGCCCTGACAGTCGACACGGGGAAACGGGAGGCTTCGCTGGCCGGAACGGTACTTGACCTCACCCGTAAGGAGTTCGACTTCCTCGCCTTTCTGGCCGAACGGGTTGGCGTGGTCGTTTCGAAACGGGACCTCCTTGCCGGAGTGTGGCGCCAGCCTTATGGAGGGGCCGACAAAACGATCGACGTTCACCTGAGCGTGCTTCGCCGCAAGCTCGGTGAGACCGCAGCCGAACCGCGCTATTTGCAAACTGTCCATAGCGTTGGCATCAAGCTGGTCGATCCGACCTCGTGAGAAGGTGGCTGGGTCTGTCGGCGGTGGCGACCACGTCCATCGTGGTGTTGGCCTTCCTTATCCCTTTGGCGGCGCTGATAAGGGATCTCGCCGCCGACCGGGCGATGGCTTCGGCCGAACGGAACGCTCAGACCGTTGCACAGCTAGCAGCCACGTTGGACGACAGTCCGGAAGCGGTCAGCTCTTTTGACCTTGCACTTCCCTCCAACGTCTCGATCCAACTGGCCCCTGGAGAAGTGATCGGTGCTGCCTTGCCAATCGGGCTTGACCTAACCGAGGCTGCCGCGGTCGGCGAGGCGTCGCGCCAGGCGGTCGACGCAGGCCAGGCTGTGGTGGTTCCAGTACTGAAACAGGCAAACTCCTGGATCGTGGTGGTGACCGTGCCAACCGCGATTCTGATGGAGAACGTCATTGCCTCCTGGGTCATCCTGGCGGCTCTCGGGTTGGCACTCATTGGCGTCGCTGCCCTCGTGGCCGATCGTTTGGGACGGTCGGTCGTTCGACCAATCGAAGATCTCGTCCGCGCCACCGAACGGTTGGGGTCTGGGGAGCTTGATGCCTCCGTTATCCCGTCTGGGCCGGCGGAGCTCGTCCAGGTGGGCACAGCGTTCAACCATCTAAGCCACCGGGTAGCCCAACTGCTGGCCGGTGAACGTGAGGCAATCGCCGACCTCTCACATCGGCTCCGTACCCCGCTGACAGCTCTCAAGCTGGATGTGGAAGCGCTTGAGTCGGCGGTAGACACGTCTCGCGTGCAGAACGACATCGACGAGTTGGAACGTACGGTGAGCCATCTGATCAACGAAGCCAGGCGACCCATCCGAGAAGGTGGCGGGGCGACAACCGACCTTACGGCTGTCGTGCGAGCCCGGGCAGAATACTGGGGGGCACTCGCAGAAGACCAGGGTCGCTCATGGCAACTCGACGCACCCATCGCACCCAGTCCGGTGGCTGGTCGCGACACCGACGTCACCGCCGCGATCGATGCGGTCATCGGCAACATCTTCGCCCATACTCCCGTCGGTACCGCATACCGTTTGGTCCTCACCGAGCACGATGGAATGGCAGTCCTGGAGGTAATCGATCACGGACCCGGTGTCGCGAATCGGAATTTGCTCGAACGGGGGCGCAGCAGCGGAGACTCCACTGGCCTGGGAATCGATATCGTGCGCAACACGGCCGAAGCCGCAGGTGGATCGGCGGAATGGTTGTCAAGCTCCTCCGGAGGCACGACCGTCCGGATCAAGTTCCCTCATATCTAGACGTTTACTTAACGTTCGGATGAGGACTCGAAAACCCTGGATCGGGCATTCTGTTGCCATAACCACCAGGAGGTACCAGACATATGTATCGAAGAATGACTCTTATCGGAGTGCTGACCGCAGTCGCCAGCATGCTCGTTTTCGGCATCGCCAACGCGATGCCTACCTCGACGAGTAATGCCCGGACCGCCGTCACCTTCGTGTCGGACACATCAATGCCAGAGACATCAACGGTGACGACCCCATCGTCGTCAGACTCCAGCGTTCTGGACGCCGGCGTCGTCGGCCCCACAACCTATGTGGTTGGTGAAGCCGGAAGTGTGACGATCAATTACGACGGCTCATCCTTGAGGCTCACTTCGGCGGATGCCAACGATCCGTGGACTGCCTTTAGCGAACAGACATCGGGCCAGGAGATCGAGGTCAATTTCTCGAATGGCAACCGTGAAATTAAATTCAACGCCGAACTCGAAGACGGCGGGATACGAATCCGGGTTCGGGATCGAATCAACGACGAAACGACGACTGTCACAACAGACACGACCATGGTCGAAAACACCGTGACCGATACGTCGACCGTCACCAGCACCACTATCGACGACGACGGTAGTGATGACACCGACGACGAGTTATCGATCAAGGACTCCGACGACGACCACGATGACGATGACGATGACGACTCATCCAACCGGGGCTCAGACGACGACGATCACGAAGAAGACCATGGCCACGATGATCATGAGGGCAACCACGGTGATGACGACTAGCGGAGGTCATCGAGTCGGGCGCGGATTCGCTTCTCGCTAACCGGCCCATCGGTACCGATGGACTGAGCGAACAGGCTCACCCGGAGTTCCTGAATGGACCAGGCGATATCAACGAGTTCACTCTCTCGACCCGACCAGTGAACCCCTGCTGACGCTGAGACCGCCGCCAGATCTGATTCGAGTCCTTGAATCAGGCCCATCTGGCGGCGGTCTCGTTCAGGATTTCCTTCCAATCTGCCGATCCGCACGACGACAGCTTCAAGGTACCGGCCGATGTGTCCGATTCGTTCAACCGTCAATTCGGCAACGAACCCGGCATACACCAGCTGATCCAGTTGGCCGGTGATGTCCCTGACGATCTCGCCATAACGGGCGGGAGTCTGTGCGAGCTGTCTGAGGACCGAGCGATAGCGTTCCAGCACGACGAGGCTCACATCGACAGTGTCGGTGAGAACGTCATCAAGTTGGTCTTTAGCGTGATCGATCAGCCTTTTGAACGTCGCTTCATCGAACGGCATAGATCCAAAGTCAAGAAGTATCGATCCGAGCGCCGACAGGAGGCAGTCGTCGCTCCAGGCCCCGACCGATCGATACGGGCTCGCCGCAATAGCCAGCTTCTCTTCGTTCGTAAGCCTGATGAGCTTGTGAGCCAGCGGCAGGCTCAGCAACATCAACCGCCTCATGCCAGCCCAGCTGGCTGCCCCTTGCTCGTCGCGACTGGCCACGAGGCGAATACCCACGGTCTCGGTTTGGTCAACAATCGCCGGGTAGGCGAGGGTTCCGTCACCGAGATCGAGTTCCCTCGGCAACTCGCCGAAGTCCCACGCGGTAACTCCCGATCGCTCCAGCGGATGGTTGGTATCGGACATACGGGCGCGGGAACGGCTTCGTAGCTCTTCCTTGATCATGGCGAGATCAAATCCCCTGGCCACTTCTCGGCCTTCGTCGTCGCGAATGCTGAAGGTGGTCCGGAGCCGATCTGGCAGGTCCGACAAGCCCAGGTCGTCGTGCGACACGACCATCCCGGCCCTCCTTTGCACCTCCGACCGGACGAACGTGGCCAGGTCGGCGTCAGCGGTCCGAGCGGCGATCACCATTGCCTCGACGGTATCGGCGATGGGCGCAACCGCTTTGCGCACACCTTTGGGAAGTCCCCGGACAGTGGTGTCGAGCAACTCCCGCAATAGCCCGGGAACCAGAAATCCGAAGGCCCCCGCTTCGACACGCTCGAGGGCGGTCAGCGGGATTTCTACCTGGATTCCTCCGCCCTGGAGGTATTGGATGGGAAGCGAAAGATCTCCGTAAACCCAGTTAGCGGGGAAGTCCTGAGCGTTCGGCGTCTCGACATCCGGATCCAGCAAATCGTCGATACTCAGATGGAGCAGCTGCGGTCTACGGTGACGCTCATCCTTCCACCAACGATCAAAATGGCGCACCGTCGTCACGTCGCTCGGAATGCGGCTGGCGAACCAGGCGACCAGCGTTTCGTCCGTGACGAGAAGATCGGTGCGCTGGAAGCGACGCTCCAGTTCAAGGCCTTCAGCCATGACCGCATGATTGTGCTCGACGAAGTCGTGGGTGGCGGCCCATTCGCCAACGATGAGGGCGTGACGAATGAACAGATCCCGGGCTTGCTCCTCATCGATCCGACCAAATTGAACTGGTCGGGTCGTCTGCAAGGGAAGGCCATATAGGGTTACGGACTCATTGGTCAGTGAGGCACCCTGGGTCGAGTCCCACCACGGATCCGAGTGGGTTCGTTTGACCAGATGACCGGCTGCCCTCTCGATTTCTTCGGGACTGATCCCGGACACCTGACGGGCCCACATCCGGGCTGTTTCGACAAGCTGGCCCGCCATCACCCACGCCGGACCGCGCTTGAATAACGTCGACGCCGGGGAAATCGCAAATCTCACCCCGCGCGCTCCGCGATACTCATAGCTTTCCGGATCCTTGGTACCGACCTGGGATAACAACCCGGCCAGCAGTGCTTGGTGAATCTGTTCGGGACTCGCCACAACTTTGACGCGTTTCATCCCGAGATCCTTGGTCGCCCTGGCTAGCTGGCTGTGGACATCCTGCCATTCACGAACCCTCCGGTAGTTGAGGAACTCATCGCGACACATCTTGCGGAATTGATTGGAAGATCGGCTCCGACGCTCCGAACCGAGGTGGCCCCACAGATTCAACCAGGTCACGAAATCGGACTGCTCATCACGAAAACGAGCATGCAATTGATCCGCCTTGGTCTCCTCGCCCGTCGGCCGATCGCGAGGGTCCTGAATAGCGAGCGCCGAAACGATGATGAGCATTTCCTTGAGCGAACCGTTGCGGTCCGCCTCGACCAACATCCTTGCCAACCGAACGTCGACCGGTAGCCGGGAAAGCGTCCGCCCAACATTTGTGACCCATCGGGTTGTGCCAACGCGGTCCGGGTCAACCGCCTGCAGTTCAACAAGGAGAGCCACCCCGTCGCGTATCGTGCGGCTATCCGGAGGGTCCAGGAAAGGGAACGTTTCGATCTCCCCGATGCCCAGCGAGGCCATTTGCAGAATGACCGACGCCAGCTGAGTGCGCAAGATTTCGGGATCGGTGAATTCCGCACGGCTCTCGAAGTCGTCGAGTGAGTACAGCCGGATGGCAACGCCCGGACCGAGCCGCCCACACCTGCCAGCCCGCTGGGAAGCAGACGCCTGGGAGATGGGCTCGATCGGGAGCCGTTGTACCTTGGTTCGTTTTGAGAAGCGCGACACCCGGGCGGTTCCACAATCGACGACGAATCTGATCCCCGGGACCGTGAGCGAGGTCTCTGCAACGTTGGTGGCGACTACGATCCGGCGGCCGGTGTGCGCTTCGAAGACCCGATGCTGTTCGGCCGCCGACAGCCGACCGAACATTGGAACGATCTCGGTGTGAGACAGATCGAGTTCCTCAAGGGCATCGACGGCGTCGCGGATCTCTCGTTCGCCGGCACAGAACACCAGTATGTCTCCGTCCCCTTCGGCGATCAGTTCGACGACCGCCTCACAGATCCCTTCAGGCTGGTCACGGACTTCGTCGCGCCCGGGGTCGTCGAGCGGCCGATATCGAACCTCAACCGGGTACATGCGACCAGACACTTCAACGACCGGAGCCCCATCAAAGTGAGCCGAGAATCGCTCGGTATCGATGGTGGCCGACGTGATGATGACCTTCAGGTCCGGTCGTTTGGGAAGCACCGTCTTGAGATAGCCGAGCAGGAAGTCGATGTTGAGACTCCGCTCGTGAGCCTCGTCGATGATGATCGTGTCGTATTTGGAGAGGAGCCGATCGCGGTGAGTCTCATTGAGGAGGATCCCATCGGTCATGATTTTGACCCGGGTGGCATCGCCAACCTGATCCGTAAACCGAACCGTATATCCGACGAGATCGCCGAGCTGAGATCCGAGTTCTTCTGCGACCCGTTCGGCGATCGAGCGGGCCGCGATTCGCCGTGGCTGGGTGTGCCCGATCAGACCTTGTTGGCCACGGCCCAATTCCAGACAGAGTTTGGGAAGCTGGGTCGACTTTCCGGACCCCGTCTCTCCTGCCACCACGACCACCTGGTGATCACGAATGACCTCGAGCAGCTCCTGGCGCCGCTCAGTGATCGGCAGATCGGGATACGAGATTTCGAGCATGCCCCCATGATGGTCGATGGACAGACACAAGAGAATCCCGGGCAAAGCCCGGGATTCTCACTAGCGGGATCGCTAGGCGTCGGTTAGACGCCCGAACCAGCCAGAACTCGTGACTCAATCTCTTCCTTGCTTGGTTGCGCACTTGCAATCCAGACCAGACCGAATCCGCTCAGCATCGTTACGAAACCGATACCCGCGACCAAGGCGACCACTCCGGTTGCCAGTTGCAATGTCGATGCCGTCACGGTGCCAACACCGAGCTCAGCGATCAACGCGTGGGCCGTTCCGCTCCATACTGCGGCACGAGCGGGGCCTTCCAGTGGGTGCATCCGATCAAAGTCCGTCCAGTACTTGCCGTTGGTTTCAACCGTGTACGTCCCAGCAGCGAACGTTTCGCCGTTGTACTCGACATCAGCATCGAGGGTGACTTCGGTTGATCCATGCAAGGTGTGATAGCCAATCGTGGCCATCTGGAACATGTACTCACTTGGGGTGTTGACCACCGGATCTGCGGGATCAAGCTGTGACATAACAACCGGGTAGCCCCAGTCATCGGTCAACAACGCCATGATGGCTTCTGCGCCTTCGGTGCTACCCCGGTCGACTAGCTGACCCTCGTCGTTGTAGCTCAGCGTGACGTTCTGCGCCTCACTGAAAGACTGCAATGACTTGTTGCCGGCCCTCGCAATGTTCAGCGCGACTCCCGCTCCGATCAAAAATCCGAGGCCTACGACTGCTAGCACATATCCTAACTTCTTCATGCGGCTGTTCATGGTGCGATCCTTTCCTACCGCTTGCGATCTACTACTGAGATCTTTCACTTTGTGATTTATTTCACAAACTGAATTATGCATCATCTTCGCTCCCGGTGCTACACGAAAACGGCCCAGGTCCTAAGGCCAAACGACCTATGCGCCCATGTGCATATAAGGTGACCCATGAAATGGACAGCCCATCGCTTCCGCCCGGAAGTGCCTCATTGGCCTGAGGGGTTGAGGGTTTTCAGCCAAACGGCGAGTCGCCGAAAGACACCGACGGCGCCCTTCCCATGCGTACGCTGTGTCCATGAAACGATGCCTTCTGATCACCGCCGTCGTCTTG
>JAHEDI010000006.1:102840-127121 GCA_024641305.1 bacterium | reverse complement strand
TCCGATCCCGAGTTGGATCAGCTGACAGCGAGAGAACGCGAAGTGCTGAGACAAATCGCCAGGGGGTACACGTACAAGCAGGTGGCGTCGCGTCTGTCGATCTCTGTAAAGACCGTTGAAACGCATGTCTCTGCGGTATTGCGTAAGCTGCAGCTGTCGAGTCGATATGAGTTGGCCCGCTGGGCTAGTGACCGTCGGATCGTGTAAATCGCGTCCGGTCCGATACACTCACCTGACCCGAAATAACTAGCCCCGAGAAGGACCCCTCTGGTGCCGAAGGCAGATCAACGCTATACCAACATTGCCATCACGAGCGTTGAGCATGCCCACGCTCCGATCGTGGTGACTTCGGACGAGATTGATGCTCAACTTTCAGGCTCGTATGAGCGCCTCCACGCCGCACCCGGACTCCTTCAGTCACTGGCGGGAATCCATGAACGCCGGTTCTGGGAAGAGGGCGTGTTGCCATCCGATGCGGCGGTGTTGGCCGGCGAAAAAGCAATTGAGGTGTCCGGCATCGACCGACGCGACATCGGCATCATCATTAACACTTCGGTTTGCCGCGACTACATCGAACCGTCAACCGCCTCGATCGTGCACGGCAAACTCGGCCTTCCCGACACGGCTCTGAACTTCGATGTCGGCAATGCCTGCCTCGGCTTCCTCAACGGCATGACCATCGTGGCGGCCATGCTTGAGCGGGGCGAAATCGATCATGGCCTCATTGTTAATGGAGAAGGGTCACGGGTGGCCGTCGAATCGACCATAGAACGGCTTAACGGCGACGCGGCGACTCCCGAAATGTTCCGTGAACAGTTCGCCACGTTGACCCTCGGTTCCGGGGCGGCGGCCATGGTGATGTCACGGGGAGATCTCGTCGACTCGCCTCACCGCTTCCTCGGTGGTCTCAGCCGGGCCAACACTCAGCACAATCAGCTCTGTGTCGGCCAGCCAGACGAGATGCGCACTGACACGGCGGGCTTGTTACGGGCCGGCCTCGACCTTGCCAAAGAAACCTGGCAAGAGGCCTTCTCGAAGTTCGCGTTCCAGGACGAAACGGTCGACCTGTACGCCATCCATCAGATCTCCCAGGTTCATACCCAGGCGGTCAGCGACTTGCTTGAGCTTGACAGCGACAAGGTTCCCCGCATCTTCCCCCAATTCGGAAATACCGGCCCGGCGTCGGTTCCGATGTTGCTCTCGATGCAGGAGGATCTGGGTCGCATCTCCGAAAGCGACCGGGTCATCCTGATGGGCATGGGAAGCGGTATCAACGCCGCCGCGTACGAACTTATCTGGTAGTGCTGCCAGACGAATTCCCCTCCGAGCTGTACCCGTTCACTTCTCACAAAGCCGCCGTTGGTGGCCTGTCGATGCACTACGTCGACGAAGGTGAGGGTTCGCCGGTTGTGCTCGTGCATGGCAACCCGACCTGGTCGTTCTATTTTCGCAACCTGATCGGTCCACTCGCCACCACTCACCGGGCCGTCGCGATGGATCATATCGGGATGGGGTTCTCCGACCATCCCAGCCGGGACGAGTATCCGTTCTCGTTGGAGCGGCGCGTTGCCGACCTCGGCGAGTTCATCGACACCGTCATCGGTGACGGACCGGTCGATCTTGTTATGCACGACTGGGGTGGGGCGATCGGACTCGGCTGGGCCGTTGCAAATCCCGACCGGATCCGCAAACTGGTGGTTATGAACTCGGCAGGCTTCCACCCACCCGATGGCAAGAAGATCCCCGCTGCCCTGCTGGCGGCGAGATCGGCCGGAGCAGGCGAAACCGTCGTGCGGGGCGCCAACGCCTTCGTGGAAGGGGCCGTGCGGATTGCCGTGACCCGGCCATTAAGTAGAGAAGAGCGGCGCGGCTACCGGGCCCCGTACTTCTCGTGGAAACGCCGCCTTGGGGTATATGAGTTCGTGAAAGATATTCCAATCAACGACGAGCACCGAACCTATCACGTGATTCAACAGATCAGCGACCGCCTCGACCTGCTCGGTGACAAGCCGGTCATGCTGGCTTGGGGAACCAAAGATTTCGTGTTCAACGCCGACTACCTCGACGAGTTCGTCCGCCGGTTCCCGAATGCCGAAGTCGTCCAGTATGGCGCCGCCAACCATCTCGTCCTCGACGATGAGCGCGTCGACCTCATACCCAGGATTGCGAGCTTTCTTACATGACCAGACCGGTGACCGATCGTATGTCGACCTGGGCGTCGACGCACCCTGAACAGTTGGCGGTGGTGGTTGCCGAACGTAAACGGGGCAACTTCCGCGGCTTCACGTACGGGGCATTCGAACAGCGAACCCGTGACCTGGCGGCCGGATTTATCGAGTTGGGGTTTGCGGGTAAACGCGTCGTCCTCATGGTCACGCCCGGCAAGGGCATGTTCGAGGCGGGCTACGGACTCATGCGAGCCGGAGCGGTTCCGATTCTCATCGACCCCGGACTCGGCTTGTCGTCGGTCTCCCAGGCCCTTAAAGAAACGTCACCGTTCGGGTTCGTGGGTATTCCCACCGCCCTGGCCGCCCGGGCCCTCTATCGCTGGGCGCCAGACGCCACTGTGATCTCGGCGGGTCGGGTCAAGAGTGGGACCCCGTCGCTTGACGATGTGGCTGACCGGGGTCGATCCATCGAACAATGGACGACTGGCTCGGTGACTTCCATCGTGGCCGACGACGAACCAGCTGCCATCGTGTTCACATCCGGTTCGACCGGCCCTCCCAAGGGCGTCGTCATGACCCACAAGATCTTTGGTGCCCAGGTCGACATGATCACCTCTATGTACGGGCTGACCGGCGGTATGAAGTCGGTTTCGACGTTTGCACCGTTCGCATTGTTGGGACCCCTCATGGGGTTGACCACGTATATGCCCCGGATGGACTTTTCGAAACCGGGCGATGTCGACCCGACCCGGATCATCGAACTCACCGACGCCTTTCATCCCGATCTCATGTTTGGCTCACCCGCTTTACTTGACCGGGTAGGACGCCACGGCGAAGCGACCGGCGACACTCTCGACGGGGTCAACCTCGTCCTGTCGGCCGGTGCCCCGGTTCGATCCCACATCCAGCGACGGATTTTGAACATGGTTCCCGAGGGCACGGTGATCGCCACCCCGTATGGAGCTACCGAGGCCTTGCCGGTTGCCACGATCGACAGTTCCGAACTTGCCGGCCTCGAAGGCGCCGGGATCTGCGTCGGGCGGCCGGTGCCCGGAGTTGACGTAACCCTCATCCCCATCCTCGACGAACCGGTTTCCGATATCGCCGATGTGTCTGAGGTACCGCAGGGTTCGTTTGGAGAGGTTGTTGTTCGGGGTCCGAATGTGAGCCTCGAATACGTCGAACGTCCGGTTGACATGGCCATGACGAAGCTGTTCTGGGAGGGGCGGGTCGCCCACCGGATGGGCGACCTCGGTCGGTTCGACGAGGAGGGTCGACTTTGGTTTGGGGGTCGCCGGTCTCATCGGGTGCGGTCCGCTCACGGGGACGTCCCCACGGTTCCGGTTGAGTCGCTCGTCGACCAGCATCCGGCCGTCGCCCGTTCGGCGTTGGTGGGAGTCGGCCAACCCGGCGAGCAGCGACTCATCGTTTGTGTCGAGCTCGAGCCTGGTTACAACGACGATGTTCTCGACGAAATCATCAGCTTCATCGATGACCATGCCGAGGCCGCCGCAGTGGGCGCCGAGCGGGTGGAACGGTTGCTCACGCATAAGGGCTTTCCGACCGACGTTCGGCACAATTCGAAGATCGACCGACCGGCCCTGGCGCTCTGGGCGCAGAAACGCGTGGAATGAAAGTTCTGGTGACTGGCGGGGGAGGCTTCGTCGGTGGTGCGGTCATCGACCAACTCCTGGAGCGCGGGTGGGCCGTTCGCAGTGTGGCTCGCGGTGACTACCCGGATTTGGTGGCCAAAGGGGTCGAGGTCATGCGCGGTGATTTGGCGGACGACGATGTCGCGACGCGCGCAGTTTACGGATGTGGCGGGGTGTTCCACGTCGCTGCCAAAGCCGGGGTGTCCGGTTCGGCGGCCGATTATGAACGGTCAAATGTGGTGGCCACCCATCGGGTCGTTGCAGCCGCCAAAGCTGCCGGAATCGAACGCCTTATATATACGTCTACCCCAAGTGTGGTCCACGGCGGTGGAGACGTCGAGGGAGTCGACGAGTCGGCCCCCTATCCTGCCCACTTCACGGCCCCGTATCCCGAGACGAAAGCGCGCGCCGAACAGTTCGTGCTCGGCCAGGCCGACGACCGTCTCGGCACGGTTGCGATCCGCCCCCACCTCGTTTGGGGCCCGGGCGACACCCAACTCGTCCCCCGGATCATCGAACAGGCCCGGGCCGGCAAGGTTCGGTTCGTCGGTGACGGGTCGAACGTCGTCGACACCACCTTCATCGACAACGCTGCCGCCGCCCACCTAGCCGCTTTCGATCGGCTGGCACCGGCCGCCCCCATTTCGGGCAAGGCCTACTTCATTGCCCAGGACGAACCGCGCCCGATCCGCGACATTGTCAATGATCTCCTCGATGCGGCCGGCGTCGCCCCCGTCACCAAGACGATTCCGCCTGCTGTTGCGTATGCCGCCGGGTCGGCAGCCGAATGGTTCTTCTCCCGATTCCGCCCCGGCGAAGATCCGCCGATGACGCGCTTCCTGGCCGAACAGTTGGCGACCGCTCACTGGTTCGACCTGACCGCCGCCCGGAGGGATCTTGGCTACTCGCCGGAGGTCTCCTTTCGTGAGGGGATCGAACGACTGAGGGCGTCCTACGCATAATGCTCGCCATGGTGGAGTTATCCATGGAAATCAGGCTCAAGGTCGCCTTTGGAACGTTGCGGAAGGGGGATCGCGCTCTTGGCGAACTCGACTTTGCTGTGTAGCGCGGCGCTTGTATCCCCGAATTCGTGCCATTGGTTTATCGGCCTTGAGTGCGGCTTCGTGGGCCGTCGTGGCACGTCGCGGCGATCGGGGACGGACGAGGTCTGTCCCATGCGACTGTCTTGGACGGGACGATTGAAGGTCGCCCGACCGCAATCAGGTATTGACCTGGCGCAATGACCGCCCCTTTCTATTCTGACGGGAAGTGCCTAGCCCCGAAGGTGCCCAGCGAGGATCCAGGTGTCCATTTGGCCTTTGCCTTTGATGTCGATGAGGCCGCGGGGTTCGAACAGGTACCCGTTGTGACTCAGGAGTTCGTGGGTGGCGGGGGAGACCTGGATTTGGCCGGGGATTCCGCTTGATTCCATACGGGAGGCGGTGTTGACGGTGTCGCCCCACATGTCGTACGAGAACTTGTGGGTACCGATGATGCCGGCCACTACCGGTCCGGAGTTGATTCCAATCCTGAGGGTGAGGCGGTGGCCGTCGAAGTCGTGGGTGGCGACATGGTCGCGGATGCGGAGGGCTAGTTCGGCGATGGCTTGGGCGTGATCGGGTCGGGGGATCGGAACTCCGGCGGCGACCATGTATTCGTCGCCGACGGTTTTGATCTTCTCGCAGCCCAGGTCGGCGGCGAACTCGTCGAAGGTAGTGAACACCTGGTTGAGCAATCCGACGAGTTCCGGTGGGGTCATGGTGGCCGACATGGGGGTGAATCCGACGACGTCGGCGAACAGAACAGAAACCTGCGGGAAGTCGTCGGCGATCATCGTGCGGTCGGTCTTCAGCCGAGCGGCGATCTCGTTGGGAAGGATGTTGTGCAACAGATCATCGGACTGCTGCTGAAACCGATCTCGCTGGCGCACGAAATAGGCCATAGCAGCGTAGGAAAACACGGCGGTGCCGAGCAGGCTCCCGACGATGTCGCCGATCGGTGGCGTCCCGACGACGTACAGCGGATCTATCACGTTGGGTAGCAGCGCCGCCAGAGTCACACTCAATACCGAAGCGACGAACCAGAAACGTCCGGCCCGGCGGTCGAGCGCAATCAGTGCTCCGATCACCGTCAGGCCGACCCACGCCACGATCAGGCCCGCCTCGATGATCCCCCCCAACAAGATCGTTGGGACGAGGTTCTCGACCAGGCTCGAGGCAAGCAGGACGTGCACGACGCGCCGGAACCAATGGGGTCGCCGAGCCAGGACGATGAGCGCAACCGCCGGGACGATCCACGTCACCATGTTGGTCACGTTCACCCAGGTTTGACCGTTGGAGAGTCGGTCGAGTGTGAAGAAGAGTCGGGGTGGCACGCCGAACACGATGTAGCCGATCACAATTCGTCGTCGGCCGGCCTGAGCCTCGGTCTCTTGTGGATAGCTGCCGATCGACATGAGTCGGTTCCATGGTGACCGGAGGCGGGGGTAGCGCGTCATCGGGTGCAGCCGAGCGCGGCGATCGGGCGCGCTTCGTTGAAGACCCGACCCTTTTTGGGCTGCGTTTCGCCCTCACCGGCATATCGGCCGATCACAAGCAACAAACGATCCGGTTCTGCCACCATGCGCTCATCGCCGAGAGCGTACTCACTCGAATGGGCGGAAGTTGGTATCGAACGATCTGCGATCGAGGTTCGTCGGCGGAGGCCAACCACTCCGTGGGGTCCGTCTACTGAATGGGTTTGTGGAACAGCCAACTGGAATCGCCGAACTCGTGTCATAGATAGTTGGACTCGAGGCGGCTTCGTAGGGTTGGCAACCAGGTCAGGGCCAACCACGACCTCGAATGATGGATGGGGCTCCCAGCGTCTGAATCGACGTTGACGAATCGTGGGGTCACACAGGAGCCGAGAGCAAACCCGGTCGCGGGATCGCCAGTTGCATCCGACAAGTCCGTTCGGCACGGCCGGTAGTCTGGCGACCGTGAAACCAGCAATCCGACGACACATGAGTCCTGCTTGGCTGACAGGCCTGCTGGTTCTGGCCCTGCTGCTCACAACCTGTACGACTCCTCCGGTTGTCACCACCCAGGAGCCGGATGCGCCAGAGGTTTCCTCAAGCGACACAACGGAGCCGGACTGCGCCGAGGCCGGCACTTGCCCCGAAGCGGATGAACCACCCACCGACACGGATCCGGTGGTGGCTGAGCCACTGGACACGTATGACGGGTTGGAGGTTGGGTTCAACGCCGACGGGTACGCCTATCTGGGCGATCCCGACGCACCGGTCACCTTGGTGGAGTTCTCCGACTATCTGTGCCCGTACTGCGGGCGGCACTTCGCCCAGACCACGCCCCAACTCATCGACCGGTACATCCGCACCGGGGAGATCAACCTGGTGTTCCACGACTTCCCTCTGGCCGAATTGCATCCCACCGCCCCGTCCGGGCATGCTGCGGCGCTGTGCATCTCGGAGCAAGGGGCCGCCCTCTTCTGGACCTATCACGATGCCCTATTCGGCAGGCAGGCGGCGTGGTCGTCGGTGCCGGACAATCGCGACTTCCTGGCTGCCGTGGCCGGGGAAATCGGAGCCGACCTCGACGCCTATCAAACCTGCGTCGACTCCGGTCGAACCGTGCCGATGGTCGACGAGCGAGTCTCCGAGGGGCGGGCGGCCGGATTCTCTGGAACGCCCAGCTTCCAGGTCGTGGACAATCGCACCGACGACGTTCATAACATCGTCGGGGCGCGGTCGCTCGAGACGTTCGTCTCCGTCCTCGACGCCGCCATTGCTGGAGAGGTGCCGGTGATCGCCGCGGAGCCACCGCCCGAAACGGCCAACCTGCCGTTCTGGGCCAGTGCCGACGGTCTGGTCCCCGACCCCGACCGGCCTGGCTATACGGTGGCCGGCGACGCCTATCTTGGCAATCCCGACGCTGCGCTGGTGGTGGTCGAGATCTCCGATTTCCAGTGCCCGTTCTGCCGCCGGCATGCCATCGAGGTGCAACCGCTCCTCGAAGAACGCTACGTCGATACCGGTCAGGCCATGTGGGTGTTCAAACACCTTCCGCTGCAGATTCATCCCCAAGCGGCGGTGGCGGCGGCTGCAGCTGACTGTGCGGGCGAGCAGGGGGCGTTCTGGCCGATGCGCGACACACTGTTCGCGTCGGTCGAGGAGTGGTCGGTCGATCCGCCGGACGAGGCGTTGAACGGTCTCGCCGGTGACATCGGGTTGGACGAGGCGGCGTTCGCGTCGTGCCTCGGCGGCCGTGCCGCGCTGGAAGGCGTTCTTGATGATCTCTACGACCTGACAGGAATCTTCAACACGACGCCGACCTTCGTGGTGCTGTTCGCCGGCCGGGCCTCCGCGATCGAGGGTGCCCAAGCACTCGAGCAGTTCGTCTCCGCGTTCGACGCACTACTCGGGGAGTAGGGGCCCCGACGAACTCCCCCTGAGGTTGATGACCGTATCGGGCGCGGACAGCCTGATCGGACAGGCTTTCCAGAAGCGATCGGGGCTTTGATCTCTCGATAGGCAGGGCCGTCTCACAAACGATGGATCTGTTGAGAAACGGAGGTTTGTCATGGCTGTGAGACGGTCGGGGATCGACCCGACGCTGGTGACGGCGATCGGAGGGTTGGGGGGGAGGGCTCCTCGGGTTTGTGATCTGGATGGTCACCGAAACGTTCGTGTTTCTCCCCGTCTTTCTGGCCGCTGGACTGGTCGCCGGGATCTCGATAACCGAGTCGCTGCTCCGCCGCTGACGAAAACCCGCTTTCCTACCTGTTTGTCAGGTGTGCGGGAGCGGGCACCCCACCGGTCACTACGTCGGTGGGGCGCCTGCTACCGCAACCGCGCCGCATGATGTCTGCGTCCCTCCCTACAGAACGAAGACATCGATCCCCCTATTTCGGCAGCGGCGGGACCAGACAGACCAACGGGTCTGAAGCGTTACCTGAGGCGTCGACGGCATAGACGAGCATGTCGCCCTGACCCTTGAGGTGGTAGTCGACGGCTTCGGCCTGGCCCCTGGTGCTGGCCATCTTCTTCTCGGATGGTTCAGCACCAGGCGCCTGGGTCCATTTGATGATCGTCCCGGCCGGATAGGGGCCGAACACGAAACCGGTGCCCTGGTCGACGGCGTACACGAGCGGGTTGGGATCGACGAGGTCTTCGGCCATCAGGTCGTAGAAGCCATCCTCGTTCTGGCCGCCCTTGGCTCCTGGCAAGCTGCTGTTGCCGGCCGGGGGGATCTTCTTGCCGTGCGGGTTCGGACCAGGCAAACAAGCCGCCAGGGGGGGAGTGGTGTCAGCCCAGCGAACCGTGGCCGTGTCACATCCGGTCTGGCCGGTCGGAGTGGCGACGGTGAAGCAGGCCTGGATAGTGTCGGTACCGCCCCCGCCGGTGTTCGTATACGTCCACGACACGTTGCCTGCCGAATCAGTCGCACAGTCCACATTCAGCGTGCAGGTCCCGGATGAACCTGCGTTTGGTCCACTCGTGATGGTGAACGTCACAATGCGATTGCCCACGGTTGCGGCGTCACCGACGATGGTGGCCGTCACCGTGTGGTAAGTATCGACGCCGAGTTCTTTGGTGGCCGTCGGTGGCGTCAGGGTGATGGCGAACACCGAGATCGTGGTGCAGGCCTCGCCGCTGGTTCCCGGGCCGCCGGCATCGGTACCGAGGGCGGTCACGCACATCGTGTGGGATCCCACTCCGAGATCGTTGGCCGGTGTCGAGTAGTCGACCGAAATCGGGCCAGCCTGCGGGAGTGCAGCCGAGACGTCCGCTCCGGGGATGGAAGTGGCCGCTCCACCATCGACCGACAATTCGAGTGAGTCGAGGCTCGAGGCCAGGAAACCGGAGATAACCCGGGCGAGATCGGCAGGGTCCGTGACCTCGGTGCAGGTGCCACCCGTTCCGAGAGCGATTTCTTGGAGTGTTCCGTGCGTTCCGCCGGTACAACTCGAGGACCCGCCGATGGCAAACGTGTGGGCGATTGCCCCGGTGGCGGCCAGGGTGTCCAAATTGGTACCGAAGCCGGACCCGGAATTGCTCGCGCCGTCCGAGAGGAAGACAACGATGTTGGTTCCATTGCTGCTGGCATCGACAATTTGCTTGGCGGCCTCAAGACCGGCCGCGAAATTCGTGCCCTCCATGTTGGCGTCCTTAGGGGTGAAAAAAGCGGGGCCGGCGCGGTGCATAAACCCGCCCTGGGCTGTGATCGACTGGACGACAGTTGTCACATCACCGGGACCGGCATTAGGAGTCGTTATGGGATCGTCACCGCCCAAAGGTGTCATGTCGGCCACCACGCTCCCGAAGCCGTAGGCGGCTACTCCCACCTCATCTACGTATCCCGAGTCGATGGCGGCCTCGTTGAGGGTCACTACGCCGATGATTTCACAGTCGAGGATCGAATTGAACAGACCGTCGCCGTTCGGGTCCGCGCCGCAGTCGCTGGTGGTGAGGTTGTTCACGCTTCCGGACACGTCGACAACGTAGACGATGGTTACGTCACCATCACCGAACCCGACCGAGGCGGTTCCGACGACATCGACATCGACCGTCCCCGAAGGAGACGAAACGACATATTCGGTGCCATCAAACGGGGCGTCGACGGTTACGTCGATGGGAGTGCCATTAGGGAGGGTGCTGTCCGATGACGACGCCAGGGCGGGTCCGGAAATCAGCAGGAGAACCAGGACGGTCGGAATGGTTAGACGCTTCACGCAAGGACCCCTCTCGCGCCTACCACCCCACCGCTAGTGGTGGTATATCACGCTAAGTGATATAGCGTCAAGGCAAATCGACCAAAACCGCGAAAACTATCGCCGGTTTCCGGGGCGAGTTCGTAGGCAATCCGCCGGAGGTCCGGCGCTCGTTGGCGCATCTCGGGGATCTCAGGGCTGGCGATCGGTAGGGTCACAGGTAACCGAGCGAGGAGCACCGTTGGATACACCGAGTCGCGAGCGAACAGTGTCTGATGTGGCAGACATCGAAGCGGTGCTTCGGGATTACATCGAAGGCTGGTACGGCGGTGACACAGCCCGAATGGATCGTGCCCTCCACGACGACCTGGTCAAACGGATGCCCGTCTCCGATGACGCCATGGGAAGTGGCCTCCGACCGGTAACCAAGGTACGGATGTTGGAGCTAACTGCGGGACGTGGTGGCAACATGTCCGATCCCGAGTTCGAGATCCTGATTGATGAAGTGGCGGGGGACATTGCTGCTGCGCGGTTGGTGTCGCCCGAATATCTCGATTTCGTCCACCTCGCCAAGACGCCAGACGGGTGGAAGATCGCCAACGTGCTGTTCCATCTCCGCGCATGATTCTCTCTCATGCGTCGATGAGATTCTGGCCGCGGTCTAGCAGAGCAAGTGATCTCAGCTTTCGCGCATGGCAACAATGGTGTCATCGACCTGAGCCCACTGCTCGTACAGCCACTTGATACGGTCGGAAGCTTCGAGCGGGATGTTGCTCGCCGGCACCCGGCGGAACGTGACCTGAATTCGCCGCCCGACCGGTGCTTCGCGCCATATCTCCTTGAGGCCCCGAAGGCTTTCGAGGCCGGTATGGATTCCGAAAACGACATCCATGCCCGAGTCCAACAAGGCGAGAACGCCGCCGGTTCGTGGCGGGAGTACCTGATCGCGGCCCTCCATGATCCTGTACAGGTCCGGCGAGGATTCCGAAAGGCGCAGCATCCGCGCTTCGTACTCATCCTGGCTGAACCGGGTTCCCTCGGGAAACAACAAAATGCCCTCGTCGGGTCCGAGGTTGGCGCCGAGAGCGGCGATATTGGCCGTCTCCTGCTCGGACGAGTCCGAATGCCTGTCGACGAAGTAGTTGGGCATCCGGTTGCCGCCGATATCCAGCGCAGGATCGGACAGCAGTTCTTTCTTCAGCACCCATCGCAACCGGATCCCGGCCCGATCGGACACAAACACGTAGGGAAGCATGTTGTCGACGATGCTGGCATGGCGGAACAACACGATCACCGGCCCAGGAGCGACGATGTCGTTGTTGGTGCTCTCGAAACGCAGACCGAGAACCCGTTCCATCGCAGCCACGATGAAACGAACCCACCAAGCCTGCAGGTCGTAGGCTCCCTCGGCGAGCGTGGCCGACCGCTCGCTTCCGGAGGGGAGCACCGCCAGCCAGTGGAAGGCGCTGACCACCACGACCACCATCTGGCCAGCCAAATAGACCCAGCCGATCATGAGGAGTCGGGTGGCGATCCACGGTTTGTGCGTCACCAACCCGCGGATCAGGTCGACACCACCGGTCAGGACAAGGAGGACAGGGAACAGGATCGTTAGACCCAGGAACAGCGCAGCGGTGCGGGGGATGGTCACGAGTCGGCGTTGCAGGGCACCAGACCTCATGACGCGTCGGGCCTGTCCAGGAGTCGGTTCAGCCGGTGGTTTGCCATGGTCTCACGATCCTACCGGCCCAGAACACCTGGCCAGGGTACGAACCGGGCAACGGCTCCCGAGGGTCGGACCTATTCGAGCATTTTGGGGATCACGAACCAGCGGAGTTCGCCCGTGTTCGGGCCGATATCTTGCCAGGCAGATGTGAACTGGATGCACGCGATTCCCGCCGTTGGAAAGCGCAGTCGGCCGCCTCCGATGAGGGACGCGACCAGATTCGACGACGTCGGCTGGTGGCCGGCTAGCAACACTGTCGACACCCGGGCGTCGGTCGCTCGTAACAGGCCGATGATGTTGGTGATGCCACCTTCATAGAGCAGACGGTTCTCCTGCACGGGAGTCGACCACTGCCCGGCTTTGCGGGCGACATCGAGAGTTTCGCGAGCCCGGACCGCCGGGGAGGTAATGGCCAGGTCCGGGGTGACGCCGATCTCGGTAATGAACGTGCCGATTCGTTTGGCGGCATCCTTGCCCCGTTTGGCGAGTGGTCGCTGCTCATCGCCGCCGAAGGTGGCGTCCCAATCGGATTTTCCATGACGAAGAACCAGCAGCGTTCGCATTGGTCGTCAACCTAGTTGGTGGAACCCGGAAACGGGTGGCTCTCGGGTGAGTCCGCCGGGTTCGCCTTATCGGTCAGTGACGTAAGATGGGGCGATTGTCGGACTTAGGAAACGTATGACCTCTGCGATGGAACAACTGGCAGCCCAGGGACAGTCGGTGTGGCTCGACTATATCCGGCGCGACATGCTCCAAAACGGCGACATGGCCGCCATGGTGGCGGACGGACTGCGAGGCATGACGTCGAACCCGTCGATCTTCGAAAAGTCGATTGCCGGATCCGACCAGTACGACGAGGCCATCGCCAGCTTCGTGGCTGGGAACGTTTCGGCAACCCCGATCGAAATCTTCGAGCACCTCGCCATCGAAGACATCAAGTCGGCCGCCGACATCCTCGCCCCGGTCTACGAGCGCACCGACGGCGCCGACGGATTCGTGAGCCTGGAAGTTTCCCCGCATCTGGCCGATGACACCGAGGGAACCATCAACGAAGCCCGCCGCCTGTGGGCGGCCGTTGGTCGTCCGAACCTCATGATCAAAGTCCCGGCGACGGTGGCCGGCATCCCGGCCATCGAGACCCTGATCGGCGAGAACATCAACGTGAACGTGACCCTCATGTTCTCGATGGGCGACTACGAGGCCGTCTCGCACGCCTACCTGCGGGGAATCGAGAACGCCTCCGATCCGTCGCGCGTCGCCTCGGTGGCGAGTTTCTTTGTGTCGCGGGTCGACACCGCCGTCGACAATCAACTGGTCGAACTCGGCGAGGCCGGGGCGGCGTTGCTCGGTCAGGTGGCCATCGCCAACGCCAAAGTCACGTACCAGCGGTACCTGGAACTCTTCGGTGACGACTTCACTGCCGAGTGGGGCAAAGGGGCCTTTCCGCAGAGGCTCCTGTGGGCTTCGACTGGTACCAAAAACGCCGCCTATTCGGATGTCATGTACGTCGAAGGTTTGATCGGTGACAACACGGTCAACACGCTGCCGCCGGCCACGCTCGACGCATTTGCCGATCACGGGTCGGCCGCCGATGTGGCGCTGGTTGCGGATATCGATGAGGCCTATGCGGTCCTCGACAAGCTCGCCGCCGTCGGGGTCGATCTCGACGCCGTCACCAACAAGCTGCAACGTGACGGGGTGCAAGCGTTCATCGATGCCTTCGAAGCTCTGCTGGGAGCCATCGAGGAAAAACGGGCTGCCCTCGTATGACCCCGCCCGAAGTTGTCAGCGTCGGTTACCGGCTTGGCTGAATCCGCCACCGAACCCCACGTCTTCGTCATCTTTGGATCGACGGGCGATCTGGCCAGACGAAAGCTCATCCCCGCCTTCTACGAACTGCAGGACCGGGAAGACTTCCGCCATCGTTCGGTCGTCCTCGGGGTCGGACGTCAGACGCTCACCGACGACGAGTTCAGAGCCGAAGCCGCCGAAGCGCTGCGGGCCGCCGGACTCGACCCCGACGACACCGAGCGCTGGTGCTCTGCTTGCCTGCATTATCAAAGTATCAGCGACGGGTTCGAGGCCCTCGCCGATCGGATCCGGCGGATCGAAGCCGACCATTCGCTGCTGGCCGAAAACCGGGCCTTCTACCTGGCGCTACCCCCGCAGGTGTTTGAAACAACCGTGACCGGTCTGGCCGAAGCAGGTCTCAATCACAGCGCCGGCTGGACCCGTTTGGTGGTCGAAAAACCTTTTGGGCATTCGTTCGAATCGGCCGTGGCACTCAACGACCTGGTCCATACGGTGTTTGATGAAGAGCAGATCTATCGCATCGACCATTACCTCGGCAAAGACACCGTGCAGAACCTGCTCGTCTTCCGGTTCGCCAACGCGCTGTTTGAATCAGCCTGGAACCGCGACCGGATCGAAGAAGTGCAAATCACCGTTGCCGAGTCGCTCGGTGTTGAAGACCGGGCAGGCTATTACGACCAGGCCGGAGCCGTGCGTGACATGGTGCAGTCGCACCTCGCCCAATTGTTGACGCTCGTTGCCATGGAACCCCCGACTCGACTCGAGGCCGCCGCCATACGGGATGAGAAGGTCAAAGTGCTGGCGGCCGTGCGCGCCATCGACCCTGAGAGGGTCGTGTGGGGCCAATACGCTACCTCGTCGGGCATCGATGGAACGATCCCGGGATACACCGACGATCTCGGACAGGACTCGTCCACCGAGACGTTCGTAGCCCTTGAGTTGTTCATCGACAACTGGCGATGGGAAGGCGTTCCGTTTCGGCTCCGCACCGGCAAAAAGCTGCCAGGCAAAGCCACCTCGATCGCCGTCGTCTTCAAAGAAGCCCCGATCTCACTGTTCGGACCCGAACACGCCGGTCACGCCCAGGCGAATGTGCTCATGCTCACCATTCAGCCCGACGAGGGGTTCAAACTCTTCTTCGACGTCAAAGGACCGGGGGAGGGAGCGCCGTTACGTACCGAGGCGTTTACCTTCTCTTACCAGGAAGCCTTCGGCGACCTGCCAGACGCCTACGAAACGCTCTTGGGCGATGTCATCGACGGGGATCAGACCCTGTTCGTGCGCGGCGATGAAGTCGAGCGGTCCTGGCATTTGTTCGACCCGTTGCTTGAGTCACCTCATGAGGTTGTGGCCTATGAGGCAGGCGTCGACTGGGGACCACCATCGGCAGCTCAACTGGTCGGCCAACACGGTTGGTTGGAACAGGCTTAACGTCGATGGGCCCGACGAGTGCCAGGCCCAAGTTCTCAAGGAGAGTCGGTCTTACCAGCCGAATGGATTGAAGCCGCCGCTGGTTGGGGGAGCTTCGTAGCTGCACTGCGAGTAGGCCGCGGTGATCTGCTCATTACCTTTGTACATTTTCTTGCCGTCGGCATCGCGTTGCTGAGCGACCGTTTTCATGATCGGAGCGAAGTCTTTGACCCCGTTACAGTTCGGATTGTTGGCGAAGGCGGCGGGGGCCAGGGCGGCAATCGACAGGCCGGCTGCCAGTGCGAGGGTTGCAATCTTGCGCATGTATTTCTCCCAAGAGGTGTGTCAGTAGATCAGTAGTTTTTGTATCGGCAAACCCTCACCAAAACCTGAACGCGCAGAGTGGTATTTCTTTGGTTTTTCGCGAAAGAGACGGTGATCAGTCCGGATGCAAGTGGAAGGAATCGGATGGGCCCGTCGGCGACCAGAGCTAATGAGGCCTAACGAGTTGGGCCCGGCATTGCCGGGCCCAACTCACGCGGCTTTGCTATGCCCTAAGGCAGGCAGGTTTGATCGAACATGCTCGTTGGAACGCATACGTCCGCGGATGGCACGACGGGGTCGACCACCGTTGGCTCATCAGCGACCGTTTCTTCATGCCGATGGTGATTCTTGTCGTGGCCTTTGCCTCGTCCCTCATGATGTTCGCCATGCCGGTCGTGACCGTGCACCCGGGTCACCGGAGCGAAGTCCTTTTTGGCGCGGTCCGAATGGGCCATGGCGGCTGGGGCCAGGGCGGTAATCGACAGTGCGGCCGCCAGTGCGAGGGTTGCAATCTTGCGCATGTTCTCTCCCAAGAGGTGTCTAGGTAGATCAGTTGTTTCTCCATCGGCCAACGCTTATAAAACATGAACGCGCAGAGTGATCTTTCTTGAACACTCGCCAGGCTTGAGGCAGTGCATGGGAAGACTCAATCCCGACGGCCAGGTCATAGCGGGCTGGTCAGGCGAACCGTTGAGAAGCGTTCATCTGGGAACCGATCGACGCGTTGATCGCCGGGAGCTAGCCAAAATCCGCAGGTAATCAGCGGTGGCTGGTACGTTCTTGCCGGTGAGACGAGCCTTCCTGATAGTTCTGTTGCTGATTGTCGGAGCCTGCACGACCGATGAGGCGCGTCCTCAAGACACGATCGCCAAAGTGTGCGTCCTTCCGACCGATGGCTCGCCCGAGCCACACAGTGGGTCGTGGGCGCCACAACCGGACACCGTAAACGGGCTCAGTCGATTGGCCAGGGTTGATGGCACCGACCTCTTTCTTCAAACGGAGGGCTCAGACGCGGCGTTTGTGGTCGGGATCAACCTGGGGGCCACCGTACCCAACCATGCCCCGGGTGAATTGGCCCTCAGCCGCGACGACTATCAGCGTTGGTTCCCGCAGATGGCGGCGATGGGGTTCCGGGCGGTCCGCATCTACACAATTCACCCGCCCGAGTTCTATCAAGAACTACTGGTCTACAACACGGCTCACCCCGACGCCCCGCTCTATGTCATCCACGGTGTCTGGATTCCCGAGACAGAGTTTCTTCGGGATCACAACCTGCACGCCCCGAGTGTTGTGGCGGACATGAAGTCCGAAATCGACGATGCGCTGGGGGCGGTCACCGGCACGATCACGATCGCCGACCGACCGGGTCATGCGTCCGGCGAATACACGGCCGATATCACCCCGTGGCTGTATTCATGGGCGATCGGAGTCGAGTGGGACCCGGCCGCCACCCTCGACTCGGACAAGAACAACAAACGCGTTGCGCCATACGCAGGTGAGTTCTTTACGAGTCTGACCGGGGCCAGTCCGACCGAGATCTGGATCACCGAGATGCTTGACCATCTCGCCACCGGCCTGGCCGAACGCGGTCTCACCATGCCGTTGTCGTTCGTGAACTGGCCGACCGCCGATCCGCTGGCCCATCCCGACGAACCATTGCCGCTGGAGGATCAAGTCGGGGTCGACGCCAACATGGTGTCGGCTACCGAAGCCTGGCCGGGCGGGTTCTACGCCAGTTACCACGCCTACCCCTACTACCCCGACTTCGTGCGATACCAGCCAGGGATCGCCGACTGCATGTACAAGGGGGGAGCCGACCCGTACGCCGGCTATCTCATTGCGTTGCGAAGCCATCACGCCGGCATGCCAGTCGTCGTCAACGAGTTCGGAGTGCCGTCGGCGGCCGGGTCTGCCCATTTCGGTCCCAAGGGACGCGACCAGGGCGATCACTCCGAGCAGGAGATGATGGCGATGAACGCCGATATGCTCGACATGCTCTACACGCTGGGGTTTTCCGGCGGCTACGTGTTCGAATGGGTCGACGAATGGTTCAAATTCACCTGGAACACGATCGATTATGAACTCCCCGGGTCTCGCCGGTCCTTGTGGATGAACCCCTGGACGAACGAAGCCCATTTCGGGATGGTGGCGATCGACCCGGGGCCCGCCGATGTCGTGGTGATCGATGGCGATGGAGATGAGTGGTTGGACAATGGCTCACAGGTCATCCTCGAAAGCGAAACCGGCATTCGACAGGTCAGAGCACTCAAAGATGAAGGGTATCTCTACCTGCGGCTGTTCGTGGACGGGACGTACGCCTGGGATACCACTCCGGTGACACTCGGATTCGATGTCCTGGCAGGCGGTACCGATGGCCTTCCCGGCTACCCGGACGCACTGGACGGCTCCGATTACGCGATCACCGTCGGCCCTGGCGCCGAGGCCCAGGTGTGGGTACGGGCCTCCAATGATCAGTTCGCCATCCGGTACGGCTTGGCCCGTGAGTACGTCGAGGTGAATGAGGCCGACCTCCAAGAGGGGAGCGGCGTCTGGAACAAGTACCGGCTCATCACCAACCGGCCCCAGACGATCCCGACGACCGGCCAAACGTTCCTGGCCGAGATATTCGAAGCCGGGGCGCTGCGGTACGGCACGTCCGATCCGACCGACCCGACGTTCGATTCGCGCACCATGTGGGCGGATTCGGCGAACATCATCGAACTGCGCATCCCCTACCAGGGGATCGGGATTTCCGATCCGTCGTCGCGAATGGCCTATCGAATCCAACCAGATGGCGCCGTGACCACCGAACCTTTCGAACGGATCGGCATCGTGGTGGCATTAGGGGGAGACGTAGCCGAGACTTCGGGGTACTCCTGGGATCCATGGCAGAAAGCTTCATACCACGAGCGCATCAAAGTCGGGGTCGACGTGTTCATTGATGTGGCGAATCGGATACACGGAGAAAATTCCGGAAATTAGCTTGACTCGGAGTCAGCCGATCCGATACGGTGACTCAACGAGTTATTCGCCAACGATTTGGGAAAGGAGCCGACCAGCATGATGAACACACTTCTCACCGCGACCCTCGCCTTCGGATCGATCGTTCCGACGGGCACCAACGCGCTTTGGCGGCTCCACGCGTTGTAAACGTACCTTTTTTGTTGAAGGAGCCGCCGAATCAAACCGGCGGCTTTTCTTTTGGTTGGTTGTCGGTAAGACAGAGGGATAGCCAACATGATCAACCTATATGAGCAAGGTCTGTGTGTATCAGGCGATGTGGCCGACCTTTTCTTCTCGGAGAACGTCCGGGATTTGGGACAGGCTCAGGCCATCTGCGCCGAATGCTCAGTTCAGATCGAGTGCCTCGAGATTGCCCTGGAAAAGGGCGAGGAGTGGGGCGTGTGGGGCGGCGTCATCTTTTGGGATGGGGTGCCGTTCTACCGTCGCAGAGGTCGGGGTCGGCCTCGCAAGGACCAATCCAACTCGCCACTCGAAGCCGATCGGGCCGACCTGTGGCAACTCGTCGAGACTGCGTAATCAGATGCCGTATTGGCTCAACCGGCGAACAATCGCCGGAGATTTGCAGGGCTCGACGGGTGCCGCAGCTTGGCGAGGGCCTTCGCTTCAATCTGCCGGATCCGTTCCCGGGTCAGGCTGAAGTGTTGGCCCACCTGGTCGAGGGTGCATGGGATGTCGGACGTCAAGCCGTACCGCATCTCCAACACCTCACGTTCTCGGTCGGTGAGTCGGGCAAGGAAACGTTGCAGGTCGGCCGATTGGAAAGCCGAAGCGATGGCGTCGAAGGGTGCCTCGGCTCCCATGTCCTCGATGAAGTCGCCCAGAACGGCGTCGTCCTCTCCGACCGGTTCGAAGATCGAGATCGGCTCCGGGGCGTACTTGAGGGCCTCTCGCACGCGGGCTTCGGGGATTCCGGCCTCATCGCCGATTTCTCCGGCGGTGGGGGACTGTCCGCTGTGTTTGAACAGGTGCTGTTCGGTGTGGCGGACCAGGCTGATGGTGTCGATCATGTGGACGGGAACCCGAATGGTGCGGCCCTTGTCGGCTATGGCCCTGGTGATGGCCTGACGGATCCACCAGGTCGCATAGGTCGAGAACTTGAAGCCTTTGCGGTATTCGAATTTCTCAACGGCCCGAATGAGACCCAGGTTCCCCTCCTGGATGAGGTCGAGCAGGGGGAGTGAGGCTTTTGAATACCGCTTGGCGATCGAAACGACCAGGCGCAGGTTCGCATTGATGAACGTCTGACGGGCCTCAAGACCCTTGCGGATCGCCCGGTCTAATTTGATCCGCTCAGGAATCGTCTGGTCGGTCCGAGCGGCGAGTAGCTCGACGGCTTCTTTGCCCGCTTCGATGGTCTTGGCCAGGTCTACTTCCTGTTCGGCCGTGAGAAGTTCAAACGAGCCAACACTGTCCAAGTACTGTCGGAGATCCTCGTTGCCTTCTGGACTGCTCGATCTGGCGGCCATCAACATCACTTTGTTTGTGGGGAAGCGTCGCGGATGGTACCGACGCAACCGCCGATGTTTGCGTCTTTCATCTGAGTTGGACAGCGACGGGGCGGTGTGGTCTCATATGGGCCGACGGGGACGTAGCTCAGTTGGGAGAGCGCTGCCCTTACAAGGCAGAGGTCGTCGGTTCAAGCCCGGCCGTCCCCACCGTCAAAACCCCGCTCCTGGTGGGGGATTTGTTATGTCAAGCCTCGTCCGGTATCTCTCCTTTTGTTGGTCTGCGTCCACATTGCGTCCACATGAGATGGGTCCCAGGGCGGGTTGAGGGTGTCGGCGAGGTGGGTGATCTCGGCGGGGCGAGGTGCCGTGCCGATCGGGGCACCCACTCAACATATGCTCCGATATCGAGTGCAACGTCACGTGGAAATTTCGGCGATTGTTGTTTGCCGTACGTTAGTTTGCTGGTTCGTCGGGCTGCCACGCTCCGTGGGTGTGAATGCTTCCGTAAGCACTTGCACCGGGTCTCCACCTTCTGCGGGGATCATCCACATTTCCCGTCTGGAAGCTGCAACACGTGTGTAGATGATCCAAACACCGTCAGGTGTGTAGCGCGGCTGGTTGGGATCGAAAGCAGTTGAAAAGGTCAGCTGTTCGACTTGCGAACCATCTGGACGCATTCTGTTTAGGTCGGACTGGTATGCATCGGAACTAAAGCTGTTCAGCGGGTACGTGACGACCAGACCCGTCCGGATGAACCAACAGAACACTGTCCGAGCCATTCGGCCCGGGTCCTTGATATGCGATCCAAGCGTTCACGTCCACCAAGTCAGAAGGTCTGGCCCAGCGTTTGTCGGGCCCACCGTCGAGGGTGTCGTCGTAGGGTCGGAAGATGTGATGGTGGAACCGTCACCGTCGGAGGCGCACGCCCCGATCAGAACAAAAGCCAGAACAACCACCGATTTCGGAACACGGCTCATCAGCAACTTCCGCAAGACTCGACTTCAAGAAACAAGTTCCAGTCGTATCGAATCGGTCGCGAGGTACAGAGCCGCCAATGCTGAATGACTGCTGGCATTCAGCTGCAAGAACCGATTTCCAACGGTCGACTTTCGCCATTTAATCCTCGAAGTGGAACTTCTTCCATAATTGGTTTACGGGTGGGGCTCAGAGAAGGCGCCGCCACCAACGTGGGCGGCGCCGCTTCGGGGAACCGAGCAGAAACGAGACCGGCGTCGGTTCAGCGAAGCCCTTGAGTTGGCGGGTTTCTATCGCTGAAAAGCTGAAGCCATCCTGCGCACCTAACTGAGACACCACGTCCGAGACAAGTATCGTGCCGGGCAGGGCGGCGTCGCAGATGCGGCTGGCAAGGTTCACTGCCTTGCCGTAGATGTCTTGGTTGTGATCGACCGGTTCCCCCGCAGATAGACCGACTCTGATCATGAGTTCGTGATCGTTACTTGTTAGGGTCCGCTCCTCAAATCCTTGCTGCATATTCAGGGCGCATTCGAGGGCGTTGGAAACATCGTCAAAACTGGCCATGAAACCATCGCCCGTGTGCTTCACTTCGCGACCGCCCCAGGCAACGATGGCTCGACGAATGATGACGTCGTGTTCGCTCAAAAGGCCCATGAAGTCGGCGTCCCCGACCTGGTTCAGTAGGGCCGTGGAACCGACCAGGTCGCTAAACATGACGGTACGGAACGGTGACGACAGTTCGGTCGCGTCGGTCGGGTCCTTGATTTGCCCGAGAAAGCGCAGGACGCTGTCTTCGGACACTGTGATGATCTCGTTTGGTATGAGGCCATGTGACGCTTCATGGACAGCCATCAGGCGGTTGCTGTCCGGGGATTTGGCGAGGCAGAACACGGCGCCACTATCTGAATCGAACCAGTACGAAAGAAACTCGACGCCGAACTGATTCGCTTTTTGTAGGTCGCTCACGTGGGCAGCGGCGACGTCTTGAGCCGTGGCATTATCGACATCGTGACGGTCCATAAAGAGTGGCATGTTGCTCCTTGCTAGAGAGCTTACCTTTGAGAATTCCGGCGGGCGTGACTGTGGGTTACTGACGGAGTGTGAATCCCTGGGCAACGCTTGCTTGCGATCGGTATGATCGATGGACTGCCAAGAAGTTAGATGGGAGGTCACACGATGACCGTCGAGCAGGCCGAAGTGGTCGTCATGGGTCTGGGCACCGGTGGGGAGGACCTTGCGTCCCGTCTCGTCGATAGCGGCATGAATGTTGTAGGGATAGAGCCTTCGCTGGTCGGTGGTGAGTGCGCCTACTGGGCGTGCATACCGTCAAAAATCATGATCCGAGCCGGGAACCTGCTGGCCGAGGCTCGCCGGATCGACGGCGTGGCCGGTCGGGCAGTGGTCACGCCAGACTGGAGCCCGGTGGCGGAGCGGATTCGTGCCGAAGCTACTGGAGGTTGGGACGACAGCGTGGCGGTGGCCAGGTTTGAGCAGCGGGGAGGTCGTTTCCTACGCGGCAGCGGGCGGCTGACCGGGCCAAGGTCAGTCGTTGTTGGAGATACCGAAATTGAAGCTTCGAAGGGGATCGTGCTGGCGACGGGTTCCCACCCATTCATTCCTCCGATCCCCGGCTTGGCCGACGTTGCGTACTGGACTACTCATGACGCGATTCAGGTCGAGACGTTGCCGGGATCCCTTGTGGTTCTCGGCGGCGGTGCAGTCGGGTGTGAGCTTGGCCAAGTATTTGCCCGATTCGGTGTCACCGTCACAATTGTTGAAGGCCGAGATCGCCTGTTGGCCCTTGAAGAACCGGAAGCTTCTGCCGTGCTCGAATCCGTATTCGAACGGGAGGGCATTTGGGTTCGGACCGGCCGACGGGCGGAACATGTCGCGGAGGTTGATGGTGTCATCGTCGTACGGCTCGACGATGGCACCGACGTTACCGCTGATCGAGTGCTGGTAGCTACCGGGCGGTCAGTCGACTTCTCCGCTCTCGGGCTCGATAGCGCGGCGATCAAACTCGTCGACCGTCATGTGGTCGTAGACACGAATTTGAAAGCTGCGGAGGGAATCTGGGCACTCGGTGACATCACGGGTCAACCGATGCTCACAAGCGTCGCAGTCTACCAAGCAGCCGTGATCGGCGATCAACTGCTCGGGCAGAATACTGTGCCTGCAGACTATCGAACGATGCCACGAGTCACCTTCACGGACCCCGAGATCGGGACGGCAGGATTGAGCGAAGCAGCGGCGATCGAGGCAGGGTTCGACACTGCGACGGTCGTGAAACAGGTGCCAGCAACGTTCCGAGGCTGGTTGCATGGCCCCGGCAACGACGGCGTGATCAAACTGGTTGTCGACCGCGCTGATAGCACCATCGTCGGAGCGACCTCTGTCGGACCGCGCGGCGGAGACCTCATGGGCATGCTATCGCTCGCCGTGCATGCTCGGCTCACGATCGCAACGCTCACGTCGATGATGTACGGATATCCGACGTTCTATGGGGGCATTGGCGAGGCGATCGGCGCCTACGGTCGGGGCATCGGCAAGGTGATTGACCCCGACTTCGTTCCCGGTATCCGGGACCTACCGCCTCCGTCTTGAGACGGAGAAGTCGGAGGAATTGTTACCAGCGAAATTTAACGGGTCACTGAGGCCCTAATTCCCGATCCGGGGTTTGTTCCACCGCTGGTCACGAGCGTCGTTGCGGCGCGCTCGATCGAATGCCTCGTTCCATGTCCCTTCGCATTTCGTTCTCTGTCTCTTCCTAACTTCCGCGAGATAGGTGAAATGACGGCGGGCCTGCCGGACACACAGGGTTTGAAAGCAGCAAGAGATGCTGCATCAAGAGTCGAAGGAGATTGAAATGAACAAGAAGATCGTGTTGGCCATCACAGCGCTTTTGGTGGCGGGATCGGCAACGGGGTTCGCACTGGCCAATTCCTCCGGTGCCGGGGTTGCCGGGAGTGGCATGCCGGTTCCAGGCTTTGAGGGTTCCGTGGAAGAGACCGTCGTTGACGGCGTGTCGAGC
>JAHEDI010000006.1:0-102740 GCA_024641305.1 bacterium | reverse complement strand
GGTCAGATCGACGACACCGTGGTCGAAGTTTCTCCCTAGGAATGCGGCACAGAAGACGGGGAGGACCGGGGTCCTCCCCGTTTGCGCGTCGTGGCCAAGTGGCCGGCGGCCGTACCCGGCACATGCGAGCACGCTGAAGGACTGTTGTGGTAGCGTCCGGCCTGTTTCTTCCTGGCCTTTCGAGGCCAATGTCGGCTCGGGGGAGGACATGACTGACGAAGCTCGTGTGGCACAGTTCCGCCTGTTGTATGACGCCGGATATCCTCGAATCGTGGCCTACGCGCTGCGGCGAGCCCGTTCCCAGGACGAGGCATATGACATCGTCGGGGATACGTTCATGACGGCCTGGCGTCGCCTTGACGACATGCCGCCGGAAGATGCACGGATCGCCTGGCTGTACGGGATTGCCCGCCGCGTTCTCTCGAATCACTATCGTTCCACTGATCGACGACGGCGCCTGGCCGAGCGGCTTCAGACAGAAGCTCCAGCGATATCGTCGGCCGCGGACGATGGACCTGAGGTTGTCCGGGTTGCCCTCGGCCGGCTGAGGCCGGACGACCGGGAGATCCTCACCCTGGCAACGTGGGACGACCTGACGAATGACGAGATCGCCGGAGCCCTCGGCCTCACTACGGCAACGGTAGCGTTGCGCCTTCATCGGGCACGCGGGCGATTGGCGAGGGAACTTGCCAGGCTGGGATACGCCCCAGAAGGGAAACATGACGTGCAATCTGTCGAGGGGAGCCGGACACTTAACGAAGTGAATGCCACCACTGCACCACCGATCGAGGAGGCTGAGACATGAGCAGGAAGTACGAGGGTGACCCGTTTGCGGCGCTTCGTCGCGCTGACCCGCTCGATCCAGCGGATGTACCAGCAGACACGTCCGGACCCCATGCCACAACCCTCTTTCATGAAATCACCAACATCGACACGGCGTATGTCCCCGCCCGGGCACCAGTCGGGCGGCCTCTCTTTCGGATGGCCCTGGCAATGGGTGGAGTTGCGGCGGTTGCGGTAGCGATCATCGGCCTCACCGTGGTACGAAACGGCGCCGGTCAGGTTGATCAGATCGCCGGGGGAGTTCCGATCGCGTCGGCCGCGATGTGCCTTGAGTCATACGATTTAGAAACCCTCGCCAACCGCGACGTGGCTTTCGACGGAACCCTGGAGTCGATTGAGGGTGACATGGTCAGCTTCGACGTCAATGCATGGTTCACGGGTGGTTCGGCCGACCAGATGACACTCGATGCCACCGGACTAGTCGGCGGGATAACCTCCGTTTCACCGACCGGAGCTACCTTCGAGATCGGCTCGCGCTACCTGGTGTCGGGCTCAGGCGGATTTGTGTTCGCCTGCGGATTCACGATGACCTATGACACCGCCATCGCCGCTGATTGGGCAAATGCGTTCGGTGGGTGAGACAGGGTCGGTCCTTCTTCCTGAGGACCCTTTGGCCGGACTCCGTCGCGTAGATCCCCGAACCATTCGCCCGCCGGGTCGTGCCTCGGAGCGTTTGGCGCCGCTTCAGCGCCTGGTCGATCTGGTTGACGCGAACCGCCATCCTCTCGATTTCGGCCGCCTGCTGGTGCTTGCCCCAGAACTCCAGTTCGGCCATGGCCCCGGAGGAGGGAGATGAACTGCCGCCACCCTTGCTGGTCACCAAACCGCCGCTCCGGGTGGCCATCGACTCCATCCGCTTTCTCAGTGAGGCGGCCTCGGCCACGAGGGCTTCATCGGACAAACCCTCGTCAGGGTCGTGGCTACTCCGCAGCGCTTCGGCGGCCGCTCGGAGAATCGCATTGTGCACCGATCGAATACGTCTCGCTAGAGGGACGATCTTAGTCGGCCTCGGGCGGCCAGACGATGGTCAATTTCGACCGCTCACATCGGCAAGATGTTGGTGGGAGCTTCATTGATCTGGGAGAGCATGGTGCTGTTGTACGACACGCCCGTAGACCTGGTACTTAAGAGGTTTCGACGTTCGGGGGGTGACCGCCCCCGGGCGTCTCACCGGTCCGATCACCCGAAAACCGGGAGAACGACTGATAGCGTTCGTTGGATACAAATGGTCACCGCCGTGGAGGCATCGTGAAAACTAAAGACAAAGTTATCGTCGTTACGGGTGGCGGCAACGGAATTGGTCGCCAAGTAGTCCTGGAACTCCTCCGGAGGCGCGCCAAGGTCGCAGCAGTCGACATTCGACAGGAAAGCCTCGACGAGACGGCCCGGCTGGCCGCTGCGGGTGATCGTCTCGCCACATTCGTCGTTGACATCACTGACAGGGCAGCCGTCGAAGCGCTTCCAGCCAAAGTGGCCGATGCCCTCGGAGTCGCCGACGGTGTGATCAACGTGGCGGGAATCATCCAACCGTTCGTGCCGCTCAAGGACCTCGAATACGACGCCATCGACAAGGTGGTCAAGGTAAATCTTTACGGGACCCTGCACATGGTCAAAGCGTTCTTGCCGGAGTTGATCAAGCGGCCAGTAGCGCATTTGGCAAATGTTTCGAGCATGGGCGGTTTTCTCCCTGTCCCCGGGCAGACCATCTACGGCGCCACAAAAGCCGCAGTCAAACTGATGACTGAAGGGCTCTATGCAGAACTTCTCGATACCAATGTTGGCGTGTCGGTGATTATGCCTGGTGCCGTCGAGACCGAAATCACCTCCAATTCAGGGGTTGATATGCCGGCCGTTCCGTCAAGTCAGCAATCCAGCATTTCGATGACGTCTCCTCAGGATGCCGCCAAAATAGTCATCGACGGAATCGAATCTGACCGGCTCCACATCTACGTCGGGCGTGACTCGCGCATCATGAACCTCATGACCAGGGCGGCTCCGAAACGGGCGACGCACCTCATTCAGCGCAAGATGAAAGACCTGTTGCCCGAATAGCGAGAAAGAGTTAGAGCCGCCTTCGATTTTCGCCCCGTTTCGGCGACTCGGAATCTCGCGCACCGGCCACCAGTCGCCTCCGGATCGGCGCTATCGTCACCGGGATGGATTACCGCCATCCTGCTGCGACGGCCAACGTGGCCGCCTTGGAACCGCTGGCGGAGGCATTGGCGTGACGTCGATTGAGCAGCCGGAAGTCGAGGCGCGCACCGAGGTTCGTGACGGGATGCGCATCACCTGGCAGCAGCCGATTGTGACGGACGACGGAACCGTTCTGCGTGCCGACGTGTTCCGGCCGGTCGGCGACGGCCGATATCCGGTGATTCTGACCTACGGGATCTACGCCAAAGGCGTCGCCTACCAGGAGGGATACCCCCACCAGTGGGAGAAGATGGTGGTCGATCATCCCGAGATTCTCGACGGCTCCACGAATAAGTATCAGAACTGGGAGGTGACCGACCCCGAGCGCTGGATCCGGCATGGGTATGCCTGCGTCCGGGTGGATTCACGAGGGGCGGGATGGTCACCTGGCTTTATGGAACCCAACTCGGTTCGAGAGATCGAAGACCTCTATCAGTGCATCGAATGGGCGGGCACGGTGCCATGGAGCAATGGCAAGGTTGGGATGCTCGGGATCTCCTACTACGCCCGCAATCAGTGGCGAGTCGCCAGTATGCAACCCCCGCATCTGGCCGCCATCATTCCCTGGGAAGGCGCCAACGACACATACCGGGACTCCGGCTATCACGGCGGCATTCTCAGCCAGTTTCAAGAGCTGTGGTCGAAAGTCCAGGTGGTCAACGTCCAGTACGGCCGCGGGTCGGCCGCCCGCACGAATCCGAACACCGGAGAGTCCGTGGCCGGCCCCATCACTCTTTCTGAAGGCCAGCTAGCCGCCAACCGGGTGAACGCATACGAGGAACTCAAGCAACACCCGTTCGACGACGAATGGCATCAAACCCGTTCGGTCGACCTCTCACTGGTCACAGTTCCGGTGCTGTCGTGCGCCAATTGGGGCGGCCAGGGGATCCACCCGCGTGGAAACTTCAATGGGTTTATCGAGGCCGCCTCAGCGCAGAAGTGGCTCGAAGTCCACGGCGATTCGCACTGGTCGCTGTTCTCGAGTGGATACGGCCTCGACATCCAGAGACGGTTCTTTGATCACTTTCTCAAGGACATCGACAACGGCTGGGAGGTCACCCCGCCGGTGATGCTCAACATCCGCCATCCTGGAGAGAGGTTTGTTTTCCGTTACGAAAACGAGTGGCCGCTCGCCCGCACCGAGTGGACGAAGCTGTACCTCGATCCGGTTCACGGCGCGCTCTCATACGAGCCGCAGGCGACACCGGCTTCTATCGAGTACGAGGCGCTCGGCGACGGGGTCACGTTCTGGCTGCCACCATTTGAGCAAGAGACCGAGATTACCGGGCCAATGGCGGCCAAGCTGTTCGTCTCCTCGGATACTCCAGACACCGACCTATTTGTCATCGTGCGCGTCTTCGATCCGGCCGGAGATGAGGTTACGTTCATGGGTTCGACCGACCCGAACACGCCCATCGCCAACGGGTGGCTTCGGGTCTCCCATCGGGCTCTCGATCCTGACAAGAGTCTGCCGTACCGGCCGTATCACCCACATGACCGGGTTGAGCCCCTGACGCCTGGCGAAGTGTATGAGTGCGATGTCGAGATCGTGACGTCGTGCATCGCCATTCCGGCGGGCTGGCAGCTGGCGCTGACCGTGCGTGGCAAGGACTACGAGTACCAGGGCGAATTGGGTGAGTTCGCCAAAAAGTTCCATTACGCGACTCGTGGCACCGGCGGCATGACTCACAACGACCCCGACGATCGGCCCGCCCACGTGTTCGGGGGCCGGGTCACGCTGCATGCAGGAGGAGGCCAACCGGCCCATCTTCTCGTGCCCATTATCCCGCCAGTCTGACGGAACCGATCTGATCGACAGGATGAACCAGGCCAGCACTGGAGCCGGTTAAGCCTCGTCTCGAACCGCGGCAGCTGACCTCGAGCACTCGCAGCAGGTGTGGTTATGGGGCGTAGCCGGTAGCCGGGTCGGTGCGTCGCTGGTCCGGTTGGCGCACCGATTCGGCCGCGCTTCCGGCAAAAACGGCCATCCCGACGAACATTCCCAGTATGAAAAATAGACCTACGAAGCCTGACCCGGTGTTGAGGGCCAGCCAAACCAACAGGAGGCCACCTGAGATGCCGGTCATGGCGATTCCGCCGATCATGGCTATCGAGTATCGAGACATTCCTGATCCTTTCGTCTCTTGGTTTCACAGGGGAGACGAGTGGGAGGCCGCAAACGTTACGGTCCAATCGGACCGAGCGGCGGGCTTAGATCATGTCGGGGCTGAGGGAGATGGTCAGGTGGGTGCCCGATCGCCCATCCTGAGGGTTCAGGAGGTCAGTCGTCGGTGCCGTCTTCTGATTCCGGGTTGTGGTTCCGCTCGGAGCCGGCACCAAGTGCCGCACCGATTGCGATACCTACGCCAATCCACACGGGACTGTCAGTTGCCGCCGACACTGCGGCGCCCACTCCGACGCCGATGGCAATGCCCGCGCCAACATTCGGTCCTGAGGTTCGTTTGTTGGCCATCTAGGCGACTCTACCGAAACTCAGGACCACCGGCGAAAGCAGGCCACAAACAGTCCGCCATTAGGTGGCCTCCGCCAGATTCCCGGCGAATGCCACGGCCAGCACGTCTTCGACCGTCGTTGCGAAATGCAACTGGAGGTCATTGAGGACATGCTCGGGGATGTCGTCGGCGTCTTCTCGGTTGCCCTCGGGAAGGATCACATGCTTGATACCGGCCCGGTGGGCGGCGAGGACCTTCTCCGGTACCCCGCCGATCGGCAACACACGACCGTGCAACGTGACCTCGCCGGTCATCGCAACGTCCGATCGCATCGTTTGGTTTCGCAACAGGCTCACGAACGCCGCCGTGATCGTGACGCCCGCCGAGGGCCCATCTTTGGGAATGGCACCGGCGGGGAAGTGGATGTGGAAACGACGGCCAAGGGATCCTTCGATGTCCAGTTTCTCACTGTTGGCCTGCAGGTACGACAGCACGATCTGTCCTGATTCCTTCATCACGTCGCCGAGTTGTCCGGTCAGGGTGAGGCCCGGTTCGCCTTCGCTGGCGGATACTTCGACGAAAAGCACGTCGCCCCCGGCGCCAGTGACCGCCAGACCGGTGGCGATGCCCGGAATGACTGTTCGGTCGGCCGGGTTATCTCGGGGCGCAGTCCGCCCAAGCGCCGGTCGCAAATCATCGGCTCCGACAACAACCGACTTGGCATCGGGGTGGCGGACCAGGTGGCTGACCGCCCGGCGTACGAGTCGGTCGAGGCGCTGTTCAAGGCGGCGCACTCCCGCCTCGCGGGTGTAGTCACCAACCACGGTGCGGATGATGCTGTCATTCAGCTCTACTTCGTCGGCGCTCACACCGTTGCGTTCGTAGAGTCGTGGCAATAGATGGTCGCGGGCGATGGCTACCTTCTCGTCCTCGGTGTAGCCCTCAAGGGTGATCACCTCCATCCGGTCGAGCAGCGGCACCGGGATCGTGTCGATCACGTTTGCCGTGGCGATGAAAATGACCTCGCTCAGGTCGAGTTCGGTTTCGAGATAGTGATCCCGGAAGGTGCTGTTCTGGGCTGGATCGAGCACTTCGAGTAGGGCCGATGACGGGTCGCCGCGCCAATCGGCCCCGACCTTGTCGATCTCGTCGAGAAGGATGACCGGGTTCATGGTCCCTGCGTCGGTGAGTGCCCGGACGATCCGTCCTGGGCGAGCCCCGACGTACGTGCGCCGATGGCCACGAATCTCGGCCTCGTCGCGGATCCCGCCGAGCGACATGCGAACGAACTGGCGACCCGTGCTTCTGGCGATCGATTCGCCAAGGCTGGTCTTGCCGACCCCTGGTGGGCCGACCAACGCCAGGATGGTGCCGCTGCCACGGCCGCCGGTTTCATCACTACCGCGCTGCTGGCGGAGCTTGCGCACCGCCAGGAATTCGAGGATGCGTTCCTTTACCTTGTTGAGGCCGGTGTGGTCGGCGTCGAGTTGGGCTTCGGCGTTGTCCAGGTCGAGCGAGTCGATGCTTCGCCGGCCCCAGGGGATGTCGAAAACGGTTTCGAGCCAGGTGCGGATCCAGTTGGCTTCCATGCTCTGGTCGCCCATACGCTCGAGGCGGACCAGTTCTTTCTCGACGGCGTTGACCATCTTTTCAGGCATGGTGCCGTCGGCCAGTCGCAGCCGGTACTCGGAGATGATGTCATCGTCGGATTGGCCGAGCTCGTTTCGAATCGATTCCAGCTGGCGTCGCAGGATCGCCTCCCGCTGGTCCTTTTCGAACCCGTCTTGAACATCAGAGGTGACAGCTTTGGTGACTTTGGCTTCTACCAACGCTTCCCTGGCCCAGGCCAGAGCTTTAGTGATTCGTTCGGTAACGTCGATGGTTTTGAAGAGCTCGAGTCGACGGTCCTCGTCGAGGTCCGGCCACCAGCCGAGAGTGTCGGCGAGGTCCCCCGGGTTTTCGAGGCCGTCGAGTAACCCGGCGAGTCGTCCGCCACCCATGATGGCGAGCAGTTCTCCGGCGACCTGGCGATATTCGACCGCCAGGGCGTCTGCTTCAGGGCTGGCAGTATCGCCGTCGAGCTCGGTGACGGTCACCAACAGCACACCGTCTGGTCCGACCTCGCCTTGGCCGACCCGAACCCTCCGAAGGCCCCGTAACACGGCACCTTGGCCGCCCCCGGGCAACCGGCCGGCTTGTTCGATTCGCACAACGAGTCCGATCGGGCTGTACTCCCCGCCGATTTGGGGAACGGCGACCAGCTCGGCGGGATCGTTTCCGGCTCTCGTTGAGGCCACGTCAAACGCGGCGCGGGCCACGGCACTCTCGGCCCGGACCGTGACGACCATCTCAGGAAAGAAGACACCGTGGGGGAGAGGAAGAAGGGGCAGAGTTGTGGGGTTGATTGTGGACATCAGAGCCTCGGTTCGTTGTAATCTCAATTACAAGATTACAACGTCCCTGGACCAATGATATTCCCCGATTGGTTCCAAAAGCGACTGGCGATCGAACTCGTGGCTCGCTGTCATGCGTACCGCTGAAATCGGGACAAATCCCAACGGTGACTTGCTTCGGTTGAAATCTTGCGTCGGATAGCGATTCCCGGATTGGCGAATCGAGAGATCTTCGTGGATAGGCTCGGCGAGTGGACCGTTCCGGACCAAAGGAGGTTCGGGTCTCGTCACGGCATCATCACAAGGAGGAGAAGATCGCATGAGCATCGAACTGGCAACGCAGGATCTGTCCATGGAGCAGAGGATGATGCGCGATACCTGTCGGGAATACGTCGAAAAGGTGATCAGGCCGTTCATCCGTGCCAATCGTGAACACGAGTGGGTCTTCCCTGCCGAAGACCGGGTGATCCCCTCAGCTCTCGAAGAGGCCGATGCGGCCGGCATTCGCACCCTGGGGGTTCCGGAGGAATATGGCGGAGTCCAGCTCGACCCGAAAACCGAAGCGCAGACGTTTGCCCTTGTGGCCGCCGAAATCGCCAGGGGCGACGTTGGAATTTCCGACAAGTTGGCTCAAAACTGGAAGATCAGTGTCTTGCTTCGCTCTCTGGCGCCCAAACACCTCCAGGACGAGTGGTTTCCTCGCTACATGAACGATCCCCAGTTTCTCTTTGCCCACTGTCTTACCGAGCCCAAAGGAGCGTCCGATCGGTGGCTTCCATACAACGTACCGGAAGCCAACATGGACACAAGAGCCGTTCTTGAGAACGGCGAGTGGGTGATCAACGGTCGTAAGCATTACATCAGCAATGGGTATGACGCCAGCCTGTATGTCGTCTATGCCAACACTGATCCCAAGTTGGGAATGCTCCAAGGAACCAGCAGTTTCCTTGTCCCACGCGACACGCCCGGGTTGGCCGTGACCCGCTGCAATGAGACGATCGGTGGCCGGTACATGAACAACGGCGAGATCACGTTTGAGGATTGTCGCATCCCCGAGGAAAACATCCTGGCGCGGGATAACGCCCTCGGCCAGGCCGGCATCTACTTTCGGCCAGGCAAGATCCTCCAGGCGGCCAAGAACCTTGGGATTGGCCTGGCGGCATTCGAAGACACCTCGCGATTTGTGCAAGAGCACGTTCAAGGCGGCAAGACGCTTATTCAGCATCAGGCCATCGCCGTGCGCTTGGCCCAGATGGCCATCAAACTCGAGGCGGTTGGGGCCATGCTGCGCCATGCCGCCCGGGCCGTCGATGAGAACACCGATGACGCATCCAAGCTCTGTCACATGATCAAGGTCTTTGCCTCCGAAGAGGTCTTCGAGGTGACCAGGCAGGCTTTGGAGATCCATGGTGGTCATGGGGCGATGCTGGAGATGGGAATCGAGAAGTACTTCCGCGACGCGGCCGTGTTCCTCCACATGGATGCCACCGTCGACGTCTCTTGTTTCAAGATCGTCAAAGAGATGTTCCCCGATACCGCAGGAACGTACGCCGGCACCGGCTAGGGCCTACCTTCGTCAGGCTCCGAACCGTCGATAGGGCGTCGAACACACTCGAGGTCGGTGGCTGCCGACTGGACGGAGTTGCCAGCGAGGTTCACGGACAAAATGACTCGGACCGGTCAGATGGTGCTGGCAGGGCCGTGGGGTGGTTCGTTACGGCGTGAGAACGGGTTGGTCAGGCCGGGAGGAAACTCCGGAGGAGGGCACAGCCTCATAGACGGGGCTTTCCACCGGCGATGCCAAAAGCGGTAGTGATACGGTGAAACAGGCCCCACCGATTCGCTCGGACGCTCGGTAGCCGATGGTGCCGTTGTGTGCCTCGACCAGCGACCGAGCGATGGGGAGTCCAATGCCTGAGCCAGGGATGGTGGAGTCGAGACGGTGGGCGCCGCGTTCGAAGCGTTCCCAGATGGATTCCTCATAGCGTTTGGGCACACCCGTACCGTTATCGTGGACCTCAATTTTGGCAAAGCCGTTCTTCACTCCGACTACGACTTCGATACGGCCTTGCCCGTAGCGGCCTGCGTTGGTGAAGAGGTTGACGAGGATCTGGATAATCCTGCGGCGATCGCCTGAAATGAAAACATCGGGTTCGGCAAGAATGGAGATGTCGATCTCCCCTGAGTTGAGCGCAATGTGCTTGGCGTCGGTGAGCAGCTCGGACAACTCAAGGGTCTCGACGCTCAAATTCACACTGGCGAGCCGGTCGCGGGCTACGTCGACGAGGTCGGTAACCAAGCCTCCGAGGTGTCGGCTTTGACTCTCGATGATCTCGATCAACTCGACCCGCTGCTCCGAATCCAATGTTTCGCCCCGTTCTTTGAGAAGCTGGGCGAAGCCCTGAACAGAGGTGAGCGGGGTACGGAGCTCATGAGAGATCGAGGCGATGAGGTCGTCGCGTTGTTTCTCGACGAGTTCCCTGTTTTCGCGGATCGAGACAGCCTGGCGCGCGATGATCAGCAGTCCGACGATGCCGGAGGCCATTTGAAGGATGGAGGCGTCGCCAGCTGTGTCCAACAGGGTCAATGTGAACAGAGCCAGAATGGCTGCGTACGGGGCAGCCAGCTGCCAGAGTCTGGTGGATCTGTCGGCGAGCTCCGTTGTTTTGGTGGGTTGCATGAGATACCAGCCAGCCGCAATGAAACCGGCGTAACCGATCAGCCACAGTGAGTCCAGCCATCCCCCTGTAGAATATGTGTCTGCTTCGACCTGGAAGATGTAGACGACGTCGGCGATGGCAGTGGCGAGCATGCCAATCGATAATGCAAGCAGACGAGCATCGAAACGGAGGGAACTGCGTCGGACTGCCAAGATCATCACGGCAATAAGCAGAACTACATCGCCGAGTGGATACATGATGTTGGTGAACTGTTCGAAGAACCCGGCTGACGGATCGAGATAGATCTGGTCGCTGAGATAGGCCCCCCACATGGCCGCTGCGAGAGCGATGCTGCCGGCGATGGCATCGAGGGACAGTCGAAGTTGCTCAAGTCGACCTGGTTTGAGGTGCGGGAGGAGCAGGATGCCGACGAATATCAGTGGATAGCCCAGGAGGTAGAAGACGTCCGCCCAACCAGGGTAAGGGACTTCAATCTTGAGAATGTATTCGTAGTACACCCAGATGGCTTCTCCGAGGCCCCAAGCCAACACCCCGCCACCGATCGACAACCAGGCGAATTTGTTGGTTCCATCCAACGTTCGTGTGGCTCCCAGGATTACGAAACCGGAGCCCAACGGAACGACCACGTAGATGAGTTGAGCGAAGTGATACGCAACATCCTCGGAAAGCACCCCGAAAGCAAGCAGGGCCGCCGAGATCAACGAGAGGGCCAGCAGACCTAATACCACCGTCTTGACAGCCGGGCGGTCTCGCAACTGCGTACGTTCTGTCTTGACGATCAGTGCTTCCGGCATGGGCTGCCCTTCTGTGAGGGATTGACTGGGTACCCAAGGGATGTATCGGAAACTCCGGCATCAGACTTGACCACCGATCCGACAACCGAATTAGCTTCCAATTTCGTCTTCGAGATGCGGTGGCATTGGTCCTACAGGACGGCCAGCATCGGGTCGATGAATTGTGTGAGCAAACATTTATGAAAGGAAACTGGGACGTGAGCAAACGCACGGTGTTGGTCATTGAAGACGCTGTCTCGACCCGTCGCCTTGTCGAGTTGTGCCTGGCTTACGAATCTTTCGAGATCATCTCGCGGGAAGACGGCCCGTCAGGCTTGGAGGCAGCCCTTACCTTGATTCCCGATCTGATCGTGCTCGATATCGCGCTACCGGGAATGGATGGATGGGAAATCCTCAGACGTATCCGGGCCAATCCGGAAACAGTTCACATCCCGGTGGTTGTGATAACCGCTCACGACACCCCGGAGGTGAGGGCCAAAGCCGACGACTCACATGCCGGAGGCTTTGTAGGAAAACCCTTCGACCTGAATGAACTTCGGACGCAAGTCGTCGGACTGCTCGGCAGCAGCGAATCAAACGTCGCACCAGCCGTATAGGCCATACGCTCCGACTATCTGGCTATGAGTGCCGACCCGCGCAAACGGCCGGGAGCGCAACAAGCGCTCCGCCCGGGGCTGAGAGATCTGGCCGTGTCGGTACGGCGACCTGGAGACTCAATTCAACCTTGTCATGAACGACGAAAGTCCGTATCCGTCTTACCTCAAGCAGAACCGGCGATGTTTCGTTTTCATGACCCGGACGAAACCGTCTCGCCAACGTTTGGCGTTTTTGTCAAACGATGGCAACTTGCCCATGTGGTCGGACTTATCGGCGACGATCCCAATCAGCTTGTCAAGCGTACTGCCGACGGGATGTTTGACGGGGTCGATGGGTTGCTGGCGGTTGACGCCCTGCGGGCTTGGGTGAATAACTTCGATGCGCGATGTGTTTTACAAGCGCGCGCCGATGGGTCAACGTGGGATGACATCGCTCAGAACCTCGGGCAGAGCACGCAGGCGGTCTGGAAGGGGTATCAAGGAGGCGGCCACGTGGCCGGCTGAGGAACTAGCCGATAGCTTGGACCTCGTCGAAATCGCCGGACTCCGGATCGCAGAGAGCTTGGCAGCCGATTGCTGCGTTTCGGGTTGGTCATCGAATCTCGGAAGGTGAGCCGGTGGTTCTCATAAGCGACGGTGCCATCGTGGCCCGTCAGATGGCTCGCGAAGGCATCGAGCCGGCCGAGCTCGAGCAGGCGGCTCGTGAGCACGGCCTGGCCGGGTTGGAGCAAGTCAAACAGGCCGTCCTGGAAGTCGATGGGACGATCAGTATCGTTCCCCAATCATCCAAGACGATTCGAACGAAGCGGCGGGTCGGCACAAGGCGACAAACTTGATTGCCGCGGCGGGTTGGATCGGCATGTCGTCCAAGAGGAATATCCGCCAAAGACTGCGTCCCTATTGCTATTTTGTTTGTTTACAGAGACAGCGAAGCGCTGGAAGCGACTGTCAATTCCCGTAGGAGGGCGTATGAACAAGACAGAAATGGCAGCCAAACTTGCCAAGAAGGCCGAAATCACACAGGCCAAAGCCGCTGAGATTATCGATATCATCTTCAGCTCGGAGCCAGGCAACGGCATTATCGCCGTTGAATTGGACGCCGGGCGCAAGGTATCGATCTCCGGCTTCGGCGGCTTTGAAACCCGTCGCCGCAAGGCACGGACCGGCCGCAACCCGCAGACTGGAGCTCCGATTGAGATCGCCGCTACCACGTATGCAGCCTTCAAGCCTGCCAAGGGCCTCAAGGATCGCGTCGCCCAGTAACCACGGGTACACGGAATATATCGATGGGCCTCACCTCCGGGTGAGGCCCATTTTGTTTGGTTGGTTGAATCGGTCTTACGCCCATGGATAGTGGGTTTTCGCCCGAGGCCCGAGCTGGATATGGCGGCCTAGTCCTCCTGGGTAGGACGCTGCCAGACGAAGAAGTTGACCACCCCTCCGACGATCAGGGTGACAAGGAGAGGCACCGTCAGGAGTGACGCACCCGGGTTCAAGGCGTAGATCCAGGCAGCCACGATGGCGGTAAGGGTCCAACCGACGCACAGAACGGTGAAGGCTGTCCGGGGGTCTTGGCGGAGCACCAGCATGTACGCCCACATCGCAGCAATGGCCGGGACGACGCTGGCAATGGCGAGGAGCAGTTCTTTGTCCGCTCCGGCCAAAGTGGCGGCCAAACCGAACAGCCAGAGGACGGAGAACCAGACGAGTTTGGTGATCATTGCCGACGGCAAGGTGACCGGTTGGTCGGTGATCCACACTTCAAGCGGCCCGCGCAATGGCAGATAGCCGATGACTGCAAACAGAACAGGAATGAGTGCGAGGGCTACGGCGATGTTCATACCGTCCATAATACCGGTGACTAGTTCTGGGCTTGGCAGGCACCGCTAGGATCGTTCCTATGACCACCCTGGCCGCGCTGGCGGGCGCCATCGATGACCGAATCTCATTCGCAGATGCCGCCGATTGGGATCGGGTCGGCATTCAGTTCGGCGACCTCTATGCTCAGACCGGACTCGTCGGAGTGTGCCACGAAGTCAACGAGGCGGTCATGAAAGCCGTACTTCAGGACGGAGTGCGAACACTCGTCACCTATCACCCGCTCCTGTTCGAACCGGCGACGGCTCTGATCGCGGGATCATCGGCTCACGGGCGGACGTATCGGCTGATACGTGATGGGGTGGCTCTCATTTCAGTGCATACCGCCTTCGACGCCACCGAGGGTGGTACCGCCGATGCCCTCGCCAATGCGGTTGGAATCGAGACCGCCAAACCATTCGCCATAGAGACCGACGGTCCCATGATCGGCCGGGTCGGGTCTGTCCGTCCGCGACCGCTGAGTCGCTTTGCCGAGCACGTACAGTCGGTCCTCGCCAGTCCCGGCGTTCGGGCGGCGGGGGTGCCCGAGGCGATGGTCCAACGGGTGGCTGTTTTGCCTGGCTCAGGCGGGCAAGCGGTTACTGCCGCGCTGGAGGCCGGTGCCGATGCTTTGGTGACTGGAGACATATCGCACCACGTTGCGGCGGCGGCGGTGGCCGCTGGCCTGGCGATCATCGACGCCGGCCATATGCCAACCGAACGCCCCGGAATGGCCCGGCTCGTGCGACTCGTCTCAGATGTCGTACCATCTGCCATCGACTTAACCAGCGTGACGACCGACCCATGGGAGGGTTAATGCAACAGTTCAAGAGTTTGGCCGACCTTCTCGACCTGCAGGACGTGGATTCTCAGATTGATCGGCTGCTCGCTGAACGGTCATCGCTGCCGGCCCTGGCTGCATACAAGAAGGCGCATAAGACTCACGAAAAGGCGACGGCCACCCATGCCGACCTTGCCGAGCAACTCAAGGAAACTGCGTTGACCCTCGATAAGCATGAGGGCGAGCTCGAACTCTTCGAGTCGAAAATCGACACACATGAACAACGGCTGTTTGCCGGCGGCTTAACGGCTCGGGACGCCGAGAATCTTCGGTTGGACGTTCAGTCCCTCAAGAAGCGTCGATCCACGATGGAAGACGACGTCCTCATGCTTCTCGATCGTCACGAAGAACTTGAAACGGCGGTGGCGTCTGCCGTCGAAGCGGTTGCCTCGGCTGAGGTCACGATGCGCACGCATGAGGCGGAAGTGGGCGAGGCCTGGAAGCGTATCGATGCCGAGATCGCCCGCAAGGAATCACGCAAACAGGCGATTGTTCCACTCATCGACCCCGAGATTCTTGAGCTGTACGAGTCCTTACGAGCCCACAAAGAAGGCGTTGGTGCGGCTCGCCTGGCAGACGGCGTGTGTGGAGGATGCCATCTCACTCTGTCACCGGCCGAGCAACTTGAGGTGCTGAACGAAGATCCGCCCCGTTGTCTTCATTGCAGGCGCATCCTGGTCGTCTAGGTGCTGGTCTATCACATTGCAGGCGCCATCCTGCTTTTCCGGTACATCTTCCGGGACCCGAAGGTTGACGTGCGCATGCTCGCCCTCGGCGCCGTGCTTCCGAACCTCATCGACAAACCGCTCGGGACGTTGATCGCCCCTGACTACTTCGGGGCCGACCGTCTGATCGGCCACAGTCTGGCTTTTCCAACCGCGATCATGACGCTGGCGCTGCTGGTGACCCGGCGGGGGAGACGACGGCGGGCCATCATGGCCGTGGCGATCGGGGCGATGCTGCACCTGCTCCTCGACGGGATGTGGATGTCCAGCGCAACCTTCTTATGGCCGGTGTTCGGATGGGCTTTCGATCCGGGCCAGGCCGACTACTGGGGTCATCTTGGAGGGCTCTTCACACCCGTAGCCATCGGTCAGGAATTGGCCGGGTTGGCGTACCTGACGTACTTATACCGCCGTCTCGGGCTATCGGATCCGACCATTCGCAAGACGCTTCTTACGACTGGGCGACTCCCGGTCCGGGCCTAGACGGCTGCCACGGAGCTACGCTGGTCTGTCGATGCAGAAACTTCGACTCGTTTTGTTGGCAGCACTTATCGGTGCGACGGCCGCCTGCGGCGGGTCGGGAGCCCCCGTATCGACGACGGTTAACACCATAGTGGCCCAACAGCCACTCGGTCCTGAAGCGGTGCTCACCAAATTGCTCCAGGAGCTATGGGCAAGCAACTACTCCGCCACGAGTGACCTGGTCGATGAAGCCCAACTGGGATTGCTTGCTGCCATCGAAGTTCCAGACGCAACGGCTCTCTTGTCATATGAAGACCGGGGGTTGAGCTCACAAGCCCGCGACAACTTCTGGTCGGCCTTTGCGGCATCCTTGCCGGGATTGGTCGACGCCGAACCTGACAATATCGCGGCGACCATCGACCGCCAGTTCGCCACCGATGGAGTGCGGTATGCAATCGGCAGCATTCGGTTCGGCGTTCAGGAAATCTCTGGAGTGTTCGTACTCAGGCTCGTGGACGACCGATGGGAGCTCGACCCAATCGCCACTTTCGGGGGGCCATTTGTGGCACCCATTCGCAACTGGCTGCGGACGATTCCGCCCGAGCAGGTCGCTCCTGTCAGCGACCTGCTTCGCCGTGACGCACCAAGCTGGCGCCTCCTCGCAGATCTTCAGACCGACGAGATCGAAGCCGGGATTGCCATCAAGAGTGAGGTCGACGACCTGCTCATCGAAATCGGAGCCAGCTTTCCGGAAGGCGGCAGTTAGCCGACGAGCGCACGCAATTGCGGGAGCACCTCACTGCCGAGCATCTCGATTAGGGCGGGCTGGTCGAGCGAGGCCATTTGGATGGTCACGACGTCGGCCTTGAGATCGGTCACCAATGGTCGGTACGTCTCGACGATGTCCTCGGCGCTCGACACGAGGGAGTAGCGGCCGAGAATTTCTTCTCGGGGCATTTCGTCAGCCCGGATCCGCAAGTCCATGGGGTCGACGGCATCAAGACGCCCCGGGGCCCGGAGTCCTCGCCACGGGTAGAGCGCCTCCCAGGCCTCCTCGTCGTTCTCGGCCTTGATCGCCCACCTGGTTGCGAGAATCTTCGGGGCCGGACGCCCGGCCGCCAGGGCAGCTTCCTTGGACGGATCAATGACGTTTTGCCGAGTCTCGTCCGGCACCTTCACGGATGTCACGATTCCTTCGGCCATTTCACCTGCCAGAGCGGCCGATTTGGGTCCACCGGCTGCGAGCCAAATCGGCACCGGGCCGAGCGGCGGCGAGTACAGCTTGGCGCGATCCGTCACGTAATGCTCACCGTTGAACGTCAGCTTCTCACCATCCAGCAGACGCCGCATGATCTCAAGCGCCTCGCGCATCCGGGACGATCGTCCCGCATAGTTGGGAAACTCGTAGCCGAGAGGCCCTTCGTTGATGTTTTCGCCGGTCCCAACGCCGAGGTTGAATCGACCTCCACAGAGGCGATCGAGAGTGGCCGCCGCCTGGGCCACGACGGCAGGGTGATATCGGAACAGCGGCGTGGTTACGCCGGTCGCGAAGCTGACTCGTTCGGTTGCCTGCGCCATGGCCCCGATCGTTGCGAAGGCAAACCCGGCCGCAGATTGGTCGTCTACCCATGGGTGGAAATGCTCTGAAACCACCAACATGTCAAAGCCAGCCGTCTCAGCGAGTTTGGCGTGCTCGACAAGTTCCTCGGGTTGCCATTGTTCGTGCCCGCAGAAGTACGCAAAAGTTGTCATGAAAACACAGTAGTCGGGACACCGGACATCAAAACTCGAAACGCCGTGCCGTAGGGTCCGGCGACAGGATAAGGTGCACCATGGACCACACGGGGATAACCACACTTGGTGCGTTGCGGGAATCGGACTGGGTCGATCGCAGCGTCAAAGATGAACTACGAGACAACCTCATGCAGCGGATGCGAGCGGGCGCCGAGCTGTTTCCCGGGATTGTCGGATTTGACCAGACGGTCATCCCGGCCCTGGAGCGAGCCATATTGGCGGGCCACGACATCATTTTGCTTGGGGAGCGTGGGCAAGCCAAGACGCGGCTCATTCGCAGGCTCGTCGACCTACTCGACGCGTATTCGCCAACCGTCGAAGGTTGCGAGATCAATGATTCACCGTTCCGGCCGGTGTGTGCGTTTTGCCTGCACCTCATCGACGAGGAAGGCGACCTGACGCCGATCCGATGGGTGCCTCCTGAGGCTCGTTATGGTGAGAAACTCGCTACGCCAGACACCGCGGTAGCTGATTTGATCGGTGATGTTGACCCGATAAAGGTTGCCGAAGGCCGGTATCTGTCGGATCAATTGACCATTCATTACGGGCTGGTGCCTCGTTCGCACCGGGGGATCTTCTCGATTAACGAGTTGCCGGATCTTCCTACCCGGATTCAGGTGTCGTTGCTCAATGTGCTCGAAGAGCGTGACATTCAGATCCGCGGGTACCGGGTGAGTCTGCCGCTCGACATCCTGCTCATCGCCTCGGCCAACCCCGAGGACTACACGAACCGCGGGAGGATCATTACCCCGCTCAAAGACCGATTCGGATCTGAGGTTCGTACCCACTATCCCATGACGATCAACGACGAGATCATGATCATGGAGCAGGAGTCGACCCCCCCTCCGGCCGGTGTGAGCATCGAGGTGCCGGAATTCCTCAAAGAGATCCTGGCCGAGTTCACCCATGCCGTGAGAAACTCGTCGCACGTGAATCAGCGGTCGGGGGTCTCGGTCCGCTTCTCGATTGCCAATCTGGAAACGATCGTCGCTTCGGCCGTGCGACGGGCTTTGCGCACTGGAAGTGGACAGGCCGTAGCCCGGATTGCCGATCTCCCCTCGGTATTGCTCGCCTCGATGGGACGGGTCGAGTTCGAAGTGTTCGAAGAGGGGCGAGAGATGGATGTATTGCGCCGTCTCCTGGCGCAGGCGGTCGTCGAGGTCTTTCGAGATCGCTCAAACGGTGTCGACTTCGCCGAACTGATCGACCTTTTCGATGAGGGGGTCATCGTCGAGTCGGGTGACTTGACTCCGGCCGGGTCGATGCTCCTCGAAGTCGGCCACCTGGCAGTTCTGGCCGAGTTCGCCAGGCGGGTTGGACTGGCCGAGGAGTCACCGGATCACCTGGCGAGCGTGCTCGATTTTGCCATGGAAGGACTCCATCTCACCCGTCGCCTGAACAAGGACGCCGAAGCCGGTAGTTCTGTGTACGGCCGCAGCTGATGCTCCCGAATCGCTATTCGGCGTGGGATGGGTCTCAGGATCCGCTTTCCGCCGAGCTGCCGCTTGATGATCTGGTCGAGCAACTGTCGGAGGATCTACTTAACGGATGGTCGGTCGACGAGTCCCTTGAGCGACTTCTTCGCCAGGGGATGCCTGGCCGGTTCTCCGGCTTGGATCAGCTCCGGGCCCGGATCGAACACATGCGCCAAGAGGCCGCCGCCCGCCTTGGCACGAACGGGCCGATTGCCCGAATTCGTGAGCGGGTCGAAGAGATTGTTCACACGGAGCAGATGGAGCTATCCGTGATGGACTCAGATGATGCCCGATTCCGGGAGGTGGCGCTCGATGCGTTGCCGGACTCACTTGCTGAGACGCTGTCCGAGCTGAAAGGATACGAGTTTGTGTCTGAAGAGGCCCGTCAGGCGTTCGATGATCTGCTCAACGAACTCCGCCGAGACATCATGGATCGCATGTTCCGGGAGGTTTCCGAGGCGATGAGCGATCCTGATCCCGAAACGATGGCTGCGCTCAAAGACATGTTGGCCGATCTAAACGGTCTCCTTGATCAGCGTCAGGCCGGGACCGGGCCATCCGACGAAGAGTTTGCGGCCTTCATGACCAAGCACGGCGAATTCTTTCCAGAGAATCCGACCACGCTCGACGAACTGCTCGAAGCCTTGGCCAAACGAGCGGCGGCCTTCTCCCGGTTCATGGCCAACCTCTCGCCAGACCAGCGGGCCGAACTCGACGATCTTATGAACGTGGCGATGGACGACCTCGACCTGGCCTTCCAAATGGATCACCTCGGTAATACACTGCGGGCACTGGCACCTGGCCTCGACTGGAACGGTTCCATGGATGGGGCGGGCGGCCCGACGGACGGTTTGGGGGCGGCTTTGAACGCCATCGAGGATCTTTCAGCCATGGAAAACCTTGAGCGGGCTCTCGGCCAAAACTATCCGGGTGCCTCTTTGGCCGATGTCGACCCGGAGGAACTAGCCCGAATGCTCGACGGTGAAGCCCGTCGGGACCTCGAACGGCTCAAGAAGATTGAGCGAGCCCTTGAACGGGCCGGGGTGGTCGTGCGGAGTTCCGGTCGATTGGAGCTGACACCGCGCGGGGTCCGCAAACTCGGCGAGCAGGCGCTCTCGAAAGTGTTTGAACACATCACCGTGGACAGGCCGGGATCCCATGATGTGCCGTCGGCGGGAGGGATGGGAGAACCGACCGGCACCTCGCGTCCTTGGAAGTACGGGGATACGTTCCGCCTCGATCTTCAGCGGACCCTCGGCAATGCGGTTGTGCGGGGCGGTGTTTCAGAGGGTGGCCAGATTCAGCTGTCACCGGAGGATTTCGAGATCGCCGAATACGAGACCAAGACTTCGGTTGCCACCGTGTTGTTGCTCGATATGAGCCGCTCGATGCCGCTACGGGGTCACTGGCTTGGCGCCAAACGGATGGCATTGGCGCTCCACGCCCTCATCACCACCGCCTACCCGGAGGACCATCTCGAAATCGTGGCCTTTTCGGACTATGCCAGGGTGATGTCGCCGGCCGATCTGGGTCAGGTCGATTGGGAGCCTGTCTACGGAACCAACATGGAACATGCGTTCAATCTGGCAGGTCGGATCCTGGCACGTCATCGGGATGCCACCAAACAAGTGCTCCTGGTCACCGATGGCGAGCCGACCGCTCACCTGGAAGGGGATGAGGTTTTCTTTCAGTGGCCTCCGGCGCGCCGAACGATCGACCTGACGTTCAAAGAGGCCATGCGACTCGCCAGGGGCGGAGTAACCATGAATATCTTCATGCTCGAACAAGAACCAGGACTGGTGGCATTTGTCGATCGGTTGGCGAAGATCGTGCACGGCCGGGTGTTTGCCGCCCGCTCCGAGGAGTTGGGCGACATGATCGTCCGGGACTACCTCAGAAAATAGCTCACCACATCGGCCAGGGGACGGCGGGTCGATCAAGCGGTGGCGGCGGATGAATCCCGGACGCAATCAACCGGGTGGTTCGCTCCACAAGAGCATCAGCCTCCTCCTGGCTGAGCAAGGAGACGACCCGGTCGTACAGATCTTTGGCGAGGGCCGTCTGCAGGGCATGGAGGGAGGCGACCAGCGCGTCAGGCAGTGGTCGACCGGCGAACCCCCACAGGATGGTGCGAAGCTTGTCGTCGGCGTGGAACGAAAGGCCGTTGTCGATTGCCCAGAGCGCATTGGTGCTCTGTTCGACCAGGATGTGGCCGAGCTTACGGTCGGCGTTGTTGACGACGATATCCAGAACGGCAAACGGCCACAGGCGTTCCGACGGTCCTTCAAGCAACGGTCGAGGATCAACATCAAAGTCCTCATCGATGAAGATCTGCACTGAACCGAGCCCGAACGGTCCATCGAGCAGGAACGTGTGCGGCACGATATCGAGGCCAAGTCCGGCAGCCACCTCCGAGGTGAGAACCTCGCGGGCGGCCAACGTTCCGTATGGAAAATCCCACAGGGGTCGCTCTCCATCGGCTGGCTTATAGATCGCCTGCTGTCCGGTATCGAGTTCTACCAGCAACGTCGCGTTTGAAGCGTACGGCATGCGGCCCACCACATTCACGATGACGGGATCGGAGGGCATCAGTCTGGGTGATGGCCGTTCGACGCCGGGCACTTATGGTCGCCCGGCCCCATGGGCAGTTGACACTTCGGACAAATCGGCCGACCCTGGTCGACGACCTCCAGGCCTTTGATGGCGGCAGCCTGAAGTTGTTCGGGGGCGATGACGAAGTCCACCCCTTCGTCGCCCTCGATCGAGACCAGCTCAAGCGTCATGAGGTCTGATTGGGGCTGGATGGCCATGCTCATTGCTCCAATTCGAAACTGCGGGTCATCAGGTTCGGTGAGTTCGAGTCTCGAGAGGATCAAGCTCATGCCGTCGGGGTCAGGCAAGATGTTGGCCCTGGCGAGGGCGGTCAAGGCGTAGTCGGCCAGGGCGGCAATCTGGCCTTTCTCTGCGACAAACCAATAGGAGACGGTGTCAGCCACCACATGCACGTAGAACGTGCGTTGGCCCGGCTCTCCGATGGCTCCGACGGCGAACCGTTCGGCCGGTCCAAGGTGATCAATCATCGAGCCTCCCGTACGAGTTGATCGTTTCGACCATCGGTACGCCGAAAGGCGGGACGTGGACCACCGACACCGAGGCCGGGGAGACGATTATCCGCTGGAAGGTGTCGAGTGGCTGTCCGAGATAGTGCGCCAGGATCGCCTTGATGACATCGGAGTGCGAAACAATGGCCACTGTTTGCTTTTTGTGGTTTGCGGCGATGGCGTTGCAGGCAGTCACAGCTCTCGTCTGCATTTCCGGAAAGCTTTCGCCGTTGGGAAATCGCGCCTGGGATGGGGTGTTGATGACCTGGGTCCATAGTTTGAGTTTCCGGAGATCTGACAGATTCCTGCCCTGCCAATCTCCGAAGTCGACCTCTTGAACCCCCTCAGTGAGGATGGGGTCCAGGTGATGGGGAGCGGCCACGAAGGCGGCGGTCTCGGCGGTCCTCGTTATCGGCGAGGAATACACCGCTTTGATCTTCACGTCGGCCAGTCGGTCGGCTGCCCGCTGAGCTATCTTTTCGCCCGCCTCGCCGAGGGAAACACCCGGCAGCCGTCCCGTGAGCTTTTTTCCGGTTTCGGGAGTCGGGGCGTGCCGGATAAGAAGTAGTCGCGCCATAGGTCAGCAGGCTAGACGGAATCGCGAACTTGTCAGCGAGCGATCACCCGATCGGTGCCGAATGCCGCAATCGCACTTCCAATGCCATGGGCAGCAAACAATGCCGTGCTGGCAACCGTGAAACCCAGGCCGCTGCTGGTGGCGACGTCTCCGACGGTCGGGGACCCGATCACGTAGATAAACGACCCCGTGACAGCTACCAACGGGACAATCAGGCTGATCAGGCTCCCCGCCCAGACGGGCATCGGGTAGATCCTCGGTTGCAGGCCGACCGCCAGGTTCCCGGTACCCACCGCAGCGGCCGCCACCACGATGGGAATTACCAAACCTGGCACGCTGGACTGATTGGCGATCAGGAGCGCACCGAGCATGGGCCAGGCTGTGCGGAGGATTCTGAGTCCCGTGCCGGAGACCACCTTCGACAACAACCAATAGAAGTATCCGGTGGCCATGCATCCCGGTCCAATGAAGTAGGCCAGGGGAGCCCAAACGGACGTGCTGGCGGAGGCCAGCACGATCATCATGCTACCCAGGGCTCCTACGAAGGTTCGGCGGGAGAGCTTTGGCACAGTCCGAGTCTATGCGATTACGGGTGCTTCCATCGGGTCACCTCGCAGCCCGGCGACCAGGTTGCGAGCGGCCAGTTCTGCCATGGCAGTTCTCGTTCTGGTTGTCGCGGAGCCGAGATGCGGGGTGATGAAACAGTTGGGGCAACTCGCCAACGGGTGGGTGGTGGGAATGGGCTCCGGTTCCGTAACGTCAAGTGCCGCCGCAAAAATCTCACCGGTCCTGAGTGCTCGGACAAGGGCGTCGGGGTCCACGAGAGGGCCCCGACCGATATTGATCAGGCTGGCGGTCGACTTCATACGTCGAAGTTCGTTCCATCCGATGAGGTGCCTGGTTTCGTCACTGAGCGGCGTGGCGACGACGACGTGGTCGCTCTCGCCGAGAAGTTCGTCCAAGGTCACAAACGACGGTCCCGCCGAGTCGAGCTCCTTGCTCCGGTGTCGTTGGGTGTAGAAGATTTGCATGGAAAAGCCAGTCGCCCGTCTGGCGATCGCCTGTCCGATTCTGCCGAATCCGATGATGCCGAGCGTCGAACCGTGAACGTCGTGCCCCACCAGATAGTTCGGATCCCAATCTCCCCACTTGCCAGCGTGAACGTCGTGGATTCCTTCGCCGAATCGTCTGGCTGCGGCGATCATCAAGCCAAACGCCAGGTCGGCAGTCGTCTCGGTGAGCACATCGGGGGTGTGGCCGACGATTATGCCTCTTTGTCGGCAGGCCTCCAGGTCGATGTTGTCTACTCCGACAGCCATTTGCGAGATGACTTTCAGGTGTGGAGCGGCATCGAGAAGCCCATGGTCGATGCCGTCGGTGAGCATGGAGTAGAGACCGGTTGCCGTGTCAATCTCGCGCAGCAGGGTCGAGCGATCTATCGGGCGATCGTGCGGCCACACCCAGATGGCGGCCGCTTCCTCGAGAAGCTGCAGCGCGCTGCCGGGAGGTTGCCGGGTCACCACGATTCGATCGTTGCTCATCAGAACGACCCTACAGGGTCGACGATGCGGTGAACGTCAGTAGCAGGCACCCGAATCGACGGGGGAACCGGCGTCGGTCGTGTCGAGGAATGACCGCAGCTCGGAGGCGGCGATGGCGTAGGTAACCCCATCGCCGTTACGAGAGGAGGCAAAGGCGATTCCCACAACCGCGGCGGTCTCGTCGAACAAGGCGGCTCCGGAGTCGCCGGGTCGGATAGTGGTATCGAGGTCGAGCGCTCTACGGAGATGTTTGCCGTTCCCATAGATGTCTGTACCGCTTGCAACGATCGCCCTGGTGACCTCATAGGGAATCGTGACGAAACTGCCTTCGTCTGAGAAAACGGCGACCAGGCCGATGTCACCTTGAACCGGGTCCTCCAACGCAATCAAAGGCACAAAGATGTCGGGAGGTTGTCCACGGGTTCGAAGGAGTGCGAGATCCAGGTTCGGGTCAAATCCGACCAGGACTGCATCTACGGTGTTGCGGATAGCCCGAACCTGGATCTGTTCGCCGCCCGCCACCACATGAGCGTTCGTAACCACGAGATCAGGCGCGACAAATACCCCGACACCTTCAGACACGAATCCGCAGGCGAGAGCCAGAACTCGCACCGCAGCCGGTTGGACGACGTTGGAGTTCGGGTAGGCAGAAGAACTCGGATGGGAACAAGCTGCACCAAAAAGAAGAAGAGAGGCAACTATTCCCCGGACGACACGGGACATGGGGCAGATCTTACCGCTGGTAGGTTGGAAGCATGAATATTGGAATTCTCACTGCCGGCGGTGACTCGCCGGGCCTCAACGCGGCGATTCGGGCCATCGGGAAGTCGGCTATTCGAACCTATGACATGCAAGTTATCGGTTTCCTCGACGGATTTCGGGGCCTCATGCAAAACCGGATGATTCGGCTCAATTCGGCTCAACTGTCGGGGATTCTGACCGTGGGAGGGACCATCCTGGGAACGAGTCGTGATAAACCTCACAAGATGGACGTCGGCGGTACCGAAATGGACATGACCGGCCTTATGATCGAGAACTGTCTTGAACACCAGCTCGATGTACTGGTCTGTCTTGGCGGAGGGGGAACCCAGAAGAATGCCCTGCGCCTGCATCAACAAGGCTTCCCGGTTGTCACGCTACCCAAAACAATCGACAACGACGTGTGGGGCACCGACGCCACCTTCGGGTTTGACACTGCTCTGTCGATTGCTACCGAGGCGATCGACCGGGTTCACTCGACCGCCCACTCGCATCACCGGATCATGCTCGTTGAGGTCATGGGACACAATGCTGGATGGTTGGCGCTCGGCGCCGGATTGGCCGGCGGAGCCGACGTCATCCTGATTCCCGAAATACCCTATGACGTGCAAGTCATTGCCGACGCGATCAGCGTCAGGCGGGCGGCCGGAAGTAGCTTCTCCATCATCGCCGTGTCAGAGGGAGCTCGATCGGTGGAAACCGACCTCCAGATGCAGGGACTTCGCGAGATCGTTGAGACCGCAGAAGGTGATACCAGGAAAGAGGCCAAAGCTGCCCTGTCGGCGCTGGATGCCTCGCTGGAAGGCAACACTCACCGATTGGCAGACCAGCTTGAGGAGCTGACCGGATTGGAGGCAAGGGTCACCATTCTCGGACACGTTCAGCGGGGCGGGATTCCATCCGCTGTTGATCGGCTCCTGGCCACCCGGCTTGGCACCGCGGCCGTCGAGTTCATCGCGGCCGGCGAGCGAGGGGTCATGGTGGCCACCCAGGGAGGGCACACCGTGACCGTGCCGCTGGAAGAGGTGGCCGGCAAGCGCCAGGTGGTGCCGCCCGACCACCGCTGGGTCAAGTCCGCCAGGACGCTCGGAGTGTCCTTCGGTCAGTAGCTGGCCAACAGTTCCGGGCCGTTGTTGCGGACCGAATTGACCAGGGTCGGAACGGGTCGGAACTGAAGTCGGGCTGGATCGTTGGCGTCGAGTATCTGGAGCGCGACGTCGGCCTCCCGTTGATTGGAATCCAGCCAGTCGTCCCACAGGTCCTGGTTGAGGCTCACCGGCATTCGATCGTGAATCGCTTCAATGGCCGGGTCCGCTTTCGTCGTGATGACGGTGCAGGTCACCACACGTTCGTCAGTGGCCGGATCGCGCCATCGAGTCCACAGGCCGGCAAATGCCATCGGCCCTGACTCACGCGAAATGAAGTACGGCTGTTTCGTGTCGTCTGGCCGGCGCTCCCACTCGTAGAAACCATCCGCCGGGATGAGACACCGTCTCCTGGCGAACGAATCTCGGAAGGCGGGTTTCGAGTCGATCGTCTCGACCCTGGCGTTGATATGAATGGTCTTCCGGTCCTTCGAGTAATGGGGGATGAGTCCCCACGTGAACGTACCGATCATCCGCTCACCCTCGTTCTCGACAAGGCCATAGACCTGGTCGGTCGGGGCGACGTTGTACGACGGTTTGAGAGCCTCTGTTCGTATGACTGTTGCCCCGAAGAAGTTGGCGTAGTCGTCGAGTTCCAACGCCTGGATGAATCGTCCGCACATGCTCGTACGGTAGCTCACGGCAAGCGATTACCGACTGACGGGGTTGCGGGGCACGGAACTGTTGGCAAGTTGTCCGTTGCAAAACCGAGGCCGACAACCCGGTGGTTGTGACCTAGTGTTGCTCGGATGGAAATGGCGGTTTCATTCAACGGGCTTACCAAGCACTTTGGTGACAAAGTGGCGGTCGATCAGGTGACTCTCGCCATCCCGACCGGTGGATTTTTTGGCATCACCGGACCGAACGGCGCAGGCAAGACGACCATGCTCCGCATGACAACCGGTCTGCTCCGCCCTGACGGTGGATCTGTCTCGGTGGCGGGCCATGACGTGTGGCGCGATCCGGTTGCGGCCAAAGCCGTTATCGGGCTCGTGCCTGACCAGCCTCGCCTCTTCCAGAAGCTGACGGGTGTCGAGTTGCTGCATTTCTCAGGGCAGCTGCGCGGCCTGGAGGTCGCGGCCGTGAGGGCGAGGGCTGCTGAGCTGCTGGGCGTTCTTGGCCTGGCCGACGATGCCTCGACTCTGGTAGCCGACTACAGCCTCGGAATGACCAAAAAGCTCGCCATCGCGGCTGCCTTGCTCCATCGTCCGCTCGTGATCTTCCTCGACGAACCGTTCGCGGGGGTCGATCCGGTATCCCGTCAGGTGGTCGAGGCGATTCTCGGCCGCTACGCAGCCGGGGGCGGAACGGTCGTGTTCTCGGATCACGCCATGGATGTCGTCGAGCGGCTGTGCACCAGCTTGGTCATCATCAACCAGGGTGCCGTGCTGGCGGCCGGGTCTCTTGAATCCGTGACGGGTGGCCGGAGGCTGCAGGACGTATTCGTAGAAATGGTCGGCGGGGCCGTGCTTGCAGATGGAGAGCTGTCATGGTTGGGGTCTTTGCCCGACTCAAGCTAAGGATCCTCTTCAACATTGCTCGATCTGGCAAGTGGCCCGTTCTGGCCCTGCTTTCGATCGTCATGATCGGGGGGTTCGGGACCGGTGCTGCCTGGTTGGCTCGTTTCGTGATCGGGAGGGTCGAGGGCGATCCCGTCGTTGTCGGAATCGTCTATTCGGCAGTGGCGCTCATCTGGATCGTCGGACCCATCGTGATGGCCTCCATCGATCAGACGCTCGAGCCCAGGTCGTTCGAGAATTACCCTCTGACCCGCCATCAGATGGCTGCCGGATTGACAGTGGCAGGCATGATCAGTCCCGGGTCGGCGTTTACCTTGCTCCTGGTGGGAGGGGTGGCAGCCGGTCAGACCGATGCACTTGGATGGGGCTGGCCGACGGTTGGTGCGTGGGTGGCGGCGGTCCTGGTGTGGGCGTTGTGCCTGCTTGAGGCGAGATTCCTGACGACGCTCGTGAGCGACATGCTGCGGTGGCGGCGCGGTCGAGAACTCGTATCACTGGCGGCGCTCATGCTGCTCGTTCTGCCAAGCCTCGTGCCAGTCACCTTCGTGGATAGCGCCAATCCTGATTTCGGGTGGGTGTCCAGGGTGGTCCGGTGGAACCCGTTCGGGGCGCTCGGCGGGGTAGCGGCGCGCCTGACGGAAGGTGATTGGATTTCTTCAATCGGGATCCTGGCACTCGGCCTGGCTTTGTCGGCGGGTCTGGTGTCCGGGTTTGGTTGGGCGCTTGGCAGGCTGAGTATCCAAACCGGTGACACCACGCCGGCCCAGCGGCTCAAGTCCACCGGCCTCGGGTTCGGGTCGAGTGGGTTCATGAGCGGCCCGGTCGGGGCGGTCACCTTCAAAGAGCTCAAGTATCTGCGTCGTGATCTCCGGGTAAAGGGTCAATTGCTCGCCAGTGTCATCATTATCGTCGGACTCACGTACTCAGCGCTTACCGGTCAGTTGGGGCCATGGGCACCGATGACCGTTTCGGCCGTCTCGTTCGCTCTCCTTGCGCCGCTCATGTTCAACACATTTGGTCTCGACGGCGGCAGTTTCTGGATGTACGTTCTCTCCGGTATCAAGGGAAGACAGGTGCTGTTCGGGAAGATTGTCGCTTATTTGTTGGCTGCCACTCCGGTTCTGCTGGTCGTGACCGGGCTACTGGCATGGTCAGGCCGAAGCATCTCGTATTTGGGGGCGGGGTTCCTGACGGCAATGGCCACGTCGGCACTGTTCGTCGGCGTGGGGGCAGTGGTGGCTATTTATGCGGCGTATCAATTGCCCGAAGAGAATCTGTTTGCCACTCGAACGGCCGGGCAGTTTCGCGTCATGCTTTTCGGACTGGGTGGGTTCTTCGTGTCCGGGCTGGCCCTTCTGCCGATGGCCGTTGGTCTACTGGTTGGCTGGGCGATCGGGGGAGCGGGAGGCGTAACGTTGGCCGCACTTGTGGCAGTCGTCTACGGCGGGGGAGTCCTGGCACTTGGACTGTGGGCAGGAGGAAATTTGTTCGACGAGCGAGCCATGAGGCTCATTGAAATCCTTGACGCCGAATAGCGTCTAGCCGATGCCTCCGGCCAATGTGGCAGTTTGAAGACCAAGAAACGGGATCGGTCTGGTCAATCACCGGACGGCCGTGTCGGGGGAACTGGAGGGTATCCTACTGACGGTCGTGCCTCACCTTGACACGTTCTGGTTCTCGTGGTCTTCCTATCAAAGTCAGACCGACCTCATTGGTGGTCAAAGCGGGGTATCGTTTACCGTGAGTTCGCCGGGCGACCGCCGGGAGTAATCCTGGAGGAAAGTCCGGACTCCACAGGGCAAGGGCGCTGGGCAACCCCCAGGCGGCGCGAGCCGATGGAAAGTGCAACAGAAAGAAAACCGCCAACGCCGCAAGGCACGGTAAGGGTGAAACGGTGGTGTAAGAGACCACCAGCGTGTCGGGTGACCGGCACGGCTGGTAAACCCCGCCCGGAGCAAGGCCATGCAGAGACTATGACGGCCCGTCGATCCTCGTTTGAGGTGAACGTCTCGGGTAGGCCGCACGAGGTTGACCGGTAACGGCAATCCCAGATAGATGGTCGCTGCCTGTTTCGATCGAGCTTCGCTCGAAAGAAAACAGGACACAGAATCCGGCTTATAGGCGAACTCAAACTTGTGGGATCCCGCCCGTTGGGCGGGATCCCGCCGTTAACCGCAGCTCTATTTGGACCGGCCGGCGAGGTAGGCGCCCGTGGCACCAAGTCCGGCGGCGAGAACCAGGAACCAGGCCTGCTGGACGGGTGGGGCGGGACTCCCTCCGGCCATAGAGGCAATCGTCACTCCAAATCCAAAGGCCAAGGCGGCCAGCGTCCCGTGGAATATCTTTCGCATCGAAAGCCTTCCGCCGACATAGCCGGCTCCGACCAACCCGACCAGAACACCAAATACCACGGCGCCAGTCACGGAGTCTCGGCCCAAGGCAGCTGTGGCTGCCCACGTCAGCGTGGCAGCGAGCGAGGCGATCACGGTGGCTGCCCCAAAGCCGAGCATGAGAGCATGCCACTGTAATGTGCGGAACATTGCGTGATCCTTGGACTGGACGGCGAGTACCGTCAACTCTACGACTGATGACAGGCGTTTACGCATTTCGCCACATGAACCGATCACGGGTGCCGTATCAGGCCCGTAGATTGACGGGTATCGGGATCGGCTTGTTTCCAACCGGAACCGACGTGAGATCCAATAGCCAGGACGTGACATGACTGACCGAACATGAATGGGAACGGGAGCCAGCCGATCGGTGTCCAATCGTGACCGGTAGCCAACCGACCGTGACCGAACCGGCACTCGCCCGATTGTCAGTCGTCGATCGTTTCCTACCGGTCTGGATCATCGTGGCGATGATCCTCGGACTTGGTCTGGGCAGGGTCTTTCCTGATCTCAACGACTGGCTCGACACTGTCAAAATCGGATCGGTTTCGTTGCCGATTGCGGTAGGACTGCTCGTCATGATGTATCCGGTGCTGGCGAAGGTCCGTTACTCGCAGATCGGTGAGATCGCCACCGACAGGAAACTGATGGGCACTTCGTTGATACTCAACTGGGTGGTTGGTCCGGCCCTGATGTTTTCGCTGGCATGGCTGATGCTGCCCGATCTACCGCAGTATCGGACGGGGCTCATCATTATCGGGCTTGCCCGGTGTATAGCAATGGTGCTTATTTGGAACGATCTGGCATGCGGGGATCGGGAGGCCGCCGCGGTGCTTGTCGCCCTCAACTCGGTCTTTCAAATCGTGGCGTACTCGGTATTGGGCTACTTCTACCTCGAGCTCTTACCGAACTGGCTGGGGCTTGAGGGTGCCGCGTTGAATGTGTCGATGTGGGAAATTGCCAAGATCGTCCTCGTGTTCCTGGGGATTCCGCTGGCGGGTGGCTATTGCACACGCCGTTGGGGGGAACGCAGTCGCGGTGTTGAGTGGTACGAGGGAGAATTCATTCCCAAGCTCGCCCCCTGGGCGCTCTACGGGCTCCTCTTTACCGTCGTGATCCTCTTCGCTCTCCAGGGCGAGACCATCACCGCCCAACCCCTCGATGTGGCGCGCATCGCCCTTCCGCTTCTCGCCTATTTCGGATTGATGTGGACCGTGGCGTTCGCACTCGGACTGCGGTTGCATCTGTCGTACGAGAAGAACGTCAGCGTTGCCTTCACAGCGGCGAGCAACAACTTTGAACTAGCGATCGCGGTAGCCATCGGTGTTTTTGGTGTTACTTCAGGTGAAGCGCTGGCCGGTGTGGTTGGTCCACTGATCGAGGTACCGGTCTTGGTCGGCCTCGTATATGTCGCGCTGTGGGCGAGGAAACGGTTTTACGCCGAACCCACGGTTGTGGGGTAGAAGGTGGATCGTTGACCGCCTGGGCGGTCGGGTCTGGCAACTACGCAGGGTTGTCCATGTGCTCTTCGAGTCCGGCAATCCAGCCGGTTGGCAGCTTCCAATGCCGGGCACCCAGAACGATCTGGCCCATGTACTTCTTGGACGGATGCGCCACCCGATCTGAGGTATCCGCATGGATATGGGTAACAACGCTGTGGCGCTTGCCTTCGCGATCGACCGCTTTGAAGTCGTAGGTTATGGAGCGCAGCTCTTCGAGTTCCGCTGCGCTGATCGCTTCGAGGTCCTGATCGCTGACGGCGAACATCGCCCCCCAGACCGTGTTCCCTGGTTCGGGACGAACCGATGGCAGAGCGCCCGCCCCAACTTCGAGCTCGAACGGGAAGATGAGCTTGGTTTCAGGGAGGTGGGCGATGAACTGGAACTCGGCTCCAGGTGCTACGTCCCTGAGACGATATGGCGACATGAGCGCCGTATATGAGAAGTACAGGGTCGTATCAGACACCGCGGCGAGTTCCTTTCTGCAATTCGTGAGATCTTGCCGTCCTATGGTAGTGCCACCGCCGGTGAACACCGAAACTGTGATCGAATGGCGGTGCGGCGACTACGATGCGCGCAACACACCAGTAGCCCGGAGCTTCATATTATGCAGTGGTCAAGCACGCTCAAACCGCTTTCAGAGGGCACTGACCTGACGAGAGATCAGGCGCATCGAGCGATGACCGAGATTATGTCGGGTCGGGCGACCCCCGCTCAGATTGCGGCGTTCATCGTCGCCATTCGGATAAAGGGCGAAACGACCGACGAGCTGACGGGTTTGGTCGAGGCGATGCGCGAGGCATCGATTCGCGTGGCGATCGATCGCCCGGTGCTCGACATCGTTGGCACCGGTGGCGATGGATTCGGGACGTTCAACATTTCAACCACGGCCTCGTTTATTGCGGCAGGAGCGGGCTGCACCGTGGCCAAACACGGCAATCGGTCGGCTTCTTCGAAGTGCGGATCAGCGGATGTTCTCGAAGCCCTTGGTATGGTCATAGACCTGGAGCCGGCCAGGACGGTGCAACTCATCGAACAAGAAGGATTCGGTTTCTTCTTCGCCCGGAACTACCACCCGGCCATGCGGCACGCCGGCCCGGTGCGATCGGAACTCGGGATTCCGACGGTGTTCAACTTCCTTGGCCCGATGACCAACCCTGCCACGGCTCAACACCTGGCACTCGGCGTGGCTGACCCACAAATGGCCGAAAAGATGATCGGTGTCCTGGCCAACCTTGGTGCGGTTAGGGCTTTTGCGTTCCATGGGGACGATGGCCTCGACGAGCTGTCGACGATCGGTCCTTCGACGTTGTTTGAGTTCACTGGCGGTGTCATCAGGAAGTCGTCTTTCGAGCCGGCCGATCATGGACTCAAGCGGGCGAAGCTGGAGGACCTTGTGGGTGGTGACGCGGGCGAGAACGTCATGATCCTGAGAAGCGTGCTGGCCGGCGAGGCCGGACCCCGGCGAGACATTGCGGTCCTCAATGCGGCGGCCGGGATCGCGGCGGCCGGTAAAGCCCCGTCGATTGCCGATGGGATTCCGCTCGCCGAAGCCTCGATTGATTCGGGGGCGGCCGAAAAGGTGCTCCAACGAGTTATCACGCTTAGCCAGGAGATGGATCGGTAATGCAGGTCGCCGCCGATGACCTGATTGCCGTTTTGCGGGCAAAAGGCCTCCGGCTAACCGCCGCTCGTCGGGCGATTTGCCAGGTGATTGCCGATGGGCACGACGAACATCTGACCTCGGCGGGCGTGCACGATGCGGCCCAGAAAATCGCCAAGCAGGCCATCAACCCCTCGACAGTGTATCGGACGCTCGAGGTCTTCGAACAGCTGGGGGTTGTCCATCATGTCCATCTCGGGCACGGCCCCGGGGTGATCCATCTGAGTGAGTCAGAATCTCATCACCACTTGACTTGCGATAACTGTGGCTCCACTATCGACGTGCCCGCCGGAGCACTGGGCGGCTTCTTCGAGGAATTGCACGCTTCCTACGGATTCACCGTCAACCCATCACACTTTGCCCTGGGCGGATATTGTCGGGATTGTGAACATTCGGGGAACTTAGGTTGAGTTAGATTCCGATCTGTTGCAAACTTGCTCGTATGAACCGTTCCGCCAAAGTTCTCGTCGCCCTTGGCCTCGTGCTCAGCGCCTGCGGGGCCGGGAGCACGGCCACTTCGATCCAAGGTGCCGGAGATCCACCGACCACGACCGAACTTGCCCGGCCCATTACTGAAACAACTTCAGTCGTCACTGCGGATCCGGCCGTCTCGCCGTTGGATCGGGCTCCGTCCGGGGTAGAGGGTCCGGTTGCCCCCGATTTTTCACTGGTACTCGCAGACGGGTCGACCTTCACCTTGTCGGAAGGGTCGCGGCCGGTTTACATGGTGTTCTGGGCCGAGTGGTGAAGTTCCTGCCAGCGGGAGTTACCCGTTATCGACAAAGTTTCGGCTGACTATGCAGACCAGGTGACGTTCCTGGCGGTGGCGTGGAAGGGATCCCTGCAAGACACGACCGAACGGGCATCCCAACTGCTTCCGTCCGGCAACGTGTTGTGGGGGTTAGACACCGATGAGAAGGTTTTTTCTGCCTATGGGATTCCCTATCAACCGGTTTCCGTGCTCATCACCCACGATGGAATCGTGAAGACCTCGTGGGCTGGTGCAGCCGGCGAAGAGGTTCTTCGGGCGGAACTCGACTCCCTTCTCGAGACGGCCGGATAACCTGATTCACGGTCGGCTCGGAATCGCCGTATAGTTATTGCAAGCAGCTTGCAAGAGGCGATCCCTATGCACATTCCCGATGGCTTTATTGACGGCACCACGTCGCTTGGGGCAGGAGTAATTGCCGCCGGCGGCGTCGGTGGAGCCCTCCGCCAATCAGCAGCTCGTCTCAAGGACCGTCAGATCCCTCTGGCAGGACTGGTGGCGGCCTTCGTATTTGTGCTGCAAATGCTCAACTTCCCGGTGCTACCAGGCATGAGCGGCCATTTACTCGGCGGTGCGCTTGCGGCCATTTTGATGGGTCCATCAGTGGCAGTGGTGGTCGTCTCAGTTGTGATCATCCTCCAGGCTATGTTGTTCGCCGATGGCGGGGTCTCGGCACTCGGCCTAAACCTGATCAACATGGCCGTGGTTACGACGCTGAGTGGTTGGTTCATGTTCCGATTGGTCCGGGCTCCATTCCGGCCGTCCAGGCGGGCAGTTCTCGGTGCTTCATTTGTGGCGGCGACCCTGTCCGTGGTGGTGTCCGCAGTTATGTTTGTCGTCGAATACGCCATCGGTGGGGTCGGTGGAGTCAACCTTTTCAACGTCTTGTTGCTCATGGCTGGCTCCCATCTCCTGATCGGCATCGGCGAGGGCTTCATCACAGTGGCGGTCGTCGGGGCGGTCCTTCAGGCCCGACCTGATCTGGTATTTGGAGCGAGCGACCTGCGCGCCGAAGGTAGTCCCCGGCTGCCCATGAAACGATTTTGGATTCTCGCCGGCGTCGCCGCAGCGATGCTGGTGTCACTTACCGTCTTCGCCTCCTCGAACCCCGACGGGTTGCAGTGGGTAGCCGAGCAGACCGGGCTTGCACAAGAAGCTCAGGGAAGCTTGATCGCCACCTCCCCGCTGTCGAACTACGGGGCAGCCGGTCTTTCTGATGGAGCTGGCCGGATTGTGGCTGCTGCGGTGGGTATGGTCGTGACGTTTCTTCTGGGCTGGCTTACCTTTACTATATTGCGACGCAGGTCACCGGTATGAGTGGCGGCCACGCGCATGCTCTCCATATTCATGGGCACTCGGTCGTGCATCGATTGCCCGGCCATCTGAAGGTGGCTGCCCTGTTCTTGTTCGTCGTTGCGGTGGTAGCAACGCCCGCGCGAGCCGTCTGGGCTTTTGGCCTCTACGCATCGGTGCTCGGTCTGGTGGCCGGACTGGCCGGGGTACCGGTCCGGTTTATTGCCCGGCGAATGCTCGTTGAGGTGCCATTTCTGGCATTTGCACTGCTGCTCCCGTTGGTCGGGGAAGGCCCATTTCTCGAATTCGGCGGAGTCAGATTGTCCGAGGCCGGGGTTCTCGCCGCCTGGACGATCCTGGCGAAAGGCTCCTGCGGCGTCGTGGGTTCGATTCTGCTGGCAGCCACAACGGAGATTCCAAACATTCTGGCCGGCCTGAACCGCCTGCGTGCCCCGAAAGCCATCGTGGCGATTGCGGGTTTCATGGTCCGTTATCTCGAGGTGATAAGTGGCGAGATGGCGCGTATGCGTGTGGCGATGGCCGCCCGCGGCTACGAACCCAAGGCCTTCTGGCAGGTGAAGGCACTCGCCACCTCTGCCGGGGCGCTGTTCATTCGCTCCTACGAGCGGGGGGAGCGGGTCTACATGGCGATGGTGGCACGCGGTTACGCGGGCTCCATGCCGACGTTTGGCGACGTCCTGACGTCGACCGCCGATGTGGTGCGGGCATTGGCATTGCCCGGATTGGCGGTCATTACGGCGGCGGTTGCCCTGGTGGTCTCCGGATGAGCACCTCGATCTCAGTTACCGATCTCACGTTCTCTTATCCGGGTGGTCTCAAGGCGCTCGATGGGGTGAATCTCCAGATCGGGGCAGGAGAGCGAGTGGCGATGTTCGGCCCGAACGGGGCGGGTAAGACCACGCTCGTCCTCCATCTGAATGGCATCCACATGCCTCCACCCGGACGAGTGGTGGTCGGGGGAACGCCGCTCGACGACACTTCGGTGATGGACATTCGGCGCCGAGTCGGAATGGTATTTCAGGATCCCGATGATCAATTGTTCATGCCAACCGTCCGTCAGGACGTCGCGTTCGGTCCAGCCAATTTCGGCGTTTCGGGTGACGAACTCGACCAGCGTGTCCTGGACGCACTCGGCGCGGTCGAGATGGTGCACGCCATCGACCGCGCTCCACACCACCTTTCGCTTGGCGAGCGCCGCCGGGTGGCGGTGGCGACCGTTCTTGCTTCGAAACCCGAAATTCTGGTGCTTGACGAGCCTTCCTCCAACCTTGACCCCGCCTCCCGGAGAGAGCTGGCCACGATTCTCAAGGGCCTTGACGTGACCATGCTCATGGTTACCCATGATCTGCCCTACGCCCTTGAGTTGTGTGAACGAGCTGTCATTATCGACGCTGGAAAGTTGGTAGCCGATGGCGGAACCAGGGAACTGCTCGGCGATCCGGACATGATGGCGGTCCATCGCCTCGAATTGCCGTACGGTTTCGATCTCAAAGCTGTGTAGATTCGCCGCATGAGCATGTGGGAATTGGTAATTGTTGGATCGTTGGCCGGATTCGTCCTGTGGCCGTCCGTTACCGGCTTGCCGCGTCGGCCCTTTGGATGGATACCGATTCTGGCCGCCGCCGGGGCGTTGTTCATGCATGTTCGCGTTGAAGACATCCGATGGCAGCTCTATCCCATCTACCTCCTCGTCGTGATTCTCTCAGTGGCGACCGCCTGGGAGATCGTGTCGCCCACCCCGGAATCTCCGGAAGCACCTCGGCGGCGGGTCACTCAACTGGGCAAGGGCCTCTCAGGGGTTCTGGGGATCGGAGTGCTGGTTATTCCAACACTGGCTCTTCCGGTGGTTCAGTTGGCTGCTCCAACGACGCCGATCGGTACCATGACCGTGCGATCGGTGAGTCCTGACCGGGTGGAGCTCTATGGACCGAATCCGGGTGGCTTCCGCCAGATCACCCTCCAGATTTGGTATCCATCCGAACCGAGTGATGGGCCTCTGGCTCCTTTTGTCGATTCGTTCGACGACTTTGCTCCAGCCACCGCCGCCTACCTCGGACTGCCTTCGTTTGCGCTCAACCATTTACGCAACGCCACCATGGGCAGCGTGTTCGATGCGCCGGTTGCCGTCGCATCTGAACCGTATCCGGTTGTTGTGTATTCGCACGGGTGGGCCGGTTTCCGGACGGTGGCCTTCCCGCAAGCTGAGGCGTTGGCCGCCGCCGGGTATGTTGTCGTGGCCATCGACCACACGTACGGCGCTCTGGGAACCACCATCGATGACGGGGCGACTTTTGCGGCCCTTGATCCGGTCGCCCTTCCCGACCAGGAAACGGTCGGCGACGCGGCATACGCGGCCGCCTCTGAGACACTCGTTGACATCTTTCGATTGGACATCGGCCAGGCCCTGATAGCTGTCGAGGACCTCAATGCCCACGGCCCGATGGCGGGCCGCCTCGATCTGAGTCGCATCGGGGTTTTCGGCCATTCAACCGGCGGGGGGGCGGCGATCGAGTTCTGCGCTACCGACGATCGGTGCTCGGCGGTGTACGGCCTCGATCCCTGGGTCGAGCCGGTTGATGAGGCGATTCTGGCCGACGGTGTTCACGTACCGATGGCGATCCTTCGTTCAGAAGCCTGGCTCAGTGAGCCGAACGAGATCCCTCTCGCCACGCTGCGGGAGGCCTCAGCCGACGTTGTGTCCTTCGGATGCATCATGGGAACCGCTCACCGAGATTTCACCCTCCTCCCGCGGCTGTCGCCACTGTCAAAGTATCTCGGGATCGGCGGTTCCCTCGACCCTATTCGGAGTAGTGAGCTGGTTGAATCGCAGCTCGTCTCTTTCTTTGATCGATACTTGAAGGGGAAGGGCGACGGACTGGCTGGACTCGACGCTCCCGAGATAGCCGGCTGTCGTTAGGCGGGTGTCGTCAATCGTTTGGTGAGCCCTGCAGCGTGCCGGTCTCCGTTACACCGGTCGTTTTGTCGACTTTGGTGTCTTCGATGATGCACAGGCTGAGTCCATAGCGGCATGTTCACCTCAGAACGATCACCCCGACAATCAAACCAATGTACCAAGCCAGGCGATCCGGGAGGGTTTCATGAGCCGTCCTCAAGGGCGGCGATGGCGTTCGCGACCACGGAGCGGACGTCGTCAGGCACGTCCGGGCTGTCGGAGACCAATCGTAGGTCAGCCAGTGCCTCCTCGGTCCGGCCAAGCCGGGCATACACCAGGCCCCGGAAGAAGTTGGCCTCCAGGTTGGCGGGGTTGGCTTCCAGGGCCAGGTTCTCGAATCGCAGCGCGTGGTCGGGCTGGCCCGACTCGAGGATCATCCAGCCGATCCGAGCAAGAGCTTCAGATTCGTCGGCCGGAGCGGGTCTGGAATCGAGCACAACCTGGTACCACGTCAACGCATTTGAGTACTCGCTCGCTTCGAAATATCGCTCTGCCAGCGCCAGGCGCATACGGTTGACCTCGGGTATGTCAGGGTTAGCGTTGATCACTTCGATCATTTGCTCGTTACTGAAGGTGGCAAGATCGACCTGACGATCGGGTTCAGAAAAAGCGTCGGGTTCCCGCCCGACCAAAGCACCACTGGCAGCCCACGTGATTCCGGCGAAGGTAACGGCGAGTATGACCGCTCCTACCATCAACCGGCCCCGAGAAAGCGACAAGGTTGAGGCCGGGTCTACCTGATCGTCAGCACCTTGTGCTCGGGCGATCTCTGCTTGGTAGGTGTCGGTGAGGCGACTGGCGGTGACCTCGTCGAGTTCGCCGCTCGCGCGTTGTTCCTGGACCTCAGCGAGATCTCGTTGAACCTGAAAGAGCAGGTCTTCCGGATTCATGGCGAATCTGCCCCATGGTCTCGTCGAAGGGGCCGCGTTGCCCAGCCACCGATCAATGTGGCCGGTCCGGGGGCCGCCCACAACGCCAAGCCGAGGCCTGATGTCGATGGATCGATGATGACCTTATCTCCAACGCTATTCGCCGGGCCGTCCAGGATCTGTCGATCACTTTGGCCCTGCGAAATCTCGGCCGCGACGTCGGGCGCTACGTTCGGGCTGCTCGGCCAGGCGACGTTTCCAGTGGTTAAGGCCAGCGCGATGTCGGACAGGATTGGAACCCGTCCAATGCCTAGTGAGGTGTCGGTGATATCGATATGTGGCACACCGGGAGTGTAGAAACCTCGAAAAGCTTCCGGTCCGGCGTACGCCCGACCAGAACCTTTTCGATGGTCGGTTCAGGTCAATGGTTGGGGACTAGCGGGCAAAGAAAGGCGGCTTCCGTGATCGGGTCTCCGATTACCACCCAGCCATCAGCCTCGGCCTGAGCCAGTTCTGCTGCGGACGTGACCATGTGCCCGGCGGGAAAGTCCACGGTCTTGGTTACGGGCGTCGGAAGCCAACGTCCTCCGTTGTAGCCCTGGCCGCGATTCGATTCAGCGACAGGCTGCTGGTCGGGGACCAGGAAGAGTTGGTCGAATGACTTGTTGTGCCCGTTGTACGGCAGCGAGCCCTGCAAGATCGTTCCGTATAGATCTCCATCGGCGTAGATGAAGTCGGGGGTGATCGGACCGCTTGCCGGCTGGGCGGCAAATGCCGGAGCCGCAGTCATAATCACCATCAACACTGCGATGGCCAGGATTGTGATTCGCTTCATAAGAGGAACGGCAGAGAACCGATTGGTGAACATCGCAAGAACACGGGTTGCGGGTTTCGGGTGCTGTCGTACGATGGCCTCATGAATAAGCAAACCCGGGTGATGATCGTCGACGATGAGCCCACCATTCGCGAGGTCATGACGACCTATTTACAGCGAGACGGCTTCCTGGTCGATACCGCCGCCACCGGGACAGAAGCGGTAGCAAAGCTGCGAACGGGTCTTCCCGACTTACTCATCCTGGATCTCATGTTGCCGGGGGTGGGGGGACTAAACATCCTCAAAGAGCTCCGCGCCAACTCCACCGTGCCGGTTATCGTTCTCACCGCCCGCACCGAGGAGGCCGATCGGATCATCGGACTTGAGTTGGGCGCCGATGACTATGTTTCCAAACCGTTTTCTCCCCGCGAGTTGGTTGCCCGGGTTCGGTCGGTCTTGCGGCGGGTGAATGTCGAGCCCGAGCCTGGGGTAGACGTTCTCGAGTTCGACGGGCTCACGATTGACACGGTCAGTCGGGAGGTGACCGTAAACGGCGAGTTGGCCACGCTGACCGCCAGGGAATTCGATCTGTTGGTCTTTCTGGCATCCTCGCCCCGGCAAGTCTTTTCCCGTTCCCAACTCCTCGACCACGTCTGGCACTCGTCGTCGGAGTGGCAGGACACGTCAACTGTCACTGTTCACGTTCGCCGTATCCGCCACAAGATCGAGAAAGATCCGGAACGTCCTGACCGTTTGGTAACCGTGCGCGGGGTCGGGTATAGGTTCGAGGGATGACGCGGCTCGTCATCATTGTTGTTGCCCTTGCGACCGTCTGGGTGGCGTTGAGTGAAGCTGCCATGCAGCCGAGCGCTCCGGAGCGTTTGGCGCTCTACGGAATCTTCGGGGCAGTGACTGTCGTGACGGTCGCAGTCGGCTGGATTCTGAGGAAGTTCGCCAACCGTCTCACGTCGATCACGCTTACGATTCAGATTATTGCGGTGTCAGCGGTGCTCGTGGCTGCCCTCGGCTCTGTGATGGCTTCGCCCATGTTCCTCACCGCCCACGATCTGAGGCTCATGTTCGTCGAGTTGGGACTGGGTGTGGCGCTCGGATTGACGCTCGCCTTGAACGTGGCTGGTTCGGTAACCGACGACCTGGCCCAAATCGCCAGGACCGCTGAGCTTGTGGCGGCCGGCGATACGTCGGTTCGGACCCGGGTGTATCGTCCCGACGAGATCGGAACGACGGCGCGGGCCGTCGACGAGATGGTGGCCCAACTCGACTCGGCAAAACGTCAACGGGAGCGTGATGAGCAAGGGCGACGCGACTTTCTGGCCGCAGTTGGCCATGATCTCCGAACGCCACTTTCGAGCCTTCGAGCAGGTCTTGAGGCCCTCCAGGATGGTCTGGTCGTCGACGAGGGTGTCATGTTGCATCGGTTGGTTGGCAACCTGGGAACTCTGGAGCGTTTGGTCGATGACCTATCGATTCTGGGACGGGTCGAAGCCGGTGGGATCGTACCGGTTGCCATCGACCTCGCCGAACTCGCCGACGAAACGGTTGACAGTCTGGTCACGGTCGCGCAGGCGAATCGAGTCGAATTGATCGTGCAAGCGCCAGCCCGGGTGATCGTGGAAGCTGATCCGAGTGCGGTTGGGCGGCTGATCCGGAACCTGGTCGACAACGCGATTCGGTATGCGCCGGCCGGGTCGGCGATTCTGGTGCGGGTCTCGGTTGGCGGACTTGGTGGAATCGTCGAAGTGGCTGATCAAGGACCCGGCTTTGATCCGGATTTTGAACTGGTTGCTTTTGACCGTTTCACGACCAACGACCCATCCCGTAGCGCTTCGGGCTCAGGGCTCGGTCTGGCGATCGCCAAGTCTGTGATCGATGCTCATCATGGCACGATCGGGATTGGGCAGGGTCCCGGCGGAATAGTGAGGTTTGAGCTACCGGCTCACGCAGGCTGAAAGCGCTATTAGCCTGCGTGTCAAGTAGCTAGACCGTACCTTCTCTCGAAGGTCTCGGCCTGCCGATTGGCGAGAGCCGGAATGCCCATGATCTTTTCCTGAAACTCCTGGGCTTTGGTGGTCAGCCCTTCCATGGATTCGATCTTCCAATCGCGGATGAGGGGGACCAGAACCCGGTCATGGTGGATGCGCATGTTGTAGACGCCCGCTTTGGCCATTTGCAGGGCGCGGCGCATGTACTTGGGCATTCCCACCCCTGGCATCTCGAAGTTGGACAGCACTCGGTAGATCTCGGGCAGTACAACCGACGGGTTTTCGGCCAGCATGGCGGTGACTGCCCCACGATAGAACATGAAATGGTGGTTTTCGTCGACGGCGATCCGTGACATGATCTCGTAGGCGACCGGATCATCGGTTATCCGACCGGCGTTACGATGCGAGACCCTGGTGGCGAGTTCCTGTGCCGACGTGTACGCAAAGAGGGCAACCGGATTCGGAAGTCCCGTCGAATATCCTGTGGTCATGGTGGCCAAGCGGTCGTCCTCGAGTTCATGAGGGTCGCAGTTGCGTGAGGTGAGCAAGTAGGACCGGATGGCGATGGCGTGTTGGCCTTCTTCAGCTGTCCACTGTCGATTCCATTCGGCGAGCAATTCGTGATCCTTCGAATGCAGTTCGATCTCGCTGTGGTAGTACGGAAGGTTGTCTTCGGTAAGCAGGTTCAATACCAATGACGTGCGGGCTTCCGGCGAGATCGTGCACTGCGACTCATCCCATGGTTCATCTTTGAAGTTGCGCCCCAGCTCCCAGGGGACGAGTTCATGGGCGTACCAATGCTCACGTCGCTCGCGGTGCTCGTCCATCAGGATCTGGATCGACGGCGTTATGGCATTGAGCAGTTCATAGATCTCATTGGCGGGCATCGAACCTCTTGGTCTTGGTGGGCGAACACTACTCGGGACTCGTTCTGACGGCCGAGCTTGTCCAGGTAATTGCGAGGGCCACCCCTATCACCACAGCCGCCAGATACCACCAGATGACCGAGTGGTTTAGGGCGCTGCGAAACGGATCCGCGGCGGCCCGCACCAGTCCGGCCGCAACAAGGGCCGCCGCCGCTTTGGTACGAAGCGGCAGCCGATACACGATCAGCGCCGCCAATCCGATGGCAAGTCCGGCCAACCCGCCGATCGGCACTTCCCACGAGCCGACGGTAACCCCGCCACAGGCAGACCGGACCACACAGCCCAGTTCCCAGCCGCTCAGGCCCATCAGGGCAGGAACGGCCAACGGGCCAAGCGAAATCGGCAGCGAGGTGGATCGGAAACGCCATGCCAGTGATCCGAGTGCCCCGATCGATGCCCAGCCGGGGTGGACGCCTGCCCTGACAAGGAGAATGAGTCCAGGGTGTGACCAGGGGTAGGAGCCACCGGACACCATGGCGGCCAGTCGTCCCACGAGCAGACCCATCAGGGTTGCGCCGAGGAGATCGTCGAATCGGCGCTGCCGGCGGTTCAGGACGCGATCCGTCATCCACATTGTTCCAGCGCCCAGCAAGACCGCCCCCAGCAAAGTGAACTCCATCAGGGCTGCCGAACAAGGTCATCGATGCCGGACACGAGGGTTCGTTCGTCGATGATTCCCACGTGCGTCGAGATGATTTTCCCCCCCGGAGCGACGAAGTAGGTGATGGGGACGCCGACCCCCCCCAGAGCAGCCGGAATGGCGCGGTTCGGGTCGGCAACATGGTCAAAGTCCAACCGAAACTCGCCAATGAAGGCGGCCGCGTCTTCCGGTCGATCCTGAATGTCAACGCCGAGAAAGGTGACGGCGCCGGCGTATTGGATGGCGGCCTCTCGCAGGAGGGGAGCCTCAGCCCGGCAGGGAAGACACCACGATGCCCACACATTGACAACGATGGGAAGGTCGGAGGTCTTGAGCGTTTCAAGGAACTCGGCGGCCGTTACCTCGGGGATGGCAACCGGTGAGGCCGGGCTTGCGGGTGGAGCGCAGGCGGTAAGAACCACGAGGAGGATCAGTAAAATGAAATACTTCACTGCGCCATTCTGACACCAGCAACGTCCCCGGACTAGTTTGACCCCATGAGCCAACGCATTATGACCATGGTCCTGGCCGGCGGTGAAGGCAAGCGATTGCATCCCCTTACGAGATCGCGAGCGAAACCGGCGGTCCCCTTCGGTGGCCATTACCGGCTCATCGACTTTGTGCTGTCGAATCTCACAAATGCCCACTTCCACCACATCGCGGTTCTCACACAATACAAAAGTCACAGTCTCGACAAGCACTTGAGCCAGACCTGGCGTCTTTCGCCGATCCTTGGTAACTACGTCACCGCCGTTCCGGCTCAGATGCGGCGAGGCCCCCGCTGGTATTCCGGATCGGCAGATGCGATCTTTCAGAACCTCAACATCCTTGATGACGAGCGCCCTGACCATGTCATCGTCTTCGGTGCCGATCACATCTACCGGATGGATCCGAGGCAGATGCTCGATGCCCATATTGCGTCAGGAGCCGGGGTCACCGTGGCCGGAATCCGGGTTCCTGTCAACGATGCCACAGATTTTGGAGTCATCGACGCCGATAGCAGCGGTCGCATCAAGGCCTTCGTCGAGAAGCCCGCTGTTCCGCCAACGATTCCCGATGATCCTTCTCTCGCGTTCGCTTCGATGGGCAGCTACATCTTCAGAAGAGATGTGCTCGAAGAGGTCATCAGGGCCGATGCCGAGGATGAAGAATCCAAGCACGACCTCGGCGGAAACATCATCCCGGCGCTGGTGGCGGCGGGAGTCGCACACGTCTATGACTATGCGTCCAACGTCGTTCCCGGGCAGAGCCACCGGGAGCTGGGGTATTGGCGTGATGTGGGAACCATTGATTCATACTACGAAGCCTCGATGGACCTGATTGCTCTCGATCCCATCTTCGACCTCTACAACGAGTCCTGGCCGATCAGAACCTGGCAGCCGACCCACCCTCCGGCCAAGTTCATCCACAATGAGGGTGAGCGGCGCGGTCGGGCCATCAACTCGATGGTTTCGTCCGGGGCAGTGGTGTCCGGCGGTCACGTCGTCCAATCGATTCTGTCGCCCCTGGTTCGGATCAACTCTTTCTCAGAGATCGAAGGTTCCATCCTCTTCGAGAACGTCAGGGTTGGTCGGGGAGCGGTGGTGAGGAACGCCATCATCGACAAGAACGTTTGGGTGCCGGCCGGCATGAAGATTGGAGTCGATCTCGACGCCGACCGGGAGAAATTTACCGTCTCTGACGGCGGGATCATCGTTATTGGCAAGAACGACAAACTCGAGGAGCTTCACTAACTCCTGTCGAGGTAGTCGGCGATTTCGTCTGTAGCGTTGGTTAGCGCGCTTCGGCTGCTGTTTTGCCGGATGACCCCGCCGATCACCGGCCAGCCGGCTTCGAGTAGTTGGTCGGCAAATACGTCGGTCACCTCCGGGTTCGGGTCGCTGTCGCCCTGGAGCAACGTGATCTCGAACGGTGGCCTATCAACGTACTGATCAGGGTTGAGCAGCTCCCAGGTGGCTGGGGCCTGCTCGGCAGTCCCACCCATGAAGGCATTCATGGCGTCGAATGCATCGGCCGCAAGCTGGGAAGGGCTCCAGGTGCCGCCGATCGCTATCAGCCGAGCCGGTTTCGCCGACCCGGTGTATTCGCAGCTGGCAGGCAGGTACAGGTCGTCGGTGGTCAGCACGATGAAAGCGGCCAACGCTCCGAACCCGGCTCCGATCATTTGGACCTGGTCGGGATCGCCGCCGAACACGGAGGCGTCAGAGGCCAGAGCAAGTGCGCATCGGGCGGCAGACAAAGGATCGGGGAATCGTCCTCCTCTGATCGGGCTGGCGTAACGGGGGATTATCACGATATTCTCGGTGGCCAGCGCCAGTCCCAGCTCGGTGGCCTGTTCGGCTCCATCGAGGTCATGGACGATCACGAGAACGGGTAATTCTGCGCCCTGTTCCGGTCCGTAGACGTCATACCTGATCGAGCCAGTCAGGGTTTGGTCCCTGGCCAGCGCGATCACCTCAACACGTTCGAGCGGAACGCTGGTCGTAGGGTTTCGAATAATCGCCGGGTTCGTCGGACCATCTATTGGTGGGTATGTGTTCAAGGGCGAGCGCTCGATCGGTTCGGCAATGCAGGCGGCCGACATCATTGCGATGAGAAGGAGGGCTCCAACGTATCTAGTTGTTGTCATCGCCGGACCGGTCGCCCCTGAAAACCGTGACGATCGCGGCCACGAACGAGTTAACTCCACCCTGGGCTATCCAGCCGGAAAGCTGCCAGGCCGTATACATGATCGCTCCGGTAAAGGCGGCGATCCCTATCGACGCCCAGATGACGATGGCTGTTGGGAGCGGCAGTTCGTAGAAGACCCTGGCAGATTCAAGCGCCATCGTCACCATGAACAGCCCGGTCATCGCCATCACGAGAACCTGGCGGGCGGTGGTCAACGGTCGGCTCACGACGAGTAGGGCAAACAGACTTACGGCCACCAGGACGAGCGTGGCGGTTGTTCTGGCCTCGCCCAGTGGGACACCCTGGTTGCGGGCCAGGCCGTAGGCGCTGTAGGTGGCCGCGGCCGCGATCAATCCGGTCGGTATGGCAAATCGGAATACCCGGAGGAGAAATCCGGGACGGACTGGGGTAGATGACGGTTGAAGGGCCAGGAAAAAGCCAGGGATGCCGATGGTCAGAGCGCCAACCAGGCTGAGTTGGCGGGGAAGAAACGGGTAGGCGAGTTGCGAGAGCGACGTCGATACCGCAAGTGCCATCGCATAGACCGTCTTGGTGAGGAACAAGTTCGAGACCCGTTCGATGTTCCCGATAACACGTCGGCCCTCCGCAACGACATGGGGCAGGGCATCGAATGTTCCGTCGAGCAGTATGAGCTGGGATACGGCTCGCGAGGCGGAACTCCCGCCCCCCATGGCTACCCCGATATCGGCTTCCTTGAGGGCCAGGACGTCGTTGACACCGTCCCCGGTCATTGCCACCGTGTGTCCGTTGGCTTGAAGGGCGAGGATCAGCTCCTTCTTCTGGTGGGGGGTGATTCGCCCGAAGACGACTCCTCGCTCGGCGATGGAACGGAGCCGGGTCGGATCGGTCGGAAGGCGGCTTCCATCAACCACGCGATTGGATCCACTGACTCCTGCTGCTTTGGCGATGCTTGCTACGGTTCGAGGGTCATCTCCCGAGATGATCTTGACTGCCACGCCTTGGTCGGCGAAATAGTCCAAGGCCGCGCGAGCGTCAGGGCGCACGGTGTCGCCCACAATGATCAACGCCCACGGAACGAGATCTGATGGCAAATCGGTGGTGGTCAGCGCCTCGTCTGTGTAGGCGAGGGCGACAACCCGCCGGCCGGAATTGGTATGTTTCGCCACCGTCTTGGCAAGCGAAGTGTGGTGCGACACGATGATGTCTGGAGCTCCAAGAATCCAGGTACCGCGCTGGTGAAAACTGGCTCCTGACCATTTACGCTCTGACGAGAACGGTACCGACCCGATGATCCGCCATCCGGGATCTTTCGTAGCGTCCGCCAGAAGGCGGGCGGTGGCGTTGGGTTGCACCTCGACCCGCGAAATCGCTCCGAGTGCCTGACGGACCGTGTCTTTGTCTCCGCTAATGAGTTGGGTGGCGACCAGGCGAAGGGTTCCCTCGGTCAAGGTGCCGGTCTTGTCAAAACAGACCACGTCGACCCTTGCCAACGTCTCGACAGCCGGCAACTCCTGCACGAGGACCCGATGACGGCCGAGCCGTACGACCGCCACCGCAAAAGCCACCGAGGTGAGCAGTACCAGACCCTGGGGGATCATGGCAACCATCCCGGCGACCGCCCCGGTGGCAGCTTCCGAGAAGCCTTGTGTTAACTGACCGATGATGAGGATGGCGCCGATCGGGAAGAGCATCCATCCGATCATCATGAGCAACGTGTCGATCGCCGATCGGATTTCTGAATTGACGAGTGTGAATTTGCGCGCTTCTACCGCCAGTTGGGCGGCGAACGAATCGACCCCGACGTGTTCGGCCCGCATGGATCCTGATCCGGCGACCACAAAACTTCCCGATCGGGCGTAGTCACCGACTTGCTTGGTGACCGGATCGGCCTCTCCGGTCAGGAGGCTCTCGTCGATCTCCAGGCCACGGCTATTCGTGATGGTACCGTCAACGATGATCTGATCGCCCGACCCAACAAGTAATTCGTCGTCTTGAACCACGTCTTCTACTGCGACCGAGGTTTCGACTCCGTTGCGGATCACGGTGGCGTGGGGAGCCTGGATCAGGCGCAGCTTGTCGAGGGTCAATTTGGCGCGCAGTTCTTGGAAGATTCCGATCAATGAGTTGATGACCATGACAAACCCGAACAGAGCATCCTGGATCGGTGCCACAAAGACGATGACCACAACGAGGACCGTGATGAGCAGGTTGAAGCGGGTGAGGGTATTTGCCCTGACGATGTCGCCCGTCGTCCGATCGGGCCCTGACGGTCTGACGTTACGGAGTCCGGCGGCCATGCGCTCGGCGACTTGCTCGTTTGTAAGACCCGGCATACGCGTGGTGGCGATCGACATCAGACAACCCGCAGAGTAGTCAGCCCTCGTCTGGTGGACATGGGTTGTCGGTTCCGTGGGTGAAGACCAGCACCCGTTGATCGTTTGGAACCGTGGTCGGCAGGTCGATGTCGTGTGGCTTCATGTCTGGCGAGGCGGCCGTCAAGAAGTGCGGGCTCGTCCGATGGCTTCCTGATACCAGTAGAACGAGTCCTTGGGTGTCCGCACCAGCGTATCGTGATCTACGTGAACGACACCGAACCGTTGGGCGTAGCCGGAAGTCCATTCGAGATTGTCCATGAAGCTCCACAGAAAGTAGCCGTCAACTGGAACGCCGTCGGCGATGGCCCTTCTGACGGCTCCTGTGTGTTGCTCAAGGTAATCCTGGCGTCGGATGTCGGCCACCCGTCCGGTCAGATCAGGGCCGTCGCCAAAGCTGGCCCCATTCTCGGTGATGACGATCGAGTTGGGCTGGTAGACCTTGTGCAGGTGAACAAGATACTCGTGGAGAGCATCCGGCGTGATCTGCCATCCCATCTCCGTATAGCCAGAAGGCGGATATGGCCCGGATGGCACGTCGGTGGCTTCGTCCTCGTCGTGCCCGTGCCTGACGGCGACGGAGGTGTAGTAGTTCACGCCGAGAAAATCCAGCCGGGCTGAGATCGTCTCGAGATCGCCTGATTTGAGCCATTCAGGGGTGGTGGAGGTCAAATGTCCGCGTGCCTCGAAGGCGCTGAGCATGTCCGCCGGATATCCCAACCCGGCTACAGGATCGAAGAACCACCGGTTTCGATAGCCGTCGAAATAGCGACTGGCCGCTTCGTCATCCGGGTTCGGGGTAGCTGGTCGGCAGGGGCGGCAATCCAACGCAATTCCCACCCTGGCATCGGGAACATTGGCCCGAATCGTACCGACGGCCCGCCCGTGCGCCAGGAGTTGGTGGTGAGCGGCGGCGAGGGCATCAGCAAAGGAGGTTCTCCCCGGGGCGAACACACCATCCTTATACCCGAGCATTGACACGACCCACGGTTCGTTGATGGTGATCCAGTTCTTGACTCGAGCACCGAAATGTTTCGACGCGATCGCGGCGTAGACGTCGAACGCTTCTACGACAGAACGGTTCGGCCACCCGCCTTCGTCTTCGATTGATTGGGGAAGGTCCCAGTGATAAAGCGTCACCCAGGGCACGATCCCGGCCGCCAGGAGAGCGTCGATAATTCGGTCATAGAAGGCTAGACCGGCGAGATTGGGGTTTCCTGCAGCGTCGACCACCCGGGTCCAGGCGATGGACATTCGATAGGCGTCGATTCCGAGATCGGCCATCAGTGCGATGTCGTCGAGGTAGCGGTGATAGTGGTCGCAGGCCACATCGCCAGACTCGGGGAGGTCTCCTATGTCAGAGAAGGTGTCCCAGATCGATGGTGCCTTGCCATCTTCAAACCGACCGCCTTCGATTTGATAGGCGGAAGTGGCGACCCCCCATGTGAAATCGTCGTGCATCCTGAGGATCCTACCTCCACGGCTAGCCTTCTTTACAACCAGCACCGTGAGGGGCATACGCATGAATCTTGGGCTGATGACCGGTTATTGGAGCGCCCAGCCGCCGACCGGAATGGCCGAGTTAGTCGCCGAGGCCGAAGACCTGGGTTACGAGAGCCTCTGGACCGCAGAAGCTTATGGATCCGACGCACTGAGCCCACTCGCCTGGTGGGGGGCGCGTACCAAGCAGTTACGTCTCGGGACTGCCATCATGCAGATGGCTGCCAGGACCCCGACCGCCACCGCCATGGCGGCGATGACCATGGATCACCTTTCTGAAGGAAGATTTGTGCTGGGACTAGGCGTGTCAGGGCCCCAGGTGGTCGAAGGATGGTACGGACAACCGTATCCCAAACCCCTCGCCAGAACCCGGGAGTATGTCGAGATCGTCCGGCGAGTCGTCGCCCGAGACGAACCGGTCGAATTCCATGGTCAGCACTACGAGTTGCCATACGATGGGGGAACCGGTCTAGGGAAAGCGCTCAAAGCGACGATTCATCCTCGGCGATCCGATATCCCGATCTACCTGGGAGCTGAAGGCCCCAAGAACGTTGCATTGGCGGCCGAAATCGCCGACGGATGGTTCCCATTCTGGTTTTCGCCTCGTTCAGATGCGTTCTACCGGGAAGCGCTCGCCGAGGGATTCGCCAGAGATGGCGCCCGGCGCGACTTCGACGACTTCGAGGTCGCCTGCCCCGTTCCGGTGATTGTGAATCCTGACCCTGAGCAGGCCGCTGATGTCATCCGTCCGATGCTGGCACTCTACGTGGGTGGCATGGGAGCCAAAGGCGCCAATTTCCACTTCGACGTCATCGCCCGCATGGGGTACGAAGCCGAAGCCCACCGGATTCAGGACCTGTACCTGGCAGGCAAGAAAGCCGAGGCCATTGCTTCGATTCCGTTGGCGATGGTTGAGGACGTGGCGTTGGTCGGTCCACCGGAAAAGATCCGTGACGAAATGGAGCGGTGGTCCGAGACGGTAATCACGACCATGCTCGTGCAAGGTCCACCCGAGCTCCTACGAATCCTGCCGGGACTGGTCGGCTAGCTGCGTCGTTTCAGCTCGGAGCCGATTTCGTACACGGAGATCTCCTGGGCGGCTGCCAACGCCAGCATGTGATAGACCAGATCGGCCATCTCTTCAATCAGTCGCTGCCTGTCTCCCGATCCAGCGTCAAGGTCTTTGGACGCGAAGGCGACTTCCCCGGCTTCCTCGAGAACCTTGCGGGCCGCCAGGTCGTGATTGTCGGCGAGGGTGGTGGTGTATGAGCCTTCCGGTCGAGTTCCCATCCGGTTGGTGATCGTCGCCCATAGACGACCGAACTCAGAGAACTCTGGGGGAGGGGATTCGTCGAAGCACGATGTGGTTCCGTTGTGACAGGCCGGTCCGGTAGGTCGGGCGAGAACCAGCAACGTGTCGCCATCGCAGTCGGATTTCATCTCCGCAAGCTGCAATCGGTTGCCGGAGGTAGCGCCCTTTTCCCATAGTTCCTTGCGGCTGCGCGACCAGAACGTCACCAGACCGCTGCTCCTGGTCGCCTTAAGCGACTCCTCGTTCATCCAGGCCATCATCAGAACTTGGCCGGTATCGGCATCCTGGACGATGGTGGGAACCAAACCGTCTGCGTTGAATGTGATCATTGGGAGGCCTCTCGTACGGGGATTCCGCTGGCAGCCAGTCCGGCTTTCAGGTCGGAGATCTCGATTTCGCGACGGTGGAAAATCGACGCCGCCAGGATGGCGCTGGCATCGGCGAGTTTGATTACATCGATGCAGTGTTGGATCGTTCCCGCCCCACCCGAGGCGATTACCGGGACCTCGACCGCTTCGGTGATCGCTTTTGTGACAGCTAGATCAAATCCGACCTTGGTGCCGTCGGCGTCCATGGACGTGAGCAGGATCTCGCCGGCTCCGCGCCTCGTGGCCTGGCGAGCCCACTCGATGGCGTCAAGTCCGGTTGGTCGGCGCCCGCCATTCACGACGACCTCAAACCACCCGTCCCGCTGCTTCGTATCGATGGCGATAACCACGCATTGACGGCCGAAGTGCCGGGCGCAAGCGTCGAGGAGACCGGGGTTCTCCACGGCCGCGGTATTGACGGCGACTTTGTCGGCACCTGATCGCAACACGGCGCGCATGTCCTCCAGGCTGCGGACTCCGCCACCGACGGTAAGGGGAACAAACACGTTGCCGGCGGTTCTTCTGACCACATCGAGAAGCGTGCCGCGCCCTTCGGGGGAGGCCGAGATGTCGAGGTAACAAATCTCGTCAGCGCCTTCGTCGGCATACCGGGTGGCAAACTCGACGGGGTCGCCTTCGTCAGTGAGGTTGACGAAGTTGACGCCTTTGACCACGCGGCCATTCTTGACGTCCAGGCACGGAATGATCCGGGTTCGCAGTGTCATGGAATCATCGCCACGAAGTTAGCGAGGAGTTGTATCCCGTTCTCTCCTGAACGCTCCGGATGGAATTGCGTACCAATTCGCTGGCCGGATCTGACGGCGGCAGTAAATCGTCGACCATAACTGGCCGTTCCGATCACGTCGGTCCTCCGGTCGGGCGTTGGGGCGTAGGAATGAACGAAGTAGAAGGTCGGGTTGGCACCGAGACCGGCGAACAGTGGGTCGTCGGTGATCGTGACATCGTTCCAGCCGATGTGAGGCAGGCGGGGGGCATCCTCGAGCAGTTCGACTGTGCCGGGGAGAAACCCGAAGCATCGGGCGTCGTCTTCGTCAGAAGAGGCAAAAAGAACCTGCATGCCTACGCAGATACCGAGGAGGGGACGGTCCCACTGCTCGATCGATGAGCGGAAGCCTCCGGCATCGATACCGTCCATCACGCCTCGAGTGGTCCCCACTCCGGGAAGAACCAGGGCGTCGGCACCGGCGAGTCCTGACGGATCCGTAGCCACCACGACAGTGGCGCCAACTCGTTCCAGGCCCTGGGCAATGGAAACCAGATTTCCTGCGCCATGATCGACGACCGCAATGGTCGTCACGTGGTGCCTTTGGTGGAGGGGATGCCGGCCCGGCGACTATCTGCAGCAACCGCCATGCGGAGCGCCCTGGCGACAGCTTTGATGCCAGCCTCGGCGACGTGGTGATCGTTGTGGCCGGTGGCCGTGAGATGCAACGTGAATCCGCCCGTCCGGGCCAGTGCCTCAAGCCCATGTGCGAAGTTCTGCGTCGAAAAATTGCCGATGCTTGGTCCGACGAGGGATGCCTCGATTAGCGCGTACGGTCGTCCGCCGACGTCGATTGCGCAGCTGCCAAGAGCCTCATCCATCGGGACCGTGGCGTTGCCAAAGCGCGAGATACCCGCCCGGTCTCCGAGAGCGGACCCAAGAGCTTCGCCAAGCACCAACATCGTGTCTTCGACCGTGTGATGGTCGTCGATGTGTAAATCGCCTGCGCAACTGACCGTCAGATCGATGAGGCTGTGGTGGGCGAGCGACGTGAGGAGATGGTCAAGGAATCCGACTCCGGTGACGACCGTCGAAAGACCGGCTCCGTCGAGGTTGACGGTTACGGACACGTTGGTCTCAAGCGTGGTTCGTTCAATGGTGGCTATACGGGTCATGATTCTTGGTTCCTTAGGGGATGAGTTGTTCGATGCGTAATACGAGGATGTCACGGGCCCCGGCAGCCTTCAGGTCGGGAAGGAGGTTCCAGATGGACCCGGCGTCGACTACCGAGTGAACCGCCACCATCTGGTTGTCTGCGAGCGGAACAACCGTAGGCGCGCCGAGACCAGGGATGATCTGCTGGATGCGGCTGACCGAACTAGCCGGTGCATTGAGGAGGAGATACCTCTTGCGTCGGCCCTGTGTGACGGCGGTTAGCGCGGTAACGACGGTGTCAGTCTCTGCAGACCGCGTGGCCAGGGCGGCCGGGGAACCGACGAGCACCGCTTGGGACGTCAGGATCGTGTCGATCTGCCGGAGGCCATTGACGAGCATGGTGGAGCCAGTCGAGACCAGGTCAACGATGGCATCTGCGACTCCGAGCTTGGGAGCGACTTCAACCGAACCGCGCAGCGTCACGATTTCGGCCTCGATCCCGCGGTCGTCAAAGATCCGCCGGGTGGCATTGGGGTGGGCGGTTGCCACTCGCAATCCGTTAAGGTCTTTGAGCTTTTCTGCGGCCGATGCCTTGGGGACTGCCGCCACCAGGCGACAATGCCCGAATCCGAGCTCGGCCAGAACCGGGAGGTTCTTTCCGTCCTCGGCCAGTAAGTCCTGGCCGGTGATTCCGAGGTCGGCGGTCCCGTCGGCCACCAACTCGGCAATGTCTTCTGTCCTTACGAACAGAAGGTCAAGGTCCACGTTGCGGACGCTTACCGAGAGCGTGCGATCCGACTGCTCGAAGTCGAGGCCGGCGTCCGATAGAAGGGACGCGGTCGTTTCGCGCAGGCGACCTTTGTTTGGGATGGCGAGTCTGAGGATGCGGGTCATGCTTCTTCCTGTTGACGATTGAGGGCGAGCTGGTAGCCGCCCGTTCCATGATGAAACCACTGACTAACCCTTGTGACGGTGGCGGTGGAGGCCCCGGTTTGTTGGGCGATGTCCCGGTAGGACATTCCACTGTCAAGCAGGCGTACGATTTGCCAGCGGCTCGCCATTTCGGTTATCTCCCTGCGCGTACATAGGTCCCGAAGGAGGCCGGCGACTTCCTCGGCATCGCTCAGCGAAGCGATCGCCTCGCTTAAGGCGATTACCGGTTCGGTTCTCCAGTCATCGGTCGTCATAATAAGTGTGGTTTCTTTATCGGCTTAGTGTTGTAACATGCTACAACACTAAAACAGATTGGCAAGTTCGAGGTTCTTATGCAGATCATCCCGGCAATTGATGTCCTCGACGGTCAGGTGGTCCGCCTCGTGAAAGGGGACTACGGCGCGGTTACCGCCTATTCCGACTCTCCGGTCGAAGCGATCCGATCATGGGGTAGGGAGGGTGCCACCCTGGTGCATGTGGTCGACCTGGAAGGCGCTCGAAGCGGAATGCCGTCGCCAGGTTTGGCGGAGGCGATGGCCAGGGCCGCCGTCCCGTTCCAGTTGGGGGGCGGGATTCGGACTGAGGCTGCCGCGGTTCGGCTTCTTGAAGCCGGTGTGGCGCGAGTCGTTCTTGGTTCGGCAGCGGTATGGGACCCGGAGTTGTTGGCGATGCTGGTGGCTCGTTTCGGCGCCGAGCGGATTGTGGCGGCGATCGACGTCAAGGCAGGATTGGCGACCGGGGCCGGATGGCTTGACGAGGGGCGACCGTTTGGTGACGTTATCGCCCGGGTGGCCACTGCCGGGGTCGGTTGGATCCTCACCACCGGAATCTCACAGGATGGCACGATGACCGGTCCGGATCTGGCCCTTACCGGGGAAGCTGTGGAGCGAGCACCGAACTGCCGGGTGATCGGTTCCGGAGGGGTAGGAACCCTCGCCGATATTGTCGCACTGCAGAACGTCGGTGCAGACGCCGTAGTGGTTGGGAAGGCGCTCTACGAGGGAGTCTTCAGCTATGAACAGGCAGTGTTAGCGGTTGGCAAACCGCTCGAGGGCGAGACGGATGTGGGCGGGGCCGACCGTTAGGGCATGGTCGTCGCCTCGGAGTGTGTTGAGAGCCGCTTCGCGCAACATTCCGGTGAGATCTGCGAAGGACAACCCTTCCGTTTCGGCAGCTATCTGGTCGAGATCTACATCCTCGCTGAAAGGGACATCGACGATATCGAGTAACGCCCGCCGTGCTTCAAGTTCGGGGAGCCCGAGTTCGATATGAACCTCGAATCGACCCGACCGCAATAAGGCCGGATCGATGAGATCCTTACGGTTGGTGGCTCCGATAACGACAACATCACCGCGCCCACCAAACCCATCGAGTTCGGTGAGCAACGCCGCGACCACCGAATCGGTCACAGACGAGTTCGAGGTGCCTCGCACGGGCGCCAGGGCGTCGATCTCGTCGAAGAACATCAACGACGGAGCGGCCGCCCGCGCTCTTGCGAAGACCTCGCGCACCCCGCGCTCTGACTCACCAACGAACTTATCAAGGAGTTCGGCGCCCTTGATCGGGAAGAAGGCAGCCCCGGCTTCGTGGGCAAGCGCCCGGACAACAAATGTCTTTCCAGTTCCTGGAGGCCCGTAGAGGAGGATGCCCCTGGGTGGTTCGATTCCGAGGCGTTGAAACCGTTCGGGCTGGGTCATCGGCCAGATGACCGCCTCAGTGAGCCTCTGCTTCACATCCTTGAGTCCGGCGACCCGTTCAAACCCATAGGACGGGACTTCCCCGGAACCCACCGAACCCAGCGATGGGGTGGTCGAATCGATAGCAGCTGCCACCCGATCGGTCGTGAGCGGTTCGCCGAGGCGGGCAACCTCGGTTGAAGCCTGGAGCACCGCGCCGAGAATATCCGCACCCGAAAAGCCGGCGCTTCGACCCGCCAGTTGCGCGTAGTCAATGTCGTTGGTCGGGACTCTGGCTAGAGCAGCTTGAAAGAGAAGTGTCCGGCGGTGAGCGTTCGGGGGAGGGACCTGGAGAGTCCTCGGCAGGAGGGGCGATTGCAGGGCTTCGACCGTGGCATGGGAGGTGATGCCGATCACGCAGGCGATCGTTGGTCGGTCGGCGACCGCATCCAGGAACCATCGCATGATGGCCGCCACCTGCGTTTTGAACGGGGTAAGCCCTTCCTCGCCGGCGACGGCTTCAAACCGATCGACGTAGATGACCGTCGACGGAAGAGCTGTCTTCACGGCCGATTCGAGGAGGTCCAGCAGTCGAGCCGGCTTGAAAATCAGGTTCAGGTCGATCGACTTCACACTGCAACCGGCACCTTTGGCGGCAGCCGCGACGAGCTCGGACTTGCCGCATCCATGCGGACCTTCCAGAACCACGCCGGCCACCGAGGGAAGGCCCCAGGCAGTTGGGAGGTCACCGTTGCCCGTCAGCAGTGACAGCCACCCGGTCAGGAGATCCCGTTCGGTGTCGAGGCCGGCGAGGAGGGCCTCGGCTGTGGTGGGGGCGATCGGTTTGGATGGGTCCAGGACAACAGTGGGCACATTGGCCGGAGCCAGTTGGACATCGCCGGCCTGGAACCGGGTACCGGAGCTGATCAGTCCGGCGTCCAGCGGAACGACCTTTTCGACTGTGACCATCTGGCCGTCGATGTCCAGCTGGTCGCCGACCGTCACCGGATGGGTCAGCAATGAACGAACCAGGTCGGCCTCCACCGGCTCAGATAGCCAGACTTCCTGGGCGCTTGCCAGGATCGCCCTGGTGCCGTCGACCGTCGATCCGAGGGTCAAACCACCATTCGCCCTGCCCAAGGCGCCAACGGCCAGCGCTGATGATTCGCCGACCCGGCCGGCCTTGACCCGCACATGGCTGTTACCAACCGCCAAGACACCTCCGCCGGGCATACCCATGGCAGCCAGCATCGTTGAATCGGCTATGGCGATTGGATCGGTACCGTCACGAACGATGAAGCGCATCGGGTCATGTTATCGCCCGGTTCCGCCAGAGGCATCTCAGGCTGCCAGCTCAGGGACCCGCGCCGGGCGGCGAAACGGTTCGGCGGTCTGGATGATTTGGGTATCAGCGTCCGCCAACCAGGTCCAGATGAGGTGGGCCTCCTCGGCTGCCAGCACGGATGGTGGCACCGTATCGGACACTGTTCGGTCTTCGGGAGCGATGTCGATTGGCAACAGTGGCTGGTTGGGAGCGATCCAGGCCATGACGAACCGAGCATCCCCGATATAGGCCCCATCTGAGCCGCGCTCAGCCCGAATGGTTCCGGCTGACAGCATTGATTGCCATGTCGACCTTCGCTCCAACGCCTTCGCCAGGGCCCGGTAGCGGTCGCGCATCCACCCGGCCTCCTCATAGCGCTGGGCGGCGGCCAGGTCGATCATCTTGTGACGGATCGGAGAAAGCAGGACATCCGGATCCCGGTCGAGCGCGTTGAGTAACCGGCCAATTATGTGTGTGTATTCATCGGTCGTCAGGCTCCCGTCGCATGGACATCGGGCCACCCCGAGCTGAGCGAACGCACAGACGGCGTTGCGGCTCCCTGGCTTGGTCAAGCAGCGTCTAATCGGCAGTGCATCCCAGATGGCAGTCATGACCAACTCGGCCGAGGCCCTGCTTCGGAACGGACCGAGGTAGGCCAGTCCATCATCGCGGAGTGTCCGGACCAGCGAAAGCCGCGGGAACTCTTCTTTCGTGAGCTTGACCCAGTGGCTCGACTTGGGCGGCTTGGACCGTCGATTGTGGCGGGGCCGAAACGTATGGATCAGGCGCAACTCGGTGATGGATGCTTCGAGTTCGGTCTCACACACCCGACCCTCGATCGAGTGGAGTTCGTTGAGCAGATTGGTGATCGAACGCCGTGTGTCACCGTAGAAATAAGATCGCACCCTGGTTCGGAGGTTTTTCGCCTTTCCGACGTAGATGACATTGCCCTGCCGGTCTTTGAACAGGTAGACACCCGGCCGTCTCGGCAGTTCGTCAGCCAGCGACATCTTTGAGTAATTCGTCGACCCTCGAGCGGTGGGCAGTTCCAACAGATCTTCGAGAGCCGTGACACCGAGGGTTCCGGCGCGCTCGAGTAGCGCATGAAGAACGTGCCCGGTGGCCCTCGCATCTTCGAGTGCCCGGTGGTTCGGTTTTACCGGCGATCGGAAGTGGGCGGCCAGCGACTCAAGTTTAAGATTCCGGATCTCGTTTCGAACCAGCCGTCTGGCCAGCGCCAGCGTATCGACGGACCGATTTGAGACCCGGCTATAGCCGCACTGAAGGGCGGCGGCGTTGAGGAAGCCGAGGTCGAATCGGACGTTGTGTCCGACGAGGACCGATTCGCCGATAAATTCGAGGAACGACGGCAACACGGTTTCGATGCGGGGTGCCTCCACAACCATGGCGTGGGTAATACCGGTCAAAATCGTGATGAAGGGCGGAATCTCACGGCCCGGGTTGATCAGGGTCTGGAATTCGCCGATCACCTCACCGCCGAGATATTTGACCGCTCCGATTTCGGTCAGCGATTCGGTAGCCGGCGAACCCCCGGTGGTCTCCACATCAAAGACGCAGAAGGGAACAGTTGACAGCGGAGCCCCCAGATCATCGAAGCTTCGTTGGAGGAGATCCATGGCTGTCGGTAACTCCGGGTCGGTAGGGGAGAAAGCCTAACCCGAACACGTGTTCGATTCAACGATTACCGATGGCGACGCTGGCGAACCGCCTCATACAGCATGAGGGCTGCTGAGGTGGCGGCATTCAGGCTGTCGGCATGACCAGCCATCGGGATCGAGCACTGGACCGCGGCGGCTGCTTTCCACTCGGCGGATACGCCGTCGTGTTCAGATCCGATTACCAACGCCACCGGGCCAGTCAGGTCGGTCTCATAAAGGGAGCGATCTGCCTCCGGGGTGCCGACGACGGTGGTGTGGCCCGACGACCAGGCGATGGCCTCCTTCCGGGTTGCCCTGGCCATCGGAACCGTAAACAGACATCCGAGCGAGGCCCGAACTACCTGTGGGCTAAAGACGTCTACGAGCGGGTCACAGATGATGACCGCCGCTCCGGTGGCGTCGGCGGTGCGGAGCATCGTGCCGAGATTGCCGGGCTTCTCGATGCCTTCAGCGATGAGAACAAGACCCGTTGTCTGTGCCAGGGAACTGAGCGCAGTGTCGAATTGGTGAGCAACGGCGACCACCTGCGCACCGGCGCCGCGCATGGCAACCTTGTCGAGAACTTCGTCCGATACGGTGATTACTCGCTCGTTGCCGTGGGCGACGTAGGTGCGTTTCTGGCGAACCAGGACCGTCTCGATGTTCAGATCCGAACGGAATTGAGCCCTCCTCAGTTCGGTCGTCCCCTCGATCAGGAAGGTCCCCGAAGCGTCTCTTGTTCGTCGCTCTCTGAGTCGAACCATTGACTTGACCAATGGATTGGTGAGGGACGTGATTTCAGTCATCTTGTTCCAGAGCTCCGTAGGCCTCTTCGAGCCTTTTGCGGGCGCGGTGATAGGCGACCCGCACCGTGCCGACCGTTGAGCCGACCCGGCCGCCAATCTCTTCATAGGACAGTTCCTCGACATCGCGCAACCACAGCAGACTTCGATCTTTGGGGCTCAACATCTCGAGGGCCGTCCGGATCTGGGTGTGTTCGTCCGAAAGATGAATTGCGTCTTCGGGGCCCGCGCCAGGGGCGTAGCTGGGCTCGAACCGGGCGGGCCGCCGGGTGCGGCGAATCCACCCCCGAAACGAATAGCGGGCAATTTGCCAGAACCATCCCTCGAACGCCAGGGGGTTCTTGAGCTTGTGAATCGACGTGACGACGGCCTCAAGCGTGTGAGCCGCCAGATCTTCGGCGTCGGCTCGTTGGGGTCCGGAGCCTGCGAAGTATGCGACGAGCCGGGGGTGGGCAGATCTCAGGATGTCGGCAAGTGCCTCCGAGTCACCCGCTCGGGCTCGTTCGATTGCCTGCATCGACGGCGGCCAAGTAGCTGATGTGTCACCGGCGGATTCTCTCACGGCCTCGAAACTCTACAGGACCTTGCGCAGAGAACGGGCGATTGGCTTGGCTGTCGACCTACGGCCGGCTGTTGTCCTTCGAGTCCTTCGGATTTTCCTTGTCCGAATTATTGGCCTTTTCGTTCTTGGCTCTCTCGGACAGCTCCTTGGCCCGGTCGTTGAGTTCCTTGGCAGCATCAGAGGCGTTGCCGGCGGTCTTGGCAGCATCACGAAGCTGGTGAGCCAACTCAACAATCATGCGGGTTTCGGTCATCATGTCATTGACGAATTCGGGACGGGAATTCCCTGACGCCGGTATGGCGTGGGTGATCTCTTCGGACGCCTGGCGGATTGAGTTCGCCGCTTCGCGGTAGCTGTCCGAACCGGGGTCCTCCAGGGACGAACTCACAGCCTCAAGCGCGGCTGACGCCGCAGCTAACGCAGCAGATGCGTCGCCTCGATTGGCCAGGTCGTTCGCCTCCTGGAGGCGTTCCTCGGTGCGCGAATCGCTGATTCCCACAAACTCAGCAATCCGTTCGTAGGCACGGTCAACCCCGTAAAGAGCATCCCCGGGGGCGGCGTTCTGCGAAGCAGCCGCCAACCCCACGTTCGCTGAAAGAAATGTTGCTATGACGACGCCAACGGCGGTTACCCGCTGCTTGACCGGCTGGCGTCCTCCGCGGGGGGCGCGAAGGACGCCAGCAACCACGGCGTCAGTCTCTGCCATTGAGACGGAATCCGTCAATGATGCGGCATATGCTTTCAGGTCATCCATCGGGGATGTACTCATGGTGTATCTCAGCCTCCACCCAGAAAGTGCCTTGTCGCGGGTGATTGTTACACGAAATTCTAGGAATATCGATCGGGAGAACTGGTGCTGAGTGCCGCGAGCCTTTCGGTATCGACCGTGACACCAATCCCCGGCGAGTTCGATGGTTGGATCCCGCCTTCGGCCAATTCGATTGGATCCGTGAGGTCGGTCGCGTAATACCGACTGGACGCGCCGAGATCCGAAGCAAGGGTTGGGCCAGAGATCGTCGCCAGTGCGAGCGTGTGGGCTCGTCCAATCCCGGTCTCCAACATCCCGCCCCACCAGGCTCGCCCATCAGGACAGGCCCTGCCGATGAGGCGGGCCTGTCCTGGGCCTCCGAATTTGGCCGCTTTCAGGTTGACGAGAAAACCGTGATCGATCGCCCAGGAAGCTTGATGGGCGTTTCGCACGCTTTCGTCAAGGCAGATCGGTGTCGGAGATCGGTCCACCAACCAGAGGCTGGCATCCCGATCGGACGGATCGAACGGTTGCTCAACAAAGTCGAGGTTGAGATCGTCGAGTCGTTCCCAATACGCCAGCGGGGGGCGATGCCGGCTGGCCGATCCGTTGAAGTCGACGGCGATTCCGATGGAGGGATATGTCGAACGGATGCTGTGGAGATCGGTCAAATCTTCGGCAGGCGAAAGTTTGATCTTGACCGATCGGTACCCGTCGGTGACTGCCTGGTCCGCACGGGCGAGCAGATCGGTTGATTGGGCGAGGACGGCCCGAGAGGCGACCCGTCTGAGCGAACCGCCCAGGGCGTTGGCCAGTGGGGCGCCGATGGATTTGGCGTAGAGGTCCCAGCGAGCGGCGTCCAGCGCCGCAGCCGCCATCGGTGAAGCGACCAGTTCGGTCGACGGTGCGGGTTCTTCGACGAGGTCTCCGATATGGGATCTGGCGACTCCTTCGAGCGCCATCCGAGCCGTCACCGCATCCTCACCGCGACAGTAGGCCGATCCATCAGCGCTACATTCACCCCATCCGACCAGGTCACCACTGGTGACAGACAGGATCAGCAACGTCCGACTGGTTTGGCTGCTGGTTGCCGTGGTGAATGGATCCCTCAGCGTCATTTCGACCGTGTACAGGCTGATCGAATCGATGAACATCGGGGTTAGCGCCTATTCATCGGCGGTCCACTGATTCCAATGCACGCCGACCTGACTCGGTCGGTCGAGCGACCCTGATCGGCGGTCGGTGGCGGGGTGACCGATGGTGACGATGCCGATCGCCGATACATCAGAAGGTATGCCAACGAGCGTCTCAAGTTCGTCGAACGCGTGCACTCCGAGGAAACCGGCCGCCAAACCTTCGTCAACCGCAGCCAGCAGTATCGCCATCATTGATGCCCCAGCGTCGACCCACCAGTAGGGGACCGGCCACTCGATCTCACCGTCGGTACCCAGTTTGTCGGCCTCCTGATATCGGCTGTGATAGGCATCTTCGGACACCCCGATGATGATGTGAGCGGGAGCTTTGGACACCCAGGGGTCGAAGCCCATGTCTACATACTGTGCTTCGCCGGCCAGTTGGGCAATGGCCCGCCGGGTCGCTTGATCTGTCACGACGACAAATGACTGACCGCGGGTGTTACCGGCGCTTGGAGCTCTGGCGCCGGCATGTACGATCCGCTCAAGCTGTTCGCGACTGACCGGCTCGTTCGTGTAATTGCGCACCATTCTGCGTTTGGCAAGGACCTCAGAAAATTCCATCCAGAGAAGTTACCTCGTGGATCAGAAGCGGGTGACGCCGGTGAAAAGCACGACTGCCTGGCCGGGGCGGCGGGTGGCCAATAACCCGGCATAGCCGGCAGTGCCGGTTGGTTCTACATCAATGTGAGTGATCGCTCGGCCCCGCTGGTGGGCGGCGACGACCGTCGTTTCGTCAACAACAATCGGCTCTCCGCCCGATGCGAGCATGCCGGCCACGATCGGAAGCCAATCATAGGTCACATCGTCGAGGATGCCGGTCGCCTCAGATTGTCCAATCGGCTCCCAGGGCCTCATGAACCTGTCTGGATCGGCAGAAGCGACGGCCAGACGGGTGGCCGGGTCAGCGCCGACTTCGTCGATCAGTTGATCCCATGCTCGCGCCAGGGGAGCGCAGGCTTGGGTTTGGACGGCAAACAGCACCGGTTTGATGGCTGACTGTTGGCCGAGACCTTCCATAATCCCTTGCCAGGTGGCCGCGGCGAGTGCCCCACCGCCCACCTGGATGAAGAGACCCAGGTCACCCGTGACGCCCACCTCGATGAGCTGGTCGGCGAGTTCCCATCCGATCGTCCGTCCACCGTCGAGCGTCGATGGCGTAGCCGTGCTCTGTACTGAGAAAGGCGTTGATCCCGTGGCGACCGCCTCCATGAATCGCAGGTAGGTCGGATCACCCGTTTCGTCCGGATGGCGCCGACAGATCTCAATCTGCGCCTGGTTGGTTTGGAGAATATCGACGATCGCCTGGTCTGCCCAGGTCGGGATAAAGACGCGTAGGGGCCGGCTTATGGCCCTGGCGATGACAGACGCTGCGATGGCGGCGTTCCCACACGACGCGATCGCCAGTTCTCCAGACTCCGCCCCATCGATGGCCTCAGCAAGCGCGACTCCAAAGAGATGGCGGGCCTTGTGGGATCCTCCGACGTTGTTTGTGTCGTCTTTCACCCAGACCTCGTCGCCGCTCGGGTGGAGCTGACCGTACGCCGTGAGCGGGGTCGTCTCGAAACCATGGCCGTCAACCGAGGCGATCGCCTCATCGATTTGGTTCACAAGCTCGGTGAAGCGCTGGTCGCTCCAGCCGTTTTCGATGGCGCGTCGGTATGAATCGAGGCGTTGGCGGTACCGGAGGAACGGATTGTCAGGCAACCGTCACTCCGGTCCGGGCGTTGAATTCGTTGATCGCGGCGTCCCAACGTTCGACGTGTCCATGGAGTTCCTTCCAGAACTTCTGGGATCGTCTGGCTTCGAACGACTCGAAATCGACGCCCTGCTGCTCGACCCACGTGTAGTAGCCGAGATTGAATATCCGTTTTCTCCCGATCGCCCCGATGTCTACCGTGTGATCGGTATCGATACCTGTGAGGAACCGGGCATGGGCTGCCGCGGCAGCCGTTTCGCCGAAGCCGCCTGGATGGTCCCGGGAGATGATCTTATCCACTTCCGACTTGTACAGTTCGAACCCGTCGGTCGCCACGGTGACGATGACGTCGCCAGCTCCAAAGCCATGCAATTTGGCGACTTTGATAGCCGCCAGCAGGTTGGCGATTGACGAGAACCCGAGATGTTGGAGCTGATCGACCAGCGCCGGGTCGAGTCCCTGACTGACGAGATATTCTTTTCCGGCCGGGGTGTTGAATAGCAGCAATAACGTGTCGGTAGCCTGGTCGGTGATGGCCGCCACATCGTCCGTGTTCATGACATTCTGGATGAGTGGAATGTGTTTGTCGCCGATGCCTTGAATGTTGTGCTCACCGTACCCGTTGTAGAGCATCGTGGGACACTCCAGGGCCTCGACTGCCACAATCCGGGATCCATGGCGTTCTTTGAGGTAGTCGCCAGCCGCGATCGTTCCCCCCGATCCGGAAGCCGAGACAAAGGCTACGAGGTTTCCTCCGCCGGCCGCTTCGTAGATGTGTTCGAGGGCCCGCCCGGTGACGTAGTAGTGCCCAAGGTGGTTGGCGAACTCCGAGAACTGGTTCAAGACCACATTGGTCGGGTCTTTGGCCAGTTCGTTACAGGCGTCATAGATCTCTTTGACGTTGGATTCGGTCCCGGTCGTCCGCAGGATGTCCTCAGGACCCGCCGTCCATTCGTTGAGCCAGTCGAACCGTTCCTGGCTCATGCCTTCGGGCAAAACGGCCATCCCCCGGCAGCCCATGATCCGGCTGATCGCGACGCCGCCCCTGGCATAATTGCCGGTCGACGGCCAAATGGCCCGGTGAAAAGTCGGATCAAACGCTCCGGTGACGATGCGGGGGGCCAGGCAGGCGTACGCTGCCAATACTTTGTGGGCGCGAATCATCGGGAACTTGTCCCCAAGTGCCATGAGGATCCGGACATCGACGCCACTTAATTCGCTGGGAATCTCGACGTACAGCGGGACATCCGTTCGGCCGGTCCGGTGCTCATCGTTGTACCAGTTGACCCGCCACAGATTGCGAGGGTCTGGATCGTCCGGGCCCACATTCGCAAGAGCGTCTCTCACGCCATCTGGCATCGTCGACGGATCGGCGAGTTGGGCGAACGTCGGAAGTGCAATATCACGCTCCCGAAAACGCTCGATGGTGTTGGTCAGGGCCTGCTCGTCGACGATGGTGTCGAAGAGACCCATGATGGAAGTTGTCACGATGCTCCTTCGGGGACGCTTGATTGACTGGTTTCGGCTGCACGATCAGGGGGCATCAGTCAGCCTCTCTGATCGCATTGAGATAGTTGTAGATCGTGATGCGACTGACACCCATCGCATCCGCGACGTCTTCAATGGCTTTTCGTAGGGCAAAGGCTCCTCGCTCGTCGAGAATCCGCACTGCGATTTGTTTTTGTTCGCGGGTCAGGTCTGACAGGGGAGCCCCGAATTCGGCCTCCACACCGCGCACCTGAGCGGCGGTGGTTTCGGCGAAGTCGAGGCGAATCGCCACGGCCGGCCGACCTGCCCATTCCAGCACGACGTCCGAGTCAGTTGCGTCTGCAGCGTCGATGGCGGTGGCGCCGATAACCCGCAATAGTGGTTCGAGGGCCGCGGCGAACGTTGTCTGAAGGCTCATGGGGTAGGGGTTTCGCCACGGATAAGGTTGAGGCTCACCCGGGTAGCACCAGCATTGATTGCCTCAGTCATGGCCGAGCAAACCGCCGCAAGAACCGTGGTTGCTTCGCCGGCGGTGGTGTTGCCGAACGGTCCGACGTCTACAACCAGTCCGGTCGACTCGACGGCCCGAACTGCCGCCTGCACATGGGGACCAGGCGTACCTTCTGAGAAAGGCTCAACCAGAAACTCGGCAGCTAGCTCCATGTCATCCTCTCGCGCGGTCACTTTACGGATTGTAAAACCTCCGCCATTCATCTGCGAGTCGACCGTCTGACCAACTACTGGAGAGCACCGACCGGTGCTCCTTCAATGACTTCACGTTGGTTGGTGTTTATGGTCGGCGAGAATCTCAAACCTCTTACCAAGCGCTCCTGACCTGACGGTCACCGTGGCTCGATCTGCCCACGTCGACAGTGCCGGCGACACATGCAGTTGGACATCGTCGACCTCCACCCGTTGATAGGGGGCCAGATCCTTGCCTTTGAGGTAGGTGTCGACCGACACCTCAAGCTTTCCGCCTCAACTGATCGGGGGGATGAAGTCGATGGCCATGACCCCGCCCTTCCGGCGGACCAGGGCTATGGCTTCGGGAGTGATGTCAAGCTGCATAGGTGTACCCACGATAGGGGAACTTCAGACTATCCCCGCGAATGGCTAGATCAGTCTGTTCGGTACGCCCACCACCCGATGAGTGGAGTGGCGTCGGTCGTTTGGGTCAACGAACACGGCATTGTCGGTCGGGTCGCCTGGTTATTCGACCAACTCCAAGGCTGCGACGCCCTGCTCGAACTCTGCAAAAATCGGGTCTGCTTCGGGTAGGAATGACGCCTGAAGGCTGTTACGAGCCAGCTGAATCAGTGCGGATGGCGCAAGGCCAAGCGCCCGACCGACGGCGTCGTAATTGGCGCCGAGGTATCCACCGAAATAGGCAGGGTCGTCGGAATTGACGGTCACCCGTACGCCTGCGTCGAGTAATCGACCGAGCGGATGATCGGCGAGATCACTCACCACGTGGAGTTTCAGATTCGATAAGGGACACATCGTCAAGGCAATTTGATCGGCAGCCAGTCGATCGACGAGGGCCGGGTCTTCGATTGCGCTCACACCGTGGTCGATACGTTCGACGCCCAACACGTCCAGTGCCTGCCAGATGTACGCAGGTGGTCCTTCTTCGCCAGCGTGGGCAACTAGTCGAAGGCCCTCCTGTCTGGCCAGGTCGTACGTCGCCTCGAATAGCTCGGGCGGAAGACCCCTCTCGGATGAATCGAGGCCCACTCCGAGGAGCCGTTTGCGATAGGGAAGGGCTTGTTCGAGGGTAGCGAGGGCTTCGATAGCGCCCAGATGACGTAGAAAGCACAGAATCAGTCCGGTCGAGATCCCCAACTCGGTGCTGCGATCAAGGGCCGCCCCGATCCCGTTCATTACCGTCTCCAGGCTGATGCCCCGTTCGGTATGGGTTTGGGGATCAAAGAAAATCTCCGCCCTGCGCACGCCGTCGGCAGCGGCACGTTCCAGGTACGCCCAGGTGAGGTCGAAAAAGTCTTCCTCCGTCCTTAAGGCCGCCGCCCCTTCGTAGTAGATATCGAGGAAGGACTGGAGGTCGGTGAAATCGTATGCGGCTCTGAGTTCTTCGACGGATGAATAGCGACCGATTTGGCCGTTGCGGCTCGCCAGAGCGAACTGCATTTCGGGTTCAAGGGTTCCTTCAATATGACAGTGAAGCTCGGCCTTGGGAAGGCCTCTCAGAGCGGCGTTGATGATTCACCTCCTGGCGGTCCAGGTTCCACATCCTATTGTATTTGTAGACTTGCCGGGTGACTCCTGACCCTGTCCCTGGCCCCGAGATGTCCGCAGTCGCGCGGCCAACGCTGGCGATGGTTGCCATCCCCGCTGAGCACGGTGGTTGGGCCTTTGCGATCGAACCGGTTCTGCTCGGTCTTCTGGTGGCGTTCTCATGGTCCGGCGTTGTGCTCGGGTTCGTCACCCTGGTCGGGTTCTTGCTGCGAACTCCGTTGAAGATGGTCATGGTGGACCACCGGCGGCGGCGAGAACTTCCCCGGACTGTTCTGGCCCGGAAGGTGGCAGCTGCAGAAGCGGGCCTCCTGACGGTTTTATTGGTTGGACTTACCCTGGGCCGAAGTCTGCGATTTCTGGCTCCGCTCGCAGTGGCTGCTCCGCTGGTGGCCGTTGAATGGTGGTACGACATCCGGTCTCGCAGTCGTAGGCTCGTACCCGAGTTGGCCGGGACCATCGGGATTGGATCGGTGGCGGCGGCCGTTGGTCTGGTCGGCGGCGCTTCGCCGTCGGTGGCAGGCGGTTTGTGGTTGGTGATCGCGGCGAGATCGATGGCGGCCGTGATCTTCGTGCGGGTTCAATTGCTCAGGGCCAAGCAACAGCCTCATAAGCGGACTGTCAGCGACCTCGGGCAGGTTCTGGCCGTGCTGGTCGTCGTTTTGGGTGCCGTTGCCGGGTTTGTCCCGTGGGTCGGATGGTCGGCGATTGTGGTCCTGGCCGTCGTTCACCTGTGGCTGGTTCGTCGACCTCCGCCGGCGATTGCCATCGTCGGTGCCCAGCAAGTGGTGCTCGGCCTTTTTGTCGTGCTGACGGCCGGGCTGGCGGCGGCCGCGCCATAGTGCCAGGAGCCCATCGGCGGTCGATCGGGTTCAGATCGCCCCGGTCTGGGTGTAGGTGTCGGGTCGGCGATCGCGAAAGAACTGCCAGTAGTTGCGAGTTTCTTCGATCATCGATATATCGAGATCGCGGACGATGACTTCGTCCTTTTGGTCAGATGCCACTTCTCCGACGAGCCGGGCGCGAGGGTCCACGAAGTATGACGAGCCGTAGTAGTCGGTGTCTTCGGCAGGCTCGGGGCCTACCCGATTGATGGCCCCGACGAAGTACTCGTTGGCGACGGCGGCGGCCGGCTGTTCGAGCTGCCAGAGATATTTGGAATGGCCACGGGTGGTAGCCGATGGGTTGAACACGATCTTGGCCCCGTTGAGACCAAGCTCCCGCCAACCCTCCGGGAAGTGCCGGTCGTAACAGATATAGACGCCTACCTTTCCTACGGCAGTGTCGAAAACCGGATAGCCGAGGTTGCCTGGCCGGAAGTAGAACTTCTCCCAGAACCCCTGCACCTGGGGGATGTGGTTCTTACGATATTTGCCAAGGAAGCTGCCGTCGGCGTCGATGACGGCCGCGGTGTTGTAGTAGGTCCCGTCGTCGACCTTCTCGAACATCGGGACGACAAGCACCATTCCGGTTTCTTTGGCGAGATCCACCATGCGGTCGGTGGTGGGTCCCGGCATCTCCTCGGCGTAGGAGAAGAAGCTGCGATCTTGCACCGTGCAGAAGTAGGGGGCCGAGAAGATCTCCTGGAAACAGAGAACTTGAGCGCCATCGTTGGCGGCATCCCGGGCGTACCCGATGTTCTTTTCGATCATCGAATCCGTGTCACCGGTCCATTCGGACTGGACGAGGGCGGCCCTCACGTTCATCGACATAGTTGCTCCTTGATCAAGGAGGCATTGTACCCCCGTGAGAGGCCTCCGGCCGATTATGACAAATGCCACTAGCGCCGTTCGGTCAACGGTTGCACAGTAGGGCGACTACGACCAGGAGTTAGTCATGCGCGAATTTGCAGGACGTGACATTTTGTCACTGGACGACTTCAGCCGGGCAGATTTTGAATCCGTGTTTGAAGCCGGCGACCGATTCGACCCGGTCGCCAAAAGCCGACGAACTATTGATCTTCTCGCAGGCAAGATTCTCGTCAGCGCGTTCTTTCAGGCCTCGACCAGAACCCGCCTGGCCCATGAGTCAGCGATGTTGCGGTTGGGAGGCCAGGTGACCGGATTCGCCGACGCGAAGATGACTCGAGCGGGGGACTTCTACCAAGAGTCGATCAAGGACACCGCTCACATGTTGGAGTATTACGGTGACGTTATCGTCATGAGGCACCCTCAGATCGGGGCACCGCACGAGATGGCTCGCTGGGCTTCGATTCCGGTTATCAACGGTGGTGACGGCTGGGGGGAGCATCCCACTCAGGTCCTGACCGATCTCTTCACCGTGCGTAACGAGCTGGGGCGGGTCGATGGCCTGACGTTTGTGGCGGTCGGAGATTGGCGGATGCGCACGATGCACTCTCTCGCCTATGCGCTAACCCAGTTTGACGCAGAGCTCATCTACGTTTGCCCGGACGATGAGGAACCCGATGAGGTGCTGCTCAAGACGGTTAGAGACCGTGGCCTGAGCTTCCGTAGAGCCGAGCACGTCGGGGAGGTTGTCAACGAGGCTGACGTGATCTTCATCGAACCGGTTGTCCAGGCCGACTATGGCAAGAGTCGGGACGAGCGTGGTGACTCGTTGGGTACGACAGATTCTCGATATCAGGTCACCGCCGAATTGCTGGCCACCAAAGCGAAACGATCGTCGATCGTCCTGCATTCCTTGCCAAGGATGGACGAGTTGTCGACCGACGTGGATGACACGCATCATGCCCGGTATTGGCAAGAGGCCTACAACGGACTGGTGATCCGTATGGCGCTGCTGGCGCTGGTGTTGGGAGCGACGCCATGATCACCGATGTCCGTGGCCGTGACTTGATTACCACCCAGGACTGGTCGGTCGAAGAGCTCGAAACGTTGTTCGCGGCCGCCAAACATCTGAAGCTCCAGCAGGCGATGGGTGAGCCGCACCCGTTGTTGCGGGACAAAGTCCTGACGATGCTGTTCTTCTTCTCGTCGACCAGGACTAGGGCGAGTTTCGAAGCGGGCATGGCCCAATTGGGTGGCCACGCCATGTTCATGGAGGCCAAATCCACCCAGATCTCCCATGGTGATACTGCCAAGGAAATCGGAGACATTCTGGGGCGATACACCTCCGGGCTGGCGATTCGCAACGTCGATTGGGGGGTGGGCAACAACTACATACGCGAAGTAGCGAAGGCCTCGCGGGTGCCAGTGCTCAACATGCAGTGTGACCGCTACCACCCGTTCCAGGCACTGGCCGACGTGATGACGATCATGGAGAAGAAGGGAGATCCCCGACACCTGACACTCGACGTGAGTTATGCCCACGCGGCGAGCTATCAGAAGCCGATTTCCGTTGCGCAGAGCCTTGTGCTTTTGGCCACGCGATTCGGAATGAAGGTCCGACTCGCCCGCCCACCCGAGTTCGCACTCGAAGAAGACATCATGGCCCAGGCTGCGGCCAACGCCCGGGCCTCGGGAGGCACCCTCGATGTGGTCGAGTCATTCGAGGATGGTCTCGGGGGAGCAGACGTCGTATATGCCAAGTCTTGGGGAGCTTTGACCACCGTCAGCGAAGAGGAATCCGCCGACATCAGCGGCCGGTATACGAACTGGATGGTTGATGCCGAACGGCTCGCCATGGCCGATCCGAAGGCCATCTACATGCATCCGCTCCCGGCCGACAGGAACCTGGAGGTGTCCGATGAGGTCATTGATGGGTCGCACAGCGTCGTATACGACCAGGCCGAGAATCGTCTCCATGTCCAGAAGGCCGCCATGGCCTTGACGATGTGAGCGGACCATGCCTATCGCCGTAGTGGCAATCGGAGGCAATAGTCTCATCACAGACCCCGCTCACCAGTCGGTGGAGGATCAATACTTGGCTGCGGCCGAGACCGATCATCACATCGCCATCATGGTGGCATCTGGCTGGAATGTCGTCGTGACCCACGGCAATGGTCCCCAGATCGGCTTCATCCTGCGGCGTTCTGAATTGGCGCGCGGCGAACTGCACGAGGTTCCGCTTGAGGTGTGCGGAGCGGACACTCAGGGGGCGATCGGGTATCTGCTTCAGCAAAATCTTCTGAACGACTTCAAACGGATGGGTCTACCTGAGCGGGTCGTCACGATTGTGACGCAGGTGGAAGTCAATGCCGACGACCCTGCGTTTGAACATCCGGCCAAACCAATCGGAGCGTTCATGACAGAGACTGAGGCCGGTGAGCGGCATCGCGTTGACGGATGGGACGTGATGGAGGACGCCGGTCGGGGCTGGCGCCGAGTGGTCGCATCGCCTCATCCGCTTCGAATCGTGGAGTTGGACGCGGTAGCTCGGCTGGTTGAGGCGGGGTACGTCGTGATCGCCGCCGGCGGTGGGGGTATCCCGGTAGTAGCGGGCCCCGATGGGACGTTGGTCGGGGTGCCGGCGGTGATTGACAAAGATCACGCCTCGGCGCTGCTCGCCAGTGAGCTCGGGGCCGATCTCCTTCTCATATCGACTTCGGTCGAACAGGTAGCCCTGAACTTCGGCCAACCCGATCAGCGATGGGTTGATCATCTCACGCGGGAGGATGCCCGTCGCTATCTCGGCGAAGGCATTCATTTTCGAGCGGGGAGTATGGAGCCGAAGATCCGTGCGATCCTGGCTTTTCTCGACGCGGGCGGTGCGGAGGCCATCGTCACGTCGCCGTCGCGCATTGAAGCTGCCATGGCAGGAGAGGCGGGCACCCGTTTTACGTCGTTGACGGAAACTTGATCATGGGTCCACCAAACCTTTACCTTTTGTATAAGGCTGGTGTGGCCGGTCCGGTATAGTCCAGGCATGTCCCGTTCACTGACCCTCGCCGCAGCCCAGATGGGACCGGTTCAGCGTGACACCTCTCGCGATGAGGTGGTTGATCGCTTGATTGTGATGCTTCAGGATGCGTCAGAGCTCGGGGCTGAGCTGGTGGCCTTTCCCGAGCTGGCCTTGACCACGTTCTTTCCGCGGTGGCACATGCCCCTTGAGGAGGCCGACCACTTCTACGAGCGCGAGATGCCCAATCGTTACACCAAGCCTTTGTGGGATGAGGCTCGGCGGCTCGGGATCGGGTTTGCGCTTGGCTATGCGCGGCTCGGTGAAAATGGCCAGAGACACAACGTGTATCACCTGGTCGACCCGCATGGGGAAACGGTCAACGTGTTCGAAAAAGTGCACATTCCCGGGCATGCCGAGCATGAACCGTGGCGCCAGTTTCAGCATGCGGAGCGCCATTACTTCACTCCGGGCGACGACTTTCCCGTTTCGGAGGCCTTCGGTGGGATCGTTGGTATGGCGCTCTGCAACGATCGGCGCTGGTCGGAAACCTATCGGGTGATGGGCCTGCAAGGAGTCGAACTCATTCTCATCGGGTACAACACCCCCCTGGCGTATGCCCCGGATCCCACTCAGAACCCGCTCCAGGCATTCCATAATCATCTCGTCATGCAAGCCGGTGCCTATCAGAACGGGACGTACGTCGTCGGAGTTGCCAAAGGTGGATTTGAAGAAGGGGTCGAATCTCTCGCCCAGTCGGTCATCATTGCCCCATCGGGACAAATCATCGCTCAGGCGATCACCACCGGCGACGAAGTGATCGTCGCCAGAATTGACCTTGACCACACCCGATTTTACAAGACCACCTTGTTCGATTTCGAGCGCTACCGGGTACCGGCCGCCTACAGACGGATCACCGAACAACGCGGCGTGGCCCGGAGCGGAGATGGGGTATGACCGCCACCCCGGTTTATGTTCGTACCACCGAAAAGGCCAGCCTGATCGTGAATGGCCGGCCGATCGAGGTCGGCATGCATCATCCCCACCTTCTCGCCGCCCTCCGAGAAGAGGTCGGTATCACCTCGGCCAAGGACGGATGTGCGCCACAAGGCCAGTGTGGCTGCTGCACGATTCTCCTCGACGGTAAGGCGATTCAGGCGTGTCTTGTTTCGATGGAGAAGGCTGCCGGAAAAGAAGTGCTCACGCTCGAAGGATTCGACGAGGACGAACGTGACCGCCTGGCGCGCGGGTTTGCCGCCAAGGGTGCTCTTCAATGCGGGTTTTGTACTCCCGGCATTTTGGTTCGCGCCAAAGCCCTCATCGATCAAAAGGGCCCGGATCTTGATCGCGCCACCATCGAGGGACGGTTGGGCGCCCATCTGTGTCGCTGCACCGGGTATGTCGGGATCGTCGAGGCGATCGAACTGTTGGCATCTGGGGTAGATATTCCGGCGGTCGCCGTCGAGGGTGGCATCGGCGTCTCAAGTGTCAAATATGAGTCGGAAGCGTTGGCCCTCGGCGATCGTGGTTACGTCGATGATTTGCGGGTGCCCGCAATGGCGCACGGGGCCCTCCGGCTAGCCGACCACGCCCGCGCCGATGTCTTGTCGATCGACACCCAAGCCGCTCACGCGTTGCCTGGCGTGATCGCCATTTACACCGGGGCAGATGTCCCTGGTGACCTGCGAGTGGGAATCATCCATAAGGATTGGCCGGTGTTCATCCCGGTGGGAGGTCGAACCTCCTATCTCGGGGATGTCCTGGCGATTGTCGTCGCTGAGGACCAGCAGACCGCCCGCCAGGCTGCCGACCTTATCGATGTGTCCTATACCGTGCTTACACCGATCACCGATCCGATGACGGCGCTCAACGACGAAGATGCCGTGTGGGGCTTGGACGGAAACCAGCTTTCGGTCTCGGAGTATGTCCGGGGCGACGTGGATCAGGCCCTCGCCGGGGCAGCATTCACTGTCGACGAACTCTTTGTGACCCAGCGTGTAGAGCAGGCGTTTCTGGAACCAGAGTCGACCCTGGCAGTGCCGGCCGGGTCCGGACTCCACGTGTATTCCGGTGGACAGGGAGTCTGGGACGACCGCGACCAGATCGCCGCCGTCCTCGGGGTTGACCGGGAATCGATCACCGTCGAATTGGTGTCGAATGGGGGAGCGTTCGGTGGCAAAGAAGACATGTCGAATCAGGCCCAGACGGCCCTGGCCGCCTACTTGTCTGGTCGGCCGGTCAAGTGCACCCTCACGCGCGAACAGAGTTTTTTCATGCATGCCAAGCGGCATCCGATTCGGATCGAGACCCGGGCGGGATGCGACGAGAACGGCAAACTGGTCGGACTCAAGGTCCGCATGATCGGCGATTCTGGGCCATACGCCTCGGTCGGCATGAAGGTTCTTGAACGGGCGGCCGGTCACGCCAGCGGACCATACGTTGTGCCAAACATCGACGTAAAAGCAACCGCGGTTCGGACCAACAACTCGGTGTGCGGGGCATTCCGCGGGTTCGGAGCCAACCAGGCGCAATTCGCCATGGAAGGGGTTATGGATCGGCTGGCCGAGCAGGTCGGCATCAGCGGCTGGGAAATTCGGAGCCGCAATGCCATCGAACCCGGAGTGGTGTGGGGGCCCGGCCAGATCATGGATGATGGTTCGACCGGGGTCCGACTCTGTTTGGAAGCGATCAAGGGTCCCTATGACGAAGCCAGGGCGGCCGGCAAAGCGGTCGGGCTTGGATTGGCGCTCAAGAACTCCGGACTCGGCAACGGCTTCCTCGAGGTGGCTCGGGCGGTCGTCCGCTTCGAAGAAGACGGCATCGTCGAAGTGCGGCATTGCTGGACTGAAATGGGCCAGGGGGTACACACCGTCGCCATGCAGGTCGCCGCCGAGGAGCTCGGAATCGAAGCCAACCGCATCAGGGTGGTGGTCGACACCACCCGGGAACTCGGGGCAGGTCAGACGACCGGCTCACGGGGCACGCTCATGGGGGCCGGGTCGGTGCAAGCTGCCTGCCAGGCGGCGCTAGCCGATGGCTGCCAGGTCGGCATCGATTACGAGGGCGAGTACCGGGTCGATTGGACGAACAAGCTTTCCGATGGACTCGAGAATCCGATACTTCACTCAGCTTTTGGCTACGCGGCCCAAATCGTGATCGCCGATAAGTCAACAGGAAACATCGAGAAGGTGGTGGCCGCCCACGATGTCGGCCGGGCTGTTAACCCGCTGCTGTGTAAAGGGCAAGTGGAAGGCGCGGTTCATATGGGCCTCGGGTATGCCCTCACCGAAGATTTCCCAACCGACGCCGACGGTCGACCGACCAACATGACGTTGCGCAGCCTCGGGATCCTTCGTCCCAAGGACGTTCCCGAAATCGAAGTCATTCTCGTGGAGGCACCTCAGCCCAGAGCACCATTCGGGATCAAAGGGGTCGGAGAAATCGGACTCGTACCGACCGCCGGCGCGGTCTCCCAGGCCCTCTACGAAGTCGACGGGATCCGCCGGAGCCGGCTTCCGATCAATACGCACTCACCGGTCGATTTGTCATGACCGAGCAGGCGATCACTGGCCTGAAAGCCGGCTAAGTGGATACGACACCCGGTCTCGTCTGCGCCCATCACCACTTGTACTCGGCGCTGGCGCGCGGGATGCCTGCTCCTCCCAAGACAGCCACGACCTTTCAGGGAATTCTGGAGCAGATCTGGTGGCGTCTCGACACCGCCCTGGATCTTGACATGATCGAGTGGTCTGCCAAGTTGGCCGCCCTCGAGGCCCTTGAAGCCGGAACCACCGGCATCATCGATCATCATGAATCTCCCAACGCCATCGAAGGTAGCTTGTCGGTGGTTGCCAAGGCCTGCGCCGAGGTGGGAGTCCGGGCCCTTACTGCCTATGGTGTGACGGATCGTCACGGACCCGATGGGGCGCGGCGGGGGATCGAAGAGAATCGTCGCTTCATTTCCGAGGGCGGCAACGGGCTGGTCGGGATTCACGCCTCGTTCACGTGTTCTCAGGAGACCTTGACCGCGGCTGCCGACCTGGCCGACGAGTTGGGGGTGGGCGTCCATATACATGTCTGTGAGGGGCCCGAAGATCGTGATGCCCCCGCCAAGCTCGAAGGTCTCACGAATGACAAGTGGCTGCTGGCGCATTGTGTGCACCTACCCACCGACCATGAATTGAACGGCACGATCCTGCACAATCCCATGTCGAATCTGAACAACGCGGTTGGGTATGCCAACCCCGCTCGGTTTGGCAACCCGGTCGCTCTCGGGACCGATGGGATCGGGGGCAACGTCATTGAATCGTTCCGGCTTGCCTACGTCATGCAGCGGTCGGTCGACGTTACCGCTTCTCCAGACTCGGCCTGGTCGTGGCTTGAGACCGGCTGGGACCTCATGCCAGAAGCCAAAGAGGATTTGGTTACCTGGTCTTATCAGCCGATGGATCCCTGGCATCTGGCGTTTACATCGGGGGTCAGACCCATCCGGGTCGAAGTCGACGGCCAGGTGGTCCTCGAAGATGGGGTTCCAACCATGGTCGATCCCGTCGAGATTCGCGCCAAAGCATCCGAACAGGCTGCCCGCCTCCACGCCCGGCTTTAGGAGAGGAAATCATGGCCCCCAAGGTTCCACCGCTTACCCCATTCCCGCTGGATGTGCTGTTGCGCCGGGTCGCTCATGAATTTGCCAGCCGGAACCGGATTTTTGATTTGCCGACGGCTCGCTACTGGAAACCTGACCCGGATGTCGATCTCACGTTCGAGTTCCTTGGCAGGCCGGCTGCCACCCCGATCGGCCCGGCCGCCGGCCCGCACAGCCAGTTAGCCCAGAACATTGTCTTGTCGTGGTTGGGCGGTGCCCGCCTTTTCGAGCTCAAGACGATCCAGGTCATGGACGACCTGGACATCGCCCGACCGTGCATCGATATGGAGACGATTGGCTTCAACATCGAGTGGAGCCAGGAATTACAGGTCCACGAGTCGCTCGAAGAATATGTCAAGGCGTGGATGATGATCCATATCCTCAAAGAGTGGGACCCGCTCCGTCCCCATGTGGGGCGTGACCCCGGACCTCTGGTCTTCGACATGTCGGTTGGTTACGACCTGGCCGGGATCTCAAGTCCGAAGGTTGAAGCGTTCATCACGTCCATGATGGACGCCTCCGTCGAGATCGAGCGGCTTCGGCCGCTGATTCCCGAGTCGTTCGATGACCTACGGGATATCGCTTTTCCCACCCGTATTGCCGACACGGTGACGTTGTCGACTTTCCATGGGTGTCCTCCCAATGAGATCGAGTCGATTACCAAATATCTGATGGATCATCACGGTCTCGATGTCATCGTGAAGCTCAACCCGACGTTGCTTGGCTTCGGGCGGGTTTGTGAGATCGTTCAACAGCAGCTTGGCTACGAACATATCCGGCTCAACCGCCAGTCTTTCACCGATGACCTGCAATTCGATCGTGCGGTGACTCTCATCGAGGAGTTGCGGTCGTATGCCGCAGAACGGGGACGCAAGTTCGGCATCAAACTGACGAATACCCTGGTCGTGGAGAATCACAAGGACTTCCTTCCCGATGATCCCATGTATTTGTCCGGTCCACCGTTGCATGTTCTGGCCACGGCACTTCTCGACGAACTTATCTCGGCGCTCCCCGATACATTCATGGTCGAAGGTCACCGAGGAGACGTCCAGGTGAGCTTTTCAGCGGGAATCAACAAAGAGAACCTTTCCCAGGCGATTGGCATGGGGGTGCGTCCGGCGACAGTCTGTTCCGACCTTCTCAAACCCGGTGGATATGGCCGGTTGGCGCCGATGTTGAACCGATTGGCCGATGACATGCGATCGGCCGGTTGTCATTCGCTCGCCACCTGGCGGCGCCACGTTTGGAATGAGGCAAGGGCGGCCGGATTTCGAGGGGCTGCCCACGCTCACATGAGCGCCATCTTGACGGGTGACCTCAACCCGACGTATCACCTGGCAGGGAATGAGAAATTACCCCGCCAAGTCGATCACAATCTTGAGATGTGGGGATGCGTCGCGTGCAACTTCTGCGTGACCGTCTGCCCCAACGATGCGTTCTTCCGGCTGCCAACCCCCGCGTCGATGGACCTTCCCGGTCGGCAACAATATTTCGTACTCGCCGAAGCATGCAATGAATGCGGTAACTGCATGGTCTTTTGCCCGGAGGTGGGTGACCCGGCTCAGATCAAGCCCAAGATCTATGTTGATCCGGCCAGATTTGCCGCCGGTGTCGGCCAGGGATTTCTGGTGGCGGGATCGACGAGTGGATTCACCATCACCGCCTCCGAAGGCTTTGAAGCGGATGTGGCTCGACTGGCCGAAATATTCCATGCGGACGAAGGGTGGCCGATCCCTTTCGACAAATGAATCCGACGTTGAATCGTTATGTGCGAGGCCAGTGTGGCAGTCTGGCTTGCACGTCTCTGAACAGACGTCTGCAGCGAAAAATGATCTGACATTGACAACGGAGGAATGAACGTGAAATTTGGACGACTGAGCGCCCTACTGATAGCGCTACTGCTCGCCCTGGCGGCCTGTGGGGGCGACGACGCCACCACGACGACCGGGGCAGCAATCGACACCACCAACGGCACGACGAGCGGCGAGGTCACGAAGGTGGCTTTCGTGTACGTGGCGCCGATCGGCGACCTCGGCTGGACGTATTCCCACGAACAGGGCCGCCTGGCAGTTGAAGCCCTTGACGGCGTGGAAACTTCCTACATCGAAAATGTCCCGGAAGGCCCTGATGCCGAGCGAGTCATTCGTGAGTTCGCTCAAGCCGGGAATGACATCATCATCACAACGTCTTTCGGGTTTATGGATCCGACGCTGACTGTGGCGGCGGAGTTCCCTGACGTGCAGTTTGTGCATGTTTCGGGATACAAGTCCGCAGCCAACATGTCGAATATCTTTGGCCGCATGTACCAACCGCGGTACCTCACCGGGATGATCGCCGGAGCCCAGACGGAGTCGAACATCATCGGCTACGTTGCAGCATTCCCGATCCCCGAAGTTATCCGGGGTATCAATGCCTTCACGCTCGGGGTGCAATCGGTCAATCCTGACGCCGAGGTTCGGGTGGTCTGGACCAACACCTGGTTCGGCCCACCAGAAGAGAAGGAAGCCGCTGAAGCATTGTTGGATGCAGGCGCCGATGTCATTGCCCAGCACCAGGACACCACCGAACCGCAGAAGGCCGCCGCCGATCGGGGCGCCTACTCGGTCGGTTACAACACGGACAGTCGGTCCTTCGTTGGAGATTCCCTGCTGACCGCCCCGATTTGGAATTGGGCCAGCAAGTATGTGCCCTTGGTCGAAGAAGTTCGGGCTGGCACCTATCAGGGTGACGAGTCGTGGTGGGGCGGTCTCGATACCGGCGTCGTCGACCTGGCCTCGTACGGTCCTTCGGTTACTCAGGAAACCATCGACCTCGTCGAAGCCAAGAAGGCCGAGATCATTGCAGGCGACTTTGATGTCTTCTGTGGACCCATCATCGACCAGGCCGGTACCGAACAGGTTGCTGAAGGTACCTGCATGGAAGACGGAGACATGCTCGGGATGTCCTTCTTCGTCAAGGGTGTCGTCGGGGAAATCCCGGCGGGATAGGGAACTAACACGGATGACATCGGAACCGGAAGGAGGTGAGGTCGCAGTCGCGATTCGCGGTCTCACGAAACGGTTCCCAGGTGTCATCGCCAACGAAAACGTGGATCTCACCGTTCGCCGCGGTGAGATCCACGCGTTGTTGGGGGAGAACGGTGCAGGCAAGTCGACGCTGATGAGTTGCCTGGTCGGCTTGTACCGTCCGACCGAGGGTCATATCGAGTTGGCCACTGGCGGCAAGCCGCTCCAGAAGGTGGATATCCATTCTCCGCGCGCCGCCATCCGCTTGGGAATCGGGATGGTTTATCAGCACTTCAAGCTGGTACCGAACCAGACAGTCGCCGAAAATGTGATTCTCGGGGTGGAAGGGGTTGGGTTCATTCCCAACATGAAAGCTGTCGAGACCGAGGTTGCGGCCCTTGGTGAACGGTTCGGGCTGAGAGTCGATCCGACTGCGGAAATCTGGCAACTCTCCGTCGGACTCCGACAACGGGTTGAAATTCTCAAGCTCTTGTATCGTGGTGCCGAGATCCTCATCCTCGACGAACCAACTGCGGTCCTTACGCCCCAGGAAAGTGCCGAATTGGGAGCCACCCTCCGTCACCTCGCCAACGACGGACGAGCGGTTGTGTTCATTTCTCACAAACTCGACGAAGTACTCGCTTTCTCCGACCGCGTCACCGTGCTGCGGGCGGGAAAAAACGTGGCGACGCTCGACACGAAGGATGCCACCAAGGCAGGACTTGCCAAGCTGATGGTCGGGCGGGAGGTGCTGTTCACTTCGGACCGCGAGGACCAGGAGCCGGGACCGGTTGTACTGGACTGCGCAGCGATCTCTGCCAACGACGGCCGGGGTCTTCCAGCTATCGAGGATCTTTCATTCGTGGTTCGGTCAGGGGAGATCCTTGGGGTGGCGGGCGTAGCGGGCAATGGCCAATTCGAACTGGCCGAGTGCGTGACTGGCCTCCGGTCTCTCACCGCTGGTCGGATCTTGCTCCACGGCGACGACATGGGTGGTCTTTCTCCGCGCGGGTTCATTCGGCACGGCGTTTCCCATGTCCCGGCGGATCGTTTGGGCATGGGACTGGCGGGTGGCCTTCCTTTGTCTGACAACTTCATCATGAAGCGATATACGTCCGCCCCGATCGCCTCCGGGCGCTTTCTGCGCAAGCGGGCGATCACCGAATTGTCAACCGAATACATCGAGAAGTTCTCCGTGTCGACTCCGTCAGCGGCGACTCCGGCTCGGAATCTATCCGGTGGCAACCAACAGAAGGCAATTCTGGCGCGCGAGATTGACGCAGGTACCAAGAGTGGGGTGACCCCGCTCATTGTTGCGGCCTACCCAACTCGGGGGCTCGATGTTGGCGCCATCGAGGCGGTTCGGGAAGCGTTACTTGCCGAGCGTCGGAGGGGAGCGGCCATCATGCTGATCTCCGAAGATCTTGACGAGTTGTTCGTGTTGTCCGACCGGGTCATGGTATTGCATGGCGGAGTGAATATGGGCATCGTTGACGCGGCCGGCGTCACCAAGGAACGGATTGGCTTGATGATGGCCGGCGAACTGGCAGCCAAATGATCCGGTTCAGGCTCGAGCGACGCATCGACCCTCCTCGCTATTTGAGCTGGGCGGTTCCGGTGGCATCGGTGGTTTTAGCGCTGGTCGCCAGCGGTCTTCTCTTGCTGGCGTTCGGGGCGAATCCCATCGACACGTTTGCCGCCATGTGGGATGGGGCGTTTGGCGACATCTTCGGTGGTGAGGTGTACAGCGTATCCGAGACGCTGGTTCGGGCTACCCCCCTGATGCTCACCGGCCTGGCTGTGGCAGTGGCTTTCAAGATGAAGTTCTGGAACATCGGTGCCGAAGGGCAACTGGTGATGGGAGGGATCGCCGCCTCGGCGGTCGCTCTGTTCCTTCCGGATGCCGCTCCCTGGATCCCACAGACCCTGGTGGTATATGGCCTGATCATGGGAGGGGCGGCCATCCTGGCCGGCGCTTTGTGGGCGCTGATTCCGGCCCTCCTGAAGGCGTATCTCAATGTCAGCGAAATCATTGTCACGTTGATGCTCAACTACATCGCCATTCTCTGGTACTCCCAGCTTTTTACGACTTCCTGGAAGGACCCGGAGGGACTCGGGTTCCCCGGTTCAGCGCTGTTTCCTGAATTTACGTGGCTGCCCAGGTTTTCCAATACCCGGGTCAATGTGGCGTTGCTGGTCGGCCTGGTCGCCGCAGTAGGGGTTTGGGTGCTCTTCGCCAAGACCCGGGCCGGGTACGAGATCCGCCTGTTGGGAGACAACCCGGAAGCCGCCCGATTCGCGGGAGTTTCGGTGTTTCGTAACATCCTCTTGGTGATGCTCATCTCTGGTGGCCTGGCCGGTCTGGCCGGGATGGGTGAGGTGGCAGGTATTTCGCACAAGCTCCAGCAAGGACTGTCGGCGAACAATGGTTTCACGGCGATCATCGTGGCCTGGGTCGCCAAGCTTCAACCCTGGGCCATCGTACTTGTATCCATCCTGTTGGCGGCGGTCTTCGTCGGCGGGGACCAAATCCAGATGACGATGGGACTCCCGGCGTCGGTCGCCCAGGTGGTGCAGGGTGTCATGCTGTTCTTCGTGCTCGGTGGGGACATCTTTAGTCAATACCGGATTCGGGTCAGCCGTGAGCGGGGGGAGGTTATGGCATGAGTCTTGACCTCATCTCCTCCATTTTGGGGATTGCAGTGTTTGCCGGAACCTCTCTGACGTATGCCACGATCGGGGAAGCCATCACGGAACGATCCGGGATCCTTAATCTCGGCGTCGAAGGCATGATGATCATGGGGGCCGTGACCGGCTTTGCCGCTGCCTTTCATACGGGTTCTCTGATGATCGGGGTTTTGGCGGCCATGGGAATCGGGGCATTGCTGGCCCTCCTCCATGCGTTTGTCACAATCACATTGCGAGCCGATCAGATCGTATCCGGACTGGCCATCACGCTCGCCGGAACCGGACTGGCAAGTTTCCTTGGCGAGCGACTGGGTCCGGATCACGGTGCCCTGGTTGGTTTGCAGGGCCCACGGTTTCGCGATGTGGTCATTCCCGGTCTGAGTTCGTTGCCGGTCGTCGGTGAGGCGTTGTTCGCCCAAGACCTGGTTGTCTACTCCATGTATCTCTTCATCCCGCTGGTTTGGTTCTACATCTACCGGACCTCGCCTGGCCAACAACTGCGCGCCATGGGCGAGAGCCCGGCCACCGTCGAGGCGATGGGGATTCCTGTCTTGCGGTACCGGTACATCTACACGATGGTTGGTGGCGCTCTCGCCGGTCTCGGTGGAGCACACTTGTCGCTGGCGTACACGCCGGGATGGTCCGAGAACCTCACGGGGGGTCGTGGTTGGATCGCCGTGGCCCTCGTGATTTTTGCCAGTTGGAGACCGGCCAGAGCATTCGTAGGAGCGTTACTCTTTGGGGGAGTCAACGCCGTACAGTTTCGGCTGCAGGCATCCGGTACCACCATTTCGGCGAACCTGTTGAACATGGCGCCATACATCATGACGATTCTCGTGCTGGTACTGGTTTCCTCTGCCTCGTCGCTACGAAGTCGACTGGGTGCTCCGGCTGCCCTCGGGGTTCCATATTCCAGGGAGGAACGTACATGAGTTCTTGGGGAAAAGTCATTGTTGACGCGCCGGACTGGGTTGACGAGCTAGCCGTTCCCGGCGCCGTCTTCTCTGAGGAACAGAGAATGCCGTTCGTCATTGAGCTGGCCAGGCGCAACGTTGTGGAGCAAACGGGTGGCCCATTCGGGGCAGCCATCTTTGAGACGGATTCCGGGCGGCTCATCGCTCCCGGAGTCAACCGGGTCGTTCCGATCGCGATTTCCTTCGCTCACGCAGAGATCACAGCGATCGGCCTGGCGAACCAGCAGCTAGGAGTTTTCGATCTGGGTGGTGAAGGGTTGCCGCTCATGGAATTGGTGGCGTCGACTGAACCGTGCGCCTTGTGCCTTGGCGCCACGGTCTGGTCAGGCGTGCGCAAGTTGGTGACCGGGGCCCGCGACGAGGATGCCAGAGCGATCGGCTTTGACGAAGGCCCCAAAGTTGCCGACTGGCAAGGAGCCCTTGCTTCCCGGGGAATTGAGGTAGTGGTCGACGTCATGCGAACTGAAGCGGCAGCCGTGCTCGACCTCTATGCGGCTGGCGGGGCACCCATCTACAACGGACGCAACGATGCATGAGGTTCAACGGCGCGGTCCACTCCCGAAACGGGTCTTGCGCCCGTCGACCATCGGGGAGGTCGTCGACTTACTGGCGGAGCACGGAGCAGACGCCCGTCTCATTGCTGGCGGTACCGATCTCATTCTGGAGTTTGCCCACCACCAGCACGAAGGGGTCGGACTGCTCATCGATGTGTCGGCTGTCGCCCAGGCCGATCAGATCATCTTTGGTGACATGAGGATCGAGATCGGCATGCTCGTTACCCACAATCAGATTGTGGCTTCGCCGATCCTGTGGCGGGTAGCTCGACCATTGGCCGAAGCCTGTGCTGAGATCGGGTCTCCGCAATTGCGGAATCGAGCCACCGTGGTTGGGAACGTGGCGACCGCCAGTCCTGCCAACGACACCATCACGGCATTGAGGGTGCTCGATGGCGAAGTGACGTTGCGGTCGGTACGAGGCGAGAGAACCGTACCCCTTGGGGAGTTCCACACTGGCGTGCGAAGGTCCGTTCGCATGCCCGATGAGCTCATCACCTCGCTGAGTTTTCGTCCGCTCCGAGCAAATGAACGCGGCGTCTTCGTCAAAGCAGGTCTGCGCGCCGCCCAGGCCATCTCCGTTGTCCATGCTGCGATGGTGGTGGCCTTGGATGGTGAGGTTGTCCAATCGGCCAAGATTGCCCTCGGTTCGGTGGCGACGACCATCGTGGAAGCGCCGGTGGAGGGCCTCATCGGCGCCCGCTTCGACGAACTCACCATCGCCGGGACCGCGGTCGCGGCTGCGGCGTCGGTGACCCCTATCGATGATGTGCGAGCCACTGCCAAATATCGGTCCGAGGCGGTCCGGGTGATCGTTGAGCGGGGCCTCGCCTCGCTACGGGCGGAGCCGCCTGTCGCTCCTCGGCTGGTCTTGTTGAGCGAGCGCGGCTCGGCACATGGTCCATCCGGCGGCCAGGCGACGGTCAACGGTCACACCGTCGGGACGAGTGGCGTAGCCGGTTTGACGTTGCTCGATTGGCTCCGCGACGTGGCCGGCCCCGAACTGGAGGTCTCGCTGACGGGGACCAAGGAGGGCTGCGCCGAAGGTGAGTGCGGTGCCTGCACCGTGCAGCTCAATGGTGCGGCGGTCATGTCCTGTCTGGTTCCCGCCGCGTCGGTCGGAGGTGCGTCGGTGACCACCGTTGAAGGCATCGGCGGTACCGAACTACATCCTGTTCAGCAAGCGTTCATTGACAAGTTCGCCGTCCAGTGCGGCTATTGCATTCCGGGCTTCATCGTGGCCGGCGCCTCGCTACTCGACGAGATTCCGAGTCCCGACGCCGATACCGTGATCGCTGGTCTGGCCGGCAACCTGTGCCGATGTACTGGTTACTACAAGATCATTGATGCCGTGGTGGAGGCTGGATCATGATTGGTGAATCAATCAAACGAACCGATGCGCAAGCCAAGGTAACCGGGTCGGCGGTATATCCTGGCGACATCCGGGGTCAGAAGATGCTGTCGGCGGTTGTGGTTTTTTCGGACCAGCCCCATGCCCGGATGATCCGTATGGATGTCTCGGCAGCTCGCGGTGTTGCCGGGGTGATTACCGTCGTCACGGCGGCTGATGTCCCGGTCAACGAGTACGGACTCACGATGAACGACCAGCCGGTTCTCGTCGGGATCGATGATACGGGCCGCAGCGACGTGCCGTCCGATGTCAGTCGGTGGGAAGCCGATCACATCGCAGTAGTAGTCGCCGAGACCGATGCCGTCGCCCGGCAGGCGGCCGGTTTGATCGATGTGGAATGGGAGCAACTTCCATTGGCGGAAACCGTCGACGCCGCCCTGGCACCTGGAGCGCCCCTGGTCCACCCGGAGAACGGAAAACCGACCAACGCCTATTACCAATTCGTATTCCGTAAGGGAGACGTGGAAGCCGGTTGGGCGGAGGCGGCGGTGATCGTCGAAGGCACCTATCAACTGCCGCATCAGGAACATGCCTACTTGCAGCCAGAAGCCGGGGTCTCGTACGTCGACGAGCAGGGGCGTATCACCGTTGAGGTTGCCGGCCAATGGACCCATGAGGATCGGGAGCAGATTGCTCATGCTCTCGATCTCCCCGCCGACGAGATACGAGTCATCTATCCGTCGATCGGCGGAGCATTTGGTGGCCGGGAAGATATGAGTTTGCAGATTGTTCTGGCGATCGCGGCCCGCAAGTGCGCCGCACTAGGCGAGCGACGGCCGATCAGAACCCAATGGTCGCGGGAAGAGTCGATCGTTGGCCATCACAAACGCCATCGCGCCCAGGTGACCACCCGATGGGGGGCCAGCGCCGATGGGAGGATCGTCGCAGTCGAAGCCGACGCCTACCTCGATGCGGGCTCGTACAACTACACGTCGAACAAGGTGCTCGGGAATCTTCACATGACGTTGGCCGGTCCGTACCTGCTGCCCAATATCCGGGTTGATAGCCACGCGGTCTACACAACCTCGGTCCCCGGTGGCGCCTTTCGTGGATTCGGTGGACCCCAGGGTACTTTTGTCTCCGAGTCGCAGATCAACAAGCTGGCCGAGGCTCTCGGGATGGACCCGGTCGAATTGCGTAGTCTCAACCTCATCGGCGAAGGCGACCTGGGAGCCACGCACACTCCGCTACCGGTCGGCGTCTCGATCCGTGAAGTGGTGGAGGATTGTGCGACCAGGGCTGGATGGGACGGAGTACTCCCGTCGTATGCGCCGGTGCGGTCGTTCCGCTCCCTGCCTGGTTCGGCGGAGGCGACCCGGCACGGTCGCGGGTTCGCCTGTGCATTCAAGAACGTCGGATTTAGCTTTGGGTTCCCCGAACGGTGTGTGGCAACAATCGAGCTAGACGGAGATGGCGAGGTCCCCACGTCCGCCACTCTATTCCACTCCGCCGCCGAGGTGGGTCAGGGAACTCATACCGCTCTCATCCAGATGGCGGCCGAAGCATTGGGCATGGAGGTTTCAGCCGTGCACGCAGTGTTTTCAGATACGGCCACCACGGGCGATTCGGGCTCTGTCTCGGCGTCTCGCATGACTTTCATGGCAGGCAATTCGATTCTCGGCGCCGCCGAAGAAGCTCAGAAATCCTGGCTCAATGGCGACCGTCCGGCGATCGGGGAATTCCGATACGTGCCACCGCCAACGGAGATGCTTAACCCGGAGGGTGGCCCTACCGTCCCGAACTTTTCATACGGGTACGTCGCTCAGGCGGTTGAACTGTCGGTCGACGTCGAGACCGGGCACATCCGGATTGACCGGGTCGTGAGTGCGGTTGACGTCGGGAAGGCGATCAATCCGATGCTCGTGATTACCCAATCTGAAGGTGCCATCGTGCAAGCCCACGGGTACACGCTCTCAGAGGCGTTGGTGAGCGTTGACGGGAGGATCACCAACCCCCGACTGTCGCAGTATCTGATCCCGGGCATCGGCGATATTCCCCGCACGGTTGATACGGTCATCGGCGAGTACGGCGATCCGCTCGGCCCATTTGCCGCTCGGGGCATGGCCGAAATGCCGTATCTCCCATACGCGCCGGCCGTTATCGCGGCGCTTCACGACGCCACCGGGGTGTGGTTTGACAGCTTCCCTTTGACGCCGTCCCGGGTCCTGGAGGGACTTTCGCAGTGAGCACTCTGCTCGTCCGTAATGCACTCGTCCTGGTGACGATGGACGACGGTGGCACTGAGATCGCCGGGGGCAGCTTGCTGGCCGAAGACGGTTTGATCACCCAGGTGGGCGCGTCGTCGGACCTGCCTGACACGGCAGACCTGGTCATCGACGCCGATGGCATGGTGGTGATGCCCGGGCTGATCAACACGCATCATCACCTGTATCAAACACTCACGAGGGCAGTACCAGAGGCGCAAGACGCCGACCTGTTCACCTGGTTGGTGGCTCTCTATCCTCTGTGGTCCCGGCTGACCCCTGACAGCGTGCGGGACGCAACCACCCTTGGGCTGGCGGAACTGGCGCTATCCGGGTGTACCACCGCCTTTGATCACCAGTACCTCTGGCCGAATGGTTCGTCCATCGACGATCAGTTCGAGGGAGCTCAACAGGTGCCGATCCGGTTCATGGCATCGCGCGGGTCGATGAGCCTCGGCCAGGCATCGGGAGGCCTTCCACCCGATTCGATCGTTGAATCTCACGACTCCATTCTTCGAGCGAGCCAGGAGGCCGTGGCCCGCTGGCACGACCCGGATCCCGGGTCGATGCGACAGGTGGTTCTGGCTCCGGCCTCCCCGTTCTCGGTAACTGGTGAACTCATGAAGGAATCGGCCGCGCTCGCCAGGGAACTGGGGGTGAGACTACATACGCATATCGCTGAGACGATCGACGAGGAAGAATTCTGCCTCGAACGATTCGGGGTGCGCCCTGTTGAGTATGCAGAACGGCTCGATTGGCTTGGCGACGATGTATGGTTCGCCCACGGCGTGCACATCGCCTCTGACGAGTCGCAACGGATGGCCCGGACGAAGACCGGGGTCGCCCATTGCCCTACGTCGAACATGCGCCTCGCCTCGGGGATTGCCCCGATTGCCCGATACCGCCAACAAGGCGTACCGGTGGGACTGGGAGTTGACGGGAGCGCCTCGAACGACAGCTCGAATCTGCTGGCGGAGGTTCGTCAGGCGATGCTGGTTGCCCGACTAGCGGTGGCACCCGGGGTGGGGGAGGCCGGATCTTTGATGTCGGGCCGGGACGCCCTGCGATTGGCGACCCGGGGTAGCGCCGAAGTCCTCGGCAGAAGCGACCTCGGATCTCTTGAGGTCGGAAAAGCGTGCGACCTGGTTGCGATCGACGTCTCCAGCCATTTGACTGATTCCGGATATGCGGACCCGGTAGCCAGTCTGGTTTTCGGAAATCGGACCGGGGTGGACTGGTCGGTCGTAAACGGCAAGGTGGTGGTTGACCGGGGGCGATTGGTCGCCGTCGAAACCGAAGCACTCCGTGAGCGCCACAGCACCTGGTCGAAACACCTTCTAGCCTAGTTCCCCGGTGGTGGGTTTGTACGCAATGGGGCGTCCCTAGTCTGACCGTATGCTTTCGAGACGAACCCGTGAATTCCTGGTCGCTGGTGCTGCGGTCGTCGGGATTCTCTTCATGGTCGTGGCCCCCGGTTGGGTCATCGAGTTAGGGGTTGCGGTTCTGGCGACCGGGGTCTTGTACTGGGTGGCGACCTGTCCGGTCGAGCGCCTGTCGCTACCGAACGGAGCTCCGCGCCCGCTTCTGTTCGGGTTGATGGTCGTCGGAATCGGCGTTCACCTGTCGGTGGTTCGGTTCTTGAGCGAGGTGTTCGGGAGCCGGTTGGTGCTGACACTCAGCCTTACGTTGCTGGCGTCTGGTTTTGCCGTTGGGTTGCTGCGGGTGTTGTGGCACCCGGGCGCCCCGCCCGTCGAGTAGGGCCCGAGCTCACGCCCACCGTCGGACGCGTCAGACGGTGTTGACGGCAGTCACCAGGTCACTCAGGGCTTTTCGGGCATCGTCGAACATCATGAGGGTCCCCTCCAGGTAGAACAGGGGATTGTCGATGCCCGCAAAGCCAGGGGACAGGGAACGCTTTATGACGACGCAGGTGGTGGCGGCGTCAACATCGAGGATCGGCATGCCATAGATGGGGCTGTTGACATCGGTACGAGCTGCCGGATTCACGACGTCGTTGGCTCCGACGACCAAGGCAACATCGGTTCGGCCAAAGTCTCGGTTGATGGTTTCGAGATCGTAGAGCTGGTCGTAGGGGACGTCGGCTTCGGCGAGAAGCACGTTCATATGGCCCGGCATGCGGCCCGCTACGGGGTGAATGGCGAACCGCACTTCGACATTTCTCTCCTGGAGGGCGTTGGCGAGGTCCTTCATAACGTGTTGAGCTTGGGCGACCGCCAGTCCGTATCCCGGTACGACGATGACGCTTCGGGCGTAGGCCAGCGTGATGGCAACGTCATCGGCGGTAGCTCGCTTCACTGGAAGCTGGCCGATCTCGGCCTGGGGACCGGAGGTTCCGCCGAACCCGCCCGCGAGTACACCGATCAGCGTACGGTTCATGGCTTTGACCATGATCGAGGTCAAGATGAGCCCGGAGGCGCCAACCAGGGCACCCGAGATGATGAGCACGTTCGACCCGATGACAAAGCCTGCCGCCGCAGCTGCCAATCCCGAAGCAGCATTGAGGAAGGCGATAACCACGGGCATATCCGCCCCGCCGATCGGCAGAATCCGAGTCACGCCGATCACCAACGACAACAAGGTCAGTACCCAGAAGACCAAACTGGTCGGGCTGGTCACCAACAACACGCCCAGCACCAGGATGGCGAGAGCAATGAGGCTGTCAAACCACTTCTGACCCTTGAAGCTGATCGGGTTTCCAGAAACGAGGCCTTGAAGCTTGGCGAAAGCCACGAAGCTGCCCGTCATCGTGATGGAGCCGATCAAGACAGACAGCACGATCGAAATCCGTGTGTCGATCGCGCCCGGATGGCGGATGAACTCGGTGGCGGCGACGAATGCCGAGGCACCTCCGCCGAACCCGTTGAAGGCAGCCACGAGCTGGGGCATGTCTGTCATGGCGATCCGCTTAGCGGCGACAACCCCGATTGCCGAACCAACGATGATTCCGGCAATGATTCCGGTGAGTGAGACAACTCCCGAGTCCAACAGCGTCGTAATCACGGCAAGCAGCATGCCGAGGGCTGCTAAACGATTGCCGTTTCGGGCCGTCGCCGGTGAGGTCAATCGCTTGAGTCCGACGATGAACGCCACGGCGGCGACCAGATAAAGGAACGATTCGAGCGATTGGTTCATCGTGGATCCCGCTTGAACATTTCGAGCATACGGTCTGTCACAAGAAACCCTCCGACGACGTTGATCGTGGCGAGAATCACCGCAACCACGCCGAGAGTTGTTGCCAGTGCGCCTTCGGCCCGACCCGAGACGATGATGGCCGCGACGATAGTGATCCCGGAAATGGCGTTCGATCCGGACATCAAGGGCGTGTGAAGCGTGGGAGGCACCTTGGTGATGACTTCAAATCCCACAAATGCGGCGAGAATGAATACGGTGATCGACACCATCAACATGTCTTCTTAGGCCTCCTCGAGCATGGCTCGAACGCGCTCGTTGGTGATCTTTCCCTGATGGGTGACCGCACAGCCGGCCAGCACCTCATCGCCCAGATCGATTGGATCGCTCTCCAGGGCCAGTTTCAGGAGCGTGGTGACGTTTCTGGCGTACATTTGTGAAGCGTCACCGGCCACCCGGGAGACGAGGTCCAGATCCCCGACAATGGTAACCCCGTGGGTCACTACCGTCTCCCCGGGCTTGGTGAGGGCGCAGTTGCCGCCCGTCGCTGCGGCCGTGTCAACGATGACTGACCCGGGTCGCATAGCTCTGACCGTTTCGGCGGTGATCAGAATTGGCGCTTGTCGTCCTGGAATCTGAGCTGTTGATATGACCATGTCCGAGTCGGTGATGTGGGGCGCGAGGTTGGCCACGATGATGGCCTGCTCATCGGCGGCCAGCTCTTTGGCGTAGCCCCCGGACGTCGAGGCGTCCTGTGGAGCGGTGACTGCCTCAATAAATTTGGCCCCAAGGCTCTCGACCTGCTCGGCAGCGGCACTTCGTACGTCGAACGCGCTGACCACTGCTCCCAGCCGCCTGGCGGTCGCAATGGCCTGCAGGCCGGCGACTCCGGCCCCAAGTACCAGGGCTTTGGCTGGTCGAATTGTCCCAGCGGCGGTCGTCAGCATGGGTAGGAATCGAGGGAGGCGGTCGGCTGCCTCAAGAACGGCCTGGTATCCGACCGCGGTGGCCTGGGAGGAAAGAGCATCCATCGATTGCGCCCGGGTGATTCGGGGGAGTGTTTCAAACGCCAGGCCCGTGACGCCCGTCTTGGCTAGCTGAGCGATGCCGCCCGGTTCGTCGAGCGGCCGGAGGAGCCCGACCACGATTGCGCCATTGCGTAGGCTGGCTCGGGCCTCGGAAGTGGGGGGATTCACCACCGCCACGACGTCGGCGGTCCATGGATTGTCGACCATGGTGGCTCCGGCGTCAACGTAGGCTTCGTCGAGGTATCCTGCAGCTGTACCGGCAGATAGTTCGATGTGTACGGTGTGTCCGTCCGCGATGAGGGACGAGACGGCGTCGGGGGTGAGCGCCACCCTGTGTTCGTTTTGGCGCGTTTGGTTTGGTGCGGAAATGATCATGTGCTCAGCCACGTTAATGACTTCGAGCGCAGTTTAGGTGCGATTGGACAAAACTTTTCAGGAGTTGGTTAGGTGTCACAGGGATTGCGAGCGGTCTGGAGTCGGGGGAATGGTTGCGTCGAGCTGGCCACGCTCATCGATCCGGACGCTCAGCGCGTCGAAGGTGACCTCACCGAATTCGTTGTTGGCCACCGGGCAGACATCCTTGTGTCCAAACGATTTTCAGCGTCTTTCGAAGTCATCCCGACTCTTGTGCCATTTGATGTCTCGTTCGATCGGGTCGATTCCGTCGCAGCTCTGGTCGCCGGCGGACCCCACTCGGAATTGGCGGCTCGTGTGGCGCATCGTCTCGGGGAGGCTCTCGCTGTACCAACCAGACTGGAATGTGCGTACGAGACGGATGGGGGTCAGGTTGAGGCGCTGAACGTCGTTGAGAGATTGGTGTCGCTGGTTCCGGGTGTGGAAGCCGGGATTTTACAGGCGGGCAGTGCTTCGGAGGTCATCGAGAAGACGGGGGACGGGACCCTTCTCGTGGTGGGAGCTCCCGGCGGATCCTTCCTCCAGCGTCAGTTCTTCGGAAAGGGCGCCCGGCTCATTGCCAAGTCGTCAATCGGTGCCGTGGCGGTTCGAGAGGCCCCCCGGCGGGTTTTTCATGGGATGGACGAACCTGCATATGTGTCACCGTATATGGGGGCGGGAGACGCAGCTCGCCTCATGGCAGGAGGGTTGATTGCGGTGGTTGAGGACGGAGTCCTGATTGGCAGCGTGACAGGGACGTCGTTGCTCATGGCAGGCGACGGACCCCGGGTGGTCGACTGCATGAAAGAACCGGTTTCGTTGGGCCGATTGGACACCGTCGATGATGGCATTGATCGCCTTCGCACGCTTGGCGTACCGAGCTTGCCGGTGGTGGATGACAACCTGAACCTGCTCGGAACCGCCACGGTTGAGTCGCTCCAAACGACCCGATTCGGGACGGGCTGAGGGGGTATCGGTTTGGTTTCCGTTGTTCTGTTTGACGCCGATGACACACTCTGGGACTTTCAGGGGGCGATGAGGGAGGCGTTGCACGCCATGCTCGAGGAACTCTGGACCGCCTTTCCGGGGCGCGAAAGCGCCGGTCTCACCGTTGACCGCATGATTGCCATCCGAGATCGGGTCGCCGTCGAGCTGGAAGGGCGCGTGCTGGACATGGCGGTGATCCGGCTGGCCTCGTTTGAACGTGCCCTCGAAGAGGTCGGAATCGTCCAGGCCGGGTTGGCCGCCGAACTCGGCGCCTCGTACTTCTCCCACCAAGCTCACTCTCTCCGACTGTTCGACGACACCTTGCCGGCTCTTGACGCTCTGGCAGGATGGCGATTAGGAGTCGTTTCAAACGGAAATGCTGATGTGGCCAGGCTAGGAATCGCCGAGCGCTTCGAGTCTGTTGTCCGGGCGGTTGACGTCGGGGTCGGCAAACCGGATCCGGCCATCATCGAATATGCCCTTGAACGTTTCGGGGTATCTCCTAATGAAGCCGTGTTGGTTGGAGATTCCGAGGAAGCAGACGTCGAGGCAGCAAAGGCGGCAGGTATCCGGTCCGTTCTCCTCGACCGGTATGACCGGGCGGTTGGTTCGGCGGCAGACTGGGTCATCGGTTCGTTGACCGAGCTACCTGCGCTGATGGCTCAGATCAGCTAGTGCACCTTGACGATCACGCCCGCATCGGTGATTGGCAGTAGGAGGTCAATCACGTCAGCCGCGTACCGAGATATCGGGCCCGTCGGCCACCCACGGGTCGGGACCTGGCGCTGACCGATCATTTCCGGCGCAGACCACTAGCCTGAATGTTCGTTGTAGAGAGGGCTATCAGTGATTTCTGGTTACTACCGACATCCGACCATCGCCGGAAACACGATTGTCTTCGTCTCAGAAGACGATCTCTGGTCGGTTGACGCCAGCGGTGGGCCGGCCCACCGTCTTACTGCCAACCCTGGATCAGTCATCTTCCCACGCCTTTCTCCGGACGGATCGCAGGTGGCCTACACCAGCAAGGACGAAGGCCAAACAGACATATTCGTGATGGACACTATGGGCGGCTCGGCACGACGGGTCACGTTTTGGGGAGCTACGAGCCATTGCGTCGGGTGGTCCAAGGATGGCAAATCGTTGATTGTCGCCACGGATTGGCAGCAACCTTTTGCGGGAGCGATGCATCTTCACACCGTTCCCCTTGATGGTTCCCCGTCCTCGGCTTGGAACGTCGGCCCTGCCAGGGCGATGAGCCAGGGAGGGCGAGGCGTCGTGCTCGGCCGCAACTCTTTGGACCCGGCGAGGTGGAAGCGATATCGGGGCGGACGGGCCGGGACCTTGTGGGTCGATGCCAAAGGCGACGGCGATTATGCGCCGCTCGTCAAGTTGGATGGGAACCTGGCCGATCCGATGTGGATCGGGCGCCGGATCTATTTTATCTCTGATCACGAGGGCCACGGCAACATCTATTCCGTCACCCCTACTGGCCGCAATATTCAACGCCATACCCACCATGAGGATTTCTATGCCCGGTTCGCGTCGACCGACGGCCAGCGCATTGTCTATCACTCAGGGGCGGATTTGTGGGTGTTCGACCCCGAGTTGGGGGAGTCCAATCGGATAGCGGTGACCGTGCCATCGGCGCGGCCGCAACTCAACCGACGGTTTGTCCCAGCTTCCAAGGGGTTGGAATCGGTGGATCTGCATCCTGAAGGTCACTCGCTCGCCGTTGTCTCTCGTGGCACGGCCATCACCATGCCCGCGTTCGGAGGGGCGCCGGTTCGTCATGGTGAGGATTCGTCCATTCGGTACCGGTTGACGACATGGATGGCAGATGGAAAGCGGGTTATCTCCGTTACCGATGATGGTGGAGAAGAGCGGTTGGTGGTGAGTGCGGCTGATGGATCGACGAACGTCGAGTATCACGCAGGAGATTTCGGGAGGGCGCGCAGCATCATGGTGGCTCCAACTGGGGCCGATCGGCTACTCATTTCGAATCATCGTCATGAGCTGATCTTGTTCAATCTTGAAACGGGCACCTCGCGTGTGCTGTATCGCTCCCGGCATCAGTGGTTGCACGGCACCGCCTGGAGTTCCGACGGCAAATGGGTGGCTTTTGCAGCATCGATCACTGAGAATCTTTCTGCCGTGTTCGTCGCCAATGCCCGGTCTGGACGGGTTCATCAGGTCACGGATGGAGCTCATCAGGATGGCTATCCATCGTTCGATCCCGGTGGCAAGTTCCTCTATTTCCTGTCGAGCCGCACCTACGATCCGGTCCCCGATTCCCTCATGCACGATTACGGGTTCCCGGTCACTACCAAGCCTCACCTGATCGTTTTGGATGATCAAACGTTGTCGCCGACTAATGAAGATATGGTGGAGGTTCGAGCTCCCGGAGCACCGCCTGCGACCGGGAACGGCAAGGGCGACGCCAAGAAGGACGACGGCCCACCGGAAACCAAGATCACGTTCGCAAACATCGAACGCAGAATCGTGGCGTTACCGGTTCGACATGGACGGTACCGCCAGGTAGTGGGAGCCGGTGGCCGGGCCTTTTTCACGTCGGTCCCGCTGAGCGGCACGATTGGCCAGTTACCGTCTCCGGTGCCGGAAGGAAAGCTCGAGTCATACGATCTGTCCACCAACAAGGTGGAAACGGTCACCGAGGGCGTGAGCGCCGTCACCGTGTCGCCCGACGGGAAGGTGCTGGGAATACTCTCTGGCGACAAACTGCGAGTCGTGCCGGTCGCCTGGAAGGGCGGAGAGAAGAACGGGCCGGAAAAACCCGGTCGTGAGTCTGGTCTCGTCGACCTTGACCGGGTCCGGTTGGAGGTCGTGCCCGCGGATGAATGGCGCCAGATGGCCAAAGAGGCGTGGCGCCTCCAGCGTGAATACTTCTGGCGTCCCGACATGGCATCGGTCGACTGGGCAGGAGTTCTCAAACGGTATCTTCCCCTGGTGGACCGGGTCGGGTCCCGGTCGGAGTTTTCGGATTTCCTGTGGGAGATGCAGGGAGAGCTCGGCACGTCACACGCCTATGAAATGGGCGGCGATTATCGCCCGGAACCCACCTACCGGCAGGGAACGTTGGGAGTCGATATCGATGTGACCGCTCGTGGGGTGACGTCAGTGACCAGGATTCTTGGTGGCGACCCCTGGGATCCGGCTGCAACGTCGCCACTGGGTGGGTCGGGGCTGAACATTGCGCAAGGCGATCGGATCGTAAGCGTCGATGGCCATGTGATCGACCGGCGCCATTCCGTACAAGCCGCTCTCGCCGATAGAGCCAACAAGCCGGTCGTCGTCGAGGTTCGTCGGGGGACTCGCAAATCGCATCGCGTAGCGGTAACGGCTCTGGCGTCTGAGACCGTTCTACGGTATCGCACGTGGGTAAGTGCCAATCGTGACTACGTCCTGGAAAAGACCGACGGTCGCGGTGGCTACATTCACATCCCCGACATGGGGGTCGGTGGGTTCGCCGAGTTTCATCGCAACTTTCTTCAGGCCGTCGATAAGGATGGGATCGTCGTCGATGTCCGGTATAACCGGGGTGGCAACGTCTCCCAGTTGCTCCTTCAGAAACTTCTCCGCCGGCGACTGGGTTGGCGGGTCACTCGCTGGAATGAGCCAGCTGGCTTTCCGTATGGATCGCCGGCGGGTCCGATGGTGGCGCTCACCAATGAATCCGCTGGTTCCGACGGGGATATCTTTTCACATACGTTCAAGATCCACCGTCTCGGCCCACTGATTGGCACCCGCACGTGGGGTGGGGTCACCGGGATCTGGCCTCAACAGGCGCTGGTTGATGGCACCATGACCACGCAACCTGAGTATGGCTCATGGTTCGAGGACGTCGGATACGGGGTTGAGAATTACGGTACTGATCCGGACATCGAGGTCCACATCCGACCGCAAGACTACGCGGCCGGGATCGACCCGCAGATGGATCGAGGGATCGAAGAGCTTCTCAAGATCATGGCGGCGGCTGGTCCTCCGACGCCGAACTTTGCCAAGCATCCGTCGATGAAGGCACCCAAGCTGCCGCGTCAGGCCTGATTGAATCTGGTTTCAGGCATCGGGCTCTTTCGACCCGTCTTAAGAAGCTGCGGCGGTAACTCGCCCGGTTATGATCGGGTTTGTGCAGCAATATCTTGATCTCATGCGTCATGTTCTCGACGAGGGTGCCGTAAAGTCCGACCGGACCGGCACCGGAACCCGCAGTGTATTCGGTCACCAAATGCGGTTTGACCTTTCGGACGGGTTCCCGATGGTGACCACCAAGAAGCTGCACATGCGGTCCATCATTCATGAGCTGTTGTGGTTCATCTCCGGCGACACGAACATTCGGTATCTCACGGACAACAACGTTTCGATTTGGAATGAGTGGGCCGACGACGATGGGAACCTCGGGCCGGTGTACGGAAAGCAGTGGCGTTCCTGGGAGACCCCCGATGGACGGGTGATCGATCAACTCACGAACGTCATCAGTCAGATCCGGGCCAATCCAGACAGCCGCCGTCTTATTGTGAATGCATGGAATGTCGGCGAATTGGACCGGATGGCGTTGCCGCCCTGTCACATGATGTTCCAGTTCTATGTGGCTGATGGTCGCCTGTCCTGTCAGCTGTATCAGCGTTCGGCCGACATTTTCCTCGGCGTCCCGTTCAACATCGCCTCGTATGCCCTCCTCGTAGCGATGGTCGCCCAGGTAACCGGTCTTGAGCCAGGCGATTTTGTCCATACCCTGGGCGATGCCCATCTGTACGACAATCATCTTGCGCAAGCCCGGACGCAACTCGAGCGTCCGCCCCGCCCTCTTCCCAAGCTCATCTTGAACCCGACGGTCACTTCGATTGAAGACTTCACATTCGATGATGTGTCTATCGTCGACTACGACCCCCATCCGCACATTTCCGCCCCCGTGGCCGTGTGAGTGAGTCCGAACCGGAGCTGGAACTGGTCCTCGTCTGGGCGATGTCCGAGAATGGGGTGATCGGTCTCGATGGTGGGCTCCCCTGGTCACTGCCAGACGACCTGGCACGGTTCAAGCGGCTGACCGTCGGGCATCCGGTGGTCATGGGACGGCGCACCTGGGACTCCCTGTGGATCAAACCGCTACCGAAACGTCTGAATATTGTCGTCACGCGAAACGGTGACTTTCGTGCGGAGGGGGCCGAAGTCGTGTCGTCGGTGGCCGGCGCGTTGGCCCGTTGTGGAACGGGTCCCGTTTTCTGTATCGGGGGGGCTGATATTTTCGACCAATTGATGGCCCATGCTGATCGGATGGAAGTCACGGTGGTTCACACCGAGATGGATGGTGATGTGTACATGCCGTATGTCGATTGGGAAAATTGGGCGTTGGTCCATGAAGACCTGCACCCGGCCGATGACCGCCATGAGTATGCGTTCACGTTTCGGACGTACGAGCGGGTCACGTGATCGACCATCTCGTTTTCGCCGGTCCTGACCTGGTGGCGGCCACCGAGTCGGCGGAGTCCATTCTTGGTTTGGTCTCTGTTGAGGGTGGGCGCCATGTTGGGTTTGGGACGGCCAATCGACTGATTGGTCTCGGGCGATCCACCTACCTTGAGATCATCGGGCCCGACGCGACTCAGCCCGATCCCGTTTTTTCCAGGCCATTCGACATCGACGTTCTCGAAGGCCCGCGGTTGGTGGCGTGGGCAGTTGCCGTCCCTGACATCAATGCCACCCGAAGAGCCATCGAACCGGTGGTGGTCGGCCCTCCGGTCGAGATGACCCGGCGAACTCCCAAGGGTGACCTGCTCCGGTGGCAGCTCACTCCTCCCGTGGCAGGTTCGCTTCCATTTTTCATCAACTGGCTTGATACGCCCCATCCGGCCGGCCAATTGGAGCAGTCCGCCTCCCTCGTTGACTTGCGGATCGAAGATGCCGAACTGGGCGATGTTCGTAGGGTCGTGAAGGCGTTGAATCTGGCCGTGAGTACCCGCAAGGCTTGGGAACCGCGGATCGCCGCCACCATCGATCTACCTGACCGGCGGGTGGTTCTCTGGTAATGGCGCCGGAGCAAGAATCTGTGGTTTTGGGCTAGGAGACGCCGTTGAGAAAGAAGGTTGGCATCATGCCCTTTCCTTTGATTTCGACGTCCCCACGCGACTCGAAGATATAGCGGTTGCCGAGTCGTTCACGGACACTCTGTGTGCACTGAATCCTGTTACCAAGACCGTGGGATTCCATACGGCTAGCCGTGTTCACCGTATCGCCCCAGAGGTCATAGATGAACTTCTGGCGGCCGATAACTCCCGCCACTACGCCACCGCTGTTCATGCCGATCCGGAGCGATAACGGAAGGTCCATCCTTCGGCCGAGTTGGACGAGGGCTGGAACCATCTCAAGCGCCGCATTCGCCACCCGGTCGGCATGATTCTCTTGTGGTTCGGGAACTCCGCCTACGGCCATGTAGCAGTCGCCAATGGTCTTGATCTTCTCTAGCTCATAACGAGCGGCAATCTGGTCGAATTCGGAGAATACGGCGTCAAGAAGTTCTACGACCCGCTGGGGGGGTAGACCGGAGGACAACGGTGTGAATCCGACGATATCTGCGAACAGGACCGTGACGTCATCGAAGTGGTCAGCGATCATCACTTCACCGTGTTCGAGGCGTTCGGCGATCGGAGAGGGGAGGATGCTCAGTAGGAGCTGTTCTGATCGGCGGCGGGCCTGTTCTACTTCCCGGGTCCGCAGATCGATTCGATTCTCGAGTTGTTTGTTCAACGACGTGACATCACTCAAATACTGTTTGATGTACAGCCCGGATAAAGGCCCCGATACATCGACGCCGTCCTCGGTGGCGGTGCCGGGGTCGATTCGCGGCATTTGGATGACGCCAATCCGGTCCAGGGGTTCGAACGGGTCAGCCACCTGCCCGTGGTACTCAGGGGCGTGGACAATGGTGTAAGCCAATGCGGTCGCGCAATGATCGACCGGCATTAAGCCGTCGTAGCCCGGGTTGTGGGCGATGATCGGCAACACCTCAGCCTCGGTGATGCCCATTGTCGCGATAGCCTGAGGCAGGATGACATCCCGGATCAACGGGGTATCGACTATGCCGGGTAGGAACGAAAACACGGACACGCCGGCATCGTTTCCAATCTCGCGTGCGGTGCCGACGGCCATCGAACGCAACGCCATTTTGGTCGCTCCATAGGCGGCCGCCAACGGGGTGCCTTCGTAGGCAATGACGTTGACGATGACTCCACTCTGGCGCTCGAGCATGGCCGGCAGAAGATGTTTGATCGTCAGGAAGGGTGCTCGAGCGTTGGTGGCGAACGTTTTCTCCCACTCCTCCAACGACAGATCAACAATCGGGGACATGCTGGAGTGCAGAGCATCGTTGATGAGAATGTCAATCTGCCCGAACGCCGATACCGCCCGGGGGAGCATCGACATGAGATCGTCGACATCACTCAAGTCGCACTGAATGAAGTGAGCCGCCCCGCCTTCCTTGACAATTGCGTCAACGACCGATTGGCCCAGGGGGAGGATGTCTACGATCACGATTTGAGCGCCGAGTGCCGCCATTGTTGCGGCGACTGCTTCACCGATGCCGCGTGCGCCGCCGGTTACCAAAGCTGTTCTATTTGCCAGGGCTTGTGATGGGATTCCAAGTCGGCCAATAAGACCAGAATTGACAGTAAACATGGGCTCTTCTCCGCGAGTGTTTGGCCGAATTGACTCTCCGTCAACTTTACTGCTCCATCAGGACAAGGTCGGCCGGCAATGGGAGTGCCGTTAGATGAACCAAACCGGGGTGGGACTCGCATGCCAATTTCCGACGGCTTGTTCAGCAGGGTGGAAGTCGAACCCGGCCGACGGCGCGGATGTGCCCGTTCGAAGTGTCCTGTGGTTTTGCTTCGGCGGGTGGCGTTTGCGCTCACCCGAGTCCGCGGCGGGGGAGACCCGCCGCGTCGTACATGGCGTCAATGATTGCCATGTTGGCGATCGAATCAGCGCCCCGGGTTGGATAGGGTCCGCCATGGTTGACATGCTCCACAAAAGCGCGAAGCATGTACTCGTAGCTCACCCCTGTGTTGATCGACTCCGAAGTCACTCCTCCGGCGGTCGTGATCGTCAGCAGGTTTCCGTTTTGGGGAGCGAGCGGATTGTCCGCAACGATCGATCCTTCGGTTCCCGTGATGGTCATGTTGATCTTGCGCTCGGCTGACTCCATAGACGAGAAGACTCGGGCAGTGGCACCTGATGGGAAAACCAGATCTGCTTCGAGTTCTGCGTCGATGTTGGGCGGTCCAACGACAGCCCTCGCGGAGCGTACGAAAGGTTCCTCTCCCATGACCTGGCGCACCCAGCTGACTGGGTAACAACCGAGGTCCATGGTGGATCCACCGGCCGTGGCGTAGTCCCAGCGAAGATCCGGCTGGCGGACCGTCACCGCAAAGTTCGCGTCGATGTGGGTAACGGTTCCGATCTGGCCGTTTCGCACTTCATCGAGGACCCTTTGAAAGTACGGGTGGTACCGATAGTGGAAGGCTTCGCCCAGGATTCGGCCTTCGTCAGCGGCAACCTGGACCATTTCGACAGCTTCCCGAGCGTTGGCGGCCAGCGGTTTTTCACAGAGAACATGTTTGCCTGCCCGGAGAGCGGCGATAGTCCATTCGGCGTGAAGCGACATTGGGAGCGGGTTGTAGATGACGTCAATGTCGGTGCTTGCGAGCAGGTCGTCGTAGCTCCCGCTCACGTTTGGGATGTCGTATTCGTTCGCGAATGCTTCAGCCCGGTCGCGATCGCGGGCGGCGATTCGGATGACCTGGATCTCATCGATGTTTCGGGCTGGTTTGATAAGTGCCCCGGGGGCAATGCGGGCCGCACCGAGCACGCCAAATCGCAGGATATCCATTTTGGAAGGTTACCGGGCCGGAGGTCATGTGCGA
>JAHEDI010000019.1 GCA_024641305.1 bacterium | reverse complement strand
ACGGTGGCCCAACCGACGCCAACAACCTCGTCACCCTCTGTTGGTAGCGGACCGGCACAGCCGGTCCGTCGGCAGAACGGCCCGCCGTTCTGCAACGTGACCGAAGGTCACGCCACCACCACGTCACCATCCACCAACGAGGCTTCACCATAGATCCCGCCTCACCACCTCACCGGCTGCGGTTTATCGCCCCACCCGTCCGAGCCCCCAACCCGCAAACCGGCTAACCAAGCCGGCTAACAAAGCCGCCTAACCACTCCAGCCACAGAATCTTCTCCCTCGCAACCCGATAATCCAGCCCAGGATGGGCACCCCATTGGGTCCGTTCAGCTGTCCTGTGACAGCCTTCGAATCTTCGCGACCGCCACACCTCAATTGATCGGTGTGTCCTCGGTTGCGCGCTTTGCCGATTGCAGAGGTAGTCCAACTCGAGCCCACACAAGGGCTCGCGATCACGCGCAGCCACGGTAGCCAGACCACCTAATCGAGAGCTACCGGGGGCCTTGGGACAATACCGGTAGTGACCTACAGCTTCATTGAAGCATCGACGTTGGAATCCCAAGCCGAATACGAGCCCCTGGATAGCCAGTGAGCACCGGCGACCCCGATCATGGCAGCATTGTCGGTACACAACTTGGGCGTCGGAAGCATAAGTCGAATCCCTTTGCGATCGGCCTCAGCCGCCAGCTTCTCACGAAGACGACGATTCGCCAGGACTCCCCCACCGGCCCCAACCAGATCGACCCCGGTTGCCTCTACCGCTTTGAAGGTTTTCGCAACGAGGACGTCGACAATCGCCTCTTGCAAGGACGCAGCCACATCGGCCAACGGGGGCAGGGTCCCGGCGTCCTGGGCTTTGCGGATATACGTCGTCACAGAGGTCTTCAACCCGGAGAACGAGAAATCGAACGGCCGGTCGGGTAGGGCTCTCGGAAAAGCGATCGCCGCGGGGTCGCCACCTTCGGAAGCCAGGTCGATTGCCGGACCTCCGGGATAGCCAAGCCCCATGAAGCGGGCCAGCTTGTCGAACGCTTCGCCGGCGGCATCGTCGATGGTTTGGCCGAGAACGTGATAGTCACCCCAACCCTTGACGTGTACCAGCTGGCTATGTCCGCCGGAGGCAAGAACCACCACGGCAGGCGGCTCGAAGCCTTCGTGATCGAGCAAGGGGGCAAACAGGTGACCCTCCATGTGATCGACGCCAACAAACGGCAATTGACGTGCCCAGGCGGTGGCTTTCCCGAACGAGAAACCCACCAGGAGAGCTCCAACCAACCCGGGCCCCTGCGTGGCAGCTACCCCGTCGAGATCGTCCGGATGGACCATTGCATCAGCGAGCGCCTGGTGTGTCAGCGAGCGAATCGACTCAACATGGGCTCGGGCAGCGACCTCAGGCACGACCCCACCAAATCGTGAATGTAAATCGGTCTGCGATGACAGAACATTCGACAATATCTCGCGACCGCGTACGACCGCTACGGCAGTTTCATCACAGCTGGTCTCGAACGCCAGCACCGTCGGTTCAAGCACTGAGACCCTCCCGGATCGTCGCCAGGCGCTCGCTGTATTCAGCGCTCCCGATGTCGTGGGCCCACATAATGAGCGCGTCTTCGTTTTGGTAATAGTTCTTTCGGAGACCGACCGGAGCCATGCCGAACCGCCGGTACAGGTCTTGGGCGATCACGTTCGAAGCCCGCACCTCCAAGGTGAGATGCAACGCACCAGAATGGATCGCCCCATCGACCAGGCGGATCATGAGACCCGTTCCGACCTTCCTTCCACGCCAGGCATCATGAACAGCCACAGTGGTGACGTGAGCCTCCTCACCAACGAGCATCAGTCCTGCGTAGCCGGCCAAAACTCCCTCGTCCTCCGCAATCAAGTAGATCCGATTGGCTTGGCCAAGTTCATCAAGAAACACCTGCTCGGACCACGGGGTCGGATAGGTCGCCCGCTCCAGCGTGGTTACCGCAGGAATGTCGTCAACCGTCATCGAGCGAAATGTCAGGCCGACTCGAACCATGGGCCCTCTTTGCGTAGTTCTTCCCAACCGATCTTGACGTCAGGCTCACGCATATATAACGGCCGAAGCTCAGATGGATGCGGATACTCTCCGGCGTTGACCCTCGGCACCGCCAACTCCAACAACGCTTCGGCAGCAGGATACCGTGGCAGCCCACGCCTGGTCCGGTGCAGTCCATTGAAGAAACTTTCCGGCAGGCCCTCGACATCGCCGACCATCAGCGAATCCTTGGCATCGCTGTCAATCATCGCCCGAAGCTGATCGGGGCGAACGAGCTGACTGGCGCCGTCCCGGACAACTCCGCCAGGGACCGGGTTATAGGAGGCGACGGCGAATTCCCCGCGACGAACATCCACGATGGACCAGATGTGACGCCGCCCGGTCGCCGCCCGAACAGCCATAGCGTTGAGCGAAGAACCCGGGATCAGCGGAATGCCAAGCGCGGCAGCCAACCCTTGGGCCGTCGCCAGTCCAACCCGGATCCCGGTATAAAGGCCCGGGCCTACGTCGACGACAATGGCATCGAGATCTCCGGGGTTCCATCCGGCCTGGTCGAAACAGAAATCGAGGGCTGACACCAGGAACGATCCATGGCCCCGCCGATCAACCCGTTGGGCCGACGCGACAACATCGCGCCCCTCGCCGAGCGCTACCGACGCCGCGGGAGTGGCGGTTTCGATCGCCAGAAGTTTCATTCGGTCACTTCCTCAAGAGGTCGGTTCGTCCATCCGCCGTTCGGGTGGAACGTAATCGTCCGGGTTTCGTCATCAGCCGGATCGGCTTCCAGGTGGATTTGAAGATAATCATTTGGGAGAACGCCGAGCACTGCGTCGCCCCATTCGATGAGTAACAAACCGTCTGCTGCCTCGTCTATGACGTCGAGATCCTCGAACTCCCCGAGACTGGACAAGCGGTAGGCATCGACATGAACGAGGGGCGTGAATCCGGACCGATACGATCGAACGAGAACGAAGCTAGGACTCGTTACCGGTTCGTCGATCCCGAGGCCCTCTCCGAGTCCGGCCGCAAATGTCGTCTTGCCGGCTCCGAGGGCACCGCTCAACGCGATGACGTCACCAGGGCGAACCAAAGCCGCCAACCGCCGTCCAACCTGCATAGTTGCAGCAGCATCCTGTGTAGTGATCACAAACATGTGGCCACTACTCTACGCCCTCCAAGACCCTCATCGACTGCTCGCCACAGCTGCTGTGATCGACCGGGCAACTGCGAGGAACACTGCCTCGCCGAGAGCTTCGTCCTGGGATTCACCGGCTGTCCCGGTTGCAACGAGAAAGACCGTGTCCCCATCAAATCGAGTATGTACCGGCGAGATCATGGCCCCGAAGGCATCGTGCGCTCGGACCGCCAGTCGGGCGAGGGTCACCCGATCAACAATGGCATCGGTGATAACGCACGACAGCGTGGTGTTCGTCAGTGCGGTCGGCGAACCGAACGATCCACGAGGCATCTGGCCAATGCCGGGTCCGTCGGTCAGCGGGGTCCCATCAAGTCCGTACACGTCACCAAGTGCGTTGACCACTGAAAGAGCGGCTACCTGGACACCTCCGACCTTCACGAGGCTTGAACCAAGGCCCGACTGCCTGGTCGCCGCCGGACCTCTCCATTTGGCTACGGTGGCCCCCGCCCCAGCTCCGACAGCCCCTGAAAGCACCGGTCGATCGCTCGCCACTTCGTACGCGGCGCGCCCGTTGGCCGCCGTCGGACGAATGGAACCGTCTCCAACCGCCAGATCGTAGATCACGGCGGCAGGGACGATCGGAACGATCCCGGCCGGGGTGGGATGACCGCGACCATCATCTTCACATGCGGCCATGACCCCGTCGGCGGCCGCCAGACCAAAGGCTGAGCCGCCCGTCAACACAATTGCCGAAACCTCCTGGACCGTCATGCCCACGCCAAGCAGCGCCAGTTCCCGACTCCCCGGGGCAGCCCCTCTGACTTCCACCGTCGCCACGTTGGGAACGGGAGGCACAATCACGGTGCACCCGGTTTGGGCCGTATCGTGTGTCCAATGACCCACCCTGACTCCGGCAATCGACGTGAGGCTCATGTCTCGTACACCCTTCTCAATCGGGGGCCCAGGCGGCACACAATCTCATAATTGATGGTGCCAAGCCGACCGGCCAACTCCGTGGCGGTGATCTCCTCCCCTCCCTGGCGACCAAGGAGAACCACCTCATCGCCCAGTCGCACATCGGCGTCACCGACGTCGACCATGATTTGATCCATCGTGACGGTCCCGGCCAACGGATATCGTTGGCCGCCAATCAGCACATCGGCGTCGATCAGCCCTCGCCAGTACCCGTCGGCATAACCGATCGGTACGGTAACAACGGTCGAATCTACCTTGAGCGGGCGACGGCGACCGTACGAAGGCCGCTCCCCCGCCGACAATCGCTGAACATGCGAAACGGCTGACTCGACTCGTAGAGCAGGCGCCAGATCAAGCGGCCCGACCGACTCAGGGTGAGGCGGAAGGCCATACACACCAATGCCGGGTCGCACCATGTCGTACCAGTACTCACGGCCGAGGAATATCCCGGCCGTGTTGGCGAGATGTCGAAGCGGAGGCTCAATGCCCACCGACGCCAGTTCATCCAAAACGCCCCCAAACCGATCACGCTGGAGTGCGGTGTAGTCCGGGTCGGTATCGGCCACTGCCAAATGTGACCACACCCCTTCAAGCACGAGGGTTGGTTGTCGGGTAACTGTCAGGGCGATAGCTACCGCCTGATCGAGCGCCGCGCCAACCCGGTGCATGCCCGTATCGACCTTGAGGTGGACCGACTTTGGCGACGTGGTCACCGATGCCAGTGCTTCGACAAACGAGAGGCTGTAAACCGTCGGCATCAAATCCCAATCCACGACAGCCCTGACCATCCCGGCGGTTGGTTCCGACAGCAGCAGGATCGGCACGGAGATCCCCGCTTCCCGTAGCCGAATACCTTCATCGACCGTTGCGACACACAGGCGTTGCGCTCCACCGGCGATGGCGGCTTCGGCAACGGGCACATCCCCGTGCCCATAGCCGTCGGCTTTGACTGCCGGGCAAACCAGAGCCCCATCGACGTGGTCGACGAATGCTGCAACATTGGCGGTGATCGCTGCCAGGTCGACGGTGACCCGAGTGGGCCTCATCGACCCCACCGGCCCAGTTCGGAGGCCAACCTTGTGGCCGTCACCGTGGTTTCTTCGGCTATCGCGGCGCCAGCCACGCCGTGCCAATACGCGGCCGATACCGCCGCTGACAGGGCGGACAGCCCACCGGCCCACCAGGCGGCGATCACTCCCGCCAAAACATCCCCCGTCCCAATGGTGGCCAGCTCTGGTCCCGGGGTGGTCACCGCAACTATCTTCGATCCCGCACGCCCCGACTCGGCGACGAATGTAGGTGAACCCTTGAGCAGAACCGTCGCGCCGGTCTCCTTGGCCAACCGACCGGCGGAGCCATACGTCCCGACCTCTCCGGTCATTGCCTGAAACTCACCGGCATGGGGCGTCACCAGGGTCTCCCCTTCTCGCTGGGTGACAACGTCAATGAGGTTGGGAAGGCGCAAACTGCCGGCATCGAGCAGCACCGGACCTTTCCGACGTTCAAGAATCTGCAGGATGAAATCATCAGACCCTTCTAATCCGGGCCCGACGACCAACACACCAAATCGTGCAGCCGCGTCGAGAAGCCGCGGCACATCTTCGCCAGTCCAGCCCTCACGACCTCCCAACTCCGGCCGGAGAATCGCTGGAAACCCCCGATAATCCTCCGCATTACCGCGGTTGACAGCAATGGCGACCGCCCCGGCCCCGCACTGCAGGGCAGCCTCGGCGGCCAGATAGGCAGCGCCGGTCATTCCGGCCGATCCGCCGACCACCATGACCGAACCAACCGACCACTTGTGGGCTTGACGCGAGCGTTCCAAGCGAACAGCATCAGCCTCCTCGGCCACCCAAAACTCCGCCTCGCCACCTTCGAGACCGATATCGGTGATCGTCACTTTGCCGCACAGGTCCACCCCGGCCCCGACCACGTGTCCGACTTTCAGGGCATGGAATGTCACGGTTCTCACCGCCCGAAACGCCGGGCCATCGACAACACCAGTCGAAGCATCGACCCCGGAGGGGATATCAATGGCGAGAACCGGAAGGTTCGATCGTGTCCATGGAACTATTCGATCGTGGAGCCGCCCATGGAACCCCCCGCCGAACAACGCATCGATGATGAGATCCACAGGAATGACCTGGTCAGACCATGGCCGGACTTTGACGCCTGACCGGACCGCTCGATCGGCCGCCCACCTGGCGAGCTGGCCGGCGGGCGGAGCAAACTCGAAGATCGTAACATCCACTCCCCGGCGAGCCAGGTAGTGGGCTGCAACGTAACCGTCACCACCGTTGTTGCCTGACCCGGCGAGTACCGCCACCCGGTGACCGTAAGCGATACCCATCTCGGCCGCTGCCAATGCAACAGCCAGACCGGCCCGGTCCATAAGCACTTCAAGAGGAGTCGTTGATGTCTTGTCGAGCTTGGCCGAGGTGGCAGCAGTGTGAACGGACCGCATGGCGCCCAACGCTAGTAACTCGTCACCGAAATAGCACCTGCGGCGGAACCCGATCAACGCTAGCTAGTGATTACCCATGGCAATAGCGAACACCATTGCCTGATCGTCCGTGTGGGTTATCGAGACCTCAAACCCGACCACCCCGATCATCGCTGCCCGGGCGGCGGCGGTGCCGAAGACATTCACTGTCGGCTTTCCGCCTCCGGTGATCTCGACATCGGTCCACCTGATCCTGCGCCAACCGGTCCCCATCGACTTCATGACAGCCTCTTTGCCGGCGAATCGGGCCGCCAATCGACGGGCCGGATTCGCAAAACGAAACGCGTAGTCCTGCTCATGCTCGGTGAAACAACGCTGGGCGAAACGGGGATACCGGGTCAGGAGGTCGGCAACCCGAGAGATATCCGCCAAGTCAACGCCAACCCCGATAATCTGCATCCGGCCAGCCTAACGACCCGTCTAGGCGAACGCAGCCCTGACCACGGCAATCAGTTCCTCGGTTTTCGAAAGGGCGACCGACTTTTCGGCAGCTTCCACCATCACCCTGACGACCGGCTCGGTACCCGACGCTCGCACCAACACCCGGCCGTTGTCACCCAGTTCGCGTTCGACGTCAGCTACCGCAGCCCACAACAAATCGGCCCCGGCCAGACCCGACGCGTCAACCACCCGGACATTTCGCAATATCTGAGGAAATTCTGTAATGACCTCGGCTCTGAGTTCTCGCAACTCCTTGCCGGTGGATGCCATCACGTCGGCCAACTTCACCGCACTCAACGTGCCGTCGCCAGTGGTAGACGTGTCAAGAAAGATCATGTGGCCGGATTGCTCGCCGCCGAGAACCGCCCCGTGTTCCTTCATCGATTCGAGCACATACCGGTCACCAACGGCAGTCGAAATAACGTCAATGCCAAGCTCGCGCATGGCCTTGTGGAACCCCAAGTTGGCCATGACAGTCGTAACAACCAGGTTGTTCGCGAGTACGTTTCGTTCTTTCATATGCCGGGCGAGGATCGCCATCACGACATCGCCGTTGGCCGGTATCCCGTTCTCGTCAATGGCTATCAATCGATCGGCGTCACCGTCAAAGGCGAATCCAACCCGGCCGCGAGCCGACCTGGCCAGAGCCTCTGGATGAGTGGCCCCGACGCCATCATTGATGTTGGTCCCGTCCGGATCGGCGGCCAGCACATCGACCGATGCTTTGAGGCGGCGAAAGATCTCAGGGGCCGTCTTGAATGCTGCCCCATTGGCAGTATCGAGGACGAACTCCATGCCCTGGAGCGTATGGTCAGCGGCTTGAACCACAGACTGAATGTACGCCTCTGCCGCATCGGCATGAACGAACCGGGACCCTACGCCAGGGCCGACGGGAGTCCGCCACGGTGCCCCTCGTCGGAGCCGAGCCTCAACCCGATCCTCGTCGGCATCGGTCAATTTGAACCCGGCCGCCCCAAGCAGCTTTATTCCGTTATCGGGAGCGGGATTGTGCGACGCCGAGATCACAACCCCCATCATCGCTCCGGAGTGGGCCGTGGCGTGAGCAATCGCCGGCGAGGGCAGCACTCCGGCATCAAGGGTGTCGATGCCAACCGCATGGAAACCTGCCTGGAGGGCGGTAGAAAGCATTTCGCCCGACCGACGGGTGTCACGACCGACCACGACCGGCCCAAAATCCAGAAGTTCGCCGGAGGCGCGACCGAGCGCGAGAGCAAACTCAGGAGTCAGTGCCGAGTTGGCAACGCCACGGATACCGTCTGTACCAAAAAGCCGGTGCCCTTCCCGGAGCATGGCGGTTTAGCGCTTGGTGTACTGCGGTGCCCGACGAGCCTTGCGAAGTCCGTACTTCTTGCGCTCGACCTTGCGGCTGTCGCGAGTCAGAAGACCTTCCTTCTTCAGCGCGGGTCGCAACTCGGGGTCGAGCAAAATGATGGCCCGGGCGATACCCAGCCGAATCGCGTCGGCTTGCCCGGTAGTGCCCCCACCCTCGACTGAAGCAACGACGTCGTACCTCTCAGCAAGGTCGACGACCTTCAACGGCGTGGTGACCCGATTCTGCTGAGCGGGAGTGCTGAAGTAAGCGGATAACGGCTTGCCGTTGAGAGTGACCTCGCCGGTACCGGGATAGAGACGAACACGCGCAACGGAACTCTTACGTCGGCCGGTTGCGATAGCCAGAGGCTGTGCTTTTGCCATCAGGCTTCCACCTTTCGAATATCAAGAACTAGATCACGAGGCTGTTGCGCCTGGTGCGGATGGTCAGGGCCGGCATAGACCTTGAGCTTGCTTCCCATTTGGCGACCGAGTCGGTTCTTGGGGAGCATGCCATTGATGGCCTTTTCGACAATGCGTTCGGGGTACTTCTCCATAAGCTCCGCAAATGACTGTTCACGTAAACCACCGGGAAAACCGGAGTGCCGGTAGTAGATCTTGGACTCCGACTTGTTCGAGGTCACGGCAACCTTCTCGGCGTTGATGACTACTACGTGATCACCGACGTCGAGGTGCGGAGCAAATTCTGGTTTGTGCTTGCCGCGCAGAATTCGGGCAACTTCGGACGAAAGCCGACCAAGCGGCAGGGCCGTCGCATCAACGACGAACCACTCACGCTTGACGTTGGCAGGCCGGGTCGAATGTGTTTTTTGGAACTTCACGGTGAAACCTTTGCGGTATTTCGAAAAAAAGATCGACGCGCCACGAACGCAGTCCACGTACGTGGGCTGGATCATGCTAGGCGATCGGCTAGAGGGCCGTCAAAGCGAGGGAACCGACTGCCGCCCCGAACCCAGGGCGAGACCGGCCAGAAGCACACATCCGGCCACTCCAAGCAGGGCAGCATCATGAAATACGGAGAGCAGATCAGCGATCAGCGCGTCGGCGGTAGTCACGGCCGGCACCTTCGAAAGCACAAAATTCGTGAGGGTGGCGGTGCCGATCGCCATGCCAACAAGACGACTGAGAATCACGACCGCCGATCCACCGCCGCTGGACTCGACCGGCACGGCCTCTAACACTCGTTCGGCCAACGGGCCGAACCAGACACCCAGGGACACACCCAGAATCAACAATCCAGGGACCAGCTCGGCCAATCGAGGTTCCCAGCGACTCGCCATCACAAACCCGACTACTCCGCCGAACGCAGCCACCCATTGCAGGCTTCGGCGCTGGGCTCGGGAACTCCACCAGGCCACAACCGCCATGGGGACCGTGAATGCGGACAACATCCATCCGGACAGCCACCCCGCTCGTTCAGTGTCGGCTTCGATCAACACCGACACGAACAACGGCACCAGGGCCAGAACGAGAAACACGACAAATCCCAGCGTGACATTGGCCAAGAGTACTGCCGGGTTTCGCAGCGACGTACGAAGTGGAACCAGCCCATTGACATCGCCGACGAACCCGGCCGCCGTGGCGATGACGCCGACCACCAGCCAGACCGGCTGAACGGCAGTTAAGGAACCTTCAACGCCACCGATGCCGACCATCGTCGCTGCGATACCAAATCCGATCAGAACCACCCTCGTCCACGGCATTACGACCTGGCGTGATGGGCTGGACTGCATCGACCTCAACATGTACAACGACAACGCGACGAAGGGCAGGTTGATCCAAAAAGCCAATCGCCAATCAGCCAAACGAACGATGATGCCTCCATAGAGATGGCCCAAAGTCCAGCCGGCCAGATCGACTGCGGCCACAAACCCCAGCCAACGCGACGACCCAAGCTGCTTCCATCCAAAGGACATTCCTGCCGGAACGATGGCACCGGCGGCGAGTGCTTGGACGCTTCGGCTGGCTACCAGTACCCACAAGCCAACGAACTCTGCGGCCGGGCGAGCCTCGAGCGATCGATAGGCGACTTGTTGAACCAGGCGGGTTGACCACGGACCCGATACCGCCACAGCCACGGACCCGAGCGCAAAAAGAACCAGACCCCATCGAAGCACCGGTCCCGCACCATGACGATCGGACAGACGACCGGCCGCCAGAATTCCAATCGCATAGGCAACGAGGTATCCGGTGACCAGCCAGGAGGCCTGTCGGATTCCGCCCGGCACAGGCAGATCAAGTTCGGAAACCACCGACGGAAGAATCGCCGAAATCACCGTCAGATCGAGGGCTCCCAGTAATACCGGCAGCCCGATGGCGATCTGGAGTTGGCGCTCCGTCACGGAATGACGATGTCGACAGGTTGGCCGTAAGCCCAGATATCGATCGTCCACGTCCGGGCTGATTGAACCTCGGATTCGACAACGATGATCCGCCGCACCTCGTCACCCCTCAGATAGATGGTCACATCGGCACCTTCGCCCTGCAAGTATCCGAGGGTGAGTGTCTTGAGGCGCTCACCGGACACGGCACCCGTGATGACTTTGAACGACTCACCGGGAAAGTCCTCGAGTTCAGCATCTTGGCCCCAGGCCAGACCACTCAAGTCCTCACGAAGAAGCGCCCCGAGACCATCCGCGGCGAAAATATCCTTTCCCGTGATGAGGTTCCCACCGACCACTTCCTCAAAGTTCTCCGCAAACGGCACTCTCTGCCAGAGACGATCTCCCTCAGTAACGACTTCCAGGATGGCTGTCAGACCGAGCGTCTTGACCCGCACATCGGCCCTCGACCGGGTAGGCGCCTCAAACACTCCGTCCACCCGGTCCAATATGAGTCCCGGTTGGGCTTCCACGACTTCGCCGACATAGGCCACCCGAAACGAAAACGAAGGAGCTGACAACACCGCAGCCGAAGCAGCGTTCATTGCCTCTCCAGGGGTGCGTTCGGCCGGCTCGTCTCCTGAACATGCCACCAGGACGACGACCAACGTCAGCCAGAGAATTTTTCGCATAGTCACAGTCTATGAGAGTGACGGACTATTCGTCGGAACCGCCATCGGCTTTGGCTTGTATCTCATGCACAATGTCGGCGTTGGCGAGGGTTGTGACATCACCTAGCTGGCGTTGCTCGGAGATATCCTGTAGAAGGCGGCGCATGATCTTTCCAGAACGGGTCTTCGGGAGATCGGGTGTGAACACAATCGACTTCGGCTTGGCAATGGGCCCGATCACGTTTGCGACGTGGTCGCGCAGTTCCTCGATCAACGCATCGTCACCTTCGACCGTACCCCGAAGCGTTACGAACGCCGCAATTGCCTGACCGGTAATCGGGTCCCTACGCCCGACAACTGCCGCCTCGGCTACTGCCGGATGAGAAACAAGAGCCGATTCCACCTCGGTGGTCGAGATGTTATGGCCCGAGATCAGCATGATGTCATCGACCCGCCCCAACAGCCAGTAGTAGCCGTCAGCGTCTCGTTTGGCACCGTCGCCAGGGAAGTACCTGCCTGGGAATCGTGACCAGTAGGTGTCGACAAACCGGTCCGGATCGCCCCAGATCGTCCGGGCCATGGACGGCCAAGGTCGTGTGAGCACCAGAAAGCCTCCCCCGCCGAGCGGCACGGATTCGCCGTCCGCATCAACCACATCTGCACCAATGCCAGGGAACGGCAACGTGGCAGAACCGGGTTTCGTCGCGATGACGCCCGGCAAAGGCGTAATCATGATTCCGCCCGTTTCGGTTTGCCACCACGTATCAACAATCGGGGCTGCCGGGGGACCGATGTGTTCTCGGTACCACATCCACGCTTCCGGATTGATAGGTTCTCCAACCGTTCCCAACAGACGAATCGACGACAAGTCATGCCGCAGGGGGTACTCGTCTCCCCACTTCATGAACGCCCGGATCGCCGTCGGGGCAGTGTAGAAAATGCTGACCCCGTACTCGGCAATGATCGACCACAGCCGGTCCAGGTCGGGATGGTTGGGGGCGCCTTCGTACATCACCGAGGTCGTGCGATTGGCAAGTGGACCGTACACGATGTACGTATGGCCGGTAACCCATCCGATGTCGGCCGCGCACCAATACACATCCTCATCTGGTTTGAGATCGAACACGTAGCTGTGTGTGGTCACCGCCCCCGTCAAGTAACCGCCCTGGCTATGAACGATGCCCTTCGGTTTTCCGGTCGTACCGGACGTATACAAAATGTACAACGGATCTTCTGCGTTGAGGACCGCCGGTTCGAAAGATGTCGGCTGATCAGCGACGAGGTCGTGATACCAGTGGTCGCGACCTTCGACCATGAGAACATCGTTGCCAACCCGGTTGACGACAATGACCGAGGAAACTCCGGGGGTTCGAGCGACCGCCACATCCGTGCTGGCCTTGAGGGGAACGATGTCACCGCGTCGCCATGCGGCATCCTGAGTTATGACGACTTTGGCATCGGCATCGAGAATCCGATCGGCCAGAGCGTCGGAGCTGAACCCTCCGAAAACGACCGAGTGAACTGCACCGATACGGGCACACGCCAGCATGGCGATCGGAAGCTCCGGGATCATGCCCATGTAGATGGCTACGCGATCGCCCTTGACCACCCCGAGACCGGAGAGGGCGTTGGCAAACAGGCACACGGCGTCGTGCAGGTCCTGAAAGGTGATCGTCCGGGTATCGCCTGGCTCACCCACCCAGTGATAGGCGACTTTGTCAGCCGAGCCAGCCAGATGTCGATCGAGGCAGTTGTACGAGAGATTCAGCTCCCCATCGGCAAACCATGTGTAGAACGGGGCGTTGGACTCGTCCAGCCCTACGGTTGGTTCTTTGAACCAGGTGATCCGGTCTTTGGCCTGGGTCATCCAAAAAGCCTCGGGATCCGCTTCTGCGTCGGCGTGAATCCCGGCTTGAGCATTGGCCCGGGCTACAAAGGCAGGCGAAGGCGCAAAGCGGCGGTCTTCCTGAAGCAGGTTCTCAAGGGTCTCTGACACGGTGGCCTCCTGAAGCAAACATCAAAACCATCACCCACGCTATCAGCTCATCGCATTCCTTGACCAACGGGGCCGCGATCATTGTCAGTAGTCGACACCCCAGAGGATCAAGCCTTCGGGCGGAGCCGCCCCACTGGCAACATTTCGATCGCGAGCAGCCAAGATCGTTGGTGCATCGGTGGCCGCCTTCTTTCCGGTACCGACGTCGACGCACAGGGCCACTATCGACCGCACCATTTGATGGCAGAAGGCTTTGGCGGTGATCGATAGCTGCACCACTTGGTCGATCCGTTCCCACTCCGCCTCAAGAACGGTTCGCTCTCTGGTTTGATCCTCAGCTTTGCGGCAGAATGACGTGAAGTCATGCTGGCCGATGAGATGGCCAACGGCTTCGTTCATGGCCCCCACGTCGAGGGGGGTAGGGACGTGCCAAAAGGTCCTCCGCAAGAGCGGGTCTCGCAGCGAACTGTTCCAGATCTGATATCGGTAAGTGCGGCTTTTCGCCGAAAACCTGGCGTGAAAACCCGGCTGGGTGTCGGACGCGGACAGCACGACCACGTCCGGCTCCAGGATACGGTTCAACCTGCCAACTACCCGGCGTTCAAGAATGGGTATTGGGGCATCGAAGCTGACAACCTGTCGCCGAGCGTGCACACCGGCATCGGTGCGCCCGGCCACGGCCGTTTCGATGGGCATTTGGAAGACCACCGCCAGCGCCTTCTCGAGCTCACCCTGGACGGTGCGCACATCAGGCTGACGGGCATATCCGAAGTAGTCGGTTCCGTCGTATGAAAGCTCCAGCCGGGCCATTTATCCTCCCGAAGACAGTAGTCCGACCAGCTTGGCAACCGGCCGGGCAACACTTCCATCTACCTCATAGTCATTCAGGTCGCCGAACGGTACCCATCTTGCATCCGTAACCCCATCGAGGGCGACCAGTTGTTCTGTCTTGCTCCTGAATGCAAATCGGAGGTCGTAATGAAGATGCTCTGGTGTCCCTGGCCGCTCGGGAAACGTGTGAATATCGATGTCGAAAAGGCCTAAGCAAGACAGGTTGGACAGGCCGGTCTCCTCGGCGACTTCCCGGCGGGCGGCCGCTTCAAGGTCGGCGTCCCCTGGCTCCAAGTGGCCACCAGGCTGGAGCCATCTTTGAAGCTTTCGATGATGGATCAACGCCACCGAGTCTTGCGTGGGTGAGGTGACAAAAGCGCTCGCGGTGACATGGCCGGGAACGAAGTGATCGAACGCTGTGACATCCCCTGGCAGATCCAAAAGCGCGAGAAACTCCGGCACATACGAGCGATCCGCTCCTTGGATTGAGCCCAGGCGCCGACTCAGTTCGGCCCGATCGAGCTTCATATTCGCCGCAGGCGGACTTGCCGGACGGAGTGATCGGCGTCCTTGGCGACAATCAGATGAGCCCGCTCTCGGGTGGGAAGTATGTTCTCTTTGAGGTTCAACCCGTTGATCGTATCCCAGATGGTGGTCGCCACCTCGTAGGCCGCCGAATCGGACAGGTCGGAATATCGGTGGAAGTACGAATCGGGGTCACGAAACAGGGTCTCACGAAGTGTCATGAACCGATCAACGTACCAACGGCGGATATCCGCCTCCTCTGCATCGACGTACACCGAGAAATCAAAGAAATCGGACACGACCACCCGTCCCTCACCGGTCTGGAGAACATTGAGGCCTTCCACAATCACAATGTCAGGCTGCGCCACCATGGTCGTCGTCCCGGGAACGATGTCATAGGCTTCATGCGAATATACCGGCGCTTCGACCTCCGGATGACCCGATTTCACAGCTGCCACAAAATCCAGCAACGCTCGCTGGTCGTAGCTCTCCGGGAATCCCTTCCGGTCGAGAATCCCTCGTTCCTCAAGCACCGAATTCGGGTACAAGAATCCGTCGGTCGTCACGATGTCCACCTGGGGGTGGGCCGGCCATCGAGACAAGAGGGCTTGGAGCACCCTGGAGGTCGTGCTCTTGCCTACGGCCACCGACCCGGCAACTCCAATGATGTACGGCACTTTGGCCGCCGGTCGCCCCAGAAACGTGTCGGTGACCGTGTAGAGGCCCTGTGAGGCCGTCACGTAGAGGTTGAGGAGCCTCGAGAGTGGCAAATACACAATGGCGACTTCTTCGAGTGAAATTCGCTCGTTGATGCCTCGCAGCTTCTCGACGTCTCCTTCGTCGAGCGTCATGGGAGTGTTGGCGCGCAGCGAAGCCCATTCGTCATGGGTAAAGGACAGGAAACGGTCGTTCATACGGCGGCCAGGCTAGCGCTCACGATTCGGATATCCGGACAAACCTCTCCCCCCGAGAGACTCTGCTGACCTGCCCCGCTTGCAGATGAACCGACCAGGCGGTCGGTTCATCTGTGCGAGAGTTGTGACTGGTCACACCAGTTCGATGACAGCCATCTCTGTGCCGTCGCCGCGACGAGGACCGAGGCGGGTGATCCGGGTGTAGCCACCTGGACGCTCGGCGTAGCGGGGACCTATCTCGTCAAACAGCTTCGTGACGATCTCCGTATCGGTGATCGTCCTCAGAACCTGCCGGCGATCGTGCAGCGTCCCACTCTTGGCTTTGGTGATGACCTTTTCGGCATATGGGCGAACGGCTTTCGCCTTCGATATCGTCGTGGTGATCTTCCCGTCCCAGATGAGAGCGGCCGTCAAGTTCGACATGATGGCCTTCTGGTGGGAGGAGCTTCCTCCGAATCGTTTGCCCTTGGTGGGCTGAGGCATCAGCCAGCCTCGCGATCACTGCCGGTGCTGACGCTCAATCCGAGTTCGTCCAGCTTGGCGATAACCTCTTCGAGGCTCTTCTGACCAAAGTTGGTGATATTGAGGAGTTCCTCTTCGGTCTTCTGGACCAGCTCACCAACGGTTTTCACCTGAGCACGTCGCAGACAGTTGCGAGGACGCTCCGACAGATCGAGAGCTTCGATGGGAAGGTCGAGATCCGGTGAACCGGTTTCGGGCTGGTTCACTTCACCAAGCTCAAGGCCGATGCCTTCGCCCATGTCGGCGAACAAGCCGAGCAGCTCACGAAGGGTCTTCCCGGCTGATGACACGGCCTCACTGGGCGACATCGATCCGTCGGTCTCGACGTCGATCACGAGGCGGTCAAAGTCGGTCCGCTGGCCGACCTGGGTCGGCTCGACACGGTACGCGACTTTACGCACCGGCGAGTAGATGGCGTCGACCGGAATGACCCCGATCGCATCGGATCCATGCATCTTCTGCGCGGTCCGGTAGCCGACTCCGCGCTCGACGGTAAGTTCCATCTCAAGGCGTCCGGTGGAGGACAACGTGGCAATATGAAGGTCCTTGTTGATGACCTCGACGCCCGAAGGAAGTTTGAGTGATCCGGCCGTTACATCGCCGGGACCCTTAGCCGAGAGATACATCGTCTGAACCTCGGAATCTTCCATGCTCACGACGATTTGCTTGACGTTAAGGATGATGTCGACGACGTCTTCGACGACGCCCTTTACGGTCGTGAACTCGTGCTGGATTCCCTCGATCTGGAGGGTGGTTACAGCCGAACCTGGCACCCGGGACAGCAGGGCACGACGAAGCGTGTTCCCCAGTGTGTATCCGAAGCCGGGTTCAAGGGGTTCGACAATGAAGTGTGAGCGGGTGTCTGAGACAACCTCTTCTTGGATTTGAGGACGCTGAACAATGAGCACGATGGTTCCCCGTTACTTCGAGTAGAGCTCGACGATGAGCTGTTCTTGGATTTGTGTGTCGATCTGGGCGCGATTTGGCAGGTCGGAAATAGATACCTTCCGGTCGCCGGCGTCAACCGACATCCATTCGGGAACGGACCGATCGCCCGTGTCAACCGCATGCTGCACGATGAGCAAATTGCGGCTCCGTTCGCGCATGGTGATCACGTCACCGCTACGAACCCGGTACGAAGGAATATCGACCTTCTTGCCGTTGACAAGGAAATGGCCGTGGTTGACCAGCTGGCGGGACTGAGGGCGGGTGGCGGCAAAACCGGCCCGCCACACCACGTTGTCGAGACGGCTCTCGAGGATTCGCAGCAAGTTCTCGCCGGTAATCCCCTTCTGGTTGTTCGCCAGCTCGTAGTAATTACGGAACTGACGCTCCAGGATGCCGTACATCATGCGAAGCTTTTGCTTCTCGCGCAGCTGGATCAGGTAATCGGTCTCGCGGACACGACCCTTGCCATGTTCGCCGGGCGGGTACGGACGCTTGTCGACTGGACATTTCTTCGACTGACAAAGGGGCGTACCTGCACGACGGCACGGCTTGTGTCGCGGTCCTGTATAGCGGGCCATTAGCCTCTCCTCCGCTTCTTCAGACGACATCCGTTATGCGGCGATGGCGTGATGTCGTTGATGCCGGTCACTTCCATCCCCATGTTCTGGAGCGTTCGAACGGCCGTATCGCGACCAGAGCCGGAGCCCGAAACAATGACATCAAGCTTGCGAATACCGTGCTCCCCGGCCCGGCGAGCGGCTTCTTCTGCAGCCACCTGAGCCGCGTAGGGGGTCGACTTACGAGATCCCTTGAAACCAACGGAACCGCCAGATGTCCACACGACAGTGTTACCCGACTGGTCGCTGATGTTGATGATGGTGTTGTTAAAACTTGCTTTCACGTGTGCCACGCCATGAGCGATGTTTTTTCGCTCGCGTCGACGAACGCGTCGTTGCTGATCAGTCACAGGAATCCTCCGCCGACATTACTTGGTTACCTTCTTCTTACCGGCAATGGCCACACGCTTGCCTTTTCGGGTACGCGCATTGGTATGAGTGCGCTGACCGTGTACTGGGAGACCACGGCGATGCCGGATGCCCTGGTACGAACCAATCTCAACCTTGCGTTTGATGTTCTGGCTTATCTCGCGGCGTAGATCGCCCTCGATGCGGTAGTTCTGATCGATGTAGCGGCGGATCTTGAGGATTTCATCCTCGGTGAGGTCGCGCACTTTTGTGCCGGGATCCAGACCTAGTTCGGCAATCATCTTGAGCGAACGGGTCTGTCCGATTCCAAAAATATAGGTGAGGGCAATTTCGAGCCGCTTCTCCCTCGGAAGGTCGACTCCTGCGATACGAGCCATCTGTCACTACCCCTGTCGCTGCTTGTGGCGTGGGTTGGGGCAGATCACCCATACGCGGCCACGCCGCCGGATGATCCGACACTTTTCACACATTTTCTTGGCTGAAGGACGTACCTTCATTTCAATCTCCAGTTCCGTGGCGCCCGCCGAAAACACGCGCCTCGGGTCATGTTCGAAGCTATGGTGGCAGGGCGCTTGACCTGTGGTCCGATCAGGATTTCGTAGAGGGCGCCACCTCAATGGAGGCACAACAAAAACGGGGTCCAGGACCGAACGTTGAGGTTAGCCGCCTTAGTCACTCCCCCACAAATCCGCTCGTAATTCGGGTTGGGCCGTCAAAACCTTGACCCCTTCTTCCGTCAGTGCCACCGTGTGTTCCCAGTGGGCCGACAAAGAACCATCGGCGGTTTTGACTGTCCATTCGTCATCCTCAACAAATGTCTCATGCGTGCCCAGGTTGAACATTGGCTCGATGCAGATGGCCATACCTTCGCGCAATTTCATGCCCGAACCAGCCTTGCCGAAGTTGGGGACGTTGGGCTTCTCATGCATGTTGAGGCCAATCCCGTGTCCAACGTACTCCTGGACAATTCCATAGCCGTGGCGATCTCCGACTGCCTGAACCGCCGCCCCAATATCGCCGATCCGGGCCCCGGGAGCCACCGCTTTGATGCCGGCCCACATGGCTTCCTCAGTGGCGTCGATCAAGGTTTGGACCTCCGCAGATATCTCTCCGACGCCAAAGGTGATGGCAGCATCGGCATGATATCGATCGAAGATGGCTCCAGCATCGATAGAGAGAACGTCGCCGTCCTGTAATGGGCGGTCGTTCGGGATGCCGTGGACAATCACGTCGTTGGGAGACGTGCAGATGTGCGCAGGAAATCCGTGGTAGTGCAAAAACGAGGGAATACATCCGTGATCGCGCAGTACCGCGGCGGCGACGTCATCGAGGTGCCGGGTCGTGACACCCGGCTTGGCGGCCCGTCGCACGGCCCGGTGCACTGCGGCGACCGCTTCGCCTGCCTTAGCCATGCGAGCAAAGTGATCGGGCTTTTTGATCGTGATCATCAGATATCGAGCGTAGCCACGATGGCGGCCTCGACTTCGTCCAGATCTCCGAGTCCGTTGACAGGGTGAATCCTCAGCCCGCGACTTGTGTAGAACTCTACGAGGGGTTCGGTCTGTTCTCGATACACCCTTAGCCGATTGCGCACAACGTCTTCGGCGTCATCTTCGCGTTGGACAAGGGTCTCGTTGTCGATGTCACAGACACCGAACACCTCGGGTGGATTGTCGTCCACGTGATAGACATGCTGATTCGGGCACGTCCGCCGACCCGATATGCGACGGACGATCTCATCATCCTCGACGCCGATGTAGACCGCACCATCCAGGGCGCTGTCCCCCATCCGTTCGGCAAGCGCCTCACCCTGGGCGATCGTTCGCGGGAATCCGTCGAGAATGAATCCCCGCTCGGCATCCGGTTGTTCGATCCGCTCCTCGAGCATGGCGATGACAAGGTCATCCGAGACGAGGTCACCGCGAGCCATGACTTCTTTGGCGACCAGCCCTAGTTCGGTTCCGGCGGCCACTGCTTCGCGGAGCATGTTCCCGGTCGCGATATGGGGGATGTTCAATCGCCCGGCAATCCGCACGGCCTGCGTGCCTTTGCCCGCCCCGGGGGGGCCGAGAAACAGAAGCTTCATCAGGTCAGAAAGCCTTCATAGTTGCGCAGCGTGAGCTGAGACTCGATCTGTTTCATCGTCTCCAGAGCGACCCCGACGACAATCAGCAGCGAGACGCCAGAGAAGGCCACCGTGATGTTGTAGGCGAGTCCTACGAGAGACGGGGCAATCGTGATGAAACCGAGGAACAACGCTCCTGGCAGGGTGATCCGGTTGAGGATGTGCTCAAGATGCCGCTCGGTAGCCGTTCCCGGGCGAACACCAGGAACGAAGCCACCCTGTCGCTGGAGGATATCGGCTTGCTTCTTCGGGTCGAACTGAATGGCGGTATAGAAGTAGGTGAAGAACACAACAAGCGAGAACAGCAAGATGATGTAAAACCAGGTCGTACCTCGTTGAAGCCCCAGGTTCTCGTCCACCCAGGCCCGTATCGATAGGAGAATGCGATTCTCGTCCGAGGGGATCAAGGTTACGAGCAGGGCAGGGAACGTAAGCACAGACGAGGCGAAAATGACCGGAATCACCCCTGCTGTATTCACCTTCAACGGAATGTAGGTGGAGTTTCCGCCGTACACCCGACGACCACGGACCCGCTTCGCAAACTGAATCGGGATACGACGTTGACCCTGGTCGACGTACAAGATGGCCACGACCATGACGGCGAAGATGGCCATGATCAGGATGAAGGGGGTCCATCTGGCGGCCGGGTTGTTCAACGATCCAACGGTTTGGGTGAAGATGAACCCGAATTGCCTTGGTAGTTGGCTGATGATCGAGATGAAGATGAGCAACGACATACCGTTTCCAACTCCCCGAGCGGTGATCTGTTCACCTAGCCACATGATGAGGGCGGTACCGGCGGTCATGGTGAGAACGATGAGCGACGCTCGCCACCAGTTCCATTCGGACACGAGTTGGAAGCCGCCCGTCAATTGTCCTCGGCTGAAAAGGAACGAGATCGTCGTCGACTGAAGCAGGGCGAGAATGACTGTCAGGTACCGGGTCCATTGCGTGATGACCTTGGTTCCCGACTGACCTTCCTCCTGAAGCTTCTGGAGTCGGGGAATCACTACGGTCAGCAACTGCATGATGATGCTTGACGTGATGTAGGGGAGGATTCCCAGCGCGAACACCGAGAACTGTTGGAGCCCACCACCCGAGAACAGGTTCAGCAACCCGACGATACCCAGATCGTTGGCCGACTCCTGGAAGGCTTTCAGTTGGGCCAGATCGGCGCCAGGAACCGTAACGGCAGCGCCGAAGCGATAGATCACGAAGACCATCAGGGTGAACAGAATCTTCTTACGAAGATCCGGGATCGTGAACATGTGACGGTAAACAGCGAGCATATTTCTTAGGGCCCTTCTCCAAGCCGGTCTTGACGTCCGGGACGTCGTTAGTCGATGGTCTCTACCGAGCCACCGGCTGCTTCGATCTTGGCTTTCGCCGACGCGGACACCGCATCAACCTGCACCTTGAGCGCCCGATCGATCTCGCCGTCCCCCAAAACCTTCACACGGCCCTTCTTCTTGGCCAGACCGGCAGCCTTCAAGCTGGCCGATGTGACCACCGAGTTGGCAGCAAACACGTTCAGATCCTCGACGTTGACGACAGCAAAGGTTTCGTTATTGGGATTCGTGAATCCACGCAGAGTCGGGATACGACGTTGCAACGGAACGCGTCCACCTTCAAAGCCGGGGCGGACCGTATTACGGGCTTTTGTGCCTTTGGTGCCGCGACCGGCGGTCTTGCCCCGCCGGCCACCTTCGCCACGACCGACACGGATCTTGGTTTTCTTTGACCCATCCGCGGGTCGAAGATGATGAAGTTGTAGCTGTCCCATGTTGTTCCTTACTTCTCTTCCACGGTCACGAGATGCGCGACGGCATGGATCATGCCCCGGATCACCGGAGAATCGTCGTGCTCGACGGTCTGATGCATCCGCCGTAGACCGAGTCCGCGGACTGTAGCCCGATTCTTCGGCTTTTCGCCGATGGTGCTTTTCGTGAGGGTCACTTTGAGTGCTTTGGCCATGTCCTATTTACCTTCGTGGGCTCGCACCATCTCGGTGGAGCGATAGGCGGCGAGCAACCCGGGAGGCGTTACTTCTTCGGGTGTCTTGCCACGGAGTCGGGCGATCACGTCGGGTCGACGCTGACCGAGCAAACCATGCATGGTCGCTTTGGCAGTGTTGAGATGGCTGGGGGAGCCCAGGGACTTGGCCAGTACGTCCTTGATGCCCGCCGCCTCAAGGATCTGACGGACCGACCCACCAGCGATGACACCGGTACCGGGAGCCGCTGGCTGCAAAAGGACCCGGGAAGCGCCATGCTCACCGATCACTTTGTGAATCAGCGTCTGACCGGCCATCGGAACGAGGATCATGGCTCGACGAGCGTTCTCCATCCCCTTCTGAATCGCAGCAGGGACTTCCTTGGCTTTCCCGTATCCGATCCCGACTTTGCCGTTACCGTCACCGACGACACACAGTGCGGTGAAGGAGAACCGGCGGCCACCCTTGACGACCTTGGCAACTCGGTTGATCTCGACAACTCGTTCGTCGAATGATGAATCTTCCTGACGTGCCATGATTAGAACTCCAATCCTGCAGCGCGAGCTGCGTCGGCGAGTGCCTTGACCCGACCGTGATAGGGATACCCGCCGCGGTCAAACACGACGGCCGTAACTCCGGCCTCTTTGGCACGCTTGGCGAGCAACGTCCCTACCTCTGCGGCGGTCTCCACTGTCAAACCCTTGCCACCGAGAGCCGACTCTTTGGAAGAGGCAGCTGCCAACGTGTGGCCTTGGTTGTCATCGATGACCTGGGCATAGATGAACTTGTTTGATCGGAATACCGCCAGACGAGGACGCTGGGGAGTACCAAGCAACTTCTTGCGGACCCGACGGTGCCGGCGTACTCTCGCCGCCGAGCGGGTTTTAAGTCTACTCATCGGGCAACACCTGCCTTGCCTGCCTTGCGGCGGACGTATTCACCGACATACCGGATACCCTTGCCTTTGTAAGGCTCGGGCGGGCGAACGCCGCGGATATCAGCCGCAACTTGTCCAACCAACTCCTTGTCGATTCCGGAAACATTGATCTTCGTTGGCTCAGGAACTTCGATGGTGATTCCATCCGGTGGGTCCATGAGAACCGGGTGACTGAAGCCGACCTGCAGCTCCAAGCTCTCGCCCTTCATGGCCGCCCGGTAGCCAACGCCTTCCAGCGAAAGGTTCTTCACGAACCCATCTGAAACGCCCGCAACCATATTGGCGGTCAGCGCCCGGACAAGTCCATGATGGGCACGATCACGCGGCTCATCGGTTGCCCTGGTGACCAACACCTGATCGGCTTCGACGACAATGGTGATGCGGTCGGAGAATGTTCGCTCCATCGACCCTTTCGGGCCTTTGACGGCCACCGTCGAGCCGTTGACGGTCACGTCAACCCCTGACGGAATCGTAATGGGAGCTTTACCTACCCGAGACATATCACCACACCTCGCAAATGAGCTCGCCACCAAGCTTGCGGCGACGTGCTTCACGGTCCGGCATCAGGCCCTGTGAGGTCGAGACGACAACGACTCCAAGTCCACCTTGAGCCCGGGGCAATTTCGAGGCCGACGCGTATACCCGTCGACCTGGAGTGGAAATCCGTCGGATACCCTGGATAACCCGCTCCTGGTTGGCTCCATAACGGAGCATCACCTTGAGTTCGCGACCAGGTCCGGCCGGCTTCACTTCGTATCCATCGAGATACCCTTCGGCGACCAGCAGGTCAGCGATGGTCTCTTTGAGCTTTGACGACGGCATGCCCGTCTGCTCCTGGCTGACGGCATTCGCGTTGCGAATACGGGTCAGCATGTCTGCGATCGGATCAGTCATCATGATCTACCACGAAGCCTTTCGCACACCAGGCAGCTCGCCGCGCAACGCCAGCTCACGCACGCAGATACGGCACATGCCGAATTTCCGCAGATAGGCGCGAGGCCGGCCGCAGCGCTGGCACCGGTTGTAGCCGCGTGTTTCAAACTTTGGCTTCCGTTGCTGCTTTGCGATCATTGATTTTTTTGCCATATGAATTCTCCCCTACGCCTGAACCGTCTGTTTGCGGAACGGAAAGCCATATGCGTCCAGGAGGGCTTTGCCGTGTGCGTCCGTCTGGGCCGACGTCACAATCGTGATGTCCATGCCCCGAATGGCACTGACTTTGTCGTAATCGATTTCAGGAAAGATCAACTGCTCGGTTACCCCGAAGGTGTAGTTGCCGCGACCATCAAACGATTGAGGATTCAACCCGCGGAAGTCACGGATTCTCGGAATGGCGATGGCGATCAACCGGTCAAGAAATTCCCACATGCGGTCTCCGCGCATCGTGACCGAAGCACCGACCGACTGGCCATCTCGAAGCTTGAAGTTGGCAATCGACTTGCGAGCAAGGTTCACACGTGGTTTCTGACCCGTGATGGTCGACAAGTCTTCCATGACGCCGTCAATGACCTTACGGTCTGCCGAGCCTTCTCCACAGCCCACGTTGACGACGATCTTCTTGAAGGTCGGTACGAGCATACGATTCGTAACACCGAGCGACTCGAACAATGCCGGAGCCACTTCTTCGTTGTACTTGATCTTAAGGCGAGGCGTCATAGCGCTGCTCCACATCTGCGACATACCCGGGTCTTCACCGAGCCGGTCACTTTCATGCTGATCCTGGTCGGACCACACTTCTTGCACACGATCATCACGTTCGAAGCGTCGATCGGCATGTCTTTGTCGATGATTCCACCGCTGTTTTGCACCTGAGGGTTGACCTTTTCGTGCCGTTTAGCGGTCGCCACATTTTCAACAATGATCTTGTTGCGGTCGGGATAGACCTTGGCGATCTTGGATTCTTTACCGAGATCTTTGCCAGCGATGACCTTTACTGTGTCTCCAACTCTCAACCGCACTTAGATCACCTCCGGGGCAAGTGAGACGATTCTCATGAACTTGGCATCACGAAGCTCACGTCCCACCGGGCCGAAGATACGGGTACCCCGAGGCTGGCGGTTGTCGTCGATGACCACGCAGGCATTGTCATCAAAACGAATGTACGTCCCATCTGCCCGGCGGCTCTCCTTGGCGGTCCGAACGACGACGGCTTTAACAACGTCGCCCTTCTTGACGTTGGCGCCAGGAAGAGCTTCCTTGACACTGGCCACGATCACGTCCCCAACCCGGGCGTACCGGCGCTTGGATCCGCCGAGTACCCGGATACAAAGAACTTCGCGGGCGCCGCTGTTGTCGGCGACCTTGAGGCGGGATTCCTGCTGAATCATCGGGCACGCTCCACGACTTCTTCGATCCGCCAGCGCTTCGACTTCGAAAGCGGACGGGTCTCCACGATGCGAACCGTGTCGCCGTTGCGGGCGTCATTCGTTTCATCGTGTACATGGAACTTCTTCGATCGACGCATGACTTTTCCGTACTTCGGATGTTTGACGGAGTCAGACACCACGACCGTCACGGTCTTGTCGCGCGCGTCACTGACGACGATGCCCTGTCGCACTTTGCGAGCGTTGCGATCAGTCATCACGCACCTTCCTTACCGAGCTGTGAGGCAGCCCACCTCTTGATTTCAGATTCGCGGGCAACGCTAAGAATGCGAGCGATGTCTTTTTTGACCTGTCCGAGACGAGCGGTGTTGTCGAGCTGGTTGGTGGCCAGTTGAAAGCGGAGATTGAACAGCTCACGCTTCGCTTCGACGAGCTGGATATCCAACTCTTCGTCCGACAGTTCCCGTAGTTTGTTGACGTTCACGAGTCCTCCCGTGTCACAAAGCGAGTCTTGACGGGCATCTTGTGTCCAGCCTTGCGCATTGCTTCTCTGGCCAGGTCCTCAGGTACACCCGAGAGCTCGAAGAGAACCCGACCCGGCTTGACGACGGCCACCCAGAACTCCGGGCTACCTTTCCCTGACCCCATACGGGTCTCAGCCGGCTTGGCGGTAACTGGCTTGTCCGGGAAGATCGGGATCCACACCTTGCCACCACGGCGGATGGTTCGAGTGATGGCAATACGAGAAGACTCGATCTGGCGGGCCGTAATCCAGCCGGCCTCAAGCGCCTGCAACCCGTAGTCACCGAACGACACCTTGGTGCCGCCCTTGGCCGGTCCACGGCGTTTGCCGCGATGAACTTTGCGGTATTTGGTCCGCTTAGGCATCAACATGGGCTACTTATCTCCTTCGGCATCCGCGTCAGTGGCCGCATCGACGACCGGTTCGGCGTCTGTTTCTTCGGCAACTGCCGGAGCGTCTTCGACGACGGCGCCTTTGGTAACTGGTGCCTCTTCGACAACGGCTTCGGCGTCGGCGACGTCAGCTTCAAGCACTTCGGTCGTCTCGTCTTCGACGAGGTCGGCAACGTTGACGTCGACCATCGGAGTGTCAACGTCTGACATCTCTTCCTTGTAAACCGACTCGGCCTCATCTGCACTCATCTTGCGGGGCTCTTCAGCCTCGGTCTTGGCAAACTCCTTGCGCTTGCCGCCACCAGCTTCGATGAGACGCTTGCCGCCACCAGCTTCAATGAGACGTGGCTTCTTCTCGCCACCGGCCGCCAGCTCGGCCCTTGCTTTGGCCGGGACAACCCGACCGCGGTTGCCAGAGGCGAGCTGCGCCTCCGCAGCAATTTTCTCGCGCGTTGCTTTGAGGGTGGTCACCAGGTCGCCCTTGTAAACCCAAACCTTCACACCGATCGCCCCGACGGTTGTCCGGGCAGTTGCTAATCCATAGTCGATGTCGGCGCGCAATGTATGCAGCGGAACCCGGCCTTCGCGATACCACTCGCGCCGACCCATCTCGGCGCCACCGAGACGACCCTTGCATTCAACCTTGACGCCCTGTGCGCCCGACTTCATGGCCGTCTGCACGGCCCTTTTCATGGCCCGTCGGAAGGCAACTCGGTTGGCGATCTGGTCGGCGATCCCCCGAGCCAACAACGTGGCGTCGGTTTCGGCATCCTTGATCTCGTTGATGTTCAGTTTGACCTGACGACCGGTGAGTTTCTCCAGGCCACCGCGCAAGCGCTCGGCTTCGGCGCCTTTGCGACCAATGACGACGCCAGGACGAGCCGTGAACAGCTCGATCTCGACGCGACCACGGCTGCGCTCAAGTTCGATCCGGGACACCGCGCCACGCTCGAGTTCGCCGAATAGGTAGTCGCGGATCTTCCAGTCCTCGTTGACGAGTTCCGTATATTCCTTTTCGGCATACCAACGCGATTTCCAGTCGTTGACGATGCCAAGACGGAACGCGTAGGGATGTGTTTTCTGACCCACGGTCAGTCCTCCTCGTTCGCTGATAAAACAATCGTGATATGGCTCGTCCGCTTATGAATCGGAGTAGCCCGCCCACGAGCACGAGGCCGGAAACGCTTGAGCGTCGGGCCCTCGTCGGCGAACGCCTCGGCAACCACCAACTCTTCGGGGTCGAACCCGAAGTTATTGGATGCATTGGCAATGGCGGAGTTCAGAACCTTCGAAACCGGCTCGGCAGCCCGGCGCGTAGTGAACTGTAAAACCTGCTGAGCTTCGATGACCGGAAGGCCCCGCACGTGATCAAGCACAAAGCGAACCTTGTTCGGGGCCTGTCGAATATATTTGGCCTGGGCTCGTACTTTCATCGCTTTTTAGCTCCCCTATCACCTGCGTGACCACGGAACGTACGGGTGGGCGCAAATTCGCCCAACTTATGTCCTACCATCGATTCGGTGATGTAGACCGGCACGTGTTTGCGCCCGTCGTGGACGGCAATCGTATGTCCGACCATCTCCGGAAAGACGGTTGATCGCCTGCTCCAGGTTCGGATGACTTTCTTGTCGCCCGAATCGTTGAGCGCATCCACCTTTTTCATGAGGTGATCGTCGACAAATGGGCCCTTTTTGAGACTACGAGCCATTGCGGCGTCCCTTCTGGTTTAGGCAGCGGCGGATCTTCGGGTCTTCATGGAAGCGAAACTTATACAGCGCCCCCCCGGTAACAACAACTGACGGAATCATTAGCGACGTCCCTTCTTGGAGCGGCGACGCACGATTTCCTTGTTGCTCGCTTTGTTCTTCTTGCGGGTCCTGGCCTCGGGCTTGCCCCAGGGGCTGACAGGATGGCGACCACCAGAAGTCTTGCCCTCACCACCACCGAGTGGGTGGTCGACCGGGTTCATGGCAACACCACGGCTTTGTGGTCGGACGCCCTTCCAGCGGTTACGTCCCGCCTTGCCCAGCTTGACCAATTCTGCTTCCGGGTTGCCAACTTCGCCGACTGTCGCCCGACAATCGAGCGACACGGTGCGCATCTCGCCGGAGGGCAGACGAAGCAAAGCTTTGTCGCTCTCTTTGGACATGAGCTGGGCCGAGTTGCCGGCGGCTCGCACCATCTTGGCACCACCGCCGGGACGCATCTCGATGGCGTGAATGACCGTACCACCGGGGATATTGCGCATTGGCAGGGCGTTTCCTGGCCGGATATCGGCTCGCGGACCAGATTCGATCATGTCGCCGACCTTGACACCGAGCGGAGCCAGAATGTAGCGCTTCTCCCCATCGACATAATGCAGCAGCGCCAACCGAGCGTTGCGGTTCGGATCGTATTCGATGGCCGCCACCTTGGCGGGAATCCCGTCCTTGGTCCGGCGGAAGTCGACAACCCGGTAACGCTGCTTATGGCCACCGCCACGATGACGAGACGTGATCCGGCCCTTGCTGTTGCGACCGGCCGTAGCCTTCTTCTTCTCAAGCAATGCTTTTTCGGGCTTCTTGCCCTTGGTCAGTTCCGCAAAATCCGAAACCGTCTGAAATCGGCGACCTGGCGAGGTCGGCTTGTGTTTTTTCACAGCCATTTCGTCACACTCCGAAAATGTCTATTGAATCGCCGGCCGCCAACGTCACGTAGGCCCGCTTCGTGCTTCTGCGCTTACCTAGGACGTTGCCGGTCCGCTTGACTTTGCCTTTGCGGTTGGCGGTATTCACGTTGAGTACGGTCACATCAAAGAGACCGGCTACCGCCAGGCGAATCTCGGTCTTGTTGGCGCGAGGATCAACCACAAAGGTGTATGTGTTGGATGTTTCGATCAGTTCGTACGTCTTCTCAGATACGACCGGAGCGAAAATCACGTCTTCAGCGAATTTCATTCTTCCTCCCCTGCCGTCTCACGTACAAAGTCATCATCGGCCTTGGCATGGGTACCCACCCCGGCCGCTCCGCCGATCGTGTCGGTCGTGAAGACGATTCGCGACGCCCACAACACGTCATAGGTGGTGAGTTGACCCGGATTGGCGATCATGATGTTTGGCAAGTTACGGAACGACTTGAGAGCTACGGCATCGCCGCGTCCGAGCACCACCAGGGTCTTACCGTCACACCCCATAGCGTGCAGCAGCGACTTGGCCGACTTCGTTTTCGGCTCGGTCCAGTCGATGGTCTGCACCACCCGTACGGCCGATTCCGAGGCCCTGGCCGACAACGCAGAACGAAGAGCCAGCGCTTTCATCTTGCGGGGAGTGCGCTGAGCGTACGACCGCGGTTTCGGTCCCCATGCGACACCGCCACCCTTCCACTGAGGGGAACGAGTCGAACCATGGCGAGCCCGGCCCAGGCCTTTCTGCCTCCATGGTTTCCGACCACCACCGGCCACCTCGGCCCTGGTCTTGGTCGAATGGGTGCCGGCGCGAGCGCCAGCGAGTTGAGCAGTGACCACCTGATGCATGACCGAGTGATTCGGCTCAATGCCAAATACAAACTCGTCGAGTGGCACAGTGCCCTGTTCTTTGCCATCAGGAGCGTACAAGGGTGCTGCGAGTCCAGCCATTATGACTTCACCGCCTCTCGAACAAGAATGACCGATCCTTTGGGACCGGGGACGGCACCGCCAAGCAGCAACAAGCCGCGCTCGACGTCGATGTCGACGACACTCAGATTCATTACCGTCACCTTTTCACTGCCCATGCGACCAGGCAGCTTGGTGCCTTTGAAGACACGGGCCGGAGTGGCGCAAGCACCGATCGAACCAGGGGCACGATGGACCTTGTGGGCGCCGTGGCTGGCGGGCATACCTTTGAAATTGTGGCGCTTCATGACGCCCTGGAAACCCTTGCCCTTGGTGACCCCACTCACATCGGCCTTGTCGCCCTTGGCGAGCACATCGGCGATGGTGATTTTCTGACCAAGTTCGAATTCGGACGAGTCGGCAACCCGCAATTCGACGAGGTACTTGTTCGGGGCGACGCCGGCGGCCTCAAAGTGGCCCTGCATCGGCTGGGTGACTTTGCGGGAAGGGAGCTCCTTGTAGGCGATCTGGATGGCTGAGTAGCCGTCCTTTTCCACTGTCTTAAGCTGAGTCACCGTGCAAGGACCGGCCTTGATAACCGTGACGGGAATCGCCTGTGCTGCATCGTTGAAGACCTGGGTCATGCCAAGCTTCTCTCCAAGAATCGCTTTCATAACTTAATCTCGACTTCCACACCTGCCGGCAAGTCAAGACGCATGAGGGAGTCGACCGTCTTGGGGGTCGGTTCGAGAATGTCGATCAAGCGCTTGTGAATGCGCAACTCGAAATGCTCGCGCGAGTCCTTGTCGACATGCGGTCCGCGGATGACGCAGTAGCGGTGAATGCGGGTGGGGAGCGGAATTGGGCCTTTGATCTTCGCCTGGGTGCGAAGGACCGTTTCCGCGATCTTACGGGCTGACTCGTCAACCACGTGATGATCGTAGGCTTTGAGCCGGATCCGAATCTTCTGCTCGTTGTCTGCCACGCTGGCCTTCCTGATAAATCGTCGAGGCACATCCGCGCAGGCAGCGAAAGCGTCTGTATGAGACGCCATGCTGACCACCTGGCGAGAGGTACCCCGTCTGATACCGCGAACGGTTTCTTGGGTACGTCGCGGGTCTGGCCGCAACATCGGGCACGCGCAAACGTGCCCGGCAACTTCTTAGTTGGAGGTGTCGACGGGAGGCCGACGATGGGAGTGTAGAGAGGCCATCACCGGCGTGTCAAAAGCTGGACCGTCACGGGGTCAGCAGGCTCAACTCCAAGGGTTTCCCACACTCCCCCAATACCGAATCATTCGCCGTTATCACAGCAACGGTGGCGCCGTCGGGGACCACCACGCCCGACAGGGATCGGGTAAACGGCTGTTCGTCTGCGTGAGGGTGGGTGAGTTCTCGGCGACCTACCTCGACGCCATCGACACGGACGATCCACGCATTTGCATACTTGTCCCAACCGTGGTCGTCGGAGGCCACCGTAACCGTGAAGGTGTGGGTACCGTTGTACGAGGTCTCAACGTCGGCCCGAATGACATCGGCGCACCCCTCATCGCCAACCAGTTCCGGCGCTCCGGCGGTCGACACCGGGCCACACCCGGTCAACATTACGACGAGCAAAGCACTGGCCAATGGGCGATACGATGAGTTCCGACGCACCGGCAGAGACTACTCGGAAGGGCACCGTAAGAGCGCTCGGGTTAACTGGAAGACCCCGGACGGGCCGGGGTCTTCTTTGTTCGTGAACGCCCGGAGGACGAGTATTCGCCGAAAAGCGACTATTCGCCGCGAACCTTGGCAACGATCTCCTTGGCGATTCCATCAGGGACATCCTGATAGGAGTGGAACTGCATGGAGTAGTTGGCGCGACCCTGTGTCTTGGACCGCAGGTCCGACACGTAGCCGAACATCTCGGCGAGCGGGACCATGGCCCGCACCACCCGGGCTGCCCCACGATGGCCCATCTCCTCGATCTTGCCGCGGCGTGAGGAAAGATCCCCAATGACGTCGCCCATGTAATCCTCAGGCGTGGTCACTTCGACTTCCATAATCGGTTCAAGCAGCTTCACACCGGCCTGGCGGGCAGCTTCCTGAAAACCCATCGAACCGGCCAAGCGGAACGCCATCTCAGAAGAGTCAACATCATGGTAGGAACCGTCGGTAAGGATGGCCCGGATGTCAACCATCGGATAACCGGCGAGAACGCCTTGTTCCATGGCGCCACGGATGCCGAAGTCGACCGAGGGGATATATTCCTTCGGGACGTTGCCACCCTTGATTGAGTCGACAAATTCGTAGCCACCCCCTGGCTCGGCAGGCTCAAGGCTGATAATGATGTCCGCGAACTGGCCTTTTCCACCGGTCTGCTTCTTATGCGTGTAGCGCACCTTCGTGACCGGCTTTTTGATCGTCTCACGATAGGCGACCTGCGGGCGGCCCACATTGGCCTCCACCCGGAACTCGCGAACCAGCCGATCGACCAGGATATCGAGGTGTAATTCGCCCATTCCGGCGATGATGGTTTGGCCGGTTTCTTCGTCGGTGTTTACCCGGAAGGTCGGATCCTCTTCAGCCAACCTCTGCAAAGCGTCACCAAGCTTGTCCGAATCAACCTTGGTTTTCGGCTCGATGGCCACCGAGATAACCGGTTCGGGGAACGTCATCGATTCGAGCTGGATCGGAGAACTCGGGTCGGCCAGGGTATCGCCGGTCGTGGTTTGCTTCAGGCCGACGGCCGCGACGATGTCGCCGGTAAATATATCGCTGATCTCTTCACGGGCGTTGGCATGCATCCGAAGCAAACGCCCGAGGCGTTCCTTCTTTCCTGTGGACGTATTCACGATCGAATCGCCCTGCGCCATGTGGCCGGAGTAGACCCGGAAATATGTCAGCTTGCCGACGTGCGGATCAGACTGAATTTTGAAAGCCAGAGCCGAGAATGGCTCATCATCGGTCGGCTTGCGCTCAATGGTTACATCTTCGTTGCCCGGCCGAAAGCCTTCGACAGGCGGCAAGTCGGACGGGGCAGGCAGATACCGAACAATCGCATTGAGCAGAAGCTGGACACCTTTGTTCTTGAACGCCGATCCCGTGAACACGGCAGTAAAGAGCTGCTCGATAACCGCATGGCGAACCGCCGCGTGGATCTCATTGGTCGTCAATGACTCAGGGTCTTCAAGGTATTTGTCCAGAAGAGTTTCATTGGTCTCAGCGACCGCTTCGAGCAGTAGGTGACGATATTCGGCTGCCTGGGCAGCCATATCATCGGGTATCGGACCGGTCGTATATTCCTTACCGTCGTCATCAAGCCAAAAATGGGCTTCCATCGTGACCAGGTCAACGATGCCATGAAAGCCGGCTTCCTTTCCGATCGGAAGCTGCATGACGACTGGCTGGGCTCCGAGGCGCTCGCGGATCGAGTCGACGCCGGCGAAAAAGTCGGCACCGGTGCGGTCGAGTTTGTTGATGAAGCACATGCGCGGGACGTTGTATTTGTCGGCCTGGCGCCAGACGGTCTCAGACTGTGGTTCGACTCCTGCGACCCCGTCAAAAACGGCAACCGCCCCATCGAGCACCCGCAACGAACGCTCCACCTCAACGGTGAAGTCCACGTGACCGGGCGTGTCGATGATGTTGATGGTGTGGCCATCCCACTTGCAGGTCGTGGCCGCCGAAGTAATGGTGATACCGCGTTCCTGCTCCTGCTCCATCCAGTCCATGGTGGCACCGCCATCGTGGACCTCGCCGATCTTGTAGGTACGGCCGGTGTAATAGAGAATACGTTCGGTGAGCGTCGTTTTACCGGCATCGATGTGAGCCATGATGCCGATATTGCGGATCTTGTTCAGTGGTTCGCTGCGCGTTGCCACGATATGTCCTTCGTTGTCAATGACCACCGACCAGGCCGGAGATCGCGGATTCTTTCTCGTTAGACAACCGGGCCTTGCCGGGGGTCTGTCTACCGGCGGTAGAGGCCCTACCAGCGGTGGTCGGCACTACCAGCGGCAGTGGCCACTACCAGCGGTAGTGGGCAAATGCCTTGTTGGATTCAGCCATCTTGTGAATGTCTTCACGGCGCTTCATCGCAGAACCTGTCCGGTTGCTGGCGTCCATGATTTCATTTGCAAGGCGCTCAGACATGGTTTTTTCTTTGCGACGACGGGAATAGTCGACGAGCCAGCGAACGGCCAGCGTATTGGCGCGACGGGAGGGAACCTCAACCGGAACCTGGTAGGTGGATCCACCGACACGACGCGAGCGGACCTCGAGGTGCGGCTTCAGGTTGTCGAGAGCCCGTTTGAGCACCACACTGGGATCTTGCCCCGAGCGTCGCTCAACCGTTTCAAGCGCCGTGTACACGATGGCTCGAGCGGTTTCCTTTTTACCGGCCAGCAAGACCTTGTTCGTTAGCTGGCTGACGGCCAGGGAGCCGTAGACGGGATCTGGTTCGATATGACGTTTCTGGGCGGGTCCGCGACGTGCCATGGTTAACCCTTCTTCGTTCCATAGCGGGAACGGGCTTGCTTGCGGCCTTGAACCGAACCGGTATCGAGGGCGCCACGAATAACCTTGTAGCGAACACCAGGAAGGTCCTTTACACGACCACCACGAACCAGGACGATGCTGTGCTCCTGGAGGTTGTGACCTTCGCCGGGGATATAGGCGGTTACTTCGACGCCCGAGGTGAGCCGCACACGGCAAACCTTACGGATGGCTGAGTTCGGCTTCTTGGGGGTCACGGCGTACACACGCGTGCATACCCCGCGACGCTGCGGTGCCCCTTTGAGGCCCGGCGTCTTTTCCTTCTTCGACTTTGCCTGTCGGCCCTGTCGAACCAACTGGTTAATCGTCGGCATTCTGCTCCCTTATCAAAGGCCCCTGAATCGAGGCTTACGCGTTTAGCGGTCCGTTGGAACGGACCCTTTCAAGACCTACCACACCCACCATGTATTCCAAGGAGGGACATACGAGGGCAGGTTTCAAAAACCTGAGTCGCCAGTATATGGCCACCAGGTGCTGGCGCCAAAACGGCAACACCTGCCGGTCGAACGAAATCCGACCGACCGGGTGCGAAGTGTACGCCCATTTGACGTTTCCGGTCAACCTCGGGTCTCCGTCCTCGCCGAGAGCTAGGCCATTCGGACCTACCGGATAGCGCCTCCAGGAGTGAGAATCTAAGGGAGAAAGGACATAATGCCCGGCACGTTGCAGAGCGTCTGGTCAGTATTCACACACGATGGCCGTTCTCGCCGACCCGTTGACGGTAGTTTTGTCGACTGCCCGTACGACGGTCGAGTCTCGGTGGATCGATGCCTGAGTTGCGATCGACTGCGCGACATCAAACTCGATGGCAAGTCAGGATGGGTGGCATGCGGTGCACCGGATCCAAACGATCCACTGGTGCTGTATCGGCCGCTGTACTGACAGATCGTCCGCCGCCCTGGCAGACGACCGCCGGGCGACCTGGTACTGCTACCGTCCCGGCCGATGTTCATTTCCCTCGCCCAGCCCCGGATGACGGTTCGGTTGCTCCGCCTACTGGTCGGTCTGTCGATCTATGGCATCGGCATCGGCCTCATGAACCAGTCTGGTCTGGGAGTGCCTCCCTGGGACGTCCTTCATCAGGGCCTCGCCAGACACCTGGGCGGCACCATCGGTCTCTGGTCAATCCTGGTTGGTCTGGTCGTGATGATCCCGTGGATTCCCCTCCGCCAACCATTTGGAATTGGAACAATTCTCAATGCCCTCATCATCGGCACCATGATCGATCTGACGATTGGCCGGGTTCCCGTCGCTGACACCCTCACGACAGCCTGGGTATTTCTGTTAGGAGGTGTCGTGGCGATCGGGGTAACCTCCGGCCTATACATCGGGGCAAATCTCGGACCGGGACCACGCGACGGCTTGATGACCGGCATTGCCAAGCGCGGGCCCTCAATCCGATTGGTTCGGTCCCTGCTGGAGGTGGCCGTGCTCATAACTGGCATCATTCTCGGTGGCACTTTCGGCATCGGTACGATCGTGTTTGCGTTCTCGATCGGCCCCTTGATTCACTACTTCCTGCCTCGCCTCACCCTCCGATAGAGCACCTTCGCCAAGATCCACATCCAGCCCTGCCTATCCTGACAAGCGTCACATGCCTCGATCATCATGCAGTTTCTGCGGAAAATCTGAATCCGAAGTCCGCCAGATCGTGGCGGGACCCGATCGGGTAGGCGTATGCAATGAGTGTGTGGCCCTGTTCGGTGACATCACAAAGGAAGAGTTCGCCGGCGGGGTCCTCGTCTCTGGCATCGGCGAACTCGTTACCAACGACCCGCTCGTACCCGGATTACTCGGGGTCCTCGAACATGCCGCGCTGGCGGTGGTCCATGGGGTGGTCTCCTGGGCGGGCCCGGAAGACTCCGTCCCTGAACGATGGCGTGATTTGCCGACGCTCGACGTGGAGGGACGGGCCGTGGTCCCGGGATTTGTCGACGCCCACACCCACGCCATTTTCGGTGGTGACACAACCGATGACTACGCCGACCAGTTAGCCATGTTCGCCGACCCCCCCATGACAGATCTCGGAGCCATTGTCAGGGCCACGAGCGCCACCAGTGACGAACACCTTCTTCGTGAGACCAGCGATCGGCTGGACCGGATGTTGCGCATGGGGACCACCACCGTCGAGGTCAAGTCCGGCTTTGGTATGACAACGATCGGCGAACGCAGGCTGTTGGAGGTGCTCAACCGGGTAGCCGATCAGCACCCTATCGACGTGGTACCCACACTTTTCTTTCGAGGGATCCCGAGCCACGTGGAGCGGTCCGACCAGATCCAGACGATCACCGAAGAGACCCTTGCCATCTGCGCTCCCCTGGCCACCTACTGTGACGTCTACTGCGACGAGACCGGATTTACACCTGAGGAGGCTCAGGTGATTCTCGATGCGGCCGCTTCTCACGGTCTACCCGCCCGGGTTCATGCCCAACGGTTCGGGGCTGACGAAAGCGTCATGGTTGCCGTATCGGCCCGGGCGGTGAGCGCCGATCATCTTGATCATGTGACCCGCTCGGAGGCCGGACGACTCGCTGAGTCAGGCACCGTGGCCGTTCTTCTGCCGGCTTCATCGTTTGGTATTCGATCGGGCCATGCCCCGGCCAGGATGCTGTGGGAATCCGGGGTTACCGTGGCGCTTGGCACCGACTGTGGCCCGGAAAGCGCCGCCGTCGAATCCATGCAGTTCGTCGTTGCCCTCGCCAGCGTTGAAATGGGCCTGACTCCGGCCCAGGCTGTGTGGTCGGCCACCCGGGGCGGTGCCCTGGCGTTGCAAGAACCGGAAAAGGGCTGGCTCGGCCGGGGGGCGGTTGGCGACTTTGTCGTCCTCGATGCCCCGCGCGCCAACCACCTCGTCGCCAGACCCGGCAACAACCTCGCCTGGCACGTCTTCAAAGACGGCCACACCATCTCCTGAGATCCAACCCAGGACTGAACCCTGGGTTCCTACGCCCGAAAACGGGAGCTGAGGCCCCAGGAACCGGTCAAAAGAATCAGGGCCCCACCGAAGCGGGGCCCTGATTCACTCAGTTGGATCGCTTACTCTTCTTCGTCGGTGTTGGTACCGAGGCTGGCAAGCCACTCGGCCGGGTTGGCCGGTAACTGCTCATCATCGCTATCGGGTAGTTCTCCGAAGATACCAAGCGCGGCAATCGGATCTGCATCCGGTAACGATGGCCGAATCGACTGGTATTCGGTCGCACCGGTACCGGCCGGGATCAGCTTGCCGATAATGACGTTCTCCTTGAGTCCCCGCATGTAATCGGATTTGCTCGACAGAGCCGCTTCCGTCAACACCCGGGTGGTCTCCTGGAACGATGCCGCTGACAGCCATGAGTCAGTTGCCAGAGACGCCTTGGTGATTCCCATCAATTCGGGACGACCCTCGGCGGGACGCTTGCCCTCGGCCACCAGCTCACGGTTGATGTCCCTGAAGACCCGCTCATCGATCAGTCCAGCCGGCAGAAAATCTGAATCGTTCGAAGAAACGATCCTCACCCGACGCAGCATCTGACGAACAATCATCTCGATGTGTTTGTCGTGGATGTCCACGCCCTGGGACCGGTACACCTCTTGGACCTGGTCGACCAGATACTGCTGGGCAGCCCGGACTCCCTGGATCTCAAGAACCTCTTTCGGGTCCAACGGACCTTCCGTAAGCGGAGTACCTGGTTTGATGACGTCACCACCGGAAACCCGGAGGCGGGCTCGTCGAGAGATCGGATACTCAAAGTCGCCTTCGGATGCAGAAATCACGATCTTGCGACCGTCATCGCCGTCAACGACGGCCACGGTTCCCCCGACCTCAGCCAGGACCGCTTTACCCTTCGGCGTACGAGCTTCGAAAAGTTCGACGACCCGGGGAAGACCATGGGTAATGTCGTCACCGGCCACACCACCGGTGTGGAAGGTACGCATCGTCAGCTGGGTTCCCGGCTCACCAATGGACTGTGCGGCCATGATGCCGACCGCTTCACCCGATTCGACCTCCAGGCCGGTCGCCAGCGAGCGGCCGTAACAAACCTTGCAGACGCCATACTCGGCATCGCAGGTGAGTACGGAACGAACCCTGATCTCGACCACATCAGCTTCATCGGCGAGTGTCAGCAGTGCCTTGCGGTCTAGCACGACGCCGGCCTTGAGCTTCACACCCTCACGGGTTTCGACCAGTTTGCGCTCGATCTTGACATCGTCGGCCAATACCCGACCGTAGGCCCGGCTCCGCAGGTTACGGATGGACTCGCCATTCGCATCACGGATGATGAACTTGATACCTCGATCGGTCTCACAATCGTCCATGCGCACGATCTGCTCCTGCGACACGTCGACCAAACGACGGGTCAAGTAACCCGAGTCGGCGGTTCGTAGAGCGGTATCGGCTAATCCCTTGCGGGCGCCATGCGTCGAGATGAAGTACTCGAGAACGGACAGACCCTCACGGAAGTTGGAGATAATCGGTCGCGGGATAATGTCACCCTTGGGGTTGGCCACCAGGCCACGCATACCGGCGATCTGACGTACCTGCATGATGTTGCCTCGGGCACCCGAACGAACCATCATCTCGATGGGGTTGAACGGGTCGGCCTTCATGGTGATTTCCATGGAGTCCTTGACCCGGTCAGTGGCTTCGGTCCATATGTCGATCAGTTCCTGGCGGCGCTCGTCATCAGTAATGACGCCCTTCTGGAAAAGACCTTCAACTTTCTCTGCACTGGTTTCGAACGACTCAAGAATCTCCGCCTTGTTCGACGGCGTCTTGACGTCTTCGAGTCCGATGGTCAGACCGGAGCGAGTGGCGTACTCAAACCCTATCTCCTTGATGCCGTCAAGGGTCATCTGGACTACCGAACGCGGGTAGACGTCGATGATCTCTTCGATGATCTTGCGAATATCGGCCTTGTAAACGGTCGAGTCGATGAACGGAAAGTCCTCAGGGAAGACCCGGTTCAGGATCGCCCGGCCGACCGTGGTCTCGTATGCCTTGGTCCCATCGATCGGGGCTTCTGTCACCAGGCCACTCAAGACATCCTTGAATGACGCATGACGTTCTGGCGAACCGACCAGGTTGACACCGAGCCGAATATTGACCGGAACATGGAGACCGATGGCCCCCATCTCATAGGCCATTACCGCTTCATCCACCGACGAGAAGCTCAGGCCCTTACCGAGTCCATCTTCCACCTTCTCAGCCAGATAAAACACACCGATGACCATGTCCTGGGACGGTGTCACGATCGGCATACCCGAAGCTGGTGAGAGCACATTCTGAGTCGACATCATGAGCACACGCGCTTCGGCCTGAGCCTCGGCGGACAGTGGCAAATGCACGGCCATCTGGTCCCCGTCGAAGTCGGCGTTGAACGCCTCACAAACCAGCGGGTGAATTTGGATCGCCTTGCCCTCGACCAGGATCGGTTCGAACGCCTGGATACCAAGCCTGTGCAACGTCGGGGCACGGTTCAAAAGCACTGGATGCTCCTGGATGACCTCAGCGAGCACATCCCACACCTGCGAACGCCGGCGCTCGACCATACGCTTGGCCGACTTGATGTTCTGCGCCAGGTCGAGTTCGACCAGACGCTTCATCACAAACGGCTTGAAAAGCTCAAGCGCCATAATCTTGGGAAGACCACACTGATTGAGCTTCAGATAGGGGCCGACCACGATGACCGAACGGCCCGAATAGTCGACGCGCTTTCCGAGCAAGTTCTGACGGAAGCGACCCTGCTTGCCTTTGAGCATGTCGGAGAGCGACTTGAGAGGCCGGTTACCCGGTCCCGTGACGGCGCGGCCACGACGGCCATTGTCAAACAGAGCGTCAACTGCTTCTTGAAGCATCCGCTTTTCGTTGTTGACAATGATTTCTGGGGCACCGAGATCGAGCAATCGCTTGAGTCGGTTGTTCCGGTTGATGACGCGTCGATAAAGGTCATTAAGGTCGGACGTGGCAAACCGGCCACCGTCGAGCTGGACCATCGGACGAAGGTCCGGCGGAATGACCGGGACGGTTTCGAGAACCAACGACTGTGGATGGTTCTTTCCTTCCCAGAATGGTTTGACGACCTTCATCCGCTGGGTGGCCCGCTGACGCTTCTGCGCCGAGTTGGCTGTCAGGTTCTCTTCGAGCATTTCCATCTCGGCATCGAGATCGATCCGGCCCAGGAGATCCTTGACGGCTTCTGCGCCCATACCACCGGTGAAGTAGTCGGAGTAACGGTCGATGATCTCACGCCACAGCTGTTCGGACTCGATGAGCGTCTTACGCTTCATGCCGGAGAACCGATCGAAAGCCTCCTTCACGAGGTCGACTTCCATCTCGGAGCGTTCGTAACGTTCCTTGATTTCCTTCTCTACCTCGCGGCGACGAGCTGAAATTTCCTGGGGCTTGGCGCCGCCCTCTTCCATTTGAGAGAGTTCCGCCTCAAGGCGCTCAAGACGATCTGCTTGCCAATCCTCGAATTCCTCGCGCACCACCTGAAGCTCGGCGGTCATCGTCTCTTCCAACTCTGGGAGGTCGGTGTGTCGACGGTCGTCGTCCACGTCTGTCACCAGGTAGGCGGCGAAGTAAATGACCTTCTCCAACTCTTTTGGAGACATATCAAGGAGGTAGCCGAGTCGACTCGGGACACCCTTGAAGAACCAGATGTGCGTGACCGGGGCCGCAAGTTCGATGTGACCCATCCGCTCACGACGCACCTTGGCGCGCGTGACTTCAACGCCACAGCGCTCACAGATGATGCCCTTGTAGCGGATTCGCTTGTACTTACCGCAGTAGCACTCCCAGTCCTTCTGGGGACCGAAAATACGCTCGTCGAAGAGACCATCCTTCTCGGGCTTCAATGTCCGATAGTTGATGGTTTCCGGCTTCTTCACTTCACCATATGACCACGAACGAATCTGTTCGCTGGTGGCGAGGCTGATCTTTAGCTCATCAAAAAACTGTCGCATGTTTCCTCCAGCGCTCGCTATGACTCGCGTCGTTCGGGACGGGACAGATCAATGCCGAGTGACTCGGCGGTGCGGAACGCGTCTTCGTCGAGTTCACGAAGCTGCACTTCCTCACCGGCCGAGAGCATCTCCACGTTCAAGCAGAGACTCTGCATTTCTTTGATCAGCACCTTGAATGACTCTGGTATACCGGGTTCGGGGATGTTCTCCCCCTTGACGATGGCCTCGTAGACCTTGACGCGGCCCTGCACGTCATCGGATTTGATGGTGAGTACTTCCTGCAACGCATAGGCGGCGCCATATGCTTCGAGGGCCCACACTTCCATCTCACCGAATCTCTGGCCACCGAACTGTGCTTTACCACCGAGCGGCTGCTGGGTGATCATCGAGTACGGGCCAGTTGAACGAGCGTGAATTTTCTCATCAACCAGATGGACCAGCTTGAGGATATAGATGTATCCAACGGTGATCGGCGTGTCGAACTGCTCACCGGTCCGACCGTCGAACAGCATCGCCTTGCCGGACTCACCAATGAGCTGGGTACCGTCACGATTGACCTTCGAATGGCTCAGGACCTCGGCAATTTCACCTTCGCGGGCCCCGTCGAAGACAGGAGTCGCAACTTTGGTCCACGGCGCGGCGCCATCCTTGGCAGGACTGAAGTCCATATGCTTTTCAAGTGGTTCCCAACCGACGGCAGCTGCCCAACCAAGGTGCGTCTCAAGGACCTGACCCAGGTTCATTCGGGACGGCACACCGAGCGGCGACAAAATGATGTCGACCGGTGTCCCGTCTTCCATGAACGGCATGTCTTCTTCAGGCAAGATCTTGGAGATAACGCCCTTGTTGCCATGGCGACCGGCCAGCTTGTCTCCTTCGGAGATCTTGCGCTGGCTGGCGACATACACCCGGACCAATTCGTTGACCCCGGGAGGCAAGTCGTAACCCTCGTCGCGCTTGAAGACCTTCACGTCGATGACCTTGCCGGCTTCACCATGAGGCACCTTCAGTGACGTATCACGAACCTCACGAGCCTTTTCGCCGAAAATGGCTCGCAGGAGACGCTCTTCAGGTGTGAGCTCGGTCTCGCCTTTGGGAGTGACCTTGCCGACCAGGTAGTCGCCAGGACCGACTTCGGCCCCTACCCGGATGATCCCGTTTTCGTCAAGGTCCATGAGGGCCTCTTCGGCAACGTTCGGAATGTCACGGGTGATTTCCTCGGCGCCCAGTTTCGTGTCCCTGGCGTCGACCTCATGCTCCTCGATGTGAATCGAGGTGAGGACGTCGTCTTTGACGAGACGTTCGCTCAAGATGATGGCGTCTTCGTAGTTGTAGCCCTTCCATGGCATGAACGCCACAAGCAGGTTACGTCCCAACGCCAGTTCGCCCTGATCGGTCGAAGGGCCATCGGCCAGAACGGTGCCGACCGTGACCTTGTCGCCTTCTTTGGCGAGAGGCTTCTGGTTGACGCAGGTGCCCTGGTTGGAGCGCTCGAACTTCTTCAGCGGGAAGGTGTGCTTTTTGTTGGTGCCTGTTTCCTTGACGACGATTTCGTCACCGGTGATCTCAACAACTTCTCCATCAACCGGCGAAACGATCATGTCGCCCGAATCCTGGGCGGCCCGCTGTTCAACGCCGGTGCCGATCAATGGGGCATCGGCCCGAAGGAGTGGAACCGCCTGACGCTGCATGTTCGAACCCATCAGGGCCCGGTTGGCGTCGTCGTGCTCAAGGAACGGAATGAGAGCCGTGGAAACCGAAACCATCTGTTTCGGAGATACGTCCATATAATCGACGTTCTCGGCCAAGACGTAGTCGACCTCGCCGCCAGCACGACGGACCAGAACACGCTCATTCGCAAACGCGAACTTGTCGGTCAAAGGTGCGTTGGCCTGAGCGATGACGTATCGCTCTTCCTCGGTGGCCGTGAGGTAATCGACCTTCGTGGTCACCGTTCCCATTTCGACCTTACGGTAAGGCGTTTCAATGAATCCAAACCGGTTCACCCTGGCATAGGACGACAAGGAACCGATGAGACCAATGTTGGGTCCTTCCGGCGTTTCAATCGGGCACATACGACCGTAATGAGACGGATGGACGTCACGGACTTCAAAGCCGGCCCGCTCACGTGACAGACCACCAGGGCCGAGCGCCGAAAGACGACGACGATGGGTGAGACCGGCGAGCGGGTTCGGTTGGTCCATGAACTGGCTCAACTGGCTGGTTCCGAAGAACTCCTTGATAGCTGCCGTCACGGGCCGGATGTTGATGAGGGATTGCGGCGTGATCGCTTCAGGATCCTGCGTCGTCATCCGCTCCCGAACCACCCGCTCCAATCGAGTCAAGCCGACCCGAATCTGGTTTTGGATGAGTTCGCCGACCGTACGAATACGGCGGTTACCGAAGTGGTCGATGTCATCGGTCTGGACGGGGACTTCCACCCCGGCACTTGTCATATACATGGCGTCGCCGGCATGGAGGGCGACGAGATACCGGATGGTGTCAAGGATGTCATCGTCGGAGAGCAGTTGCTGGCCCTCAAGGCGATAGTTCTCCGGGACCTCATGGCCAAATCGGGTGTTCACCTTGTAGCGCCCGACCCTCGTAAGGTCGTAGCGCTTCGTGTTACGGAACAACGTCTGGATCAACCCGCGCGCCGAGTCGACCGTGGTTGGCTCACCAGGACGCAGCTTCCGGTACAGGTCGAGGAGTGCTTCCTCTTTGGACTGGGCCGGGTCCTTGTCAATGGTGGCCTGAATCGCCGGGGCACCCCTGAACAATCCGAGGATCTCTTCGTCGGTCTCGGCGATACCAAGAGCCTTGAGGAAGCCGGTGATGTACTGACGGCGCTTGCGGTCAACCCGCACGCCGATCGTTCCACGCTTGTCGGTGTCGAACTCCAACCAGGCTCCCCGGCCGGGGATCACCTTGGAGGCGTAGATCAGTGCATCAGACGTTTTGTCGCGAGTGACATCAAAGTAGACCCCCGGCGAACGCACCAACTGCGAAACAACGACTCGTTCGGTGCCGTTGATAATGAAGACACCGTTGTCGGTCATCATGGGGAAATCGCCAAGGAAGACTTGCTGTTCCTTGATCTCGCCGGTTTCCTTGTTGACAAAGCGAGCAGTCACATGAAGGGGCCGGGAATAGTTCTCATCGCGTTCCTTGGCTTCTTCAATGGTGCGAGATGGGTCGCCGAAACGATGGTCGACGAGTTCGAGGGCGAGGCTGCCGGTGAAATCTTCGATCGGCGAAATTTCGTCGAAAATCTCCTGAAGACCTTCCTCAAGAAACCATCGGAATGATTCGTGCTGAACAGCTAATAGATCGGGCAGGGGTAGTACTTCAGGGATCTTTGCGAACGATAAACGTTCAGCGACGCGCGAGACCAACGGCGTTCCTCCTCGAAAAGGGGTTGTGAGACGACAAGCGAATAGGCAGCTTAGCGAAAGCCAGCGCACCTAGCAAAAGATGAACATGCGCCAATGTCCCTGGGGAACAGCTCGACGATTTTGTGGCCGAGTTGTCCTGGTGGACCGCTCGAACCGACTTCGTTGTCAGTGGGGGGAATATACCTGTGAATCGATACGAACGTCAAGCACCTGCGCCTAGACAAGCTGCCAGTGTCGACTCGGCCGTTTTCGGCCGGGTAACGTGGGTCACGCCTACCCGGTCCAATGTTGCACACCACAGGAGGAAAACCGCATGCTCGCTCATCCCGCCGTTCTCGGAACCCGGGTTCTACCACGCTCGAAGATTGTCGCGGTGGCGTCTATTGTCGGATTCGCATTCGCCACTGCCTTCCTGGCGCAGTGGGAGATCCCGCTGGGATTCACACCCGTTCCCATCACCGGCCAGACCCTGGGAGTGGTGCTGGCAGGAGCAGCCCTGGGAAGCCGAAATGGGGCGGCCAGTATGCTTTTGTACTGGATTCTCGGAGCGATGGGCCTTCCGTTTTATGCCGGCGGCGGCTCGGGTTGGGAAACTGCCACGGGTTCAACCGCGGGCTACCTGGTCGGATTCGTTGTGGCGGCCTGGCTGATCGGCAAGTTGGCCGAGACCCGTCAAGATCGCCATATCCTCACGGCCATCCCCGCCATCCTCGCCGGGTCGGTCGTCATCTACCTCTTCGGAGTCAGTTGGCTCATGATCTCGCTCAACGTCGATCTCGCCCAGGGTCTCGAGTGGGGCTTCACGCCGTTTGTGGTTGGCGACCTGCTCAAGGTCGCCGCCGCCGGCACGGTGCTACCAGGCATATGGAAGGTGCTTGGCGAGCGCACCTAGCGAACCTTTTGACCATGAAAGAAGAGGGGCTGCCTTTCGGCAGCCCCTCTATTGTTGTCTCTCGTGATTGTTGTCTCTCGTGACGGTGCTTCGGGTTGACTAACCGCCGCAGGCCTCCGTGAACTCGTAGGCGCTGGCCGTCGGACCCACGAAGAAGTCCTGAATCGTGGCGATACCCGTCGAAGCATCGGCCGAGTATGCACCAATCACCGCTTCGCGAGGAGTGATGTCGTTGGCGTCGCCAGCGAACGAGCGCTCAGGCATCATGCCTTCGTAATCAACCGTCTCAAGCGCCCAGGCGGCTGCTTCGATACCGGCTTTGGTCAAATCACCAGCCGCGTACGCGCCCTCAAGGGCAGCCTTGAGTCCGTACTGGGAGACCCAACCCGAGATCCAGAAGTCATTGGGCGGCTGGCTAATGGATTCAACGGCCGCACGCATCTTGGCATGCCCGACCGAATCCGTGTCCCAGCCGGGAACGAACGACGACTGGAAGAAGATCCCCGCCTGGAAAGCCGGGGCGGCCGGCGAAGCCAGCAACGCCGAGTTCCAGGATGGCGCAGCCCCGATGAACAACGGAACCGTTGCACCCATCTGGGCAGCAGCCCCACCAACAATGGCGGCGGTCTCACTCGGACCAACCACAAGAATGACCAGATCAGGTGCGTCACCAACAATCTTGGCGACGGCTTCGGTTTGGGTGGGGTCGCCACCGGCCGATGCCGGGATCACAGCCTGCTCCCAGGCAATCTCGATGCCATTCGCTTCAGCAGCGAGCTTGACACCGGCCGAGTAGTCGGCACCGTAGTCATTCGGAATGGCCAGGATTCCAATCGTCGCCAATTCACGACTTTGCGCGGGGAAAGCCCCGGCCGCCCAGTCGACGGCGTTCATCGCCTCGAAGCAGTAGTTGGTCCCGAACTCAATGATGTTGTCTTCAAAAGACCAACCTGACCACCACGACATGGGAGCGGCAACCGTATGGTCACGCTGATAATCGGCCATCGCGGCAATGGACTGGGACGTGCCGAGCGACTGGGCAACCGCTGCTACTTCTCCAGCAATCTGGTTGTAGTCGGCCACGAACTTGTCTGGCTGATAGGCCGTGTCCTTCTTCAATTCTTCCGGGAGCGCCACGTCATAGGCGCCGCCGATACCGTCACCGGCATTGACGGTTCCCCAGAACAACTGCTGGGCACCATAGAGAGCCGGAGCCGCTGCCTGGAATGGTCCGGACTCGTCCGTCAAGACACCGAGATAGATGCAGCCGCGATCCGGATTACCGCCAGGACATGGTTCCTCGGTCACCCCGATGTCGGTGGCGATCGTCATGTCTGGCATCGTTGTATCCGGTGTTGCCTCGGTGGTATCGGGGGTTGGCGCCGCCGTAGTTACTGTGGTGGCGGGAGCGGCCGTCGTAGTTGTCTCGGCTTCCTGCGCGCACGCAGCCATGACAAGCGACAGTACCGCCACCCATGCCAGGGCCTTTCGATTGCTGGATCTCATATGTCTCCTCCATTGGGTTCTGCCGACTGAGGGTCGGAAGCATTCTGATGACCTAGTAACTGAACGGCCAAGCCTTCCAGTAATTCCGTATCCGCATCCATATCCCATTGAGCCCACGCGGCTCAAAGATCAGAAAACCAATGATAAGCGCCCCGAACACGATCCGTTCGAGTTGTGACGTGCTGAGTAGCCCCTGAGAGCTCACCTTGAGAAAGGGCAAAACACCCCCGGCACCATCGATCAGCCTGGGAAGCAGCGTCAAGAAGGTGGCGCCCATGATCGAGCCCGTGATGCTGGCCGCCCCGCCTATGACCACCATGGCGATGTAGGCGAACGACAGCAGAAGGTTGAACGAGTTCGTATTCACGAAGCCCGTCACCGTAAAGAGTAAGGATCCCGCCACCCCCGCATAGAACGACGAGACCGCAAAGGCGAGCACCTTGTAGCGGGTCAGGTCGATGCCCATCACTTCGGCGGCGATATCACGATCCCGAACGGCGGCAAAGGCCCGCCCAATCCGCGACCGAACGATGTTCTTGGCTGCGAACGCCATGATGATCAGTACGATCAAGGCCAACCAATAGATCTGTTGTTCGCGGGTGACCGCGTATCCGGCAATCTCACCATCGAGATCGAACCGCCATCCTGCCAGCCTGAGCACGCCTGGCTTACGGCCGATGCCGGGTCCGCCCGTCACGGAGTCCCACTCACGGAAGACGTGTTCCCCGAGGAATACGAGACCAAGAGTCAAGAACGCGAGATACAGTCCCCTCAACCGAACCGCAATCGGAGCGATGGCGGCCCCGATGACCGCCGCCACCAGTCCGGCGAGCGGGATCCACAGGACCACATCGAGTCCGAACCCGACCAGTTTGTCGGTCGCTTCACCTCCAAACGCCGCCCCGGCATATGCCCCGACCCCAAGGAAGAAGGCATGACCTAGCGAGACCTGACCGGCATAGCCGGTCACCAGGTTGAGCCCGATCACCCCGACGGAAGCGATAAACGCGGTGGCAATCAGGATCAACCAATCCCGGGGTAGCCACACTGCGGCTCCAGCGACGACCAGAAGACCAACGAGCAGCCAGACCCGCTGCGTCGTTGTTGGCAACATGGCCGAGTCTGACTCGTACCGGGTGAACAGTGCCGGTCGCCCCCTCATACGCGTTCGACCTCTGCGGACCCGAACAGACCGTATGGTCGAATGAGAAGCACCGCCAACAGCACCACGTACGGAACCACCTGGCTGAAATTGCTCCCCAGCCAGGGCGCCACGCTGCTCTGGTAGGTGGCGGTGTATGCCTCGGCCAGGCCAACTACCAGCGCACCAACGACCGCCCCATTGATGGAGTCAAGCCCACCGACGACAATGGCGGGCAAGGCTTTGATGCCAACGATATAGGTGGACGCCGATAGACCGGCCAGGTCGGACGCCGCGAACATACCTGCCACCGCAGCCATGGCGCCGGCCATCATCCAGGCAAGCGCAAAGATCCGACCGACGTTAATTCCTTGGGCCAGGGCAACTTCCTGGTCCATGGCGGTTGCCCGCATGGCCAGTCCGACCCGGGTGTACCGGAAGAAGAGAAACAGAAACACGGTGATGACGAGAGCCGTGACAATCATTGCCACACTCCGGTGTGGCAGGTTGGCACCGCCAACCGTCCACGAGTTGAAACCCCACGGGGAGCCCACTCCCCGGATGTCGAGCCCGATGAGGTTGTTGATCGGTGTGCGTATGACAACATCCAACCCGATCGTCACGATGGCAATCGAGAACAGCGGTTTGCCGATCATGGGTCGGATGGCGATTCGTTCTGAAAGGTAACCGAGCAGGGCGGTGGCCAGGGCACCGAGGACCACAGCCAGGACGAACGGCACCCCGACGTCGACTGCAAACCATGAAACCATGTAGGCGCCGAAGAGCATCACGGCGGGATGGGCAAAACTCACCACCTGCATGGCCTTGTAGATGATCACAAACCCGAGAGCCAACAGCGCATAGATCGACGCCAGCGAGAGCCCGGCAATGGTCGCCTGAAGAAAGGTCGTCATCAGTACATCTGCTCAATCAGATCTGAGAATCGATCCTCGAGTACTTTCCGCTTCAGCTTCTGAGTGGCGGTCAGCTCTCCTTCTTCGTGATCGAGTTCCTTGGGAATCAGCACGAAGCGCTTGATGGTCTCGACCCTGGCGAAATGCTCGTTTGCCGCATCGACCTGTTTTTGAATGAGCGCGATCACCTCCGGCTTTTCAGAAAGGTCCCGATAGGTGGTGAACGTAATGCCTTTACGCTGGGCCCAGTTCGACGTCGTGTCGAGTTCGATACCGATGAGAGCGGTGAGGTACTTCCTTCGATCACCAATCACCATGGCTTCCTTGATGAACGGTGACACCTTGAGCTGGTTTTCGATCTCGGACGGGGACACGTTCTTGCCCCCGGCAGTAATAATGATGTCCTTTTTACGGTCGATGATCCGGAGGAAGTCGCCGTCCCATTCTCCGACATCACCCGTGTGCATCCACCCGTCCGCGTCGATGGTCTCGGCGGTGGCCTCGGGGTTCTTGAAGTAGCCCTGAAAGATGCCTGGTGATTTGATAAGGATCTCGCCATCATCTTCCAACCGGATCATGACGTCATCGTTGACCGCTTTGCCGATCGTTCCCAGCCGGGCGTTCCCCGGCAGGTTGCCCGTACCCAGCGCCGTGGTCTCGGTCATGCCCCATCCTTCGTAAAGCGGGATGCCGATGGCCAGGAAGAACTTGATCACCTCTGGAGCGATCGGAGCTGCCCCACTAGTGGCCTGGCGGCATCGCTGCATGCCAAGTTTGCGTTGCAGCGATCGGTACACGAGTACCTGTCCCACCTTGTGGAGGATCTCGCCAACAAACCCCCGCGAGCCAGTGGCGAGGAGACGCTCGGCGTTCTTCATGCCGACCTTCAGAAACACCGTGTACAGGGCCTTCTTGACGAATGATGCGTCCGACATCCGGATGTTGACCAACGCATGCATCTTCTCCCAAATACGCGGTGGCGCAGGGAAATAGGTGGGCTGGATCTCGGCGAGATCCGCGACCACAGTCTCGATCGACTCGGCAAAATTGACGCACGAACCCATCGCGAGGGCTCCACACACGTCGTAGAGACGGCCGAACACGTGGCACAGGGGAAGGTAGCTGAGCAGCTGCGGCTGACCTTTCGGAAGCCCACCTGCGGCGATCAGGTCCTCCGCCGATTCCGAGGCCCACGTCAGGTTCCGATGCGACAACATCGCACCTTTGGGCGGGCCGGTGGTTCCCGATGTGTAGACGAGGGTTGCGGTGGATTCCTGGTCGATCGTGTCGACGAGGCCGTTCACCCGATGTGGATCGTCCTCCAGGGCGGCTCGGCCTGCGGCCATAAACGCCGCCCACGACATTAGCCGCGGATCGATATAGGCCCGAACCCCTCGCGGCTCCACATACACGATTTTCTCAAGGTCTGGAAGATCCTCGACGGCGAGCGCCTTATCGACCTGCTCCTGATCTTCGGCGATGAGAATCTTCGACTCAGAGTGGCGGAGCAGATACGCGACCTCGGCGGTGGGATTGGTTGCATACAGGCCGACGGAGACCGCTTGGATCGCCTGGGCGGCGAGGTCGGCGATCACCCAGGATTCCCGATTCTCGGATTGGATGGCCACTTTGTCTCCTGGACGCACTCCAAGCTGCCACATGGCCATGGCGGCTGACTGGACATCGTGCCAGTACTCGCCATAGGTCGTTTCGCGCCAGATCCCGAACTCTTTTTCGCGAAGGGCGATGCTCTCCGGCTGGCGGCTCGCCAATTCACGAAGTCGCCCGGGCAGCGACGAGACCCTGATCGACCCATCCGGTCGGCTCGGTCGGTCAATCGTGGCTGTCAAAGTCGTCCTCCTTCGCTCGCCTCAGAATGTTCAATCTCCAACCCAACAAATTCTTCGCCGAGGTAGGCGCGGATGACATCCGGGTTCGTCTGGATCTCGTGAGGCGTGCCCTCGGCAATCTTCCTTCCAAAATCAATGACCATGACCCGGTCGGCAATGTCCATAACCAGACCCATGTCATGCTCAACCAGGATCATCGTGATCTTCAGTTCCTCCTGAATGTCGAGGATGAACCGGGCCATGTCCTCGGTCTCCTCGAGGTTCATACCCGCCACCGGTTCGTCGAGAAGCAGCAGGCGCGGATCCATCGCCAATGCTCGACCGAGTTCGACGCGTTTCTGAATGCCATACGGGAGCATGCCAACCAGACTCTTGCGGTATTGGGCGATCTCCAAGAAATCGATGATCTCTTCGGCCCGCCGACGATGCACGGTTTCTTCTCGCTTGGCTTTCCCGGCGTACATGGCCGCCGACAGAATCCCGGCTCGCATATGCAGGTTCCGGCCAAGAAGAATATTGTCGAGCGTGGTCAGGTTCGAGAAGAGCTCGATGTTTTGAAACATCCGCGCCACCCCGAGTCCGGCGATCTTGTCCGGTTTCATGGCGAGCAGGCTGGTCCCATCGAGAACGATGGATCCCTCCTGCGGCCGATAGACCCCGTTCAGGCAGTTGAAAATTGATGTCTTTCCCGCACCATTCGGGCCAATGATCGCGAACAGCTCACCTTCCTTGACCTCAAAGCTGATCCCGTCCACGGCGATCACACCGGCAAACGACAACCGAACGTCATCGAATGCGAGAAGTGGGGCGCTCACGACAGCCATCGCTTCCGACGTTTGTAGTGCTTTACGTCCCGGAACGACTTCCGTTCTTCGCCGCCTGAGTGAAGGCCGAGGTAGAACTCCTGGACATCTTCATCCTTCATGAGTTCGGCGGCCGGCTTATCCATGACGATCTTGCCGGTTTCCATGATGTAGCCGTGCTGGGCGATCGACAGCGCCATCGTGGCGTTCTGCTCGACCAGGAGAATGCTGGTGCCGTGCTTGTTGATGTCGACGATGAGGTCACGAATTCGTTGGACAAGAATCGGTGCGAGGCCCAGGCTGGGCTCATCGAGGATCAGGTAGCGAGGGTTGGACATCATCGCCCGGCCCATGGCAAGCATCTGTTGCTCTCCGCCAGAGAGGTACCCGGCCGTGGATTTCCTCCGATCGGCCAGGATGGGAAACAACTCGTATACCCGATCCATCTGTCCTGAAAGATCACCCCTCGTGGTGTGAGCACCGACCCGGAGGTTCTCTTCGACCGTGAACTCGCCGAACACCCGGCGACCTTCCAATACCTGCGTCACGCCCCGCCCGACGATTGCGGCAGCCGATGCCCTGTGGATCGGGGTGCCGTCGAGGCTGATCTCGCCTTTGGTGATGTCGCCGTCGTGAACGTCGAGCAGCCCCGAGATTGCTCGCAAGACGGTCGTCTTGCCAGCACCGTTGGCGCCGAGGAGAGCGACGATCTGGCCATCGGGAACCTGAAATGAAACGCCACGAAGCACAAGGATGACGTCGTGGTAGACGACCTCCAAGTTGGCGACTTCAAGCAATCCCGGCTCCTCCGTCAATCGCTGGCGCCTGCCATGGTAGGCGACTCACCTGTCCGATCAGAGGGCTGAGCGTCAAATTTCTACGCCGCGCTTGGCGCGGCTAGACCTGATTTCCTCAGGCGCCTTCCACCCATTCGGCTCCCCCTGGCCAGTGCTCTTTCTTCCAGATGGGAGCTCGCTTCTTGAGCTCGTCAATGATGTAGCGCGCTCCGTCAAAGGCTTCTCCTCGGTGAACCGAAGAAACCGCCACGAGCACTGACACCCCCCGGACCTCAACGACCCCGGTCCGGTGTTCGGCGACGATATGGAGAAGGTCCCACTCCCGGCGAGCCTCCTCGATAATCCCACGTATCTTTCCGACCACCTGCTCGGCATAGGCCTCGTACTCAAGACGATCGATGTCGACCTTCCCAGGCGAATGGTCTCGAACGGTCCCGGAGAACAGAACGGTGGCCCCGGCCCGGTCGTCAGCCACCTCGGCGTACACCGCGCCGGGGTCGAGTGGATCGGCAGAAAGACCAACACGGGTTCGAAGCGTTTCATCGTTCATACAATGATCATATGCCAGACGAGCCGTCCGACGATATTCCGATGCCCGATCCGTTCGCTGGTCGCTCCGGTGACACCCCGCCCCCGTTGCCGGCCACCCCTGCCGGAGAAGCGTCCAAGCCACGCCCGACGCCGCTGGCGGCCCAGGGCGCCATCACCCATCGCCAGCCGGGTTCACGCCGTCAATGGTCGAAATGGGCAGGCTGGTTGAGCGCTCTCCTGGTCCTCGGGATCGGCACATCATTGGCGTTTACGCAGCTGCAGGTGCCCGTTCCGGTGGCCAATCCGGTGACAACTACGACGTCCCCGCCGCCTCCTGAAACCACCATCGCCGTCGTCTCGGCTCCATTCGCAGTGACCATTGAGGTCACTGGCGACGTGAGCGACGAGATCGGACTCGGTTCGGGAATAGCCATCAACGACGGAACGTATGTTCTCACCAACTCTCATATCGTCGGGACCGCCGAGTCGATCAGTGTGATCGACGACCAGCAGAACCGTTACATCGCAACGGTGGTCGGGACCGATCCTGTTACGAATCTGGCGGTACTTCGGATTGATGGGTCGCCGCTCGTCGTGATGGGCGAACCGTCAGACGAACCACTCACCGTTGGCTCTAGGGTCACCACCCTTCTGGGTTTGTCGGATCAAGCAACCGTGATCGGCACGGCTCAAAGGCTCAATATCAACGACACCTGGCGCCTGTATGACCTCATCGAACTCGACCGTGGGTTCCCCATCCAGATGAGCGGCGGACCTCTTCTCGATGTTGACCAACGTGTAGCTGGCATCCTGACCATCGTGGCGGAGGACGACGGACCCGGGTATGCCATCCCGATAGCGACCGGGCTCGCCATCGCCGACGAGCTGATTGCGACTGGTCAGGTCCCCCACGGGTACCTGGGACTGCAAGGCGTGGACTCCTTACTTGGTGGCGTTGAGGTTTTCGCGCTACCCGCCGGGTCGCCGCTGCGAGCTGGTGGTGCCCGCGAAGGGGACGTCATCGTCGGCATCAACGCCAACGAAATTACGTCAACGGCCGAACTAGTAGCGCTGCTACGGACCTATCGTGAAGGTGACAACGTCACAGTTCAGATTCTGCGAGAGTTCGAAACGATCGCAATCGAAGTGACCCTAGACCGCCATCCGGAATCGTGATTGCACATGGCAGACGACATCTTTTCCCAACTTATCGAACTGTTCAACCAGCCAGGCCCGGTGAATTGGAAGCTGGCCAGGGAGGTCGCGGTACAGCTAGCCGGTGACCGGGAGCCGATCGACCCCTGGTTGGCTGATGAGTACATCGAACTGGGCCGACTCGCCCAACTCCAGATCCAAGCAGCGACTCATCTGCGGGCGCCCGACTCGCTCGATGTCGTTCCGATCGACCGCCATGACTGGGCAACTCAGCGGCTGCAATCGTTCTCATACCTTGTCGAGCCGCTCGCCAGCCAGTACGATGACCTCGGCGGCGGTTCGGATCCGATGAGTCAGTTGCTCAAACCGCTCGGCCCAGCGCTACTCGGCATGCAGATCGGGTCAACGATCGGGTTCCTTTCGCACCGGGCGATCGGCCAGTTCGACATCGGTCTACCGGCCAACCCGGCCGGGGCCCGATATGTCATCGTCGACAACGTCGAAGATTTCGCCTCCGACTACCAACTCGAACCCCGCCAGGTCCGATTATGGGTGGCTCTACGAAACGGCATCCACGACGCGGCATTCGCAGGGCCTTGGCTGCGGCAATACGTCATCGACCTGGTTGAGGAGCACTTGGCGGGTGTCACCTTCGACACATCCCATCTCATGGAGACGCTGCAAAATCTGAGCGACCCGAACAACATCCAGCAGATGATGGCGGACGCAGACGGCCTCAGTGGCTTTCTCTCGCCAACCTCGACATCGGAAGCTCAGGCAAAGGCCCGGGCGGCGATCGGCTTCGTCAGCGGGTATGGCGACTATGTCTTGGCGGCGGCGAGCAACCTGATCCCTGACCGCGGAGCGATCGAGACCGCCCACCGCGTCAAACAATCTGAACCTGGAATCCCTGAACAGCCATTGACCAAACTCGTCGGCATCGAACTCACCGAAGAACTCCACCAGGAAGGCGTCGAGTTCTGTGATGAGGTCTCCCGACGGTGGGGATCGGAAGCTCTCGAAAGCGTCTGGGAAGAGCCATCCAACCTCCCGATCGGCGGAGAGCTAACCGACCAGGTCGCCTGGGCCGCCCGGGTTTTGTTGCCAGAATTCTAGGAACATCGATACATTCCCGTGTACCAGAAATCGACAGAATCGGACCCGAAATGACCGCCGAGATCGGAAAGCCAGCACCGGGCTTTGAACTGGTCGACCAGACCCGGTCGCTCGTATCACTTGAATCACTGCTGGGTAAAAAGGCCCTGATCAAGTTCATTCCTTTCCCATTCACCGCCGTCTGTGAGGGCGAGGTGTGTGAAGTACGTGACAACCTCTCGTCCCTCACCGACCTTGATACCAATATCGTTGTCATCACTTGTGACCCGATGCCGTCCAATGCAAAATGGGCGGCCGAACTTGGCGTTTCCTTCCCGATCCTGTCAGATTTCTGGCCGCACGGGGCCGTGGCTCAAGCCTACGGATGTTTCAACGAGGCGATAGGCGTTGCCATGCGTTCAACGTACGTCCTTGACGTCGACGGGATTGTTCGAGACATCGTTGCTACGCCAATCCTGAGGGAAGCTCGCTCGATGGCGGCCTATCACCAAAGTCTGTTGTCTATCTGACCGACCACGGTCAGCCGAACAGACCGTCCCAGAGTCGCTCGAAAAATCCCCGACTGTGGGGGTCAGGAAGTTCAGACAACACCCTGGCTTGCACATCGACCGGCAGCTCACCGACGAGCACGTACCCACCGAGGTCGCTCTGCCATGCGTACACGGCTCGACCCAACTCAAAAATTCGTTGGTACTCGTGGCCTTCGATGGTCACGCGCGGCTGATCGTCCAGTTCTGGTATCGAGATCGGCCGACTCGAATTGGTGAGTTGAAACGTGAATAGCCCATCACCGTAGAAGGCCGACGACAAGTCCGACTGAGAACCGCCTCGCACCTGCAAGCGACTGAACCCGGCCAACTGGATCGGAAGCGTCCGATCGACATCGTCGGCCTGAACAGCGCCAACCGGCTCGGGGCTATCGACCGTCGACACCCCCTGGGCCGGACCTGGCGATCCCAGAGTGAACTCGATAAACCGCGTGGTGCAATACGTCGAACCGTCACTATTGAAGATCTCAGACATCAGAAGGACGCTGGATTCGACATCGAACGACAACCGGACTCGGAGGGTGTCACCATCGAGAACCTCGATGACCTCGACGGGCCGGCCCAGAACCTCTCCCCCAGCGGATAGATCGATTTCATACCGAGAACTGAGACCGGTCGAAAGGGCGCCGGCTTTCGCAGCCCGGGTCGTCCCTGCCGGGTCGACGGTGACGGTGATCCCGAGGCCATTCTGCCCGACGTCGAATAATTCTGAGTATCGCCCATCTGGCTGATTGCATACGACCGATTGTTCGCCCGAATAGGCAACGCCCGCACTGTCGCCCAGTCGGTCGGTCAATTCGTTGGCCATTGCTGCCGTCGCCGATCCGACCATCACAACCAGAACCATGAAGACCATGGCCAGCGACCGACCGATCATTGCCCGCCTCCGGCCTGGACGACACCAACGACCGGAAGTACCCCGCCGTCGATCAGGGTCTGCTGCTCGTACTGAATTGAAACCTCGCGCAGCGAAAGCCCGACGGGGTCGGGCGCCGTGGCCGTCGCGGCCACGATGAAAATCATGACGGCTGCCGCGACTGCACCCACCCAGGTGAGTGGTCGTCTGGCCAAAGGAACCACGTTTGGCACGAGTCCGAGATCGGCCCGAATTGACTCGGGCATCTCCAGGACAGGGAGGGAGCGAAGCAGGGACCGAGCAGCATGAAGGTCTTCCATCTCGCGTTGGCAGGCCTGACAGCTGCCGAGGTGGGCCACGAGTTTGGCAGCCTCTTGCTCGGTGGTCTCCCCGTCGAGGTACGCGGAGGCGAGTTCACCAAGATGGATCACGTCAATGCTTCCCGCATCATCTTGCGGCCTCGATGAATCCGACTTCGGACCGTCCCGACGGGTGCGGCGACGGCCAGGGCGATCTCGTCATACGAGAGGCCGACCACATCGCACAGTACAACCGCCTCGCGAAAGTCATATGGGAGACCGAGCAGGGCCTTCTGGACATCGTCTCCCAGCCTGATCGAGGCGAGCACCTCGTCAGGGGCCGGGGTCGAAATGAGATTAGTTCGGTCGAGGTCGTCGGGCAGGGCTGTTGTCGGTCGCCGCTTCTTGCGGCGAACATCGTCAAGGAATGCGTTGCGGGTAATCCGCCACAGCCAGCCTTCAAAGGAGCCGGGAGTGTAATTGGCGAGGCCCCGTTCGACGCGCAGCAGCACATCTTGGGCCAGGTCTTTGGCATCGTCAGGATTCCCGGTGAGGCGATACGCGAAGTTGTAGATCTTGCGCCCATGTGTTTTGGCAACGTCTTCCCACGAGAGTGGCATGCCGTCTGTCACGGCTCATACCTCTCAACGGAGCGCGAAACGCAAGAGTTCCCGAATGATGGGAGAAATTGTGTTCGGCCCAAGGCCGACTCGTAGAGGTGGTTAGGACTCCGGTGTGGAAGAATCGCTTGGCTTGGCGCTTTCGTCTGGCTTGGCGCCTTCTTCGATACCCTTGCGGAATTCCTTGGTCGAGGCGCCCAACGAGCGAGCCAGATCAGGGAGTTTGCGGGCACCGAAGAGCAAGAGAACCACGATGAGAATGACGATCCATTCTCCGCCTTTTGGAATACCCATGCTGATGTCCTTTCGTCTCGCATAGCCTAGCTGCCTCCGGCGGCCTAGATGCAATGCCATCAACATGGCTCTTGCAAGCTAGGACGTCGCGAACCGCCAGATCGGTTCCCAGGCTCTTTCGGAGGTCTAGTTCAGGGCGAGGGCGTCTATGAACTTCTGAAGACGTTCACGGGTTACGAACTGGATACGCGGCTCAGCCTTTTCCATCTGATAGACACTGAACGGTCCGTATTTGTCCGAGACCAATAATCCACGGTCGGCCTTCGACGATAGGAAATCGACGAGAAAGGTTCGCATGTCTTTCTCGTCTAGCTCCGGAGAATCGTCGGCTTCGTGGGATACCTGACGGACAAACGTGACTGACCCACCTTTGCTGGCGGTGTAGCTAGCAGGGACGCCCCCGTCGACCACGGCATACCCAAACAACCTCAGGAGACCGGCCACCAGTTGACCCGAATCCATCTCGGCTGGATCGATTCCCTGACCGCGTAAACCAACTTCGACCGCCTTTGGAATACGGAGCTCGGCGCCAATCGGACCCAGGGTGTCCGAGCGGGACTTCGTAACGGTGGATGGGACTTCGCTGTCGCCCTCGAACTGTGCATCAATCGGGTCAAATCCGACATGTCCGAGGTGGAGTTGTGGGGCGGCCACCAGCGGTGGGGGAAGCTCGCCTCGTGTCGGGAGCTCCATCGTACCGACCTTGATGGGATCGCCGCCGCGACCTGCAAAGGCGGTGACTTTGCTGACCTGAGTGATGGGAAGGGTGTGTTGTTTCTCGCGCACAACCTCGAGCGCTTCGGCGACCAGAAGTTCTTGCATCACCTCGTCGGCGCCGCCCGCCGGAAGGGGTACGTCGAACGTCACCTCGGCAACATCGTCCCGGACATGGAAGGCAACCACCGTCGGGCGGGGCCGCTCATGGACGACGATTTCGCCGCCTTTTGACCCGGCTTTGGAACGAACCGGCATCCCGGCGTCTTTGAGAGCGGCTTTGCGAGCTTCGGTACTGCGCCTGAGCAGGAACCACACCACCAGCAGGGCAAAGGCAAAAATCAACGTCGGCGTCAGCAACTCCACAGGTTCCTCCATTTGACTGCGTATGATCAGTCTAGAGGCCCTCCCCGGGGGCCTGGTTACAGGACGATAAGAAGGCTAGGAAGCCCTACGAATTCGAGCTGCGATGGACCGTTCTTTTCGAATCTTGCGACGTTCGCGTTCGGACAGGCCACCCCAAATGCCAAACTTCTCCGACTGCGTTATGGCGAACTCGAGACACTCGGTCTGGACTTCGCAGGCGTTGCAGATCGCTTTGGCTTTTCGGGTAGATGCGCCTCGCTCGGGGAAGAACAAATCGGCGTCTGCCCCACGGCAGTTTGAATAGTCCTGCCAGGACAGATCGTCGACTGCGAGCGCGTCAATTAGTGTTCGATGCAAAGGTAAACCCCTAAACCTTGTAATTACACCGATGTGATTGTGCATGGTCCCGCGCGACATGTCAAGAAGGATTCACGCGATCGGCCGCTCCCCCTCTAGAGTTTTGGCAGATATGGACAATTCACGACGCAAACCGCCCCCACTCCCATCGGGTGTTGTAGGTTGGGCGCCGAGCTTCATCTAGGAGGACGCAGTGGCCGTAACCGAGTCTCCCGCTAAGAGTCGCCGGAGCTATTGGCTCCTCGACTTATATGGATCGGGTGTCGGAAAGAAGTGGGCCATGGCCCTTTCTGGAATCGTGCTCCTCGGATTTGTGGTCGCCCACATGATCGGAAACCTGCACATGTACCAGGGTGCCGCCGAGATGAACGAGTACGGCGAGTACTTGCGTGAGATCGGGGCACCGATCCTCCCCCACACAGTGTTCCTCTGGCTGATCCGCCTCCCGCTGGCTGCAGCCTTCGTCATCCATATTCATGCGGCGTACGCCCTGACCGTTACCAATCACCACGCCACCATCGACAAATACAAGCAGCCCAGAGAATGGCTGGCTGCCAGCTATGCGTCACGCACGATGCGGTATTCAGGCGTGATCGTCCTTCTGTTCGTTGCCTGGCATCTGGCCGACCTCACCCTCGGATGGCTCAACCCTGATTTCATCGCAGGCGCGCCGTACGAGAACGCTGTGGTGAGCCTTTCGAACGTTGGAATCGGGGTCCTGTACATCGTTGCCAATATCTTGCTTGGGATGCACATCTTCCATGGCGCTTGGAGCTTGTTCCAGTCAATCGGAGTGAACAACCCCCGATTCAATCAATGGCGCAGATGGCTGGCACAAGGCCTCGCCACCCTCATCGTCATTGGCAACATCAGCTTTCCGGTCATGATCATGACCGGCCAGGTCAGCTAGAGGAGCCCCGACTATGCCCTTGGAACTCGACTCAAAAATTCCCGACGGGGACATCGCCACCATGTGGGAGAACCACAAGTTCGACATGAAACTGGTGAACCCGAACAACAAGCGCAAGTTCAACATCATCGTCGTAGGGACCGGTCTGGCCGGCGCCTCGGCGGCCGCTTCGTTGGCCGAGCTTGGCTACAACGTCAAGGCGTTCACCTACCACGACTCTCCCCGTCGGGCTCATTCGATTGCCGCCCAAGGTGGCATCAATGCGGCCAAGAACTACCACGGTGACGGTGACTCCGTGTTCCGGTTGTTCTATGACACGGTCAAAGGCGGCGACTACCGGTCCCGTGAAGAAAACGTGTACCGGCTCGCCGAGGTGAGTTTGAACATCATCGACCAGGCGACTGCTCAGGGGGTGCCGTTTGCCCGCGAATATGGCGGCAAACTCGACAACCGTTCGTTTGGTGGAGCCCAGGTGTCGCGTACCTTCTATGCCAGGGGCCAGACCGGACAGCAACTGCTGCTCGGCGCCTACCAGTCGCTGGCGAGGGTCGTCGGATTGGGCCAGGTGGAAATGCACACCCGCACCGAGATGCTTGATGTCGTCGTCAAAGACGGACGGGCGGTCGGCATTGTTACCCGCAACCTGATCACCGGTGAGATCGAATCACATTCGGCTCATGCAGTTGTCCTGGCGACCGGGGGCTACTCCAACGTCTACTACCTGTCGACCAACGCCATGGCCTGTAACGCAACGGCAATCTGGCGGGCACATCGGCGCGGGGCGGCGTTCGCCAACCCGTGCTACACCCAGATTCATCCGACGTGCATTCCGTCGGCCGAAGAGTTCCAGTCCAAGCTGACCCTCATGTCCGAATCGTTGCGTAACGACGGCCGCATCTGGGTCTCTAAGAAGGCCGGCGACACTCGTAAGGCTCAAGAGATTCCGGAGAACGAACGGGACTACTACCTCGAACGCCGCTACCCGGCGTTCGGCAACCTGGTCCCCCGCGACGTGGCGTCTCGCAACGCCGAGTCCATGATCAACGAGGGCAAAGGGGTCGGTCCGCTCAAGAACGGCGTGTATCTCGATTTCGCCGACTCGATCAAGCGTCTCGGGGAAGACACCATCCGGGAGCGATACGGCAACCTGTTCGAGATGTACCACCGCATCACCGACGAAAACCCATACGAGACACCCATGCGCATCTATCCGGCTCCGCACTACACGATGGGTGGCCTGTGGGTGGACTATCACCTGATGACCAACATTCCCGGGCTCTATGCCATCGGGGAGGCCAATTTCTCAGATCACGGTGCCAACCGCCTGGGCGCCTCAGCACTCATGCAGGGGCTGGCGGACGGATACTTCGTACTGCCATACACGATCAGCGATTACCTGGCAGGCATGCTCGGCGACCCGGTCGTACCGACGGATGATCCGGCCTTCACGGAAGTCGAGTCGGAGGTCGCCGAACGCACCAACCACTGGCTTTCGATAAAAGGCACTCGCTCGGCCGACTACTTCCATCGCGAACTCGGCAAGATCATGATTGCCCACTGCGGTATGTCCCGAAACGAGGCCGGACTCAAGCAGGCACTCATCGAGATTCCGGCCCTCTATGAGGAGTTCAAGAAGGATGTGAAGGTGCTCGGCAGCGCCGAGACGTTCAACCAGTCGCTCGAGAATGTCCAGCGAGTCGATGACTATTTCCAGCTCGCCGAGCTCATGTGCCTCGATGCTCTCGAACGAGCCGAATCATGTGGTGGTCATTATCGGGAGGAGTCCCAGACCGAAGACGGTGAAGCGTTGCGCAACGACGACGACTTCGCCTATGTCGCCGCCTGGGGCTGGACCGGTGATCCCGGCAAAGCCGATCTCACCAAAGAACCGCTCGACTTCAAATACGTGAAACTGTCACAGAGGAGCTACAAGTAATGGACCTCACGCTTCAGGTATGGCGCCAGTCAGGACCAAACGCCCCCGGGCGGCTTGTGGAATATCCAGCCAAGGACATCAGCCCCGACATGTCGTTCCTCGAAATGCTCGACATCGTCAACGAGGGTCTCAACACCCAGGGGATCGAACCAATCAGCTTTGACCACGACTGCCGTGAGGGAATCTGTGGCATGTGCGGGCTCATGATCAATGGTCTGGCTCACGGTCCTCAGCTCGGGACGGCAACCTGCCAGCTCCACATGCGCAAGTTCAAGGATGGTGACACGATCGTCATCGAGCCATGGAAGGCAACCGGGTTTCCGATCGTGCGCGACCTCGCCGTCGATCGGAGCACCTTTGACCGGATCATCGAGGCCGGTGGTTTCATCACAGTGCCAACCGGATCGGCATCTGACGCCAACCAGACGCTGATTCCCAAGGAAGTTGCCGAGTGGTCGATGGACGCGGCAGCCTGCATCGGATGTGGCGCTTGTGTGGCTGCCTGCCCCAACTCGGCCGCTCAACTGTTCACGGCCGCCAAGATCGCCCATCTCTCGCTGCTCCCCCAGGGTCAGCCAGAGCGCTGGACCAGGGTGGAGGCGATGGTCGACAAGATGGAAGAATTTTTCGGCTCCTGCACGAACCACGGCGAATGCGAAACGGCCTGCCCGAAGGAAATCTCAATTGATTTCATTGCCCTCATGAACAAGGACTACATGAAGGCCAAGTTCAAGAATCG
>JAHEDI010000046.1 GCA_024641305.1 bacterium | reverse complement strand
GTGCGATAACCGGGTTGCCATCCACCTCGAACAATACATCGCCCTGCTCGACAACGGTTCCGACCTCAGGGATGCCGGTGATGGTCCCTGTTCCACGGGAAATAACTACGACATCGGTGGCGGATCTGGCGATTGGCCGATAGAGCGGAACCGAGCCGTACAGCAAAATCACGGGATGGGCGTCTACTTCGAAGACGGAATCTCCCTGGAAAACCGTGACGCCGGTCTCGGGTAGCCAGGTCACCGTTCCCTGCGCTGCGGCCAGAACTGAATCACCAGCCGGTCGACCCAGGGTTCCGTCATACGTGGTTTCTTCAACGAGATCGGTTCGGATCACCTCACTGAAAGAAGCTGCGGAAACCTCAGCCGTTTCATCAACTCCGGCGTCGGTTTGGGAGAAATACCAAACTGCGGCGACGGCCCCCAGCCCGATGACGGAAACCACGATCGATCGACCGATTCGTCGACCGGTGCTCCGATGCTTGGGGTTTATGTCGCCGGTGTCCGGCTCTGCCCCGTTGGTTGCGGTCTCTGCATCTACCGTCATGTCCTCAGCCTTCCGGGCTTGCTAGCTGCCTTGATCTGTGCCGGGCCCTGGACGACCACTCCCAGGGCCAAAGCCACCGAGTATGTCGCTGCAGGCCCCCTGCGCCTCCTGAAACACTGGATCATCAAAGTTCACATCGCCAAACGGCCCGCCACCCTGACCGGGTCCGCCTTCGTTCCCATTTCCTGGCCCGAACGTGGAAAGGTCCGGATCGTCCATCGGATACCCGTTGTCACGCATACATTGGGCAAACTCAAGCAGGGTATCTTGGAATTCCGTCTGATCGCGTTGCCCGAACCCTAGTTCCAGCCCTTCGAGCATTGGTCGGCAGACGTCGAGGGCCTTCCGAAAGCCTTCAGGTGGCCCATCCGTCCCGCCGCTTTGTGCCGGGCCACGAAACCCACCGAATCCGAGGTTGCCGTCGGCGTCGACCGTGGGATCTTCCATGTCGACTCCCTCGTCACGCATGCACTGGGCGAAGGCAAGCATCTGGGTTTCGGTGTCGACTTCACTGACCGAGGTCGAGTCATTGCCAACTGGCGTCGTTGCTGTGGTGTCCTCCAGCGTCGCCACACCAGATCCACCGGCCGCGCCACCACAGGCACTGGCCGTAGTCGCCAGCGCCGCAAGAAGCCCAATGACTATCCGTCTCAATTCGTTTCCTCCCGTCGGATGTTCTTCATGCTCGGTCGATCAAATAGCAGTTAACTGAGACGCCTCTAAGAACGGAGTGAGAAACAGGTTCTCCGGTGGACAACCATAACGGTGCAATGTCGAAGACAACCGATGGGCGAATCCCCGGACAAGATGGCATGTCGAGGCGGTCAGAGAAGACCAGCGTCTCGGGCTCGCTGCAGTGTTACCTCAAACGAACGTATCGAGGCTGCGTCAATCATGGTCCCGCCAAAGCTCGCCGCTCCTTGACCCAGGTTTTCGGCGGATCTCATTGCTTCGATGATGGCGCGAGCTTCGGCGATCTCCGAAGGACTCGGTGCGAACACCTCGTTGGCTATCTCGATCTGGCTGGGGTGGATACACCACTTGCCGATCCCGCCTAGCGTTGCGAAGGAGATCGCGGACCTTCGGAACCCGCCAGGACTCGAGAAATCGGCATACGGACCGTCAACGGCCGCCAGGCCGTGAGCCCGGGCAGCCACGATCAGCCGACTCCGGGCATATTGCCACACGTCGCCGTCGTAGTCTCCGGCCCGGCCAGAATCGGTGACTCCGATGTGTCCGAGGCGCATTCCCAGGCTCGCCGCCAGATCTCCCGGCCCCAGAGTGACGGCTTCGATTCGACTACTCGCACGACAAATAGCCTGGACATCAACGAGAGCCTGCGCCTCCTCGATGAGCACTTCGAGACCTATCCGGCCCGCTTCGAGTCCATGCTTTTTCTCGAGTTGGGTGAGTAAGTCGTCGACAAACCAGACATCCCTGGGCCCATGAACCTTCGGAACGATAATCACATCCACATTGGCGCCCGCGCCGGCGATCACCGTTAACAGGTCCTCATGGCACCAGTGGGTATCAACCGGGTTGATCCGAAAGGCTCGTGCGGTGCGGCCCCAATCAAGGTCATTCAATGCTTGGACGATGTTTTGGCGGGCTTGGGGCCGATCAGCCGGCAGGATGGCATCCTCAAGGTCAAGGAATGCCACATCGGCCGCACTGGCAGCCGCCTTGGCAATCATCCTCAGATTGGTTGCCGGCGTCGCAAGTATTGATCGGCGCAGGCGATTTGGTGATGGCATCGCATGAAACTAGCTCATGAAACCGTCGGCAGTCCTGGTTAACGCGGTTCGGCGGGTTTCCAAGCACCGGTTCGGTTTGGCATACTGGACGTTTCGACAAAGGGTGCGAAAGTTGACAGTCAGATCCGGTGGGCATGTTTTGGTGGAGTCACTCCTGAGCGAAGGGGTGAACACCGTTTTCGGGATTCCCGGGGTAGGTACGCTTGCCGTGTACGACGCATTTGTGGACCATCCCGATCTTCGTCATATCGAAGTCCGCCACGAACAGGGTGCCATCTTCATGGCGGACGGGTATGCGCGCGCCAGTGGGATTCCAGGTGTGGCTTTCTCTTCAGGGGGGCCGGGTGCGTTGAACACTCTGACCGCCATGGCGACCGCCTTCAACGACAGCGTCCCACTGCTCCACATCACCTGTGAAAACCCGGCGTCGGTCCGCCGAAAAGGCCGCGGCTATTTCCACGACATCTCCGATCAGTTCGGAATCTTCCGACCGGTATCGGACTTCGCCCAGCAGGCGGTCCTGCCAGAGGAAATCCCGTCCGCCATCCATCAAGCCATGCATGCCCTCTTGAATCGAAGACCACGGCCCGCGTTTGTCGAGATCGCCGGGGAGGCTTTGTCGGCGCAATCAGAAGTTACGATTCCGGTCGCCGCTACACGTCTCACTCGAGGCGTCGACCGGGTCGCCGTAGAACAGGCGGTTGCTCTATTGAGCCGTGCCAAGAGGCCAATCATTTGGGCTGGCGGAGGCATCGCAACACCCGAGGCCTCGGAACTATTGGTGCAGATTGCCGAGTTGACTGGCTCACCGATTATTACCACCCAAAAAGGCAAAGGGGCCGTCCGGGCGGAACATCCACTCCACATTGGCAACTGGGCGAACGAGCTACCCACCAGGCAACTGCTGGCCTCCTCCGACGTGTTACTGGCCATCGGTACCCGGTTCTCCTACTTCCCAACTGGCGGATGGTCCATGAGGGTCCCTGACCAAGTTATCCAGATCGATATGGATCCGGCTGAGATCGGTCGCAATTATCGGGCCGACATCGGCGTCGTCGGCGACGCTGCCCAGGTCATGGAGGCCATCCTCAATGGCCTCCATGACACCGGATACCAAGGCTTGCCTGCCCGGTTGACGGAGGTGGCGCGCGTACTTGGTCGAATCGACGAAGCGGTGGGTCGGCCTGAAGAGATCGAGGTTCTGGATCAGATGCGTTCAGTCCTCCCGGAGAGCGCTCACGTGTTCAACGATCCAACGACCATCGCCTTTTGGGCTCGATCCGTTTGGCGCTCGTTTACGCCGCGAACCTGGACCGTCCCATCGGGGTTCGGGACTCTCGGTTTCGCGGCGCCGGCCGCCATGGGAGCCAAAGTCGCCCGCCCGGGCGATGTCTGCTTGGCCATCATGGGAGACGCCGGTGCGATGTTCACGATCCAGGACCTCATGACGGCCGTTCAGGAGCGAATCCCCATCGTGCTCATGGTTTTCAACGACCGGGGATACGGGGTCGAGCGACGTCACCAGGACCACCTTTATGGCAGGCGCAGCGGTGTGGATGTCCAGCCACCTGATTTCGTGGCACTCGCTCGGTCTTTCGGTGCAGGCGCCCTTCTGGTCTCTGATCTCTCGGCGGTCGGTTCCGCGCTCGACTCGGCTATCAGTATGGCCGAAGACACCGGCGGACCAGTCCTAGTAGAAATTCCTAACCAGTTCCGGCACCCCGGGTATGGATCGTTCGGAGATTGGGCCGACGGGACCTAGACCTGAGGGGCTACCTCGGTCGCAAACAGTTCCATGCTGTCCAATTCGCCAATGTCATAGAAGTACAACAGCATGTCTGAACAGCCGGATTCCTTGAACTGTCCCATGAGATCGACCACCTGATTGACGGTTCCTGCCAGGCGGGATCCCGAGGCAAACTCCTCTGCAGACATATTCCGCCGAGAACCGGCCACGTCCAGCTTGCGCTGCAGGTCGGCATCGTCGCGACCGACCACTCCCATGAGGTGACCGGACCTGGCTACTGACTCGAAGGGCCTCCCGACGACTTCACAGTGAGTGGCCAGCACTTGCGACTTGTGACGGAACGAGTCGATGTCACCCGACAGATTGGCGTAGTCGGCATACGTTGCCACGATCCGCAGGGTGCGCTTTTCGCCCCCGCCGGCGATCCACAGTGGTGGATGAGGCTGCTGAATAGGTCGGGGTCGGTTGATGGCCCCAGCCACCTGGTAATGCTCACCAGTGAAATGGGCTTCGTCGGCCGACCACATCTCGAGGAGAATCTGGGTCGCTTCCTCCAACATGTCGAGCCTGACCTTGGCGCCAGGGAACTCGTATCCGTACGCCGAAAACTCGTGTTCGTACCACCCGGCACCAATCCCGACATCGAGACGACCGCCCGAAATCGCATCGACCGAACTCGTGATCTTGGCGAGGTGAGCCGGGGATCGGTAGGGAATGCTCGTACACATCTGTCCGAGCCGAATCTTCGAGGTCGACGCGGCCAATGCCGCCATCAACGTCCATGCGTCGAAGGTACTTTCCTGCGTCGGGACGGGGATGGTGTGAAAGTGGTCGTAGACCCAGAGCGAGTGATAGCCCAATCGCTCGGAGAAGTTGGCGCTCTCCAAAATGCGGTCCCATTGTTGGTCAACCGGAATACCGACAAGGTCCATTTTCCATCCCTGGGGGACGAACGTCCCGTACCTCAAGACACGGCTCTCGTACGGTTACTGGTGAAGTGTTTCATCTGGGTTCCTCATCGTTTCCTGGTGGCCGGCGGCGGATTATGCATCCTATAGGAACCGGTCCAAACGAGCGGGCATCCTCGCCTGATCATCCGATCCTCAGCACCCCGGTCTTGGCGGTGGGGATGGTGTGTGGTCAAACGAGCGGCTTGACAGCCTCGATCATTTCCCGACACCGCTGCACCGATGGGAACGATGCTTGCGTTCCGGGGTGGGTAACGGAATCGGCAGCACAGGCCATGCCGAGCCGAATTGCAGCAATCTCGTCGAGTCCACTGGCCAGGCCGTGGGCGAAGGCTCCCACGAAGGCGTCCCCAGCCCCGGTTGTGTCAACTGCGGTCACCCGTTCGGCCGCCAGTCGAGTGACCCGGTCGTCAGAGCTCACGAGGGCTACGCCTTGCGCCCCCATCGTTACCAAAAGCCGACAGCCCGTTCTCCGAGCGAAGGCCACAAGATCGGCCTCAACCGTCGGATCGCCCCCACTGATGAGATGGAACTCGACCTCGTTGGGAATAATCCAATCGGTCAGGGCCACCAGGTCTGGAGTCATGACCGCGGCGGGAGCAGGATTGAGCACGGTGAGCGTGTTCTGGGAACGGGCGGTACGAAACGCTGCCGCTGTCACCGCTTGGGGGATCTCAAACTGCCCGATTACGACGGCTGCGTTGGGATGAAAAGCAACTGCTGCGGATGCCTGGTCCGGGGTAAGCGCGTCATTGGCGCCCGGAACAATGATGATGCGGTTGGTTCCATCGGGTTCGACCCAAATGGGCGCCACGCCGCTCGATCCGGGAGCGCGGTAAACATGAGTGGTGTCTACCCCAAACCCCGCGAAATTGTCGAGGTACATCTGTCCGTAGGTGTCATCGCCAAGACAACTAACCATCGCGACTTTGCTCCCCAGGAGCCGGGCCATGACCGCCTGGTTGGCGCCTTTACCCCCGAACCCCATCTGGAACCGGTCGCCCACTACCGTTTCGCCCGCCGAAGGGATCTGGTGTGTGTAGGTGATGAGGTCGATGTTCGTCGAGCCGACAACGATTACTTCGCCGGGACCGGCCACGTTTACTCCTCTGTCGGCGTTGGCCTCCATCCTGGCAGACGTGACTACCGTTTGGGTACGCAGCGAGATGGGATCACCGTGGCTTCAGGTGCTTGGAATCGACCCGTATTGGAATCGGTCATGCCCGTCATCGACGAGTCGCTCCACGTGAACACGAATCTGCCGACGATCGATTCTGTGGCGCGTTGGATGGCGTACGAGGAATTCATCTTCCCGAAGGGCGCCAGTGCCGGCCCATTTGATCTTGGTTCTTCGCCGAGCGAGATCATTGATGCCGTGATGTTCGCTTCGGTTCTCAATTTTGCCTTCACCGACTTTGAGACGGGCGTGAAATACGCCGTCGACTACGACGGGCGATCCTGGTCTGACACGGAGGGAATGTTCGTCCGTATCCATCAGGCAACCCAAAATGGGCAGGATCTCTTCGACGGGTCGGTCCAGTTGGCGCTCACCCGGGATGATCTGTCGCGTATCTTTTCGGGCAACATTGAGCTTCCCCTGATGGAACAGCGGACTCAGATTCTCAACGAGGTCGGTGAAACCTTGATGGGCAGCTACGGCGGAAGGTTTCACCGATTCATCTCCGATTGTGCACCGTTCATGTACCACGACGGAGACGGACTCCTCGAGCGGCTTGTGACGGAGTTCCCGCGCTTCAACGATGTCTCTTTCTACCAGGGTCACCAGGTGCAGATCCATAAACTTGCCCAACTTTCACTGTGGTCGCTCCACATGGCTTTGCATGAGTCCGGCGATTGGACGTTGCGTGATCTGTCCGAGATGACCGCCTTCGCCGACTACATCGTCCCGGTGGCGCTGCGCCTTATGGGAATCATCGAGTATTCGCCCGACCTGGAAGCACGGATCAATGAGGGCCAACTCATCGACCGGGACTCAGACGAAGAAATCGAAATTCGGGCGCATACCTTGTACGCAACGGCGCTCCTTACCGACCGGATCAACCAGCTACGACCGGACGACCTTCAGTTGGTCATCCCGCAGGTGGACTACCGGCTTTGGAAGAGCTACCACGCCACGACCTGGCCGCATCACCTGACCAGAACGATCATGTATTAGGTAGGTTCCAGGCGTTTGGCTCAATCACGAACCGTTGCCAGGGATGCGGCGCTCAAACGCCCAGCACGTACCCGCCAAGCTCCTCGTTCCACTCAAGCTGAACCACCCCTTTTGTTTGAGCAGCTTTCATGAACTGAAGGAAACTGCTGTAACCGAACTGTTTCTCCGAGAATTGGGGGTCGCGCTTGCGCATCTGATCTTTCAGTCCGGACAGCATGACCGTTCGATCGGTCCCGAGTTCCGAGATGACCTTCTTCACAAGATCGAACGCTGCATCGGTTCCGGCACTCTCGGTTGGAAAATCGATCTCAGGGTCGCCTTTGGCAGGCCCTTCGGACAATTCGATCACGCCTTGTTCGTCCAGGTATCTCAGTAGCTCTCCAAAGGCCCGGAACCCGTAGTTCGCTTCGGAGAAGGTGGGGTCTTTACGCAAGAGGGTTCTCTTGAGCTGCGAGCCGAGGATGATCCCTCCGGCGCTTCGTTTCAACCCTCCGACCGTCGTGCTCACGAGCTTGGCCAGATCGTCAAGACTCTTGCTGTCATTGTCGGTCGGAGTCTCTTTGGGTTCGGGAGCTACGACGTCAGGGACAGGTGGCGCCTGCTGACGGGCCGGTTTCTTTGGTGTGGGAACCCCGGGTTCTACACCTTCCAAGGTCTCGTAGAACAGGAATTCATCGCAGGCCGGTGGGAGCAGTTTGGATGTCGAAGCCCTGATTCCGACGCCTATGACTCGTTTGTTCAACTCTCTGAGCTTATGGACCAGCGGAGTGAAATCGCTGTCACCGGTGCAAATCACGAAGGTGGACACGTAGGGTCGCTCAAAGGCCATTTCGAGGGCGTCGACGGCCATTTTGATATCGGCAGCGTTCTTGCGGATGGTCCCCATCCGCTGGGGAATCTCGATCAGTTCGACGTGGTGACGGGTGAGCATGCGGCGGTCTTCGTCGAAGTAGGACCAGTCTCCATAGGCTTTCCTGGCAATCACCCTCCCCCGTTCAGCCAGGGCGTCGGCAACCGGTCCGAAGTCGAACGCGATCCCTCCCAGATCCTCACGGGCCGAGATGGCGAGGTTTTCGTAGTCCATGAACAGGGCGATGCGTTCTTCTTCAATGGTCACACCTTGACCATAGACGGTTCCTACCCCCTCAGGTCGCACCCGTCCAACGCGTTAGTACCTGTCTGGCCTCCAGTGAGATGCTGGTATCGATCTGAATCTGTGTTAGCGTTATCTCACCGCCGCACTGGAACGAAGTCTGCGTACGCGCGCACCCCGGTGATTACGGCCAACTACCTGGCATAGAACGTGACCTCGAGTTCATGCCTCTCGATCCTCGTGGGATACGGATTACGAGCGTCGAGCATGACCAAACCGTACCTGCCCGACCCCAATACGATTGGGGCCAGAGGAGAAAAATGACCAGCTTTATCGACCTCGGCGTGCCTGCGCGCCTCGCCAAGCCATTGGCTGCGCGTTCTATCACGGAGGCCTTTCCGATTCAGGAAGCCTCCATTCCCGACCTTCTCGCCGGCCGAGACGTTCTCGGACGTGCTCCAACCGGCTCCGGAAAGACGCTCGCTTTCGGCCTTCCGCTCCTTTCCCGGGTTGAACGAGCCAACCCGAAGCGTCCCCGTGCGTTGATTCTTGCCCCGACCAGGGAACTGGCCGACCAGATCAGTAGGGAACTTCTTCCACTCGCCAAAGCCAACAATCGTTGGGTTCTGGCGATTTATGGCGGTGTTGGCTACGACTTTCAGCGCCGTCAGCTCAAACGGGGCGCCGATATCGTTGTTGCGACACCCGGGCGACTGACCGACCTCATCGACGAAGGCTCAGTCAGCCTCGAGGATGTCGACATCGTGGTCATTGACGAGGCCGATCGTATGGCAGACATGGGCTTCATGCCCCAGGTCAAGGTCCTACTCGACATGACGAATAAGAAGCGCCAGACCATTTTGTTCTCGGCGACGCTCGACAAGGACGTTGCCCAACTTACCAAGGACTACCAAACCGATCCGGTTACCCACGAGGTCGAAGGCGACGAGAATGCCGGCGAAGCTTCGCACTACTTCTGGCAGGTAGATAACCACGATCGCGTCAAGATGACCGCCGATATTATCGGCACGTCGACACCATCGATTGTCTTCACCAGAACCCGTCGGGGTGCTGATCGAGTGGCCCAGCAATTGGAGCGGGCCGGCGTAAACGCCGCGGCCATTCATGGTGGTCGCAGCCAGAACCAGCGCACCCGTGCCCTGGCGGCATTTAGTAAGGGCAAGGTCCAAGCGCTCGTCGCCACCGACGTGGCAGCCAGGGGTATCCACGTGGACAACGTTGCCAGTGTCGTTCACTTCGACCTTCCAGAGGATCCGAAGGACTATCTCCACCGTTCGGGCCGTACCGCCCGGGCCGGCGCGGACGGCGTGGTCGTGTCCTTTGTGCTCGGGAACCAGATGGGCGACGCTCGCCGTCTGCAAAGCTCGGTTGGCCTTAACACCACCATGCACGATCCGAAAACGGACTGGTTGACCGGTGAATCTGGCGGTCGAATCGGCGATGCTCCCATTGTTGAGCAAAAGGGCGGCGGCGGCCAGAAGCGCAACTCGCAAGGGAACCGTAATGGCCAGCGATCCCAGCAGAGCCGCCGATCCGGTGGCGGTCAGAGAGGAAACGGGTCACAAGGTACCGGTTCGGGTCGAACTCGCTCAGAGTCGAACAGCGGGGGCCGCTCAAACGAGGGACACCGCGGGAATCGTTCCGAGGGAGGAAACTCCGTCGACGGGAACCGTCACGCCTCCATCACCGACCGGGACGGCAACCAGCGATCCAAGGAGCGTTCGAAAGGTCCTGACGGCAACCGTGCCTCCGCCGGTGGCTACCGCGGCGCCAACAGAGGTAGGGAAGGCAACCGCCGTAGCGCCTAGCCCGCAAAAATCAAACGAGAAAGACCTACGTTCAGCATTGACGCCGAGCGCAGGTCTTTCTCGTTAATGCACCTGTGCGCCTTACGGCTTCGAAATGACCTGTCGGATTCTGGTTGGCAGGGATGCCACCACTAGTTCGTACGAGTGTCCGATCCAGTCTTCGAGTTCACCATCGGGGAGTTGATCGACTAGTACGGTATTCCAATGCCGTTTGCTGAGGTGATACCCCGGATTGACTCGGCCCGGGAACTCTTCACGAAGGTCGAGAGCCAAATCCGGGTCGCATTTCAACGAGATCTGGACGGGTTCGGAATCTTTCGAAACGATGGCAAAGATCTTACCTCCCACTTTCCAGACCTACGCTCCCGGACCAAACGGGTAGCCCGGTTCGGCAGCGGACATCCGAGCCAACAGTGCTTGAATCTCAGCGACGACCACGCAGCGGATCATATGATCCGAGTTCGGTAGCCGTCAAACACCCGAGCCGGCGTGCCTGTTTAATGGAACTGTCCCCTTGATGGCGGTACCGGCGGACTCCTCGCGAGCACCCAATCGACCACATTGATTGAGCGCTCAGCGATAGGTTCTGACTAGGACCAGCGGATGTGGACGGTGTTCCAATCATCGATAACCTTGGGATCGCCAACCAGCTCAGCGGAGTCACGGGGAAGTCGATGCCAAACCCATTGGTAGAGGTCCGAAGCCGGGGCACGAACGAGTGCGTCAGCGTCCGGGTCGTTTGAGCGAACCGAGACGGCCTTCTGGTCGTCGTAGTAGACGGTCCACGCCTCGCCCGAATCGGTGCAGCGCATGCCGAAACTGGTCGGCGAATCGGATCGAGGTCCGCTGTTCCGTCTTGTGATGAAGGCCATCACCAGCTCATCGACACCATCGGAGGCGAACGCCGGCACGAACGGTTCCGGGTCAAGGCCAGCAGTCAATTCGGCGTCTACCCGGTGGATTGAGGTCTCATGTGCCTGTCGTCGTGCCCAGTGCAATAGCGGAGAGTCAGATTCCAAGAAGGTCCAGCACTGCAGCTGTTCGGGAGCTTCTCGCAACACTCGCGCAAGATCGCGATAGCCAGCAGCGAACCACTCGAGAAGCTCGTCGTCGGGCGGCCAGCCTCCCACCAGTTGCTCCATGTCACGGCCCGGCTGGGCAGCTAGTCCACCGCCAACGATGGCCTTAGCCCAGGAGTGAACACCGGCCAGGTGACGAACCAGGTCCCGGGCTACCCACTCTGGACAGCTCGGTACCGGCGTTTCCAGGTCCAGTTCGCCGAGGACGGATACCATTCGGTCGCCAGCCCAGGTGAGCGCATCGATGTATTCTGCAGCATCCATTGACCTCATTCTGGCATGACCCAAAGGTTGCTCAGCCAAACGGTGATGTCGGCGTGGAGGACGATTTGGATCTTGAGAGCTACCGGCGGAACGACTTCCTAGACCCTGGGTTGTTCTGAGGGCTCCATCACCCGGAAACGACGGGTACGAACCCTGGGTTAAACCCTGGGTTCGAGGTATCGGGACGAAATTGGCTTGACCCTTACCTTACGTGAGGGTGTACCTTGTCGGGTATGGAGACCGAACAGACCCTCACCGTCGGCCAGGTCGCCGGGCTGGCCGGGGTGACCGTGCGCACCCTGCATCACTACGACGAAATCGGATTGGTGGTTCCGGACCGAACGGCGACGGGGTATCGGCAGTACGGAGCGACCCAGATCGACCGGCTCCAGGAGGTGCTCTTCTTTCGGGAGCTTGGTTTTGGTCTCGATGAGATCGCCAGGATCATGAGAGAGCCAACCTATGAACGTGCCACCACCCTGCGCCGACAGCGTGACTTGCTTGAGACAAAATCGCGTCATCTTCGTTCCATGCTTAGGGCGCTCGATACGGCAATCCACAACGAAACATCAGGAGAAACCATGAATTACGAGGAAAAACTGGAAGTGTTCGGTGACTTCGACCCGTCTGAATATGAGGAGGAGGTCAAGGAACGCTGGGGCGACTCGGATGCCTATCGGCAATCAACTAAACGAACGAACAAGTATACGAAGGAGGATTGGACCGCCATCCAGGCCGAAATCGCCGAGATCTACGCCGCCTTCGTGGCTTTGATGCAACAAGGCGTGCCGTCCAACAGTCCGCCGGCGACGCAACTCGCCGAACGTCATCGAGCCCATATCTCCCGATGGTTCTACGACTGCTCCAGGGAGATCCACGCAGGACTCGGACAGATGTACGTTGCCGACATTCGCTTCACCAGGAACATCGACAGGCAGGGCGAAGGGTTGGCTGTCTATATGTCGGAAGCTATCGCAGCGAGCTACGCCTAGACGCCGTCAATCGAACTGGGATCGGTCGGCACGTCAACCGCGTGCTCGGTGAGCACAGAAAGCGGGATGATCTCCAGTGCACGTTCATGTGTGGAGGCAAGAACTATCGGTGCTGCGACGCCGTCAAGGTGAGCCCGTAACCAGTTGCGAGCCGTCACACACCACCGATCGCCAGGGACCAGGCCGGGGAAACGGTATTGGGGCATCGGCGTTGCCAGGTCGTTTCCGATGCCCTGCTGGTGGGTCAGGAACTCGTGGGTCATCACGGCGCACACCGTGTGGCTGCCGAGGTCTTCAGGGCCGGTTATGCAACTCCCGTCACGATGCCATCCCGTCATGGGGTCAGTCCCGCACTCCTCTAATGCACTTCCGAGAACATTGCGCTCTGTCATCGCACCAGTATGCTCGATTCCGTTCTGGCATGAGCAAATCGGCCCTTGCCGCGACGGCAAGGCTGTCATAGGGTTACAACACCATGACATACGCTACGAACAAGAGAAAGCCACCGAGTGGGGTAGGCCGCTGGTTCGCCCGAGCGCCGCGTTATGTCTACCGGATCGGCCTTGGCCGCATCCTCGGAAGGCGTTTTGTGTTGATCGAGCACGTCGGCAGACGTTCGGGCCTGGCCAGACAGACTGTGCTGGAAGTGATTCAGCGCGAATCAGAGGCTCTGTACGTAGCCGCGGCGTGGGGCACGCGAAGTGACTGGTTTAAGAATATCTCGGCGAACTCGACCGTTCGAATCAGCAGTGGGAACATCCAGAACGTCAAAGCCGAAGCAGCGGTCTTGGACCGGCAGAGCGCGGTCACCATATTCGAACGGTACGTAATCGATCACGCCACCGCCGCCCGGGGCCTGGCGAAGGCGTTCAAACTGCCCTTCAACGACCCTGAAGCAATGGCTACCGCCGTGCCGATCGTCCGGCTTTCAATCGACAACGGCCCATAGCCGCGACACCACGACGGTTCTGTCGGTACGCTGAGTCGAATGAATGATTATGTCGAAGTGGTGCGGCGCGAATCCGCCAGGTTCGCCGCAGTAGTGGCAGACACAGAACTGACCAACCGGGTGCCGAGCTGTCCCGAGTGGGACGTTGCAGATCTCGTCTGGCACCTGACGGAAGTTCAGCATTTCTGGGCCAGCATCGTCGAAGACCTGCTCGAAGATCCAAAAAACGTTCCGCCGTTCGAGCGGCCAGCCCCGGATCTGCTTCTTCAAGCATTCGCCAAGCAATCGGCCCGTCTCGGGAAGGCTCTCGAAGCCCGCCAACCCGCCGATCCGTGCTGGAGTTGGCATGACGATGGCCACTCGGTCGGATGGGTCCGACGACGGCAGGCTCATGAAGCGCTCATTCACCGGGTGGATGCGGAACTCGCCGTCGGCATTTCCCCGGTCGTTGACCCCGACTTGGCTGCGGACGGCATCGAGGAGATCTTTCGGTACTCGCTCGACCTGAACGATCTGCCCGGTTGGGCCACCTACGAACCGGACGGCACCACCGCCACTGTCGCACTGTCGGATGGCACGGCGTCGTGGTCGATGAACTTCGGGCGGTTCCTCGGCTCAAGTCCTGTATCCGGAAACGAATATGACCTCCCAGCCTTGAAGCTCGCTTCTGTAGAGGGTTTACCCGACGCGACAATTCGCGGTAAACCGGTAGATCTCGACCTGTGGCTGTGGGGCCGGGGCCCGCGAGACCCCTTATCGATCGAGGGAGATCGCACCATCGCAGAGAAACTCCGCCAGACAGCGGCCGACAGCACCAAGTAGTGGTGGATTCGGTGTCCACCTTATTGAACCCGCCATGGTGATTCCATACCAAGCCCCTCCGCCACTATGCTCTCGGCCTCATGTGTCCTGGAGAAACACCGGGCCTGAGTCTTGAGGGGTGAAACGAATGTCCGACCATGGCAACGGCCATTCCAAAGGCCTGGCGATCACCTCGCTCGCTGCTCTTGGCGTCGTATTCGGCGATATCGGCACCAGCCCGCTGTATGCATTCCGCGAGGCCTTTGGAGTCGCCAACCTTGAGCCCACCGAGGAGGGCGTCCTGGGGGTGCTTTCGCTGATCTTCTGGGCGCTCGTCCTAATCGTTTCGATCAAATATCTGATCTTCGTGATGCGAGCCGACAACGACGGCGAGGGTGGCATTCTGGCACTCACCTCTCTCATCATGGGCGACGGGGCCAAAACTAAGCGGCGGGCCCTTCTGGTCGGGATCGGGCTTTTCGGGACGGCCCTGCTCTACGGCGACGGGATGATCACGCCAGCCATCTCGGTGCTTTCGGCGGTGGAGGGCCTGGAAGTCACCTTCTCAGGATTCGGCCCGTGGGTTCTCGTCATCGCCTCGGTCATTCTTGTCGTGTTGTTCGCCAACCAGCATCGCGGTACGGCAGTGCTCGGTGCCATGTTCGGCCCCATCATGGTTGTCTGGTTCGGAGTGTTGGCCCTGCTCGGTGTTATCCAGATCATCAAGGAACCGGGCGTGCTGGCGGCAATCAATCCGCTCGTGGCTCTGCGACTCGTCACCCAGGAACCAAGGTTTGCGTTTTTGGCGCTCGGTGGCGTCTTCCTTGTGGCCACCGGTAGTGAGGCGCTCTATGCCGATATGGGCCACTTCGGGACCAAGCCCATCCGTCTAGCTTGGTTTGGACTCGTCTTTCCCTCCCTCATCATCAACTACTTCGGCCAAGGAGCGCTGCTACTCAACAACCCTGAAGCGATCGAAAACCCGTTTTACTCGATGGCTCCCGGCTGGGCGGTCCTTCCGCTGGTTATCCTCGCCACCCTGGCGACCGTTATCGCTTCCCAGGCTCTCATTTCCGGTGTCTATTCGTTGACATCGCAGGCTATTCAGCTCGGATATCTGCCCCGCCAGCGGATCGACCACACTTCGCCGCATCATCAGGGCCAGATCTATGTCTCGACGATCAACTGGGTTCTCATGATCGCCTCGGTCGGCCTCGTTGTGACTTTCCAAACGTCGAGCGCCTTGGCAGCGGCCTACGGCGTTGGCGTGGCGACCGACATGGTCATTACTGCGATCCTCATCGCGGTAGTCATGAAAGAACGTTGGAAATGGACCACTCCGTTGGTCACGCTGGTGATCGCCTCGTTCCTCGTCGTTGACCTGACTTTCTTCGGTGCCAATATCACGAAGGTCCCGGCTGGCGGTTGGTTCCCACTGGTTATCGGCGTGGTCGGCTTCGTGATCATGGCCACCTGGAAACGCGGCCGCGAGCTTATGACGGCCCGGCTCAGAAATGCTGAGTTCCCTGCCGAGCGATTTATCCAGTCAATCGTTGAAAGCGACCAGCAACGCGCATCGGGGACGGGCGTCTACCTGCACTCACAACCGGGTTCTACTCCCCCATCGCTCATCACCAACCTCCGCCATCATGAGGTTCTGCATGAGAAGATCGTTCTCGTGAGCATCCAGATCAGCAGACACCCACGCGTCCAGCAGGCACGGCGGTCGACCGTTCACGACCTTGGGGAAGGCTTCTACCAGGTCGAGTTGCTGTACGGGTTCATGGAGCAGCCTGATGTGCCGTTCGATCTGAAGAACATCGTTTCATCCGGGTTCGGATTCAGTGAGCAAAAGGCAACCTATTTCCTTGGCAAGGAAACCATCCTCGCCACTGACCTGCCTGGCATGGCGATCTGGCGTGAGCGTCTGTTCTCGGTCATGCATCGCAATTCCTCAAGCGCTGCCACCTTCTTCAACCTCCCCCATGATCGGGTCGTCGAGGTCGGCATCCAGGTAGCGATTTAGGCTCGTACATAGACCTACACCGGCCGTCTGCTGCCGCTGGGATCGAGCACTTCGGGGCGGCATTACCGTCCGTTCGTTCGTTGCGGATCGCCAAGGAGGGACAACGACCGTGGCCTGGCGCTCTCCCAAGCTCGCTTCCAGGCGCACATACTCTGTTGCAACTTGACGGCCGGATGCGTCTATATGGTTGCAGTGGAAAAGGAAGCGAACATCCTCGAACGCCAATCCGACGAAGCAATTGTCAGCGGCCTCTACGGCGAGCTACGCCGGTTCGCCGCCGTGGTTGCCCCGTGGGACTTTGACCCGGACGATGTGCTCCATGGCGTCCTGGTCAACGTGCTCGATAAACGGCCGTTGGGCCTCGTCGAAGATCCGGGCGCCTATTTGCGCCGATCCATCGTCAACTACGTGAAATCAGAGTTGCGCAGGCTCAGAACTCGCCGGCTGACCATTGATTTGCTCAAACGGTCGGCTGACCCGGTCGGCACGGTCGCCTACCCGTCTGATCTGTCAGATCTCATGGGTCTACGACCAGCCGAGCGAGCCGTACTGTACCTCCACGATGTCGAAGGTATGTCCTTCGATGAGGTCGCTGAGGTGGTCGGAATTACCGCCGGTAATGCCCGGGTCACCGCCTCGCGGGCCCGCCAGAAGCTCAAGGATGTGTTCTCAGAGGAGGACCACCGATGAAGTACGAAGAGAAGTTCGAAATGATGGCGAATCGCGGCCAGCCGATCGGCCCGATCGCACTGTTGGACCGTGTTCAGGCTCCCCCGGCCGCCGCCCACACCGCTCAGGGTCGCCGTTTCCGCGGTCTGGCTGTGGCGATGGCGACTTTTGTGGTGGTTCTGGTCGGTGGCCTGCTCCTCGGCTGGTTCCGGGCACCGCTGGAGTTCATTGGCGGAGACGACAGTTCCATCGAATGGATCGAAATGACAGAGCCCGCCTTCGTCGTCGCAGGACCCGGCGGGCTCATTCGGATCACGTACAGGGCCGAATCGAATGGCCCGATAATCGAATTTTCGGATGATGCCCGCAGCTGGGCGCCGACTGAGGGGCTGAGTTTCGACACCCGGATGGGAGTTCGTGAAGTGGTTGCCACGAGCACAACGTGGCTATTGGTGGCCAGCGACAACACCACGATGGCGGCTCGAGCTTCTTCCGACGGCATAACGTGGTTCGATGTCGTCTTCCCCGACGCACTCAATGATGCGTTCGAGAGTATCGCCGGATCGCCGGGCGGCTTCATGGCTACCGCCTACGATGTGTTCGGCGTGGGATCGACCGTCTGGTGGTCCGCCGATGGAATCAACTGGGCAGAAGCGACCGACACGTTCCCGGGCGATCCTCAGGCAGGACGTCTCTTGAGTTCGGAAGGCGGAATTGTTTGGAGATCCTATGACCGCCCAGACCAGTCATCCCCTGTGACCCTGTTCATGACGACTGACGGGACGAACTGGATCGAGATGAGGATTCCTTCTTCGTCTAGTAGCTCTGGAGTGGGGTCTGAGATCGATTTGCAGTTGATCGAGTACGTCGGCAACCAGTGGATTGCCTTCGGGCAGGTCTATCGAGTAGACGCCGACCCGGAACTAGTTGTTTGGACATCACCCGATGGCATTGGCTGGACGTCTCAGGTCCACCCGCCGTTCGGGAAGGAGCCGGGTCACGCAGTCGAGGTCTCATTGGGTTGGTTGGTAGGGAGAAACTCTCTGGTGTCTGGCTCGCTCTTGCTCGCACCATGGACGATCCCCGTCTCAGGGGGCGTCGGAGAGACTCGGCGGGAGAACGGATCAGCGACCGGGACCGGCGAGTTGTGGATGACGTCAGACGGTCGTACCTGGCATCGCGAGTTAAACATTTCTGGAATGATCAATTCCTACGCGGCAACTGTCACCGACGACGGCTCATTGGCAGGCTTGTGGGCAAGGGTCCCGGAGTCCGACCCGGTTGCCGATGCGCCTGATGACACATCGGCATCTGTGGCCACCACAATACAATTCCAGCCGAGCCCCCAGGATCTCGACCCCGCTGGTCAAGCGCTCCAGGATGCCATCCTGGCCGATGGGGTGGTCACCCGGGAAGAATTCGAGCAAGCGGCCGAAGGATGGAAGACCTGCATGCAAGAGTTCGGGTTCCCAGACGCGGACTATGAGATCCACGCAAGCGGGGGTTGGTCACGCGGATGGAGCACCGATCCCTATGAGGGAGAGTCGGAAGATGCCCTCTGTGATGCCAACTACGTTACGCGGGTTCTCGACGGTGTCAATCCCTAAAACTCGCAGAATCCATCCCCGGCAGGGCCACGAAACCGATCAAACGAAGCGCCTAGCGCAGCCGCTCGGTAAGCATGTTGACGAATACCTGGCGGTCCACGTGGGTGACGACGTGCACGTTGGGATCGTGGCCGGTCACTTCGAGCCAATCGACGATGTCGTGGCCCCGGGCTTGCCCATCCCCGATCTCGACATCTACGAACCGATGAGAGGTCTCAGCGATCGAGGGATCGATCGCTACTGCCATGGCGATCGGATCGGGAAAGTCGAACCCGGGCAGGTTGGTCTCTTTTAGGGCGAAGTCGTTGAGGACTGCCTGGATGTCGACACAGAACTCGGCGTATGGCGTGCCGATCGAGCGGAGCTCGCCAGCCTGAGCCGGGTCAAAGGTGGCAGAAGCCACCGAGATGTCCCAGCCGATCATCGTCATCGCCATGCCCGACCGGAGGACGAGCTTGGCGGCCTCCGGGTCGCACCAGAAGTTGAACTCGCCGAGGGGCGTCACGTTGCCCGTGCCCGCCCCGGTTCCCCCCATGATGTAGCAGTTCTTGACGGCTCCGGCCATCTCAGGTGCCCGGAGCAGCGCCGCGGCGACGTTGGTAAGGGGGCCGATGGTCACCAGGTCGATGGCACCCGGATCGGCCAGGAACGTCTCGACCATGACATCAACGGCCCGGCCAGGTGCGGGAACCCGGCCGGTCAGATCAAGCCCGATCTCGCCCATTCCATCCGACCCATGGACCTTCTCCGCCGACTCAAGGACTCGCATCATCGGAGCGGCCAGCCCGGCGTAGACCGGAACGTCCGACTCGCAAAGCTCGACGGTGAACAACGCGTTCTGGACCGCCTGGTGGAGTGGCACATTGCCGGCGACGACGGTGATGGCCTCAACCGTCACCTCTGGATCACGTAGCGCCATGACGAGGGCCACGGCGTCGTCGGACGCGGTGTCGGTGTCAATAAGCATGTGTTGCATGCGCCTTATCCGATCGGGAATGGCGGATGCTAGCGAACCGAGCTATTCCTCTTTAACCGACTCTTCGATCGCCCGCACCAGATCGTTGATCTCAAAGGGTCTGGCGAGCACGAAGCTACATCCGGCTTGGAGCGCATCGGTGTGCGCAGATGAGTCGGTGGAGACCGTCGAAGCCACGATCGGAAGCTCGTATCCGGCCGCGTCTTTCAATTCGCGGATCAACTCGACACCGTTGGCACCTGGCAGCTGAAGGTCGACGATTGCTGCGTCAAATCGTCTGGCAGCTGCGGCAGCCAATGCCTCGGAACTTGTTCCACACGTCACCACGACATGACCGCGCCGTTCGAGCATACGATTGGCCGACATGCGAATGGTCGGGCTGGCATCGACGACCAAGAGATTGAGTCTGCGCCGTCTCTCACGCAGCCAATGTTTTGTCACGAGGAGCGTTAGATCGAGTGGCGCCGGGCCAACCAGAACCTCACGGGCGGCCTTGGCGACATCTTCGGGAGCGTACGGGCTTGTCAGGTATCCAGCGATCTGCAACTCCCGGCACATGGCGGCATCGCCCCGCGCCCCGGTAGTCGTCAGGACCAGCATGTGAGTGGATCGCGATTCAGGTTGATCCCGCATCGCCTCGGCGACAGCCAGCGGATCGTCGAGGGCTGAGATCACAACCAAAGCGTACGGCTCTCCCTGGTTGTAGGCATCGACGAGACGGGTCACTGGGTCGGCTGATCCAACGGATTCCGCTTGGAGGCCAAGCCGCCCGAGTGCCTCGTGTTTGGCCTCCGACAGTTCCCCTACAACCATGACAGGCAATCCAACCAGATCCGAACGTGAAACTGGTTGGCGATGGACCGGATCGGAATCGTCTATGACGATCTTCACAGTCGCCACGAACGTACTCCCGACCCCTAGCTCGCTCGTGAGGCTCAATTCCCCGCCCATCATTTCGGTCAGTCTCTTAGAAATCGTCAATCCAAGACCTGATCCACCGTGGGTCCGAGCGGTCGATTCATCGGCCTGGGTGAACGATTCGAAGATTGCCGCCTGACGTTCGACCGGAATTCCCGAACCGGTGTCCGTTACTTCTATGGCCAAAAGCCTGGCCCCGTTCATTGAAGCCCTCACCGTGATGCCACCATTCTCGGTGAATTTCGTGGCGTTGCTGATTAGGTTCGCGACCACCTGTCGTATGCGTCCTGGGTCGCCAATGAGACGATCCGGGAGTTTGTCATCGAAGTCGAGGGTCAACCACAAATCGCGATCGTTGAGCTGAGTCGAGAAGCCCGCCACAATGTCGGACAAGGTGTCGCGGACAGAGTACGGAATCTCCTCGATCGTCAGGCGGCCCGCCTCAAGCTTTGACATGTCGAGCAGGTCATTGACCAAGGTCAGCAAACCGTCCCCGGCCTCGCTGATGATCTCCACGTACTCGGCCTGTTCGGGTGTAAGACGGGTTTCTCGCACTAGCTGGGTCATGCCGATGACAGCAGCGAGTTGGGTCCGGATCTCGTGTGATGTGTGCGCGAGAATCTCGGACTTGCGAACACTGTCCCGTTCGGCTTCCTCAAGGCGTTTCCGCAGGTCATCGCCTGACGTCATAAATCCCTCTATTGCGATCGCAACACCCTACCGTCCGGCCCCGCGCTATTGGGGTAAACAGCACTCATCGACACTTCATGGGCCAAAGAGGCGTTCTATTGATATCGGAAGCTCGATGCCATCCTTAAGACGTTCGTCGGGTACCGGTTCGCCGAAGCTGGTCCTTACCGGGATTACTCCGGCCCAGACGTCGTAGTCATAGTCCTCTTCGTCATCAACCGGAGGGCCGGTTCGCACCTTGGCCGAGGACCGAGCAAGGGACAGTCGCAGCACTGAGGTGCCGCGGATTTCTTTGTCGGTTGTCGGACGCAGTTCGGCCTGGCGCCCCGGGACGATCTTGCCAGCGAAGAGATCGAGGGCAGCCGCCTTGGCTGCTGGATCTTCGACCGGTTGGGCAACTCCGATCACTACCACTGATCGGTAATTCATCGAATGATGGAAGGCCGAACGCGCCAGTACGAGACCATCGACGATGGTGACTGTTGCGCAGATGTCTATTGGCTCGGTGGCCCGTTGCAACACCCCGGCGGCAGGTGCACCGTGGAGGAGAAGATCGTTCCCATCGATCGCATAGAACATCGGGATCACAATTGGCAGGCCGTCACGAATGGTGCCGA
>JAHEDI010000072.1 GCA_024641305.1 bacterium | reverse complement strand
GATCCCGATGCGCGGGGCAAAACTGTTGCTGGGGCTCCGGCGCCAGGGTCGCAGAGCGAGATCTCTCGGCGGGTCTTTTTGGGACTCCTCGGCAGTGGAGTCGCTCTCGGGGCGGTGAGTTGCGTCCGGGGGGACTCCCTGTCAACCGTCACTACGACATTGTCCTCTACTTCGCTTGGGGCTGATGGGCCATCGACCACGGTGACTCCTGTCCGAGAGTTGTCAGACGTGTGGGCGGTATGGGAAGAAGCCCTCCTCAGCCTGCAGACGAGCCCGGACCACCTATCGGCGCGGGTGGGTCGTCTGGTCAAGGCGGGCGACCCGCGAGCAATATTCGACTTCGTTCGCGATGAGATCGTCGTCTTCCCTCCCCAATCGGATGGTTTCCTGAACGCGGTCACCGAGACGCGGTGGGGAATGAGGGGGGTCCTGCGGTCCGGGGTGGGAACACCAAGAGAACAAGCCGATCTCCTGGCAGACCTGCTGAACAAAGCCGGTCTGACCGCCGAAGTCGTCCAGGGTCGGCTCGATCCGGCGGTGGATCGTCGGAGTCTGCTCAGGCCAAATTCGATTCGACCCTTCGCCCCCGAGATCGACGAATCACGCCTCGACGAGTGGTTGCGAGTCGTCCAGTTCGATGGTCAACCCCCGCGTAACATCGACCCCGACGGGGTCAACAGCCGCGAGATCGCCGATCTGATCATCGCCACCCTGCCGCCGGGCCTTTCCGGACCGGCCTTTGACTGGTCCCTTGATTCGGTACCACTGGTCCGGGTTACCCTGGACGGCGACGACGTGCTTTTGAATCCACTCGTACCGACCGCCAAGTTTGGTGAGGCATACGCCGATGCGGTCACTTCGGCACCGACCGCATCCGCGCCACCGGATATCGAAGCAGAACTCCAGGTGTCGACGACGCTCCACCCACAGGTAAGGACAACCGTTGCTTCCGGATCCTGGCCGGTGGACAGGCTCATAGGTCGCCAACTGGTAGCCCGCTTCCTCCCCACGGGTGACCCTCTGGCCGGGCTGATCTCACCTGCCCTTCAGATCACCACGTTCACACCGACCTTGACCGTGGACGGTCTCGGCATGTCACCCGACGATATGGCCAAAGACGCGGTGCTCGGTGCCGGCGTCACGATCACGGGAATGGTCGTTCGTGAATCTGCGGACGGGCGGGTCACGGTTGATGATGAGCCACTCGGAGCGTCGGATGGTCCCATTGCTGCTGACATCGCAACGTTGGAAGCCGACGTCGACGGTGCCGCGTTTCCGCTGATCAGGCTTCGTGTGCGGCCCGAGAATCAGGCGGGCGAGCCGGTGCTCGGCCTATCGGGCGGCGAGTTCGTGGTGGAAGAAGACGAGGTACCAGTCTCGTTTCTTCTTCGTCAGGCGGCGCCTCCACCGCCAAGGGTCATGCTGCTTTTCGATACATCCAACAGTCTTCCCGATGAATTTCGTGGCGGCGGGGCGGCGCCGTTTGGTCGCGCTCTTGCCGAGCAGGTGCGCAGCGCGTTTCCGGAAGCATTGATGCGGGTCGCCGCGGTCAACTACGGCGTGGCTTCGGCGTCGCCCGCCTGGATTTCGGAACCGGCCGAAGTTGAGGCCGAAACACTTCGCATGATCGGCGACGGATCGGAACTTTGGTCGGCATTGGCTGACGCCGGCTCCTTTGGTGCCAACGTGATCGTGCTGGTCAGCGACGGGCAGAGTACCGATCCTCCCGAAACGGTGGCCGCATCCAGAGCCAGGGTGGCGGTCGGCCCGCCGGTAGTCGTGGTGGGTGTCGGTGACGTGGACACGACCACTGTTGACGAGATGGTGGCGACCTCGAGAGGTGGGTCGTTTCCGGTCGCGGATTCCAATGGGGCGGTTCAAGCGGTACTCGGGTTTCTCAAAGATCGCGATATTGCGCCGGTTCACATCGAGTACCAGGCGATGGAAGCCGGGCCGACCACCCGGACGGTTCGGATCAGCGCCTCTGCCACTGAAGCGACCGCCGGGTATGAGGTCCCTCCTCCCGCGGAACGGATTAGCCCACCTGGGCTCGCCGGGATCTACTTCGTGGTGCGAGTCCGCGGACGGGAAACCATTCATACGGTCGCCGGCGTGCCCGCCGATGATGCGAGTAGTGACTTCGTTGGCACACCTGAGATGGCGAGCGAGGTTAGAGCCGCCTTCTTCGGCGTGACCCAACTGTCGGTCGAGGCTTCCGCCCCAACGGTGGCAGCGTGGTTGGATGACCTCTTCACATCCCGGCTGAGCCTGCGACACCTGGAGAGCGCGTCCGATGGGCCGACGGGCCTTCTCGAAGCCTTTGAAAATGGAGTCCATCGTTTCACCTCCGAGCTTCCGGCTCTCCATGCCCCGATGGAAGGCGATCTTCTCACGTTTGAGACCGGCCCGCGCCTCGTCATTACCTCACGGTCGCCGGTGGCGGCCGGCGGCACGGTTCGTGCCTCCGACGTGTTGGCGCAGACCGCCTGGGTCAGTGTCGGAGGCGAGCCAGTCGAGTCGATGGCTGCAACGGTGCGCAACAGTTTGAGGGTGGCGGCCGCCGAAGCAGCGCTGTTCGAAGACAGCACGATAAGCCGCCTGGCCGGTCGCAGCCTTAGCCTGCTTCCCGTCGGGGCGGCTGCTCCGAGAGACGGTCCATATGCCAATCACGCCAAGCTGCTCGATCGGTGGTCGTCGCACTACCGTTTGATACCGACCGATGGCGGGCCGTTGGCATTCTGGGCTGTCGACCCGGCCGGGTCAGTAGTCGGTGTGTTTCCTGATGGTGCCGGCAAGGGGACGACCATCGATACCAACGCCACCTGCAAGAGCATCAATCAGGGAGGAGCCGCCCTTGACCTGCTCAACGGATTGGGCGGCCTACCCTTTGCCTACGGTGCCTTCTTTGCTCTGCAAAAGGCCATTATGAAGCAGACGCTTCGCGAGGCCGCCATTATTGCGTCTCTCGGCGGGGCCGAGCCGGACACATCCGAGTGTGGCAGCGGTCCGAAAGATGTCCTGTGTGACTGGGGCAAGGACGCGGTGACGGAGATATTCAGCCCCCTGAAACCAATCAGTGTGATCGACAAATTCGTCGAGGCCAGCAGCGGAAACGGCTTGATCAGTTGCTGATCCTCCGCCGGGTCAGGGCTCCCGGAATCTGTTCGCCTTGGACGAGTTCAGACGTTCCAACTGGCCGCCGACTGGCCTCTCCATGATGGAGGGCGTTCCTGATCTCGGAGTTGGGAAACGCCGACACATAAAACTTGGCGGCCGGCAATCCATCGGTATCGAACCAAACGTTGGGGGTGATCTGTGGCACGGTGGTTCTCCGGTGCTTGAACGTTTCTCGACGTCCACGTCGGTCGAGGGCTTGCCCCGAATTTTCAGCTGGTAGGCGGTCCGATCAGTCGAAGCGCCCATCGACCGATGCTCGTTCGAGCCCGTCGAGGATCAGGTCGAGGCCGAATTCGAAAGATGCTCCGAAGCTGTATCCCGGTTTGAGCACATGATCGGTCGTGAACTCCAGGAAGCTGGGGTAGGCGCCTTCCGGAAATGCTGCGACGAGCCCGGCCGCCAACTCGTCGAGTTGAATGGTCGGTGTTTCGCCCTCAAACGGAAGGCTGGCCTCCTGGAGTGCGAAGCCGTAGAGGAAGGCGTCGATGGTGGCATAGGCATGGGCGGTCAACTGGAGCGACAGACCGCCGCGTCGTAGACACCCGATGACGGCGTCGTGGTGAGTCATGGTCGCCGGACCTGGCGACGTCCGCGACTCCATAAGGGGTGCCGCCCACCGGTGGCGCTTCAACGCCTGGCGCGCCGAGAGGCAACGCTCCCTGATTGCCAGCTTCCAGTCGTGGTCGGTCGGCGGGAGAGCGATCTCACTGAAGACGAGGTCGACCATCCCGTCGATGATGTCCTCCTTGCCGTTCACGTGGTGGTAGATCGTCATGGGTTTCACGCCGAGTGCCGTCGCCAGCTTCCGCATTGTCAGGGCATCGACGCCGATCTTGTCGGCGAGTGCCACCGCTCCCTCAAGAACGCGGTCTCTCGTGAGGGGGTCTCGCGGTTTGTCGGTCATGTCAACTCCATTTCGGTTGTGCTCTTGACAATCGTACTAAGTACGGGTACCTTTCGCCACACAGGAGTCGTACTAAGTACGGGTCAGAGTCGATTTGGAGATGAAGATGACCACAACAAGCGAGCAGGCGAGCGCCGATATGAGCGAAGTGCCGCCATCCAACACGATGCGGGCGATCGTCCAGCGGGCCTTCGGTTCGGCCGATACGCTCCAGCCGACCGACATCGAGATGCCGCGAATCGAGGCGGACGAGGTCCTCGTCGAAGTCCAGGCCGCCGGCGTCGATCGCGGTGTTTGGCATTTGATGATGGGGATGCCCTATTTGGTGCGTTTGGCTGGGTTCGGGTTCACCAAGCCCAAGACCCCAACTCCCGGCCTCGACGTTGCAGGCCGCGTTGTCGCAGTGGGCAGCAGTGTGAGCCGGTTCGAGATCGGCGATGACGTCTTCGGTATCGCCCGTGGCTCGTACGCCGAGTACGCCCCTGCCAAGGAGAGCAAGCTGGCTCACAAACCCGCCAACGTCTCTTTCGAGCAGGCCGCCGTCGCCGCCATCTCCGGTATCACCGCTCTCCAGGGGCTCACGGACGTCGCCAAGCTCGAACCGGGCCGACGAGTCCTGGTGATTGGTGCCTCTGGCGGGGTCGGTACTTTTGCGGTGCAACTCGCCAAGGCCCTCGGCGCCGATGTCACCGGCGTTGCCAGCGGTCGCAAGCTCGAGCTGGTTCGCTCGCTCGGAGCCGACCACGCCATTGACTACGCGACCACCGATTATCTCGACGGAGCCATTAAGTACGACCTGATCCTGGATGCCGGCGGCCTCAACCCGCTACGCCGTCTGCGTAAGGCCCTCAAGAATGACGGGACGCTGGTGATCGTCGGTGGGGAAGGCGGCGGGCGAATCACCGGCGGGATTGGACGCCAACTTCGGGCCGTGCTGGTGTCACCGTTCATCAGTCAGCGGCTCACGATGTTTATCAGCACCGAGAGCCACACGCACATCGAGCGACTCGCCGAGTACATGGCGTCCGGTCGGGTGACCTCGGCGATAGGTCGCCGCTACCGGCTCGAAGAGGTCCCGGCCGCAATCGCAGACCTCGAGGCAGGGAACGCATCGGGCAAGTCCGTGATCTTGGTGCGTGAATCGGAGGGCAATCATGCGAAGTGAGAACCGGGCAGCGCCGTCAAGGACATGGCTCCTGGTGTAGGAGATCGCCTCGAGCCTCAGCTGGGCCGCAGTAGTCATCGTCGTTGGCGATCGGTTGGCCGCTGGTCGTCTGGGCGCCGACAACGTTCGTTCCGGTAGCTGTCAGCGGTCGGCGCGGGGCCGGAGCAACTCGGCTTGATGCTGTGTCACGATTGTGTGCGGGCATCGCCGGGCTGGATTCTTTCGGATTGGCGGCTCAGCCCGACGATCGCTCGAGGCCGTCGAGGATCAGGTCGAGGATGAACTCGAAGTCCCCGCCCTCGTCGTCGTGCTTGTGGTACTCGATGTGCTCGAACAGATACGGGAAGCGGTTCACCTCTAGCGAGCTCAGAAAGCCTTCTGTCGTGAGTTCCCTGCGATCGGCTCCGGCCGCATAGCTCAGTTGTTGGAGGGTGTATCCCACGATGTGCATGGTCACGGCGTGGAAGCCGAAATGGGCGAGCCGTGGGCTGAAGCCGCCTTCACGGAAGGCGGCGAGCAGGTCCTCCATCAACAGGATGCGGTTGGGTCCGGGCATCGACTCCGACCACAACGGCGCCGCCCATCGGTGGCTCAACAGAACATCGTGTGCGGACATCGACATCGATCGCACATCTTCCGTCCACGGGCGGTGTGGCTGGCGTCGGGCCATCTCGC
>JAHEDI010000005.1 GCA_024641305.1 bacterium | reverse complement strand
TCCCCCCACCGGGCAAACAATGTGGGGCCTGCTGTACGAATCCGCACCGTACCCGTGAGAATTGTCTTCTCGAAAAGTCCGGTTGGCTCGCCGAGAACGCCACCCTGCGTGATGAGCACAGACGACCCTGTCACGGCACCATGAACGACATCGACGCCATTCTCAGCCGCCCGCATCCGGCTCATGTCCATGAGTTGGGCGGCGGCCGTCGATCGCCCGTAACTGGCCTCATTTGACGCAACAACCAACACACTCGCCCCAAGCGCGGTGGCGTCGCGGCTATACCGGGCAAAGGCAGCCTCATAAGAGATCACCGTACCGATCGAACCGAAGTCGACGACAAATAGGCCCGGTTGCACGCCTCGCACCATGTCCCGGGGAACCCTCGATAGGAGCGATAGGCGGCCAATCACGGATCGAAAGGGGATGTACTCGCCGAAGGGGACCGGATGGCGCTTGCGATACTCTCCCACCAGGTCTCCCGAGCGGTTGTACAACAAGTTCGAGTTGATGAACGTGCCTGGCGTGTCGGCCCGATCACCACCAACCATCAAGTAAGACCCCAACCGTTCGGCTTCGTCGGAGATCAATTGGGCCACCTCGGAGGATTGAAGCGGGTCGAACCCGAAGCCCGTGGACGACTCTGGCCAAAGCACCAGGTCATACGTGTCAGCCGCCAACGTGCGGGTCAATTCCAGATGACTCTCAAAGATCAGGCCCCGCTCGTTGGCACATCGCATGCCAGGGCACGGTGAGTTCCCTTGCACGATGGCCACCCTGATTTCGGGTCCCGTTGGACCAGATGGGTATATCGCTCCGAACACCGCCAGAAGCGCCGCCAACCCGACCGATACCAGCAACGGCCGGTAGTCACGCCGAACGAGATAGAGGGCCACTCCGGTAGAAACGCCGACGGCGACAACCGAAAGACCCGACGTGCCCACCCACTGGGCGCCTGAACGCAACCAGGTCCATTCGCCGATCGAATACCCAGGTGCTCCCCAGCTAATGCCCCCGAAGGGAATCCGCTCCCTGGAAAACTCCATGGCCGTCCAAATCCCGACCACCATGATCGCTACTGCCTTGACCGGCTTGTCTTTGATCACCCACACCACGAGCATCGCTGAGCCGTAGAAGAGTCCCTGCAACAATCCGAGCCCGATGGCGGCTTCATTGGCGAGGTTGGTCAGCCATTCCATCACGACCGACGTCAGGACTACCCCAAAAACCAACCCGGCCGCGAACGCTCCGCCCACCCGCTCGGCCCGCAAGACGCCGATCAGCAGGACCGCCACACCAACCACCATCAGGAAGGGGTTGCTGATCGGAGCGAAGCCGGCACTGGCGCACAGGGCTCCGACGGCTGCAAACAAGATGGGACGAATCACCGGAGGATTCTACGGCTCATCTGAACGAGTCGATGCCTACAGTGTTGTGATGCACGACATCGACTTCGCCATGGACCTCGCTCGCGCCGCGGGCAAGGTCGTACAGGATTGGTCGTTGGCAGCGGGCGATACCCACTTCAAAGGAGCGGTCAATCCGGTGACGGCCGCCGACCGCGCCGCCGAGCGTCTCATGATTGAGATGATCGAGCGTGGCCGACCGTCTGATGGCGTCGTCGCAGAGGAGGGTGGACTCCGGCCCGGCGAACGGACCTGGATCCTCGACCCGATCGACGGCACCGTCAATTTTCTTCACGGTATTCCCCATGTGGCTGTTTCGGTCGGGTTGATCGATGACGACGGCCCGCTGGTCGGGGTAGTCCTCGATGTCTTCAAGAGGGAAATGTTCACTGCCATCCGGGGCGGTGGATCGGAACTCGACGGCTCGGCCATCTCCGTGTCCAGGGCAACGGACCTGTCCGCAAGTCTCGTGGCCACCGGCTTTCCATACGATCGCCAGGAACGATCCGACGAGTACGGCCGGGCGATCGCAGCCGGCCTGCACCACTGCCAGGGTGTCCGGCGCAACGGCTCAGCCGCGCTCGATCTGGCCTGGGTGGCGGTCGGTAGGTTCGACGCCTACTGGGAGTTTCAGGTACAACCATGGGACATGGCCGCCGGCGTCCTTCTGGTCACCGAAGCCGGCGGTACTGTCACCGACGTCCGCGGTCGGCCGATTGACGTGACCAAACCCTCCTCGATCCTGGCTTCGAATGAACCCGTCCATCGACCCATGCTCGACATGCTTGGGCCGGTAATCCCAACCGGTTATTGATCCCACTCGAAGCGCTCCGCGAGGTGTGGTATTCCCTCAATCCAGGTGGACACGACCTCGGCGGAGCAAAGTTCGTCGGGCGTGGCTGCCAATGGATCGACATCGATCAACGTGAAGTCTGCCCGGGACCCAACCGCCAGTGGGGTCGGTTCACGAAGGGCCAGCGAGACCCCATCGGTAAACAGTCCGAGCGCCATCCTGGCGTCGAGCGACTCAGACGGCACCAGACCGGCTCTGTCGCGGGCTACCGCCATACCGGCGAGCGGAAAGGGCGGCTCCACGGGACAGTCCGATCCGCCGGCCAACGGGATTCCGGCGTCTTGCATCGTCTTGAAGCGATAGGTCATGTCGACTCGATCACCAAGCCGGGTCGCAAGCCATTCTGTTTCCGAAGCCAGAAAGGCGGGCTGCACGGAGGCTACCGCCCCGGTTGACGCCAACGCTTCGACGTCATCGTCGGTGAGCATCGAGGCGTGTTCAATCCGGAGGCGGTCGGCGTCTACGCCAGCCTGCCGGAGTTCGCCGAAGTAGCCAATAACGTCACGGCAGGCGGCATCGCCGATCGCGTGCAAGGCAACAGATCCGCCGATTGCCAAAGATCTTTCGGCAATCGGACCGATCCTGTCGAGATCAAAACGATTGGTACCTGTCGCGTGAGGCCAATCCGCATAGGGGCGTCGGAGAGCGGCTGTGTGTCCGCCAAGGCTACCGTCGGTAAAGTCTTTCATACCGAGGAAGCTCACCCGCCTTCCGGCATTCGACAGTCGCTCGGCGGATGCCTCCAATTCGTCTGCGGTGGCGGCGTGCACCAGTACGGACAGGTGAAGCGGTAGATCTCGCGCGATGTCCATGAGTAAATCAAGTTCGTTCGACACACCACAAAAGCTGACCGTCGAAATGATGGCGCCGAGTCGAGTGAGTCCAGCCCCAACCAATCCCGATAGGCCACTCAGTACCTGATCCGGCGTCAAGGAGGCCGACCGTCTCCCCAGCACATCTCCGACAACCGACACCGCGGTCTCACGCAAGATCCCGTTGGGCCTGCCCTCCCCGTCACGATCGAGCGATCCCCCGATCGGATCTACCGTGTCGGGACCCACTCGGGCAGCATCAAGACCAGCGGTGTTGGCCACCGCGATGTGGCCGCAGTACCGATAGAGAATCAGCGGGCGATCAGACAACATCGCATCCAACTCAAGCCTGGTTGGCAGTCGGCCCTCCGCCAGACCGTCGTCGTTGAGCCGTGTCCCGATCACTGACTCGTCCGGGGCAAGATCCGCAGCTGCCGCCCGAACTTTGGTTCGCAGTTCATCAAAGTTCTCACACCGAGCCACATTGAGCCGGTTGATGGCTGCCGTGAACCCCAACGGATGGAAGTGGGCGTCACCCAGGCCGGCCACCAGAGTCGTCCCAGGATACCGATCAATCGTCAAACCCCTGGTGTCGAAAGTCGTGGATTGACCAACCCCGACAATCCGTCCGCCGGACACAAGAACGGCATCATGGGCGGTGCCGGCGACTCGATCCACCACGAGGAGGGTCCCGCTACCCCCGGACATCAGCGCAACTGGGCAAGCATCGACCAGTCGGCATCGAGCGCCAGATGGAATTCGATATCGTGACTGGCATGGTCCTCGAACGGGGTCAATGCCTCCTCGAGGTGGTCGGCGTTTCGGCCGTAAAAATGCAGGACTCGGAGATTGAGTCCGGTCTCGCGCGCCACCAGCATCACTCCGTCTGGAAGCGCATCGACGATGGCATCTTCGATGGCGGCGATCCGTTCGGCCTCTACTTCAGACGGCATGCCGAGTCCGGTCACCTCGGTGAGGGCAATTCGGACTTCGACGTGGATACCGTGGGTCAGATGTTCGATATGTTTGGCGGCGACATTCAACGCCACCACCACCGGCTCTCTGGGGCTCGGGCCCTTTTGGAATACAACCCACTCGTCCCTGGTGACGGTCGGTTCGTATCGGGCGATAGCTCCCGGCAAGTCCGCGAGATACATACTGTGACCCGGGTCCTGATCCACGGTATCGATGATCCCGATCCACCTCTCGGTGGCGTCTTCGCCGAGTGCGGTGTCCAGCAGGATCATCGCCAACTCCGTGAGATCTGCGTCGTCATACGATTCGGAGCCCGGTATATACATCGTCACGTCAAGCTGCTCATACTCTTCGTCAACCTCGGTAGCAAGGCGGACCAGGCTCGGATCGATCACCGTGTCACCGAACTCGAACGGAGTTAGTGGCTGGGCAATCCTGGCCGCCGCATAGACGAACCGGTCATCGTCGACCGGCGCCCACACCATGGCCGTCTCGGTCAGAACACGGAGCATCCGGCTCCCACCCCCCGAGATGGCCAGGCAGAACGTACCGTCGTCGAACGGTGTAAGTTGCCAGTCCAGGTTGGGATGTAACTCGTGAACTTTGTCAGACAGAACCTCGGCGATGTCGGATTCCTGGCCGTCGATGGCCGCCAACAGATTTGCCCTGCCGACATCGCTCCACCAAGCCCAGAACTCTTGTATACCTTCTTCGAACACGAATCCTCCGAGATCGTCTCCGCCACACTAGAGGTCGCCGGCGACAGTCCACCCCACTGAGAGCCTCAACCGGCCTGTGTCAAGCTAACCTTCCTCGGATGTTGTTTGACTACACAACCGTCACCGCCCGGTCCATCGAAGCGGCCCTCGATGCCGCCCTGGCGAAGGCCGACGGCTTCATCGCTGAGATGGTCGACTGCCAGGACGATCGAACCTTCGCAAACACGCTCGGACCGGCCGAACGGGCTGCCCAAACCGTCGCCATAGCTTATGGACAGGGCCCCTTTCTGGGCGAAACGTCGCCCGACGAAGAAGTAAGGACTGCGGCCAGAGCTCTTGAAGAAAAGCTCGCCAAGTGGGGTGTCGATCTGGTGTTCCGGGAGGATGTATACCAGGCAGTCGCCGAATATGCAGCTACAGACGAGGCAGCTTCCCTGGCCGGCGAGCCCACCCGACTCCTGGAGTTCATGCTGCGCGACTTTCGGATGGCCGGTCATGAACTGGCGATAGACGATCGTGACAAGCTGAAGGAACTCAACGAGCGCCTCGTCGAGTTGAGTATCGCTTTCTCCACCAACATCGCCGAATACGAGGATTATCTCGTGGTCACGCGTGCCGACCTTGACGGCTTGCCTGACTCGTACATAGAGGGTCTCAAGCCCGGAGAAAAACCCAACACGTTCTGCGTCTCGATGGACTATCCCGATGTCGTCCCGTTCATTGAGAACGTCAGGAACCGCGACCTGCGCGAGGCACTCCAAAAGAAATTCAGCAACCGGGCGGCAGAAGCCAATCGTCCGGTGATCCAGGAAGCCGTGGAGATCCGCCAACAGATCGCTGACATCTTCGGCGTGGACTCTTGGGCCCACCACTCAATGCAGCTCAAGATGGCCAAAACACCGGAGGCCGTCTTCGAGTTCTACGATTCGATCGTTCCGGGTCTCACAACCCAGGCCCGAGCCGAGATCGAACGAATGGCTGCCCTACTTCATGCCGACACCGGGGCCGATGAGCTTGAGTTGTGGGATTGGCGCTACTACGACACGGTTCTGAAACGGGACGAGTTCGGTGTGGACAACCAGAGGGTCTCCGAATACCTGTCACTCAACCGGGTGGTGAAGGGCATGTTCGACCTCACCTCCGAAATGTTCGGAGTCACCTACACCGAGGTAACCCCTGCCAACGCCTGGCACGAAGATGTAACCCTATGGCAGGTCACCGAGGCCGACTCGGGCAACACAATCGGCCACTTCTACATGGATTTGTTTCCCCGTGAAGGTAAGTTTTCACACGCGGCAGCTTGGCCGTTGGTACCGGCCCACCGTGGTCCAGATGGGTACGTAAAGCCCGTCAGCGCCATTGTCGCCAACTTCCCGAAACCGTCTCCGGACAGGCCATCACTGCTCCAGCACGGCGACGCCGTGACGCTATTTCATGAATTCGGCCACATCCTTCACATGACCTTTTCAAAAGCCGAACTCCTCAGATTCTCCGGGGCGAGCACTGAATGGGATTTTGTCGAGGCGCCCTCGCAAATCATGGAGCACTGGTGCTGGGAGCCCGACATCCTGCGACGCTTCGCTTCTCACCATGAGACCAATGAAGTCATGCCGGACGACTTGCTCGAGCAACTTGCTGCTTCGCGGTACCTCAACGAGAGCCTCGCCAAGCTTCGCCAGGTCACGTACGGCATGCTCGACATGTACCTTCACGGACCGGGACGTCCGAATTCTTTGGACGAGGCCCTCCGCAAGGCAAATGAGTTCAGCCTGCTCCCTCATCCCGAAGGAACCTTCTTCCTTGGTTCATTCGGACACATGTTTGGCTACGACGCCGGCTACTACGGATACTTGTGGGCCGAGGTGTTCGGGGACGATATGTTCTCACGATTCCTCGCCGACGGCATAGACAATCCGGCAGTAGGAATGGACTATCGCAACCTGGTGTTGGCGCCCAATGGCACCAAAGATGCCATCGACCTCGTCCGGCAATTTCTCGGTCGCGAACCGTCAAGCGAACCATTCCTCACAAAGCTTGGAATCGAGCAGGAAACACCCTAAAACGACCAATCAACGCGAATGAGGCCCCGAGGGAGGGATCCGGGACCTCATTCTTATTGGCTGGGCCTCGGCTCGACTCAGCGTTTGCAGCGTCAGGCTGGGATAGTGGGAACGATTCGGAGGAATCGCCTGACGCATCGGTTACGGTTTAGATCGCTCCGTCGATGGGTATCCGGCCGCGGACCCTCGGGAACTTGACGGGAGCATGAGCAAAACAAAATTCCCGACGGTTGTATTTGGACAGCTTGGTTACACAACCCGAATCCGCACAGATACGGGTCATTTCGATCGTTTTTGACGGCCGCACCCCACCTTGGATTCGGCGGCCTTTAAGTGTTGTATCACTCATAGTTTGCTCCTTTCGGAGGTGTCTACGAGTCAACGTCACCGAACTCTGATCTATTTCACAATTCGGTGCTCTTCGGTCCCCCATCGAGTGCCCGAAACGCTGACTCCTTAACCGTTATACGTACTACTTGACCGTTTGGTTTCCTATTTCCCAAAGATTCTTCTCGAACAACGTCATCTTGACCCCTCCCCCGGTGGGGTGGTACGATGGCTTCGATGAAGGAACAGCACAAGAAGGACGCCCTCAATCGTTTGAAGACGGTTCGCGGTCACGTCGAGAGCGTGATCCGAATGGTCGAGGACGAGCGTTACTGTCCCGACGTGATGAAACAAGTTTCAGCCCTTCAGGGTTCGCTGGAACGTGTCAACCGCGTGTTGCTCCAAAACCATCTCGAGACCTGCGTGACTCACGCCATAAGTGAGGGGCGCACCGCCGAGATCGTAGAAGAACTCATGGAAACCATGCGGTACACGGCCGCCGTCACTGGCCCTGCAAACCCAACGGAGTAGAACATGAATACCACCACCCTTTCCGTCCCGACGATCTCGTGCGGACACTGCAAATCGTCCATCGAGGGAGCGGTCAACGAACTGGCCGGCGTTGACAAGGTCGAAGTCCATATCGAAGAACGCACGGTAGATCTCTCGTTCGACGATTCACTGGCACTGGACGCCATCATCGAAGCGATCGAAGAGCAGGGTTACGACGTAGCCCGATAGCTCGAAACAAGGAACCAACCACCATGGCCAAAGAGCTGACGTTCGAAGTCGATGGAATGACCTGCGCCTCGTGCGCGATGCGGATCGAACGCGTCCTCTCGAAGCGAGACGACGTCTCCGAGGCCATCGTGAATTACGCCGGTGGCGAAGCCAGGGTCGCCTTTGACGATGACGTCGACGAAGCCGACCTGGTAGCTGCCGTTCAGAAGATCGGCTACGACATGCGCCCGGCCACTGACGATCGGCAATCGCAGTCGGAAAAGTATTCCGAAGAAGCGGAGGCTCAGTGGCGCCGGTTCCTGGGAGCGGCGGTCCTAACCATTCCGGCCATGGTGCTTGCCATGGCCAATATGGAGTCGACAGCATCGCACATCGCTCAATGGGCGTTGGTGACACCGGTCGAATTCTGGTTCGGATGGCAATTCCATGAGGCCGCCGCCAAACGCCTCAAGGCTCGGGGAGCCAATATGGACACCCTCGTGTCTCTTGGTACCCTGGCCGCCTACTTCTATTCGGTGTGGGCTTTCTTTGCCGATCAACCGGTGTTCTTCGAGACAGCCGGGGCCATCGTCAGCTTCATCCTGCTCGGCCGCTACTTCGAAGCCCGCGCCAAGGGTCGAGCCAGTCGAGCGATAACGAAGCTCCTCGAATTAGGGGCGAAGGAAGCGACGGTTATTCGTAACGGCGAGACGATGGTCGTTTCGATAAGCGACGTCGTGCCCGGTGACCTCATGAAGGTTATGCCAGGCTCGAAAATACCGACCGACGGCACGATCACCGACGGAGCCACCTCGGTGGACGAGTCCATGCTCACGGGTGAGTCGACCCCGGTCGACAAATCGGTCGGTGACTCCGTGTTCGGGGCCACCATCAATCAACAGGGCGTCATTGTCGTCCAGGCAACCAAGGTCGGCACGAGAACCGCCTTGCACCAGATCGTCAAGCTGGTGGAGGATGCCCAGGCCTCCAAGGCGCCCGTTCAAAGACTCGCCGACCGGGTGTCGGGCGTGTTCGTTCCGATCGTTCTCCTTCTGAGCCTTATAACCTTGATTGCCTGGTCGTTGTCCGACGTCGGATCCGTTACTGCAGTCCAGCGCGCCATTGCCGTAGTCATCATTGCCTGCCCGTGTGCCCTCGGCCTCGCGACGCCGACCGCCATCATGGTGGGGTCGGGTCGAGGAGCCGAACTTGGAATCGTCTTCAAGGGGGCTGACATTTTCGAACGAGCACGCTCGATCGACGTGGTTCTGTTCGACAAGACCGGAACGTTGACGAGGGGGGCCATGACGCTGACTGAGTTCGTCACCGTGGATGGCCAGGATGACCAGTTTCTCGAAAGGGTCGCCGGAGTCGAGTCAGGTTCAGAGCATCCGGTGGCGCGCGCCATCCAGCTCGGAGTGGAAGAACGCGATCTCTATGCCAGAGCCGCCACCAATCACGTTGCCATCCCCGGACGTGGCATTACGGCCCTGGTGGATGGAGTCACGATCACGGTCGGCAAAGCCAAACTGCTCGCCGACGAGGGCCTTCTCATCTCGCAAGTGCTCCTCGACGCCATCGACGAGTACGAATCAAAAGGCCAAACTGCCTTCCTGGCGGGCTGGAACGGTGAAGCGATGGGGGCGCTGGCGGTGGCCGACTCGATTAGATCGACTTCACAGGAGGCCGTCAAAGGACTCCAGGATCTGGGGGTCCAGGTAGCCATGATCACCGGCGACAACCATCGAACCGCCGCGGCAATCGCTGCTCAGCTCGGAATCGATCGCGTTCTGGCAGACGTAATGCCAGGCGAGAAAGCCAACGAAGTCGCCCGACTACAGGCCGAGGGTCTACAGGTTGCCTTCGTCGGCGACGGCGTGAATGATGCCCCAGCCCTCACCCAGGCCGACCTTGGCATGGCTGTGGGGACCGGAGTCGATATCGCGATCGAAGCGGGCGACGTCATCCTCATGTCAGGAGATCCGCTTCTGGTGGAAATCTCATTGGATCTTGCCAGGAAGACGTTCCGGACTATCCAACAGAACCTCTTTTGGGCATTCTTCTATAACGTTGCCATGATCCCCTTGGCGGCCTTCGGGTTCCTCGGACCCATGCTGGCCTCGGCAGCGATGGCCTCTTCTTCTGTCTCAGTGGTAACAAACAGTCTCAGGCTCAAGCGCTACCGGTCCAATCCCCGTAACTAGTCGGCGGGGTCGGTACGCTTCGGCGTAGACATGGCTACCACGATCCAGCAAGACCCGTTCGTCGGCGTCGACGAACGGGGCGACATCGAAATCGACCTCACGGACGCCTCAGCTGACCCATTCGGCCCCCCGTCCACTGAGAGAAGCGAACGAGACCTTCTCCCACCTGGTCGCTGGTACGAATTTGTTTGGCCCACTCTGTCAGTGCGAGCCTGGCTATATGCCCTGATCGCCGCAGCCAGTCTGATCACCCTGATCGCGGTAACCACTGGCCTGACAGGCGAGCCCACATGCGTCGACTGTGACACCGTGCAACGCGTTGGGATTAGTCGGTCTTTGACCACCGACGCCTATGCAATCCGATTCGCCTCATGCGAGAACGAAGCGATTCGCCGCGTTTCGGTACGGGACGCCGATAGTGGGACCGTGTATTGGTCGGCAACGGCAGCACCCCCACTCGCCACCGATAGCGTGGTCATCGGCCAGGCGACTGGAGCCATGGTCGAAACAGTTCCGTTGTCAGCTCCGCTACCGACTGGAGAACTCGTCGCCGTGGTCGAAGCCGACAGCACGCATGTGTTGTCCTTCAGGACCGCCAACGTGCGGCCCAACAAGGTGTACTGGGACGGCCTGCTCTGGTCCTCCAGCGGATTCAAAGACGCCGTTCGGGCCACCGGAGGATGTGCCGACTGGATCGGTCCACTCGGCAGCTCCGGGGGATCAGCCATTCAATGGGGCATCCTCCTGGGAGCCCTCGGAATCGCCGGACTGGCCGCCACCAGGTTAGGTCGCGAAGAGCCGATCGCCTTCGACCCGGTCGATTAGAAGGCGCGCAGCAGCACCGGGAATAGAGATCCGTGAGTGAATGACATCGCCGGAGCGACAGTCGAAGCTAGCGCTTGCGCTTGTGGCGGTTGGCCTTAATGCGCTTGCGGTACTTATGCTTCGACATCTTTTTGCGTCGCTTCTTGACCAGCGAGCCCATCGAAATACCTCAATCGTTACGTGTTAGTGCGCCGAAGAACGTGGCGGGCAAGTAGCTTGCCTTGTTCGGCGCAAACAAGCAAACTCAGCGCATGAAGAAACCGATTATCGGGATCACAGGCAGGCCATTTAAGGTCACCGCATCGATTGGCGATCGAACCGTTCACGGCATGATCGCCGACTACTGCGACGGGGTCCTTGATGCCGGCGGTATCCCGGTGATGGTGCCCCAACAGAACCCGGAACACGTCTCCGCCGCCGTCCGGCTTCTCGATGGCCTGGTCTTCACCGGGGGAGGCGACATCAATCCAATTCGCTACGGCTATCGGGAAGGTCCACAAACCCCGGTCACTCGTGGCGTCAACGACCAACGCGACCACTGGGAACTGGCGCTGGCTCGCTCCGCCCGGGACCAGCGAATCCCGACTCTGGCCATCTGCCGGGGGGCCCAACTTGTCAACGTCGCCTTCGGTGGCACCCTTTGGGTAGATCTGACGGCCCAATATGCCCACAGCGAAATCCATGACGTCACGGACGGCAGAGCGTTCGAAGGACACCAATCCGTCAGTATCGAACCCGGTTCAAAGCTCAGTCAGATCATCGGTTTGGAAACCGTCGTCAACTCGATTCACCACCAGGCTGTCAAGACCATCGCCCCCGGCTTCTGTGCGGTCGCCTGGGCCAACGACGGCGTCATCGAAGCGATCGAGCCGGTCGACTCGACCTGGGATCTAACGGCAGTTCAGTGGCATCCCGAGTATCTCCAGAACGGAAAGGCCCTCTTCCAGTGGGTCGTTGAGGCCGCTAGTGCGCGATCAGACCATCAATAGCAATTCCCAATTCGCATACATCGCCCTGATCGGCCATGGCCACCCGCATCAACTTGGCGACCTCGCCGACCTGCTCGGGCTTGACCACGGCCAGAATCGTTGGCCCCGCCCCACTCCAGGCAGCATGAGCAGCCCCTCCGCGGCGGGCCGCCGCCATGAGTTCGACCGCCCGTTCGTGAAGAATGGCGCGCGGCTGTTCATGCAACTCATCGCCTCCCGCCATCCGGAGCGTCTCGGCATTCCCGCTTCGCAGCCCATCAACCAGGGCCACCAATCTTCCCAAGCCACGAACGACAACCGATCGGCTCACCTGAGGACTGAGTACCGATCTGGCTTTCGATGTCGCCAGCTCGTAATCAGGAATCGCGACCACTATCCGCCAGTCGGCGTGGACCGACAACCTGATCGGGTTGCCTGAGGCGTTGACGGCTACCAGCCCTCCGAACACCGCGGCGGCCGCATTGTCGCCGTGGCCCTCAAATTCATGAACCAGCTCGAAGACCCTCTGAGGGTCAAAGGATCCATGGTGCTCCATCAGAGCCGCAGCTGCCCCGGCCGCCCTGGCCGCCGAGGATGATCCCAGACCCCGCGCCAGTGGCACGTCGTTGTCGACCACCAGCTGCAGAGGGTTCGCCTCCCCCACCGCTGCCTGAGCGGCTACGAGCACGGCGTCAGAATGTCCCGCCGGGAGCCGTTCCTTCCCAACGTGCTCAACCGACCAAGCATCCGCCTTGAAGGCCGAAACCCGGCAACGCAACTCAAGAGCCAGCCCGATCATGTCGAAGCCAGGTCCAAGGTTCCCCGACGAGGCGGGTGCCGATACTTCAGTCACGGTGACTCTCCAGTTCCACGAAAATGTTGTTGGCCTCCGGCAGCACCTCGCGGATGGCCGCTTCGACGCGATCGATGGCACGCTCAACGTCATCGTCCATCAGTCCGTCGACCAAGTCGACGTCGATGTTCACGAGAATCTCATCGGGCCCCATATGCATCGTCAAGAGCCGGCCAACACTCTCCACCTGGGGAACGGCCAAGATCCGCAGGCGCATCGAAGCTCGATCCGAGCGGCTGGCGGCTTCGCCAATGAGCAGTGCCTTGGTTTCGACCGCCAGGAGCCACGCCACCGCCCCAAGCAGTGCTCCGATCGCCAGGGAAGCAATCCCATCCCAAATGGCATTACCGGTCCACATGGTCAGTCCAATCCCGACAAACGCCAGAAAGAGGCCGATCATTGCCGCGGAGTCTTCCAGGAGGACCACGAGCGTGGAGGTGTCTTTGGTAACCCGGACAGAACGCCAGGCAGATCGAGTACCACGCTCCTTGTTGAAGTGCCTAAGAGCTATCGAAAAGACGGTCCCTTCCGTGACCATGGCGATGCCAAGTACCACAAAGTTCATCACCGGTTTCGTGATCTCGTGAGGATTCCGGATCGCATCGATACCGTGGCGAACCGCCAGCACGGAACCCCCGACGAACAGCATGACAGCAACCATGAACGACCAGAAGTAGATTTCCTTGCCACGCCCGAAAGGATGCGCCGGGGTGGGTGCCACCTTGGCCCGACCTATTCCCCACAGCAGGAGCGCCTGGTTTCCGACATCAGCCACCGAGTGATAGCCCTCGGACAACATTGCCGCGCTGCCGGTCATGATCGCCACCGTGATCTTGGCTACCGCGATAAGTCCGTTCCCGGCAAGAGCGGCGATGACCGTCGTCTTCGAACCTTCTGATGCCATGGCTAGATCTCCAATTCCCGGGTCTCATCATGCCGGACCTCGCCACCTACTCTGGTTCGATCGGCGTCCCAATCCAAGACGATCTCCGAAGGCATACCCACCTCAGCACCCTGGGATATGAGCACTGAACCGGTCAGGACGCCCGATCGCCGCCGCACGGCCGCCAAGGCTACCGCCGCAGAACCGGTCGCCGGATCCTCGAAAACTCCGTGCCCAGGCGCGAAGAAGCGCAACCGGACCCTCTCTTCGCTTTCCGCCCAGAGTGTCAGCATTTCACCGTGAGGGTGGGCCCCCAGGACCGATTCGACCGGTCGAAATGCCGAGACCGCTTCGGCGGACCGCATTTCGACCACGGTGTACGGGAGTGGCATCGCTACTGAGAAGGCACTCACGACACCGGGCAACCCCAGACCGTCGAGGCGGTCTTCAGTCAACCCGGTGGCTGGCTGGCGACCGGGAGCATCAATGGTGGCGGTGGTGGCACCTGACTCAACGTCAATGGCTCCTATCTCGCATGTGACCCGGGACATCGACTGCGAGGAGAGGTGGTGAATCAACCAGGCAGCCCCAACGAGAGGGTGCCCTGCAAAGGGCAACTCGGAAGCCGGGGTGAAGATCCGGCAATGGGGCACATCGCCCGACGTGTCGATGAAGACGGTCTCGGAGAAGGCGAGCCCGGCGGCGATCGACTGCATCGTCGCCGTATCCAACCCCGTCACGTCGACGATCGCCCCGAGATGGTTACCGCCCTCGTCGCCCCGGGTGAATACCCGTAGGACGTAACACTGTCGCAAAAGTAACCTCCGGTCTCGAACACGATACTCTGGCTAACACATGGATATCCTCGGAATTGATTCTCTATTCGCAGAACTGACGGTCGGCCTCGGGCTGGCCATGGCAGGCGGCAACGCGTGGGCCATTATCCAGAATGCCCGCGGGCGCGGGCCGGACGGTGCGGCGGGTACCTATCGAGCCGGGCGAGCCTGGTTCTTCGTCGTCGTCGGAACGATCATGGCCATTTGGGGGATCCTCTCGCTTATTCAAACGTAACCGCCGTGCCCACCGCGACTGCGACTATCCTTGATGACACAATTGCGGGTGTAGTTCAGTGGCAGAACACGAGCTTCCCAAGCTCGATACGCGGGTTCGATTCCCGTCACCCGCTCTGAGCAGTTCGAGCGACACCCACCCGGTTCATGGTTGCTTGACCTTGCCCGAACCGGGGGCTCGACCACCGGTTCCGAAACCCTGATCCTGGGATCACCCAGAGCCCCAAATCGATTGTGTATAGAACCGGGTCCCGCGATTGCATAAACCTAGAGATGTCGCCGGATTCCGACTAGAGTGCCGGTGCGGGGGGATTCCGTACGCGTTACGAGTAGAACGTGGTGAAGTGGCAGACACGATAAAGGTTATGGTCGTCGACGACGACACAGAAGACCTTCAGATGATTTCAGCCCTCCTGGAAGCCGGGACGACGGTTCCGTTGGAGATCGATCCGGCGAGTTCCTATGAGGACGCCCTCAGCAGACTTCGTGGCGCTCAATTCGACGTAGCCGTGGTAGACCACCGACTGGGAATTCATACTGGCTTTGATCTCATCAAAGCCAGTCGTGCTCAGGGATTTGTTGGTTCGTTCGTGCTGGTTACCGGCTTCGGTAGCTCATCAATCGACGACCAGGCCCTCGAGGCCGGAGCAGCCGGATACATTCCCAAACAAGAACTGGAACCTGAGCCGCTTGCACGGATGGTTCGATACGCCGCCAGCACATCCAAGGGTGCGACCAGAACCCCCGACGAGAAGCCGACCTGGATACCTCGCAAGGGAGATCTTGCCCTTCATTTGGCCCTTGCCAAGGGCTCCACGGTCCGAGAAGCGGCCGCCGCAGCTGGAATCAGCGAACGAACCGTTCATCGGCGGATGGACGAACCGGGATTCCTCGAAGAAGTCGAACGACTCCGAGCCGATCTACGAGATCGGGCTCTTGACATCGCGGCCCGGGACATCTCGGACGGTCGCTGAATCGACGGGTCGCCTAGTCGACCGCTGCAGAACTAAATCGGCCGACGCAAAGCTGAGTCGCGTTGCACGATGCCGAGCGACACGCCTTCCATCAGAACCTCCCGGGCCTGGGTCGCGCCGCGCACCTGATCGGCGATCACGGTCGAAGCGTTCTCCCAGGCGGTCTTCACCAGGCCGAGGGTGAATCGCTTGGCGTGATCGGGTTCCCAGGCCACCAGCACGTACTCGTGGCTCATGTGAAGCTGCCGAATGATGTTGGGGATCGGCGTCAGGCTATTGACTATCAGGCAGGTACCTTCTCCTTGCCGATGAGCTCGCTGGATGGTCCGGCGCGTCTGATAGACCCCTTCGTCACTATCGACGGCCCGGACGGTTCTGAACGGTGAGTGATCACCCTTGGCGGGACCCAGCTTGCCGTCGGGAACAATGAGGAATCCCTTTGAGGCCGGATTCAGGAACTTCATGCATGTCACCGCGTCACTGGTGGTCGTTACTCGCGCCCCAACGGCGGCGTCGATGCCCTGCGCGTACGAGGCAAGGTCTCGGATCACCTGGGGGGTGATCGTCGCGAGACGGGCCTCGTTGGCGTCAAAGAGTTGCAGCTTGTTCATCAAGACCTCCAGCCGGATAAGCCAGCGACCACCCCGACAAGGATCGGCCGATTGGCAGTGTTTGCATAGACTGGACACCAACGACCGTCTGCGCGCCATGGGCCGTGGGAATGGCCCCGGTTCGCTGCTTCGGTAGCGATGCCAGGGTGCAAAGCACCCCGGTGGTCGCCGTAGGTAGCCTGAGGATCACCGCGGCGACCCCGAATGCTGTGGTTCAACCGCTTCCCCCGGGCCGCCACTACCAAATCCGTCATATTCGCAGATATCGGACAAAGTACGCCAAAACTTGACAAGAAAATGAACAGGAGCATATCGACAAAAGCGCCACGAAACGTCAGAAGCAGATCTCGACATTGGGTCCGAAACCTTGCGTACTAACGTTTTACCAACAACTAGAGGAGGAACGGAAGGTGTGGGTGTGAGTCTCGTGAAAGTGCTCATCGTCGATGATTCGCCCACCGACCTGATGATCCTTTCTGCTCTCCTCAGCCAGGTTGGCGACTACCAGGTGACCCAGGCTGCAGACGGGTTCGAGGCACTTGACGCTCTCAGCGAAGTTCTGCCAGACATATGTTTGGTCGACTTCGACATGCCAGGGATGAATGGCCTGAAATTGGTCGGGCAAGCCCGATGCGAGTATCCGGACCTGCCCTTCATCGTGATCAGCGGAGTTCCTGCAAGCGATATCGAGTCCGCCGCCCTGGCCGCGGGTGTTCACACCATTCTCCCGAAAGCCGATATCGAATCGGGACTTCTTGACCGGCAGATCAAGGCGGCAATGGCGGCCCGCGTACAATAGCGACGCCGTCAGGGCGCCGTTCGGCACGAAAGGCCTTATGAACTTGATGGATGCAAACGCCTACCGTCAGCTCTTCGAGGCGTTGCCCATGGCCGCCCTACTTGTCGACGATCATGGGGCCTGCCTTGGTGCCAACCCGGCCGCGGTAGAGATTCTCGGTCCCGCTTGCCTCAATCCAACCTGGAATGTGTTCGATTCCGATATCCTGCGCGGTGACGAGCTAGCTCGACTGGTCGACTCGATTCGGTCAACCGGCTCCCTCGAAAGCTACGACGCCACCGTCCACGGTTCGCCAGGCGGTCGGTTAATGCACATTTCCGGGCACCGTGTCTTCAACCAACCTCGCCAACAACACGTGACGTGGCTCCTGCTTGGCGATGTGGCCGACAACTCGGCCGCCGCCTATCAACTCGCCCGACTGAACCGCCAACTCGAAGAGAGCAACCGCCAACTCGATCAGTTCGCTTCGATGGCGGCACACGACTTGAAGGCTCCTGCACGTCGGGTTCGGATGTTTGCGCAACTTCTCGACAACGACCCAACCCTGAGCGAATCTTCACGCGGATTTGTTCACCGAATACACATTTCCGGGCGTCAGATGGAAGAAATCGTAGACAGCCTTCTCCAGTTCGCCAGGGTTGACGAGGGGCTTGATACGGTGAAGCCGTCCAACCTGCGACAGCTCCTCCAGCGAGTCTGCGCACAGTGCGCTCACGATCTGGAAGAAGCAGGCTATGAGATCCGCGTAGAAGGCGCCTTTCCCACCGTACCGGTTGATGTGGTCGCCGTCGAGCAGTTGTTTCAGAACCTGGTGAGTAATGCCGTGAAGTTCCGTCGCCGGGACATTCCTGGCGTGCTCACCGTGACTTCACGAGCCGAGCCAGACCCCGGCGGAGGCCACGTAATCGTCTTTTCGGACAACGGGGTTGGCTTTCCCGAGCGAGACGCCGAACAAGTATTCGAAATGCTGTACCGGGCCCATAACAAGTCCGAATTTGAGGGCAATGGCATCGGGTTGGCGATCTGTCGTCGTGTCTGTCGCTCCCACGGGTGGGCCATTACCGCTCAGAGCCCCGGCGACTACGGTGCTTCGTTCCAAATTGTCATTCCGAAGTCCGACCTGGATGACTATCACCGAAGATAGGGACGACATGATCACGAAGCCAATTTCAGCCAACTACTATCTCGACTCGTGATCTTTTCTGACCGAACCATCAAAGAAGCCATCGCCGACGGACGGGTCTCGATCGAACCGTACGACGAATCGATGGTCCAACCTTCGAGCATCGATCTTCGGGTTGATCGGTATTTCCGGGTGTTCCAAAACCACAAGTATCCGCACATCGACCCCCGGAGCCGCCAGGAAGACCTCACAACGATCGTCGAGGTCGCCGGCGACGAACCGTTCGTGCTGCATCCCGGCGAGTTCGTGCTCGGCTCAACGCTGGAGCGGGTCCGTCTTGGTGATGATGTGGTCGCCCGGTTGGAGGGAAAGTCATCATTGGGCCGCCTCGGTCTACTTATTCATTCCACCGCCGGCTTCGTTGACCCCGGCTTCGACGGCTATCTGACCCTGGAACTCTCCAACGTTGCCAACCTGCCCATTGCGATCTATCCCGAAATGAAGATCGGCCAGATCAGCTTCTACCAGATGACGACTCCCGCAGACCACCCGTACGGATCCACGGAACTCGGTTCCAAATACCAGGGACAACGGGGACCAACCCCGTCTCGGATTCACAGAGACTACAAATAACTGCAACGGTTCACGGGTCACCGGGGTTCTTAACAACGAACCATCATGGACGACCACCTAACCACATCTCTCGCCCTCAACGTTGACAATGCCTTCCCGGACTTTGTCGACGCCACCCAACATCGCCTGTATGCGGGGCTTCGAATGTTGGTCGGAGACGACGCCGAAGACGTCGCGCAAGAAACCTACCTACGGGCGTATCGGTCCTTGCAGCAATACCCACCATCAAGAATCAGACAACTAGAACTCCGCCCCTGGCTCTGGACGATTGCCCTCAACGCCACCCGGAACCGTCGCCGCACGAATGCCCGCCGACCACTCGTACTGGTGGATCAACTTCCCGACACACCCGACCACCGGGCGGAACCCATCGACGAGGCCCTGGTGGCCGCTATCCGGAGTCTGCCCCACGCTCAGGGTGCTGCGGTAGTACTTCACTACGTCCTCGGTCACACCTACGCCGAAGTGGCACTGATTCTCGACAGACCCGAAGGCACCGTGAAATCAGACGCCTCACGGGCCCTCGCCACGTTACGAACGAAAGGTCTTGAAACATGAAATTGTCGGAACTCAAATTCCAGGCTCCGCCCGGACTCAAGGAACAAACCCTCCTCGATACCGGCCTGATTGACGGATTCGTCTCTCTGGCATCGTCGGTGGGTATGTTGAATGTGGCCTTCAACATCAGGGGCGTTTCGGCGGTGGCGCCGTCCGAAACCGAGTTCGTCGCCGGATTCGAGCAACGCTTCGGACGCCGGGTCGTCGCCGTGGACCGATTGCCGAACCAACTGGAGGCGGGAGTTGAGCGAACGCTGAAAACCGGACGTCTTGGCAAGCTCCATGTTGATTGGCGCGGCCAGACCAACTTTCAACAGATGGTCCTCAAAGCGGCCGCTTCAATTCCGACCGGTGAGGTTCGCCCCTATGGTTGGATCGCCGCCCGGATCGGACGGCCGACCGCCTTAAGGGCCGTCGGATCGGCGCTCGGCCAAAACCCGGTTCCCGTCATCGTGGCATGTCACCGGGTTGTCAGAACCGACGGCAATCTTGGCCAATACCGTTTCGGTGCCGCCATGAAGGCCGAACTTCTCAAGGCTGAGGGTCTCGACCTGCGGCCGCACCCGGGCATTCTGGTTGCGAACCGGAAGACCGGGGTCGCCTGCTACCCGTCCTGCCGGGTCGCTCGACGTATTGCCCCGGAGCACCAACACTGGCTTAGCTCCTCACGTCAGGCAGTCGCCGCCGAGTACCGGGCGTGCGACCATTGTCAACCCGTCTTCGGCGGTTAGACAACCGGTTGACCGGCGATCCTGCTCAGGCTGACTGGCTCTCAAAGACGATTTGGCCGCCAAGCATGGTCATATCCACACCAACGTCTCGCGGCCGCTCAAGAGCAAACGGATCGGCGTTCAAGACAACCAGATCTGCCTGTTTCCCCCGCTCGATCGAGCCGGAGGTCGTATTGCGGTGATTCACATAGGCCGATCCGGCGGTACATGCCATCAGTGCATCCGCCAACTCGATACGCTGATCTGGCAAGAAGGCTTCGTCAACCCCTTCGGTCGGGTCGTTTCGATGCACGGCTACGTCGATCTGGGCCAGGACGTCAGGCGTAGAAACCGACCAGTCGCTTCCCATCGCCATCGTCGTCCCGGCTGCCAACAAGGCCCTCCACGGGTATTGAAGGCGGGTGCGGTCAGGTCCGACGAAGGGAATCGTCAAATTGGACATCGATTCATCAAGAACGGCCCAGAGCGGCTGGACGGTGGCGGTGGCGCCGAGCTGACGGAACCGGGGGATGTCTGCCGGGTTCACGAACTGAAGGTGGGCGAGGTGGGGTCGAGTATCGGTCCATCCATTCGCTCGCCTGGCCGCCGCAATGGCGTCCAGAGCATGACGAACTGCTCGATCACCAAGCGCGTGGAAGTGGCACTGCAAGCCCGCAGCGTCTATGCGCGTCACGATCTCAGCCAGGTGCTCGGCAGCAATGAAGTCGAGTCCCGTGTTGTCCGTCTCGGTTCCCGCCTGGTCGAGATACGGCTCAAGAAGAGAGGCAGTGTGGTTCTCACAAACGCCGTCGAGCATGAGCTTGATGGTGCGCGGGTCGTAGGCGCCGATGCCCTGGCAGCTGGCCTCGACCAACTCATCGAGTTGATCCATCTCTCGTTCGCGATCCCACCATAGACAGCCCCGCACGCTCGCTTTGAGATCCCCCGAGATGGCGAGTTCCCGGTATGTCTTATGAATTGGCTCGGTGACCCAAGCATCTTGCCAGGCGGTGATCCCTAGTGAGAGCAAGTAGCGCTGACCCTCCAGGAGGGCCGCACGTAACGTCGCCTCATCCGGCTGTGGCGCGACGCGTTCCATCAGACGCATAGCCCCTTCGTGGAGGGTGCCTTGTGGCGAACCGTTCGGCAGGTGTTCGATGCGACCATCGGTCGGGTCAGGCGTCGCCGCCGTGATGCCGGCTAAACGCAGCGCGGTGGAATTCGCCCAACCAGAGTGACCATCGGCTCCACCGAGATAGACGGGTCGGTCGGTTATGGCGTCGAGCAGGGCAGCCGGTGGATTGCCCCCTTCAAACCAGTAGTAGTTCCATCCCCCACCGAGCACCCATTCCGTGTCGGTACCCTTGACGTAATCGGCAAGCACCGTCAGTGCGGTGCCCAGGTCGTTGACGTGTTCCAGATTGCATCGCATACGGGCCAGACCACCCATCATCGGATGAACATGGGCATCTTGAAAGCCGGCGATCAGGAGCCGGCCGTCTAGATCGACGTCGATCGCACCCGTGCCGATCTCCTCACGAACGACCGCTTCTGAACCGACCGCGGCGATTTTCCCGTCACGCACGCCGACCGTATGAGACCAACTGCGGGCGGAATCGCCTACGAAGACCTGCCCGTTGCCGAACACATATTTCACACGTAGTCCGGGTTGGACCACACGATCAACGCAGCCCACCCGTCGATATCGGGGTCATCGATGTAGTCGGCCAGAACCCCTCTGACCTCAAACCCGTTCTCCAGTTGAAAGCTCAGGGTACGGTCGTACAGTTCCCCGGCCGCCACCTTCCCCACATAATCGGCCGCCGACATAACTTCCTTGTGGTCGGCGAAGCCGTGGATATATCCCCCGGCAATAATGCCCCGGCGATTCTGTCGACGCACCAGTTCCTTTCGAAGCTCGTACAGCCTCTTGCCGATCCCCCGCCGTCGGTACTGCGGGTCCACGACGATATCGGTTCCGTAATACCAGGCGCCGTCCGGATTGTGATTACCACACTGATGCTCGCCGGTGATCTCGGCGATCGTGTGTTGCGGGTGATCAAAGTCAAAATCGACAAGGATCCCGCCGGCTTGGCCAACGACTCGTTCGCCGTCGAGGCACACGAAAAAGCCCGCCGGGAAGGTCCGTGCGTAGGCAGCCAGATCATCGGCGTTCAACAGATCATCCGGGTCGGCTTGGGGAAACGCCGCCAACTCAAGGGAGGCGCACTGGCTCACCCAGCGATCGCTTAGGTTCACATACTGCAGATCCAACAGGGCCCCCCTTCTACGAGTGGATCGCTGAAGCTCGTGCCATGTCTAGCACGAACCAGCCGCGTACGTCTCGATGAAGCATCAAACAGCTTGTCACAAGAAGGTTTCACAAACGTATCAACGGGTCTTGCCGCGCATCCAGTTGCCGACCGTCCCCCACCGAGACGCCTTGCCGCGTTTCAATTCGGAAGCATCGGCTGCCTTGGCCATCCACAATCCGGCGTTGATGCCCACGAAACGGAGCGGTTCGGGCTCCCAGGTCTTCCACTTGTGTTGGATCCAAGGCATCGTGACCAGGTCTGTATCGCGTTCGAGAATCAAGTCGGCCAGCGTTTGGCCCGACAAATGAGCCGTGTTGACACCGTCTCCGACATAACCGCCACCCCAGGCCGTTCCAGTAGCCCGGTCAATGCTTACCGACGGCCGCCAGTCCCGAGGCGCCCCAAGCGCCCCACCCCAACGATGGGTAATCGCCACGTCAGCCAGTCGGGGAAACAGGTCGCCAAGCGACCGGATGATTTCGGCGTGAACTCGATCGTGAATATCGTTCTCGGGTGCGGTTGACGACCCGAAGTAGTAGGGAGCCCCGCGCCCCCCGAACGCCAACCGCCCATCGGCCGTGCGCTGCCCGTAGATGATCAAGTTCCGGAAGTCTCCGAACGTAGGTCGGGTCTTAAGTCCGATCTCCTCCCACATCTCATCGGACAACGGTTCGGTCGCAACCATCAACGAGTAAAGGGGCACCATCGTCCGTTTGAAGCCGGGAAGATCGCTCGTGAACCCTTCCGTGGCTCGAACCACCATCGGGGCGGTGACCGTGCCGTGCCGGGTAATCACCCGATGGGGACCAAGCTGCTCGACGGCCGAATCCTCATAGATCATGACGCCTCGACGTTCGCAGGCAGCCGCCAAACCGTGAACCAATAGGGCCGGTTGGAGCGCTGCCCCGTGAGGGTGCCACGTCCCGCCAATCACACCAGTGGCATTGAGCATCTGGCGGGCTTCGGCGCCGGATAACTCTCGGAGGTCGTCCTCGCCAAGGCCGAGGTGCCTGGCTTCGTCAATTTCCTCCTTCACTCGTTCCAAGTGAACGTCGCTTCTGGCAACTGAAAGCACCCCGCCTTGGACAAAGTGACAATCAATATCTTCCCTGGCAACGACCCGACCCACCTGAACCACAGACTCGTAGAGGGCCCGCATGAATCGAACCGCCTCGGATTTTCCGTGTTCCTTGGCCAGGACGCCGATCCCGAGAGGGTATTCAGCGTGACACCAGCCACCGTTTCGCCCCGACGCCCCGAAACCGACGTGATGTTTCTCAAGCACGACCACCTTGAGCGATGGATCGTGTTCTTTGAGGTAGTAGGCGGTCCACAGACCCGTGTAACCGGCCCCCACAATCGCCACGTCAACGTCGAGGTCACCTGCCAGATGGGGTCGGGTGACTTTGGCTTGAACGGCGTCCCACCAGAACGGTGTCGTTTTCGCCTCTTCCAGTCTCATGATCGCCCCATAACCTTCCGCTCAGCCATCCCATTAAGGATCTCAAGGACCACCCGGTTCGCCAGGAACGCAGTGATCTGTCCGGGTCCGTCGTATGGCGGTGACACTTCGACAATGTCGACGCCGACCACCGGAAGCTCCCTCGCCAGACGACGGATCGTGTCGAGCAATTCGCGTGACGTCAGCCCCCCTGGTTCGGGCGTGCCGGTTCCCGGCGCCATACCGGGATCGACCACGTCGACGTCGACCGAGATGAAGATCCCTTTGGATGCCGAATCTGTGCACGCCGCTACGGCGTCCGCCACGACCGGCCGCAGGCCCCGGTCCACGATCTCGGACATCAAGAAAACCTTCATCTCTTGCTCCGCCATCCACGCCACCGTGGCTGGTCCTGGCCAATAGCCTCGCAGACCGATCTGAACAAACCGCTTACCGGGCACCGCACCCGACTCTATGAGTCGGCGCATCGGTGTCCCATGGCCATGCAATTGGCCGGCATTTGTTTCGCCAGTATCTGCGTGAGCATCAAAGTGAACCAGTCCGAAAGATCCCGGACCGTGCACGCGGGCCAACCCGGTGCCATTGCCATAGGTGATCGAGTGATCTCCCCCGAGGACGATTGGGACGGCGCCTTTGGCCGCAATCATCTCCACGGCGTCGGCTATCCGGTCGAGACCGATTTCAAGGTAACCAGGGGGGACCGGGACGTCCCCGACGTCCACCACACGGAACTCGTCGAAAGGATTGATCCCCGTCGGCAGATGAGGACGGACTGCGTCAGCATCGAGGTAGTCGGCTTCCCGGATGGCCTTGGGCCCAAACCGGGCGCCGCCCCGGTAGGTGGCTCCCCAATCGAGCGGAGCTCCCACAATCACCACGTCGGCTCCACCTTGCGCCAAACCGGCGAGTTCCACCGAAGGCACGCCGGCAAACGTCACAAACTGGGCAAATCGCCACACCTCATCCATGGGCAGATCCGGGCCGGGTCCCGGGGCGTTGAGCAGCCAGGCGCTCCGGGTCGAAGTCGGGGTTCCTCCAAACAATCAGGCTCGCCCAGCTGTCGACCGCTTGGTCAGTCCAGTAATTTTCCAGGGCACCGAGTGCCTCAAAGCCGTTGTCGAGTTGCATCGTCAGAGTCGGATCGGTCAGCTCTCGAGCTGACACCCGGGCTACGTACTCTCCAGCGGTCATGTCGTGTTTGTAGTTGGCGAATCCAGGAATGGCTCCCCCGGCAACCAACCCGGCGCGGTTGAGGCGCTGGATCAGATCCTTGCGGAGCCCATACAGTCGGCGGCCAATCCCGAGCCGTTGATAGTCATTCGCAACCGCAATATCGGTTCCGTAGTACCACTCGCCGAATTCAAGGTGGTAATCAGATCCGAGCGGGCCGACAATCTCGTTGATGTGATGCTGGGGGTGATCGAAGTCGAAATCGACAAAACACCCCATGGCGAAAGCCACCACCCGATCCCGGGCGTCGTGATCTACAACAACAAACCCGCCTTCGGGGAACATTTCGCACTGCTTCAGCACACCAGCTACCGAAAGAAGCTCGCCCCGATCGGCCGTTGGGAAGGCAGACGCCTCCAGAGCAACGAGGGCATCGGCGTGGTCCGGTCTGACCTGCACATAGTCGAGGTTCACGACGCTGCCAGGCTAAACGGCTCGTATTCGTTCTGATCGGGTAGCCCCCACACTGCCCAGAAGTCTTTGGTCTGTGGTCGCATGATCGCCGCCCCACAAGATTCAACGTGATAGGGGTCGTAGCCGATCTGACAAATCGCCTCGCCGTCGCGAGTGACAGCCATCAGGGTCTGCTCATCGATATCGCCGTCGGACAGGAGTAGGCGGGCCCTGGCGAGTCTCGCTTCCGAACTTGCCTGAAGCTGGGGTGGTCTGGCTACTTCCAGGCCGACGGTGGCATCGCTCAGCATGTGGTTTGTGTGGACGAGCACTTCCTCGTGTAGTTCAAACACGGCAGTGGCGGTCGGCGTAGCTTCCAGGTTGAATCCGACTCCTTCGGCATCAAAGACGAGATAGCTGTGAGCCCCTGCCAGGTGGGCGCTAGCGATCACGTCTCGAGCGTCCTCGGCCGAGGTCTGCTCAAGCGCTTTTCGTACCACCGTCGGCCAGGTGACGCCTGGCCGACCGTCAACCACGGTGAGATTGTTGATTCCTACCGCTACACCGGCTTCGTTCATGCCGATCTGGCCAAGGCACCCGGTCGTTGTAAACACCAGAGCCCGCGGCTTGTTGACAGGGCGTAGGTCGGAGAGCACGACAAACTGAGTAGCCGTGTCGTGCATATCCCAGGTCTGGCCGAAATAGCCGGCCCCTTGAGAGCGACCATCCGGGACAATAAACGCCGTACAGTCGTCCTCGATCACTTCTGGTGGCATCGGGCCGCCGGTGCTGGCGCGCACCGCATCGACAAAATCGGTAAAACCCCCAACGACGATCATCTCTTCGGGGGTGAGCCCACACGCCCGCCCGATCGCGTTCATCTCCTCGGTGAGGTCGGGGCTGAACTCCTCATGAAACTGAAGACAGGAACTCGCCACCGCCAGCACGTCACTTCGTCCCAGCCGATTGCCACTCCACAAACCGGACATGACGAGACGAATACGATCGTCGGCGTAACGCCGGATGTCGTCGGCGTAAGCGGTTCCATGGGCCGTTCCCATAGAACCGGCCGAACCTGAAAGTTCAAGAACCCGGATTGCCATTACTTACTCTCGCACTTCTGGCAGATCGTCGTCACAGTGCCTCCTGCCGGTACCGGACCATCTTGCCTCATCTGATCGTCAACTGTCGCCGATTCGTCCCTGAACAACGGCAACAACGACCGGAATGCTTGAATTCTGGGCCTCAATTATCGATACGGTCGATTTCACATTGATTCTTGCATGATTCGCTCGAAAGTCCGAGTTCGTCCACTAGGGTCCGAACTGGAGAGCCCAGTAACGGAGACCCGTGCCTCAGACCATCAGCGACGCCGCCAACCACCTACTTGTGCCGTATCAGGAGTTCGACACCGACCCCGAACGACGACTTGTCATTGAATCCGGGGACGGGGTCCACCTCGTGGATGCGGCCGGTAACCGGTATCTCGACGCCATCGGTGGAATGTGGTGCACCAACATCGGTCTCGCTCAGGAAGAGATGGTCGAAGCCATTTCGGCGCAGCTACGCAAGCTCGCCTACGCCAATCCTTTTGGGGACATGATGGGAATTCCTGCTGCACAACTGGCCGCCAAGCTCGCCACGCTGACGCCCGATGGCCTCAATCACACATTCTTCAGCACTGGTGGATCCACCGCCATCGACTCCGCCTACCGGCTCATCCAGTTCTATCACGGTGTTCGGGGCAACCACGAGAAGCGACATGTCATTTCCCGGACCGATGCCTATCACGGGACCACGTACGCGGCAGTTTCGATCGGCGGCAAGCCGACCGACCACACCAGCTATTTCAACTACATCGACGACACGATCCACCACCTGCAATCACCGAACTACTACCGGCATGGGGCGGGACGCACAGAAGTGGAGTTCGGTGCGGACCTGGTCGCCGAGTTCGAGGCCAAAGTGGCCGAACTAGGCGGGCCAGATCAGGTCGGTGGGTTCTTCGCCGAGCCAATCATGGCGTCAGGTGGGGTGGTGCTTCCTCCTGACAACTACCTCCGCCGGATCTGGGAACTCTGCAGGGATTGGGACATCTTGTATGTTTCGGACGAAGTTGTCACCGGGTTCGGGCGCCTCGGCGAATGGTTCGTCTCCGAGAAGATGTTCGGTATCACGCCGGACATCATCACATCCGCAAAGGGATTGACGTCAGGCTACGTGCCGCTGGGAGCCACCATCTATTCCGATGCTATTCATGCGGTCATCTCGGAGCCAGGCCACGGGCGTTACTTCGGAGTCGGGTATACGTACTCCGGTCATCCCGTGGCCTGCGCCGCGGCCCTCAAAAACATCGAGATCATTGAGCGCCATGGCATCCTCGAACGAGTGCGCAAAATCGGACCCTATTTCATGGAGCAATTAGGTGACTTGGCCGACCTGGCTATCGTTGGCGACGTGCGGGGCTCTCACCTCATGACCTGTGTCGAGTTCGTGGCCGACAAAGCCACCAAAGCAGGATTCCCGGACGGAATCGACATCGGCAATTTGGTGGCGTGCGAAGCTCAGAAGCGCGGGTTGATCGTCCGCCCGATCGGAAACCTCAACGTCATGTCTCCGGCACTGACGATCTCCGAGTCCGAACTTGATGAGATCGTAGCTATTCTTCGCGAGTCGATCGTGGCCGCCCAGGCGCTCGTCCGATGAAGGTCGGCATTCAGCTTCCCGAGGTAGAACGCCAAGTCCGCTGGCCAGAATTGGCCACCATGAGCCGGGCGATCGAGGATGCCGGATTTGATTCGATCTGGGTTGGCGACCACCTGCTGTACCGCACCAACGAGCGGGGGGCCCATGGGCCGTGGGAGGCCTGGTCACAGATGGCAGCAGTGGCAGCCATCACCGAACGGGTGGAAATCGGACCGCTGGTGGCGGCCACCTCGTTCCACGCCCCGGCCATGCTCGCCAAGAAGGCATCCACTCTTGACGAGATCTCCCAGGGTCGTTTTATCCTGGGTCTGGGAGCCGGGTGGAACGAAACCGAATACGAGGCCTTCGGATTTCCGTACGACCGTAGAGCGAGTCGTTTCGAAGCTGCCTTTGAGATTATCCGCCGACTCCTGGCCGGCGAGGAGGTCACTCACCATTCGGCCTTCTACGATGTCGAGCGCTGCGTCCTTCTTCCGGCCGGACCAACGGATTCTCTGCCGCTTTTAATTGGATCAATCGGCCGACGCGTACTGCGAATAACCGCACCGCACATGTCGATGTGGAACGCCTGGTACGCCTGGTATGGCAATCGACCCGATGGCCTCCCTCCCTTACTCGAAGATGTCCATAGCGCTCTCAGCGAAGCGGGTCGTCATCCAGCCGATGTGGAAATGACCACGGCCGTCCTGATGCAATTCCCCGGTGGCGAGGGCCGCATGCAGGCAGAGCCGCAGTTCTCCGCCCACCCCCTCACGGGGACTCCGGCTGAACTTGCTGACTGGCTCCATCAATGGGAAGACGCCGGCATCAGCCACGTACAACTGGTTCTGGACCCGATCACCCTTGAGTCGGTGACCCAAGCCGCCGCAGTGCTTGAGGCATTCCGGGCCCGGTAACCAAGTTCACCGCTGGTCAAGAGCTGACCAGTCGGTCCCTTCCATGGGCTTGGCGTAGCTCGTGGAAGAAGTATCAACAGTGAACCCGTGCCGCTCATACAGACCAAGGGCTCCGGTCTTTGAGGCCGCATCAACCCCGAGGACGGCGTATTCGTAGCCTGCCTCTGCAACTCCTCGCATCCATTCAACGATCAGTGCCGAGGCGATCCCCCTACCCCGATATTCGCGGCGGGTACCGATGGTCTCCGCCCATACCTCGGTGCGTCCTTTGTCCTCAAAGTCATGGGGAAAACAACCAGCCAGGAGAAGGCCGACCACCTTTGCTCCATCGACGACCGCCGCCGACAGGTCCGGGCGGAACGACTCACCACCCACGTAATGGCGCTCCCACCGCTCCCGGGTGATCGGTTGGGATCCCCAGTGATCTCGAAAAGCGTCGTTGTTGGCTTCCCGAACCGCTTCAGATAGTTCGGGCCGATACCGGATCAACTCCACGCCCGAACCTAGCGGAGCCGAGTCGATCGGCGTGGAGAGGTCACGTGTCATCTCGAACCAATGTCGGACCGGGCGGTACCCATGTTCGGTCAGGAACGAAACCGGACCTGACTGACGGTCATACAACGTCTCCCACAGGAATTTGGGAATGTCAGCTCGAACAGCCTGAGACCGCTCGGTGGCCCTGGCCTCCCGCCAGGCCAGAATCGCCTGGCCGATCCCGGCTCCCCGGTAATCGGGGTGGACCGCCCCCCATCCGGTGGCCCGCCACAGATTGGTTGCCGGTGGGACCTGGACAAAGGCAATAGCCACGGGTGTTCCGGCGCGAGTCATCGCGATCATCCCATCCTCGGGAGGATTGTCGTCGGTATCTTCCAACTCCTGAACCCACTCCTGCTCGACCATCCGGTAACCGCCGTCGACCTCGAAACATGTGTTCCACAGCTGCGTGCACCACGCAGCGTCTGTTCGTTGCAGGGGCCGCCAGACTGAATCCGGAATAGGGGGTAGAGCTGACTGCATTGCAGAAACCTACCAACCACTCGGCCCCCGGCCCGCCGATTACGGCCGCTAGTCTGCCGATCGTGAAGCGTATATGGTGGCTCCTGGGATCACTCGCTCTTGCCGTCCTGGCAGCCTGTTCGGGCAATGGTGCGACCTCCGGGTTCAATCCGGAAGCGACGGTATTCATGCGTGACAACGTCTTTGACCGCGACCTATACGTAGTCGACGTCGGCACCACGGTGACCTTTATCAACGAGGGCCGAAATATCCACAATGCCTCCGACTCGGGGGGAGCATGGTCGACATTGGACAGCTTCGGAAGCCTCGTCATGGGTCCCGGCGACTCGACCGAAATAACGTTTACAGAGCCTGGCGAGTATCTGTTCATCTGCACCTTCCACTCGGCAAACGGAGTGGGCATGGCGGCCACGTTGGTCGTGGAGGAGTCGGGAGTGCCTGCGCCGATCCAAGCCGCCACACCGAAACCAGGTCAACCCTCTGCAGATTTCTCGGGTACGACCCGTCGTGTTCCCGCCGACTATCCGACGATCCAGTCGGCGATCGACGCGGCCGGCCCCGGCGACCTCATCCTCATCGCCCCTGGCACCTACCGTGAAGAGGTAGCCGTCACGACGGAGAATCTGGTTATCAGGGGCGAGGACCGCAATAGCACCATCATCGACGGCGAAGGGGTCAGGTCGAATGGCATTTTGATCACCGCCGACGGGGTGGCCGTCGAAAATCTAACCGTCATCAACCCGGTTGGTAACGGTGTCTTCTGGACGGGTGTGACGGGCTTTCGCGGGTCCTATCTCACGACCATCTATGCCGGCAATTACGGGATCTATGCATTCGACTCATCTGACGGACTCATCGAATACTCGCTCGGGACGGGGGCTCCGGACTCGGGGTTCTATGTTGGTCAATGCGACCCGTGCAACACCATCGTCACCAACGTCATTTCCGAATACAACGGCATGGGATATTCGGGGACGAACGCCTCAACCGAGATGTATCTCATCAATTCCATATGGCGACACAACGGTGCCGGCCTGGTACCCAACACGCTCGACGGCGAAGAACTCGCCCCGTTTCACGACGTCACGATCGTCGGCAATCTCATCCACGACAACAGCCGAACCGACGTTCCATTCAAAAACGCCACCTGGCCCTCGTTTGGCAATGGCATCATTCTGGCCGGGGGGAACACCTCGCTCATCGAGCGGAATCGGATCGTCAACCATCTTGGAAATGGAATCGTCATATCGCCAAACCTCGATAAGAAGTTCTGGTTTTCAAGCGGGAACATCGTCCGGGACAACGTCATCGAAGGAAGCGGACGAGCTGATCTGGCCCTCGCCGGACTAGCCGACGCTGGGAACTGTTTCGAAGGTAACACCCACTCGACGTCGCTACCGGTCGGCCTGGAGTTGAGTCAGCCCTGCGACGGTCTTCGTCTGCCGGTTTTGTATGAGCTCATGGGGACGTTGGAGCCGCTCGGCAGGGTCGCTCAAAACGGAACAGAATCCCGGCCAGACGCACCGATCGGGTCTACCCCCCTTCCCGCACCCCAAGACCAAATGCCTGGTGGGGCCGACGCACCCGTCCGACCGGCGGTCGACGTGTTTGCTTCCTATCCACTCGATCTGCAATCTCTGACGGTTCCGGACCTTCCGGACGGCGTCACTATTACCCAACAGAAAGGGATCACCGTGTTCGGACTCTCATTGGCAATGGGCGCCTGGTCCATATTCTTCGGGTTGTGGGCCTATCTCATGCCCTTCATGCTCTTTGCCGCTCTGCTGGCCCTCGGCCTGTGGGATCTGACCAAATCGGATGAACGGTCGAAGGGTGCCACCATCGGTTGGATTCTGGTCCAACTACTCATCCCATTTGTTGGTGTCCTTGCCTACTTCCTGTTTGGCAGCTCGTTGCCTCGGTGGAAGCGGTATTCGATCGCCCTGGGCGGTCTGGGTTCATACCTGGTGCTTCTCGGAGTCGGAGCGCTGGTTGGCGGCATCGTCTGACGTGACCAAACCATCCCCCGACGAGCACGGGTTGACCCGCCGAGACGCGCTCCGCACTGTCGGTTTGGGGGGGGCGGCCCTCGGCGCCGGTTTTCTCGGCGGCTCACTCAGCCAACCAGCCCTGGCCTCCTCCGACTCCCCACGCTCGGCGTTCTATGGATCTGACGCCACCGGCCCTGGATATACGGGCGAATTTGATCCACCTGAGAACCTCGACGCTTCGGCGCTCGCCGACGTCACCATCCCCCCTCCTGCTCGTACGGGCTCACAACAGATCACGCTCTCGGTCGTAGAGAGCCGCAACGAGGTGGCTGCTGGCCAGAGTATGAACCAGTGGACCTTTGATGGCTCAGCGCCCGGGCCCATAATCCGGGCAACGGAAGGCGACCTGCTCGAGATCACCGTTCATAACCAGACAGATCACAACCACAACTTGCACCTGCACGGGCGTCACTCCCCCTCAATGGATGGCTGGGAACCCATCCCCCCCGGCGGTGAATTCACCTACGAGATCAAAGCCGGCCCAGCGGGAGTTCATCCCTATCACTGCCATACCATGCCGCTCGCCAAGCACGTAGCAAAGGGACTGTACGGGACCATGATCGTTGATCCGATTGGCGGACGTCCACCCGCCCACGAGTTCGTCCTCTTGCTGTCTGGCTGGGACATCGACGAAGACGGACGCAACGAGATCTACACCTGGAACGGCATAGCGGGATACTTCGCCAGGTATCCCATCAAGGTCCCGGTTGGAGATCCGGCCCGGTTGTACATCGTGAACATGACCGAGTACGACCCTGTCGGGTCATTCCACCTGCACGCTCAGACCTTCGACGTGTTTCCAAGCGGAACCGACGTTACCCCGACCGAACATACGGACACGATCACTCTCGGCCAAGGAGAACGGGCCATCGTTGAGTTCGCACTTCCCGAATTGGGGAGGTACATGTTTCACCCCCATCAGCACCACATGGCCGGAGCCGGAGCCATGGGATGGTTCGCCGCTATCTAACCAGCTTCCCTGGCCCGCCCGGCCACCGACATGACCGCGTCCAACAGGGCGGCTTTTTGCTTCTCGACGTCGACGTCTGTGAGGTTTCGTATGGGGCGCCAGATCATGCCAAGCGCCGAAGCCGCCAATACCCGGCCAACTGACGAACGGCGGTTCCCACGAATCGCATGGCGCATGGCCTGGTTGGTTGCCCGAAGTCGCTTTCCAACGAGCGGGTGGCTGGAAACGGCCTTGTCTCCATCGACCCAGACAACGATGTCGCGGTGTTCGAGCAGGGCGTCGAGATAGTCCGCCAACATGAGCTCAAGCTGGTTGGGAAAACCGGGATAACGTGGGTAGGCAGCCACGACTCGTTCAAGGCGACTGAGAAGCGGGTCAACCAACTCGATCAATAGGTCGTCCTTTGATTCGAGGTGGTAGCCGAAGGCCGCTTTGCTCATGCCGACCTCGCCAACCAGGTCGGCGACGGAGACCCCGTCGAAACCCTTTTCCGCGAACAGTCGGAGTGCAGCATGGAGGAGCTCGTCGCGGCGGTTCACGTTTTCAACATACTCACTTGACGATCGTACAGTACTGACCCTAGATTAATCACCGCCCGGACCGCCGTCAAAGGACGACCCCATCCGGTGGACCACAGTCTTAGATCGCCCAGAAAGACCTTTCGCATGCACAAACCAACCCGACAGCGCCAGGAGCACCCAGGAACCCCGAGCCACAAGGCAGGGCGAGCCTATAAGGGGGCAAACCTCGTGACTCAGCATGATGCTTCGGCCAAGAAGAACGTTGGTCGGGCGAGTGCTGCCAAAAAGTCGGCTGCCAAAAAGTAGCCAACCGATAGAGCCCTAACGGGCTATTTGGCGAGCACGATCCCGTACACGAACCCCAAAGGTCCCATTCGCCATAATTTGTCGACCCGGAGCGGGGTGTCTGCGTACAGCTCTTCGGGTGGTGCCAACTTGTCGAGCGAACGGTGGAGATACTGGTAGGACTCGCGCCCTCCCACTGCTGCGCCGATCGCCGGCAGGACGACCGCAGAGCCAGCCCGATGCAACGCGGCAAGAAACCGGTTCTTCGGGCGTCCCAGGTCGACGATCGCCGCTTTACCTCCCGGCCTGAGGACCCGTTCAATCTCGGCCAGCGTGTCTGCCACCGAGGTGAGGTTGCGAAACACATACGCCGAGAAAACGGCATCAAACGAGGCGTCAGGAAACGGAAGCGATTCGCCGTAACCAACGACTTTTTCGTCCATCGGATTGATCCTCAACATCTCGAACTCCGGATCAAGGCCAACGACCTCAAACCCCGCCAGGACCGGCAGAGCTGCCCCGGTACCCGTCCCGAGGTCGAGCAGGCGGCCCCGGGGCAGTTCGGCGATAGCCCGCCGACGCCAATTCTGTTCCTGGCCGAACGAGAGCACCTTATTGATGAAGTCATACGTGCCGGCAATGTCGGTGAAGACGCCGTCGGAATTGCGGGGAAGTGCCACTCGATCAGGCGCCGAGTACGTCGAACCCGGCATACGGCCGGATCGCCTCCGGGAGCAGCACCGTGCCATCGGACTGTTGGTGATTCTCGATGATGGCCAGAATGGTTCGGCCGACCGCTACGGCCGTGCCGTTGAGTGTGTGAATCGTCCGGTTGCCGGTGTCGTCCTTCATCCGTATTTTGAGCCGTCGGGCTTGATAATCGGTCGTGTTCGAACAGGAGGTAATTTCCCGATAGGTATTCTGTGAAGGAATCCATGCTTCGATGTCGTACTTCTTGGCAGCACTCGACCCCAAGTCACCGGCGGCCACGTTCATCACCCGGTATGGCAACTCGAGGGCCTGGACGATTCTCTCCTCCATTCCAAAGAGGAACTCGTGTTCGGCCCAGGATGTATCTGGATGACAGAACGAAAACATCTCGACCTTGTCGAACTGATGGACCCGGAAGATTCCCCGAGTGTCCTTCCCGTACGTGCCTGCTTCGCGTCGGAAACAGGTCGAGAATCCTGCGTATCGAATCGGCAGCTCACCGGTCAGGATCTCGTCTGCATGCAGGGCGGCCAGAGGCACTTCGGCCGTACCGACCAGGTAAAGATCGTCATCACCTAGCGAATACACTTGTTCGCGGTCGGCCGGGAAAAACCCCGTTCCGAACAGGGCCTCCTCCCTGACAAGCACGGGAGGAATCACCGGGGTGAAGCCCTCACCGGACAACAACTCCAGCGCCCATCTGACGAGCCCGAGTTCAAGCATCACCGCCTGGCCCTTCAGATACGCAAAGCGCGAACCGGACACCTTCGCGCCGGCCACGACGTCGATGATCCCCAGAGCCTCTCCGATGTCCTGGTGGTCTCGAACATCAAAGTCGAATACCCGCGGAACCCCCCACTGCTTGATTTCGACGTTGTCGGCGTCTGTTTCGCCCGTGGGGACCGATTCGTGAGCAAGGTTGGGAACGGTGACCCACAAAGCATCAAACTCAGCTTGGAGTTCGTCGGCGTCGGCCGACAATCGTTTGTACTCGTCGGCAAGGACCGCGGCCCGTTCGACGGCCGCTGGTCGACCTTCGGCGGGGAGGGTCGCGATCTCTTTGCCGATAACCTTCTGGCCGGCCCTGGCCTCCTCGGCGCTCCTCCGGATCAGGCGCAGCGAGGCATCAAGCTCGACCAGTCGACCAACGTCGATCTCGGCGCCACGCCTGGTCAGGGCGGCCCTCAGTTCGTCGGGTCGATCGCGGAGCAGGTTGATGTCAATCATCGCGGTTTGATCCTAGGGGGTCGTCGTGGTCGTACTGTCGGGAATTTGCGCATCCTGACTGATAAAGATCTCCAAGGTTTCAGCGCCCGGAGCGTCGACGTCGATTACCTCCGTTACGGCCCGTACGGAGATGAGATAACGCTGGCCTCCTTCGACTGGCAGGTCAACAAAGCTGACCGCCCCCTGGGCATTGGCTTCAAGGAGATCAATCGTTTCCGATCTTTGTATTGGCTCGCCGGAAGAAGCGTCTTGCATGGTCAGGGCGATCGTCAAGTTATTCTCGGGTAGGTTGCCGCCGTTGAAGATCACCACCTGAACGGTAACGGTCTCCGTGTACGGGAGCCGGTCGGCGTCAAAACCTTCACTACCGCCCATCGGAGCGGGGTCCGTGATCAGGTTGCTGATCTCAAGGGCTCGCTGGCCGGTCAATACTTCCGAGGATCGGAGGCGCTCGCTCAGGCTCATGATGAAGCCGGTCGTCACCGAGTCAACCGGTACGAAGCGAACGTCCGGCATCTGGGTTTCTGGGAGCTCCAACTCAAGTCGCACCGTGTCGAGCTCTTGGATCAGAACTCGATACAGCTCGTCGGCAACCCGTAACTCGGAAACCGCTGCTGCCAACTCGGCGTCGCCCAGTCCCGTGGTTGGAAGGTCGACAACCTTGAGGGTCGCTTCTTTGAACGATGTCACGCCCGCCTGCCAGCGTTCAAAGGTGGTCACGGCCAACCGACGGGTCCCCCGCATCTCGGCGGGCAAATCTTCCGGCGGCGGCACCATTTCGAGAGCCGTGGTCAGTGAGTCCTCGACTTGCTCGATGGCAGCCACGTACTCGTCACGACCCATTAGAAGCGGTCCGGTGGCCAACTCGAAAAAGCTGTCAGCGTCTGATCGGATGTCGAGCGTGATCTCAGTGACGATATCGTAGAAGTCCCGGGAGGCCACCTTGCCGGTCCCCAACGAGCCAAGCAGCAACGAGATCGCAATAGCCCCCGACAGCAGCACGGGAAGAATCAGCTTACGGCGGCGGCGCCGGCCACGCGGTTCGGGAAACATGCGTTCCTATTAAGGGGAGCAGAACATTAGACCGCTCCGTGCGTTGAGAGTTCGTCTCCGTAGCGTCATCGTTCGTTGGTTAGATTGACTATGAAGCAGGGTCGTGCAAGAAGTTGCAAACCACGCGACAGAACCGCGTGCGACCAGCGGTCGCTCAAGCGACCAGCCGTGGGCGAAGGGGGACTTGAACCCCCACGAGCCTAAGCTCACAGGCACCTGAAGCCTGCGCGTCTGCCAATTCCGCCACTCGCCCGAGTGGAATTACAAGATACCACGACCCGCACAGGACCAGGTATGGGTTTGGTAGCGGATACACTCAGGGATGTGAATCTTGTGCGCCACATCGAAAAACGACTTGAGAACGCCATGGAAGGCCTGGCCGGCAAAATGTTCAAGGGTCAACTACACCCGGTCGAGTTGGCATCCCGAATGATCCGGGAAGCCGACCTGGCAGTCACCCAGGGCCCGGCCGGACCGGAGGCGCCCAACGAGTTCGAGATTCGCATTGCGCCCGACTTGCTGACCGACGAGCTTCCCGGCCGATACCTTCAGGAACTTGCCAGGGCGGCCGAAGACACGGCAATCGAGCGCGGCTGGCGATTGGCCGGGCCGGTACGTGTCAAACTGATCGAGGATCCCAATCTCAACTCAGGAGTTACCTGCACGGTCTCGACGGTCCCCGGTGATCTGAAGTCGTGGGCCAGGCTCACCGGGAGCGATGGCGTATTCGAACTACGGTTCAACCGGCTTCTGGTCGGACGGTCCGAAGACTGCGATGTTCGAATCAGCCAGAGCTCCGTGTCCAGAAACCACGCCCATTTCTGGCGAGATGGGTCCGGCGTGTGGGTAGAAGATCTGCATTCGTCAAACGGGACCAGCGTCAACGGAACCCCCATCACCAAAACGACTTTGGTGGCCGACGGATCGGTCGTGTCGTTCGGTCCGAGCGCCTACACCCTTCGTCTCATTGCATGACCGAGTTCATACTCGCCATCCTCAAGCTCATCTTCATCGCGCTGCTGTTTCTTTTCGTCTGGCAAATCGCCAGGGCCATCGGGTCCCATCTCGGCGGGTTCGAACGTCGCAAGCGAATCAAGGCCGGATCGGAGATCGTTTTTGTACGATCAGAGAACCAATCAGGCCTCGATTTCACCGTTGAAGACGTCGTGGTGGTCGGCCGGTCGGACCAGGCCGACGTGTTCCTGGACGATTCATATGCGTCTGAGTTCCACATGCGCTTTTCCTCGATCGATGGTGCGCTGGTGATCCAGGATCTAGGATCCACGAACGGCACCTATGTCAATGGACGGCGAATCGCAACTCCGGTCGGCCTCAGCAAGGGTGACGCAGTTCAAGTAGGCAAAACAGTCATGGAGGTCCGATGACGTTGACTTGGGCAACGGGCACCCACCGGGGGCGAGTCCGTGATCACAACGAAGACAGCGTCTACCCCACCGAGGACGGGACGACCTCGGATTCGTTGCTGATTGGTGTGGCCGACGGCATGGGCGGTCATGTAGCCGGAGAAATCGCCAGCCGACTGGCGTTGGCCGCGGCAGTCGCTGCAGACGGATCGCCCGGGCACCGGGTCCTGGCTGGCAACGACGCCGTCATTGCGGCTACCGAAGACGACATGTCATTACGTGGCATGGGCACGACGATCAGCCTGGCCGAAATTCACCCGGACGGCCGGGCCGTCATCGGCCATGTCGGGGACTCTCGGATATACCTATTGAGAAATGGCGCCCTGTATCAATTGACCCAGGACCACACACTGGTCGCCGAACTTCAAGCCACCGGCAAAATCACAGCCGAAGAAGCCCTCAACCATCCCCAGCGGAGCGTGCTCACCAGAGCAGCCGGTCTCACGTACGCATTGATCCCCGACGAACTCGAGGAACGATTGGAGGGAGGGGACCGTTTGATTCTCTGCTCCGACGGATTGTCAAACATGATCGATAACGACATCATCCTCTCCCTTGCCACCACCGAGTCGCTGCACCAAGTCGTGTGGTCACTGATCGAGGCCGCCAATCAGGCAGGCGGCCATGACAACATCACGGTGGCGGTAGTCGACTTCCAGACGTGAGCCGTACCGCCGAAGGTGCATTGATTCTGGCAGCCGCCATGCTCGGCTCGTTCGGGGTTGCCCTCGTGAACATCGCCAGTCGGCAGGCGATTGGCGACGACGTGGCGTTGACGTTCTTTGTCATGATCACCGCGTTCGGCGCGCTTCACGCGGCGGTCCGCAGATGGGCTCCAAACGGGTCGCCCTATCTCATCCCGCTGGCCGCACTGCTCACGGCGGTCGGGCTGTCAGAGATCTATCGGCTGAATCCGGCCATGGCATCGCTACAAAAGTGGTGGCTTCTCATCGGGGCAGGCCTGGGGATCCTGGCACTGTGGGGACTCTCGTCGGGCGGAACGCAGCTTCTCCGGCGCTACCGGTACATCATGCTCCTCTCAGCCCTCGGTTTGCTCGTGCTTCCACTCCTCCCACAGCGATGGCCCCTTCCCATTCGCGGTCTCGCCGTCAACGGGTCCCGACTCTGGGTGTCAATCGACCTGGGAGTGATCCAGATGCGCTTCCAACCTGGGGAAATTGTGAAACTTCTCATCGTCGGCTTTCTGGCCTCGTTCCTGGCCGAGCGCCACGAAGCACTGGCCATGCGGACTCGCAAATTCGGTCCCTTCGAGCTACCCGAGCCACGCCAAATGATCCCCATACTCGTGGCCTGGTTTGCCAGCTTCGGGGTGATGATCTACCAGCGGGATCTCGGCGCTTCACTTCTTCTCTTCTCGACCTTTATCGCCATGATGTATGTGGCCACCGCCCGCAACACGTACCTGGTGGTCGGCGGAGGGCTGTTCACCCTGGGGTCGGTCGCTGCCTGGAGCGCCTTCACGCATGTCCAAACGCGCCTCGAGGCGTGGCTGGTACCCTTCGAACACTACGAAACAACCGGTTACCAAATATCGAACGGTATTTTCGCGATGGCTTCCGGGAGCCTTTCGGGAACCGGTCTCGGATTAGGTCGTCCGTCGCTCATTGCGTTTGCGCCAACCGACTTTATCTTCGCGGCGGTCGGCGAGGAACTCGGCCTGGTTGGCTCGGTTCTCATACTGGCGATATACGCGTTGATGGTCAGCGTCGGCATGGGGATCGCCCTGCGCAGCCGTGATTTGTTCAGAAAGCTCCTGGCGGCCGGCTTGACCTTCTCGTTCGGCCTCCAGTCTTTGCTCATCATCGGTGGCATCGTCCGCCTCTTCCCCCTCACCGGCATCACGTTGCCCTTCATGTCATACGGCGGTTCTTCACTGGTGTCGAACTTGGTTTTGGTCGCCCTTCTCGTCCAAATTTCCCATGAGGAGCGGGTATGAACAGCCCGATTCGCCGCCTCACGCTCGCCCTCCTGATCGGTTTCTGCCTGCTGCTTGTCAATGTCACCTACATCCAGGCGTTGGCGACCGACCGGTACCGGGACGATCCTCGTAACGCAAGGGTGCAGCTCGCCCGATCCGAACGCGAGCGGGGTCTGATCCTCGACCGCAATGATGTCGTGCTTGCCAACTCGGAGGCCCAGGCCGGCGCCGGTACCTTTGTGCGGACCTATCCATTTGGAGGGCTTCTCGGCCATCCGGTGGGCTTTTCATCTCTCTTGTTTGGAGATCGCGGGCTCGAACAGGCGTATGCCAATGATTTGAGAAGCAAGCAAGACTTGACGATTTCCAACGTGATTGCCGGTGTCCTCGGCAATGACCTGCATCCCGAAAACATTCGGTTGACAATCGACGTCGCCCTGCAACAGGCGGCCAGCGAAGCGTTGGCCGGACAAATCGGTGCGGTGGTCGCCATGGATCCTTCGACCGGAGCCATCCTCGCCTATGTGTCATCTCCCGGGTTCGACCCATCCGTACTCGTCGGCGCGACCGCCGGTCCGGCCGGCGATGCCCTCGACGCCGATCCGGACGAACCGTTGCGGGACCGGGTCGCAAACGAGCTCTACCCGCCAGGGTCGATATTCAAGATCATTACCGCAGCAGCCGCCCTTGAGTTCGGCGAGATGACCGCCGACTCCACGTTCGCCAACCCGGCTTCGCTCGCCCTCCCCGGATCCGAATCGACCATTTCCAACGCCGATGGAAGACCCTGCGGTTCTGGGATCGAAGTGACGCTCGCTCGCGGGTTTATCTCCTCCTGTAATACGACGTTCGCTCAAGCAGCGATGGAAATCGGGGCTGGCGCGCTCAAGTCACAGGCAGAGAATTTCGGATTCGGCGTCGAAATCCCATTCACGTTTCCGGTCATTCCGTCAAGCTTTTCACCGGTCGATCTCTCCGATGACCTTCCCGCTCTTGCCCAATCGGCCATCGGACAGCGAGACGTCCGGGTCACTCCGCTACACATGGCTCTCATGGCGGCCGGGATAGCCAATCGTGGACAAATCATGGTTCCGTATCTCGTGGCCGATATCGTCGACGGCGACGGCAAGGTCATCTCATCCACCGAGCCGACAGTGTGGCGGCGGGCCGTGAACGAGGCAACCGCCGCAATCCTGCTCGAGCTCATGGTGCAAACCGTCGATTCGGGGACCGGGACCAACGCCCGGATTGACGGCATCCGCGTGGCCGGTAAAACCGGGACAGCTGAAAATCCTGGCCAGCCACCTCACGCGTGGTTCGTCGGTTTCGCTCCCGCCGACCAACCTACGATCGCGATTGCCGTCATCGTCGAGTTTGGAGGGGTGCAGGGCGACGAGGCATCGGGAGGCCGAACGGCGGCGCCGATCGCCAAAGAAACGCTGGAACGGTGGTTGAAGCCTTGAGTGACCCTACAATCCACCCGATGCAACCGGGCAACCGACTAGCGAACCGATATGAGCTCATCCGACATCTGGCCCGCGGGGGTATGGCCGACGTGTGGGAAGCCACCGATACCCTGCTCGGGCGCAGGGTCGCCATCAAGATTCTTCATCCCCAGTTCGCCACCGACGATAACTTCATCGCCCGATTCCGTCGAGAGGCACAGTCTGCGGCCAATCTTTCGCATCCCAACATCGTGTCCATTTTCGACTGGGGCGAAGAGGGATCGCTCTACTTCATCGTGATGGAACTTGTCGAAGGCAAGACCCTTCGCGACGTAATTCATGACGAAACCGGTCTCATGCCACGCCGGGCTGCCGAAATCGCCGCCGAAGTCTCCGCCGCCCTGGCCGTCGCTCACCGGGCCGGCCTCGTCCACCGCGATCTCAAGCCGGCCAACATTCTTCTGACGCCCGACGGAACTGCCAAAGTGACCGATTTCGGCATAGCCCTCGCCTGGAACGACTCACAGCAGTTGACCAAAACCGGGGCGGTCATCGGCACGGCGACGTACTTCTCTCCTGAACAAGCCCAGGGACAGCCACTCGACGAACGATCAGACCTCTATTCACTCGGTGTCGTCCTGTACGAAATGCTCACCGGCGTGCCACCTTTCACCGGCGATTCGCCCGTTTCGGTGGCATACCAGCATGTCTCCGAACCCGCCCGGCTTCCATCGGTTGGGAACCCACATTTGCCCCCGGACATCGAGACGATCGTCGTCAAGGCCATGGACAAGGTGCCTGACGCTCGATATCAGACTGCCTTGGAGATGCGCGAAGACCTTTTGCTCTACATCCAGGGAGCCAAGCCAAATGCCGCCCAGCTGGTTTCGGCCGCCGCTCCCACCCGAGTCCTTACCGAAATGCCCGCCCCCACGGTTCCCCCCGACGAAACCTATCGTCAGGTAGCAAGTGCCTCTACCGCCGCCAACAACCGTCCGTTTATCGCCACCTCGGTCGTGCTCCTGCTCAGTCTGGTGGCACTGATGTTCGTGCTCTTCAAGGTGATTGGCGGGGGTAGCGGTGGCGACCAGGCAACCATGGTGAAAGTGCCTTCCCTGGTCGGGCTCACCGAAGCGACCGCCGTCAACCTGCTCCAAGCAGCCGACCTCAAATGGGACGTGGAACGCCGGGCGGACCCCCTCGTCGTCGCCGGAACCGTGATCGAGTCGGATCCGCCGGCCGAATCGGAAGTTGAAGCCCAAAGCCTCGTCAAGATCGTGATCTCGAACGGTCAGGAACAAGCTCAGGTACCGATCCTGATCGGAATCAGCCAGGCCGAAGCCGAACAACGTTTGAAGGACCGCGGGCTGATTGTCGGCTTTGTCACAAATCAGCCAGATCCCGACATCCTGCTTGGCCAGGTGATCTCACAGAATCCCCAGGCGGGCGATCCAGTTCCTGTCGGCTCAGCGGTGGACCTCGTGGTGTCGGGAGGCCCCGAGTTATATACCCTCCCGGACCTTCACGGACGGTCTTTCCGTGAGGTGAAGCTCGAACTCGAAGCCCTTGACTTTGTCGTTGAATCGGAAGATGCCTTTGACGATGAGCTCCAGGAGGGTTTGATCGTGTCGAGCATCCCGGCTCCAGGAGACATCAAAGTTGGGAGCACTATCCTTTTGATCGTCTCCATCGGACCGGAGACCAAGGCAATTCCGTCGTTAATCGGCCGAACGGTCGAGGACGCCACACAACTCGCCGAAGCACTCGGCTTCGAAGTCGTGGTGAGCCTGGAAACGCGCGAAAACGCCGACCTGGCCGGCCGGATTGTCGAGCAGACGCCCGACGCCGGAGGCCTGTTCCCCAAAGGCACCAAGATCACGGTGATCCTGGCCGTGGCCCCGACTACGACGACTACCACCAGCACCACGACGACATCGACGACGACTACCACCACGACTACCACCACGACAACACTCCCACCGCCCTAATGGAGGCGCTGTTCGCCTGGTACGAACAGCACGGACGCGATTTCTCCTGGCGACACACGGACGACCCGTGGGCGATCCTCGTTTCCGAGGTAATGAGCCAGCAGACCCAAATCGACCGCGTGGCCGGCCGCTACGGCTCTTTCCTCGCCAGGTTTCCCACTCCCAGGGCCATGGCGTCCGCCCGGCCGGCCGACGTGCTTGCCGAGTGGTCGGGGCTCGGATACAACCGTCGGGCGCTGAATCTGCAGGCTGCCGCCCGGGCGGTGGTCGAATCGGGGTGGCCCCACACGAGCAGTGGCCTCGGAGCATTGCCCGGCGTCGGGCCATATACGGCCGCCGCAGTCGCGTGCTTCGCCTTCGGCGAACAGGTACCCGCCATCGATACGAACTTGAAGCGCGTACTGTCGCGATGGGTCGGGCGGGCGCTGACGGGATCAGAGCTGTCTGAACAGGCCGTTGCGATGGTTCCGTCCGGCCAGGCGGCCCGTTGGAACTCGGCAGTGATGGATCTGGGCGCTCTTATTTGCAAACCGGTACCGCGCTGCGAAGGCTGCCCCGTCTCGGACTCCTGCGCCGACCCGACGATATACGCCCCGCCGCCCCGCCAGGCCGGTTTCGACGGTTCGCTCCGTCAGACTCGCGGGGCGATCGTGAAACTGATGCTCGACGGTAGACCCCGAACCGCCAATCAGGTCGCGGCAGCCATCCGACACCAACCAGATCGGGTCGAGACCGCTCTGTCCGCGCTGGTTCGGGAAGGGATTCTCGAGTCGGTCGATCTGGGATACGTCGTGGTCGGAGCGGCGCCGTCGGCCCGGTAGGCGAAGGGTCGCACCGGTCGCCTGGTCACTAACCCGCCAAAAAGTTCTGCAAAAGCGCCTTGCCCTCCGTGGTGAGAATCGACTCAGGATGGAACTGCACCCCATAGATCGGCAACTCCACGTGGCGGATGCCTTGGATGACTTCGTCATCGATACTCCAGGCGGTCGCCATCAACTCGTCTGGCATGACACAAACGGCCAGCGAGTGATACCGGGTAGCCGTGAACGGTTGCGACAGGCCGGCAAACACCGTTTCGCCGTCGTGGCGAATCTGCGAAGTCTTCCCATGTTTCGGTTCGGGCGCCAGGTCAACCTGACCACCAAAGGCCACCACGATGGCCTGATGGCCGAGACAGACCCCGAGCGTCGGCATCTCGCGTCCCAGCGTCTTGATGAACTCGATCGAATAGCCCGCTTGTTCGGGGCGTCCCGGGCCAGGAGAGATCACGAGACGATCCGCCTTGAACTGGCGGGCCCGTTCGGGCGCCATCTCATCCGAGCGGATTACAACCGGATCGGCACCCAACTCTCCGAGGTACTGGACGAGGTTGTAGGTGAACGAGTCGTAGTTATCGACAACAAGGCATCGCATAGGGCAGCCAGACTACTGGCGATCCGACTATGACCAAGCGCCTGGCGACGTTTGGTCCCTCGCTCCGAGGGTCGCCGGTCGAGCGGCTATCCTTCTAGACCATGCCGAAATCAAAAGGTCGTAAAAAAGCTGTCGTCCATCAGATTCCCCGCGCCAAGGAAATCGAGGTCGAATCACCGAAGTGGTATGTCGTAACCATGACCGGCCTGATGGTCGTCGGCGTACTGGCGGTTCTGGCCTACTACATCTTCAGCCTGAGCCCGTGGTCGCTGCGTGGCGGTCTTCTCGCCATAGCCATCGGGTTCATCATGACGGTCAACTGGCACTAGCTGTCACACCTGTTGCGATAAGGTGGGCGGAGGTAGCCCTCAGGCGGGTCTCCAGATCGGGTTCATAGGCTCCCGACAATGTCGGGGATAGGCGTCTTCGGTATTTGACTGAACCGTCATGATGACCTCGGTCCCACATCCGGCACACCGGAAATGAACTTCGGTCTCAGAAACGTCTTCGGGGTCCGGCTCGTCAGGAGCATCGGCCAGCATCCGGATAATCGACGTCATCGTCTTCCAGAGCAACCAGCCCGCCACGAGCGCAATAACAACCTGCCAGAACATGTCCGAAAGTGTAGGCAGGGTTACAGGCGTTCGATGATGAGGCCGTTGGCCATGCCACCGCCTTCGCTCATCGTCTGGAGCCCGTACCGTTTCCCGGTTCGTTTGAGTTCGTGAACGAGCGTCGTCAACAGTCGGGCTCCGGAAGCTCCCAGCGGGTGACCAAGGGCGATCGCTCCCCCGTTGACGTTCGTACGACTCCAAATGTCTCCGGTGGGATCTGTATCGGCCAACCACGCACCGATCACGCTGGCGAATGCCTCATTTACCTCAACCAAGTCGATGTCATCAATCGACAGTTCCGCCCTTTTCAAAACCCGCTCCGTCGCCAGAATCGGGCCGCTCAGCATCGTCACCGGATCGACCCCCACCAGTGAGAATGACCGAAAACGCGCCATGGGTTCCAGTCCAAGTGCCTCCGCCTTTGCTTCGCTCATGATGAGCACGGCGGCCGCCCCATCCGATATCTGCGAAGCGTTCCCGGCCGTCACCACTCCGTCTTCTTCAAACGCCGGTCGAAAGCCTGCCAGTTCAGCCGCACTGATCTCATCCCGAATCCCTTCATCGATGGTCATTGCCGTAGCAAGGCCAACGTCCAGCGGAACCATTTGATCGGCAAACCGGCCCTCACTGGTGGCCTGGGCGGCCCTCGTATGGGAATCAAAGGCGATCGAGTCGAGCTGCTCACGGGTCAACGACCACTGCCGTGCAATCAGCCCGGCGGAGATCCCCTGCGGCACCAGCTGGTACCGATCTTTGACAGTGGGTCCGAACGGTTGACCCGGCCCCTGATACGCCGTGACCCCCATGGGAACTCTGGTCATCGATTCCACTCCGGCAGCAATCACCACGTCATAGGCGCCAGCCATGACACCCTGAGCCGCAAAGTGCGCCGCCTGCTGGGAAGATCCGCACTGCCGATCCACGGTGGTACCTGCCACAGTGTCAGGAAACCCGGCTGCCAGCGCGGCACTTCGACCAACATTGAGTCCCTGTTCGCCCGTCTGCATGACACATCCCATGATGACGTCCTCGATCAGGCCAGGATCAATGCCGGTCCTGGCCACCAACGCTTCAAGCGGGCGGGCCGCCAGGTCGACCGCGTGTAGGTTACCGAGAAGGCCATCGCGCCGACCTATCGGGGTTCGGACCGCATCAACGATTACGGCTGCTGGCAAGTAGGGCTCCAAGTCGACCTCGGCAGCGTACACGCCGTCATCGATTCCGGTTCGTGTCGCCGTCCATTTGGGCGTAAACTACCCGACCCCGGGGCTGTAGCTCAGCTTGGCAGAGCACCTGGTTTGCAACCAGGGGGTCAGGGGTTCAAATCCCCTCAGCTCCACGGTCGGGCCATCCTTGCGGACGGACTGACGGGCATACAACTTAACCCGGACGGGCGTTGGACTGGGACCGTGAATCGGCCTGATACAATTCCACTCCTTCGGGCCTATAGCTCAGCTTGGTTAGAGCGCTTCCCTGATAAGGAAGAGGTCCCTGGTTCAAATCCAGGTAGGCCCACGCCGGTCGATTACTCGACCAAACGGAGTTTGCTCCGCAAACTCACTACGCCCCCACCGCCCAGCCACCAAAAGTACCCCGCCTTACCCGTCGCCGGGCGCTTACGGGGCCTGAACAGAGTGATGTGAGGCCGGTACGAGGCGCCCCGAGACGTGCTTTTTCGCCATTATTGGGCTAGAAAATACCACCCAGAGCGACGATTTTCGCGACTTGATACAGGGACACGAAGGGCCCGAGGCGTTAGCTCTCGGGCCCATCGATCCCTGGCGACACCGGACAAACCAACCGATGTTGTGGGAAGAGTAGCTGGGAGGCTATCTCGCACCGGCGGCATATGCCGTACTCGCCCCCCTAACATACAACCGCTCACGGCGCGATTCTATGGGCCGCTCGACTCATTTTTCAGCCCTAGCTGCCCGGGCCTGCGTACAATGCAGGCATGAAAATTCGAAAGCTCTTCTTTTTTGCAGCCATTGTCGGAGCCGTTGCTTCCCTGCTCAACCGGCAAAAACAGCTTGATGCTCCCACTGCGGATGGGATCTGGAAGCCCGTCGACCCGCTTTCCGAGTGAACGTCACGCTCAGTAGGAGAACGCCACTTCTCTCACGTGTTTCGCGGGTACTGACGGCCGACCCCGCCATTGACTCCGTGAGCTACTGGGACGGTACGAGCCATACCGACGTGATCGTGGCCTATGCCGACGACGAGGCCGTCCGTCACGCGCCACGTTTCGTGGTGACTGCCGACGAGCATTTTGAAGGTGCTGGTCTGGCAAACTGCAACCCGAAGGGGTTAGCTGGGGCTCTGGCCCGTGTGCTGGGCGGAACGGTTGAGCACCTTTCGTGGGCGAAGCCCGGAGCGGCCCGCGGATCTGAAGCCGTCCGGTTTCCCGATCCGGTGGGCTTGAGGTATGGATCCATCATCGACCAAACGCTGACGCTGGCTCCCGCTGGTTCAGCGATCTCGTCGATCGTCGTCGATGTCACGACGGATGGCGGGTCAATTCGATACGGGGTCGTCGACGACGCCGAGTTTCTCGCCGCCGTGTGCTGGGCGGCCGGAGTCATTGCCGCCGGGTCGGTCATGGAGTCAGGCGATAAGCTGACTCCCACCGAAGTATCCGGTGAATATCTTCAGGCCTGCCAGAACGCCGGCATCGTCATCGCCCGGCTTGAGCAAAGTCCCTAGCGACCAAAACGCTCAGCGATTAGCGTCCTCAACGACCAGTCGGAGCAGGCGACTTCTGCGGGGCCTCCGACGGAGCCACCACCGCCATGTCGCTCGTTGGCGGAGCGGTTTGCCATGATTGGACTTGCCGAACCGGGCGGTTCTGGGCCGTCACCGGTGCGTTGAACGACTCCTCGAGAACGACCACTTCAAGACCTCCGACCACGTCGGAGATGAGGTTGTACATTACGGCGCCCAGCGTCGTGATTCCCGTCATGAGGACCGTGAAGGCAACCCCGAGAAACGCGGCCAAACGGAACATGTAGTCGCTGGACGGGACCAACGGACCGGCGGTTATGTCGCGCAACCCGATGCTCGAGAGCGTGTCTTCGATAAAGGTCGGATATCCGGCCGCCGTCACAAACGACCAGAAGATGACGCCGCCCAACACGAGCGCCAGTCCCATGACGGCGTATAGCGCGAACGAGACCTTGAGGACCGTCCACGGATCTATCTTCCGGATTATCCGACGCACTCTGCGTACTTGGGCCATGCGGCGTTCAGCTCCTTACCGGGGTCATCGAAGTGTAATGCAGAGCGAGGACCAACCCTACGTTCAAAGAACGACAGCCGTTTGCAATCAGTTCCCGCCTCATTCCTCGGCGCCCTCATCCTGCTCTGGGAGCACCACCGCAAAGGCAGCAATGAAGTCGCCGGACGGCAGGTTCATGACCTTCACGCCACTCGCTTCTCGCTTCTGACGGCTGATCTTCTTGGTCGGCATCCGGATGGCAATGCCCGACGACGAGATGACAAACAGCTCCATTTCGTCCGTTACGGCCCTGGCCCCAACCATGACGCCGCGCACTCTGGTGAGTCGCATCGCCTTGAGGCCGATTCCCCCGCGGTTTTGTGGCCGGAATTCGTCCATCTTGGTCCGTTTGCCGTAGCCGCCCGAGGTGAGCAGAACAAGCTCCGAGCCGTCGGTGTTCGAAGCCGCCGAAACCACCCGATCGCCCTCTCTGAGCCGGATGCCCCGGACGCCTTGGGTTGCTCTTCCCATCGGACGGAGATCGTTTTCGGAGAAGCGGATTCCCATTCCTTGCTCGGTGAAGATCAAGACGTCGTTCTCACCGTTGGTCGTGCGAACTGCCACCACTTCGTCGTCCTCTTGCAGCTTGATGGCAATGAGCGAGGACTGGCGAGAATCGTACTCTGAAAAGGCCGTTTTCTTGACGACGCCATTCTTCGTAATCATCACGAGGTAACGGGCAGTTTCGTAGTCGCGCGTGTCGACAATCGCCTCGATCCTCTCGTCAGGCAAAAGCGGAAGCACTGCCTGGGCGAGGACCCCTTTGGCCGTGCGCGATTGACGGGGTACTTGATGGGCCTTGATGCGGTGCACCTGTCCTTTGTTCGTAAAGAACAACAAGATGGCATGGGCGGTAGTGTGAAGAAGCCGGGTAATGACGTCGTCTTCGCGAACCTCGGCCGCTTTCACACCCCGGCCACCGCGTGCCTGTACCCGGTAGATGTTGGCCGGTACCGACTTCAGGTACCCGGACTGGGTAACCGAAATGATCAGCTCATCGTCGGCAATCAAATCTTCCAGCGACAGATCGCCCTCATCAGGAACGATGCGGCTGCGCCGACTGTCCGCGAACTTGTCGCGAACTTCGGCGAGCTCCTCTTTGATGATCTCACGACGTCGGGCCGGGCTTGCCAAAATCGCTTCAAGGTCGGTGATGAGCGCCATCAATTCGGCATAGCGCTCGCGTAGCTTGTCGACTTCGAGGGCCGTCAAACGACGCAACGGCATATCCAGGATTGCCTTGGTCTGCTCTTCGGAAAGCTCGAACCGCTCGATAAGGGCATTCTTGGCGGCTTCCGTATCAGCCGAACCACGAATGATCCTGATGACCTCGTCGATATTGTCAACCGCAATGATGAGCCCCTGGACGATGTGGGCTTCCCTCTGAGCCTTATCGAGACGGAAACGGGTCCGGCGCTCGATGACTTCCATCTGATGGTCGAGGTAGTAACCGATCAATTCACCAACGTTGAGGGTCCGCGGAATCCCATCAACCAGGGCAACGTTGTTCACACCAAATGAATCCTGAAGCTGCGTGGTCTTGAAGAGCTGGTTTAAGACGACCTGCGGGACGGCGTCCTTCTTGAGCTGGATTACGATACGCGTACCGACCCGGGAGCTCGACTCGTCTCGGAGGTCTGAAATACCGTTCAAGGTTTTGTCATTCACGAGTGCAGCAATTCGCTCGAGAACTCGACTGGCAGACACCTGATACGGCAGTTCGGTCACCACGATGCAGGTTCTACCCCTGACCTCCTGGACGTCGGTCACCGCCCGAATCTTGATTGATCCGCGACCGGTCAGCAGGGCATCCTTGATCCCCCTGGTACCGACAATGTAAGCGCCGGTCGGAAAATCCGGACCCTTGACAAACTGGAGATACTCCTCGACTGGAGCGTCGGGATTATCGATCCCGTATATCGCCGCGTCGATGATCTCACCGAGATTATGGGGGGCCATATTGGTGGCCATACCCACCGCGATACCTTGACTGCCGTTGGCGAGGAGGTTCGGGAAGCGGGCAGGCAGGACGGTCGGCTCCTGAAATTCGCCCGAGTAGTTCGATGAAAAATCGACCGTATCTTCGCGAATGTCCTGGAGTAGATACGATGCCAACTGCGATAACCGGGCTTCCGTATATCGCATGGCGGCGGCCCCGTCGTCGGGGGTTCCGAAGTTTCCTTGCGGGTCGATAAGCGGGTAGCGAAGCGAAAAGTTCTGCCCCATTCTCACCATGGCGTCATAGATGGCATCGTTTGAGTGCGGGTGATACTTACCCATGACGTCACCGACCACGGTCGCCGACTTACGGTGAACTGAAGCCGAGGTCATGTTGTTTTCGAACATCGAATAGATGATTCGCCGCTGGACGGGTTTCAGACCGTCCCTGGCGTCGGGCAACGCCCGCGACACGATGACCGACATTGCATATTCAAGGAATGACGCGGATATCTCGTCCTTGATATCGATGTCCGGAATGCCTTCTGTGGTTTCATCTGCCATGCGAGACTCCTAAATATCCAGAAAGCGAACGTCTTTGGCGTTCTGCTGAATAAAGCTCTTGCGGGATTGCACATCGTCACCCATGAGCACCGTGAACATTTCATCGGCCAGGGCTGCGTCATCGATCTCGACGCGCATAAGGGTGCGGGTGGCGGGATTCATCGCCGTGTCCCACAATTCGTTGTCATTCATTTCGCCAAGACCCTTAAACCGCGAGGGAGTGATCTTGCGGCCTTCGTTCTCGGCCATGAATGTTTCAAGGGCCGCATCGTCTTTGAGGTAGATCACCTGTTTCCCCATTTTGACGCGATACAACGGAGGAACGGCCACATACACGAAGCCTGCCTCGATCAGGCCGCGGAGATGACGGAAGAACAAGGTGAGGAGCAGCGTCCGAATGTGGGCACCGTCGACATCGGCGTCGGCCAAAATCACAATCTTGTGGTATCGGGCTTTCTCGATGTCGAATTCGTCGCCAATGCCGGTCCCCGAGGCGGTGATAATTCCCTGCACCTCGTTGTTCTGAAGCGCTTTGGCAAGGCGGGCTTTTTCGACGTTGAGAATCTTGCCCCGAATCGGCAGGATCGCCTGGAACTCGGAATCCCGACCCGTTTTGGCCGGACCGGCCGCCGAATCACCCTCGACGATGAACAGTTCGGACAGAGAGGCTTCTCGCGACGAGCAGTCGGCCAACTTGCCAGGCAACGACGCAGATTCCAGGGCGGTCTTTCGACGGGTGAGGTCGCGCGCCTTGCGAGCCGCTTGACGGGCTTTTTGAGCCGACACGCATTTTTCGGCGATCCGTCTGGACTCCGCAGAGTTGCGCTCCAGCCACTCGGGGATCAACCGGTTCATGGTCTTAGTGACGTAACTGCGAATCTCGGTGTTTCCGAGCTTCGTCTTGGTTTGGCCTTCGAACTGGGGTTCGCGGACCTTCACCGAGATGATGGCAGTAAGGCCTTCCCGAACATCCTCACCACTGAGGTTGTCATCCTTCTCTTTCAGGATGCCCTTGGCTCGGGCAAACTCGTTCAGGGCACGCGTCAGGGCGGTACGGAAGCCTTCTTCGTGGGTCCCTCCCTCGTGCGTATTGATGTTGTTGGCGAAGGTAAGGACGGTCTCGGTGTATCCGGTGGTCCACTGGAGAGCGACATCCAATTCGTGCTGGTCGGCAGAATCCTCGAATTGCAAAATCCGGCCGTGGATGGGCTCACGACTTGCGTTGAGGTGCTTGACGAAGTCAATAAGGCCCTGCTTGTACAGGAACGTCTCCCCGACCGTTTCGTCGCCACGTTCGTCAACCAGGCGAATCTCGAGGGCTTTGTTCAAGAAAGCCATCTCGCGCAAGCGGCCGACGATCGTTTGGTAATTGAACTCGGTGGTTTCGGTAAACGTGGCCGGAGACGGCCAGAAAGAAATCGTGGTGCCGGTCTTCTTGGACTCCCCCACCTTCTTCACAGGCGCCTTGGGCACGCCGTGCTCGAACGTTTGGAAAAAGGTGCCGCCATCGCGACGAACCTCGGCGTCCAAACGAACAGATAACGCGTTGACGACCGAGACGCCAACCCCATGAAGGCCGCCTGAAACCTGATATGCCCCGGAGTCGAACTTGCCGCCGGCATGAAGCGTGGTGAGAACGGTGGTGAGCGCTGACTCCTTCGTGACCTTATGTTTGTCCACCGGGATCCCCCGGCCGTTGTCCGCGACCCGAACGCCCCCATCGGCAAGCAGGGTTACTTCGATCCGGGTGCAATAGCCCGCCATGGCTTCGTCTACCGCATTGTCGACGACTTCCCATACAAGGTGGTGCAACCCGCGTGGGCCGGTTGACCCGATATACATGCCCGGTCGTTTACGGACCGGGTCCAGACCCTCAAGGACGGTAATTTCAGACGCTTTGTATTGCCCTGGTTTCTCAGTAGCCACGGGTTTCCTTTGTTCGCGAATCGCTCAACGGTCGCTCGATACTTATTACAGCCACCGGAGCGGTATTACACATTTGTAAGTTTAGTCGTTTTCGACCACTTACCCAAGCCGGGCCGCCAGTTATACACAGGGACCAGATCCGTTAGAAACGTATATCGCAATTGGCTTTTTTGGGTGGTCGTTCTCAAGCCGACGGCGCCGGTCCGACCAGACGAACAGACGCGACGGCCGGTTGCTGAACTGCCTCATTCAGGCGGTCGATGAGGTCGGTCACGCCATAGGAGAGAACCCGAATCGAGGCCCGATTGTGCACCCGAACGGTGAGTTCGCCTTCGGCCAACATGACCGGCTCGGCGCTCGACTGCCACGGTTCCCCCACGGCGCCTGGCCAGGCCGCCACGAGCGTGAAAAACAGATCCGCATCTGCCAGACCTAGTCGCTTCAACCAGGTCGATAGTCCGTCTCCAATCGCTTCAAGCTCCCGGCTCATGAGACCTGCCCTTCCGCCACAGTCCAGCGGCGGCCCTCGACGGGTACTTCTTCGAACCGGGCAGTTGAGATGAAGGTCTGGGCCTTCGGCAGGGCTTTGGCCAATGCCTTGGCCCGGGTGATGTCGAGTTCGGAAAAAACATCGTCCAGGACCAGAATCGGTGCCTCAAGCGTGCTGGCAGTTATGGCTCGATGCGCAGCCAGTCGAAGGGCCAGTATGAGTGATCGCTGTTCACCCTGGCTGGCATGGGTTCTCGACGGACGTCCTCCCAACATAAAGATGGGCTCGTCGCGATGTGGTCCCACGGTTGTCACTCTCCTCTCTCGATCGGTCGCGTCGGCCCTTTCCAATGCGCTCCACAAACGGGCCTCCCATTCTGGGATTTCTACGTTGGGATCCAGCGTCGCTCCCCAGCCGGATTCATATTCCAGCGAGATGTCAATGGACTCGCCCGCCAGTTCTTCATACGCGTCTCGAACGTAGTCTCGAACCGCCGAGGCACTTGACGCTCGTCTGGCCAGTACCTTCGCGCCGGCTTGGGACATTTTTTCATTCCACACCGACAGGACCGCCTTGTCGGTTTGTCGTCCGTTGAATTTGAGAAGGGAGTTGCGCTGTTTCACGACCCGTTCGTATTCGAGTTGATCAAGGTACGCGGCAGGACGTAATTGCACGGCCACCTGGTCCAGGAACATCCTGCGGAGACCAGGGCTTCGTTTGATAATGTCGAGGTCATCTGGCAGGAAAACAATCACTCGCGCATACCCGAGAATGTCGGCTGTTCTGGCCAGACGTTGTCGATTCACCTGGATCCGGCGTCTTCCTTCAGCGGGTAATTCGATCTCGATCAGGGAGTTGCGGTCACCAGAGCCTATTTCCCCTCGCAGGATGGCCGCTGTAGCCGCCGACTGGCCAGGGAGCTGTCGTACCAGGCCACTGTCCGAGATCGCCCGAAATGAGCGCATGAGGGCCAAATAGGCGACCGCTTCGAGAATGTTGGTTTTGCCGGCTGCGTTTTCGCCAACGTAGATATTGACGTCATCCTCTGGCTCAAGCCGGAGGTGTTCGTAGGATCGAAAATCCGTTAGCTCAAGCCACTTGAGCTTCACGCAACCCGGACCGGCATGAGCAGATAGGTGAACTGGTCGTCGCCTACCCCGCGCAAGACCGAAGGCTTGAGACCATCAATGACGCTGAACTCGATTTCCTCGGCCACGATGGCTTGAACTCCATCAGTGAGATACCGCGGATTGAAGGCGATCAGCACCTCATCTGCTTCGCCTTCGAAAAGTCCCTCGATTTGCTCGACTTCGCCACCGACATCCTGCCGGATAACCGTGACCTCGACTCCCCCTTCAGCCATTCGCAACCGGACCGGAATGTGGTCTTCTGCCACCAGCGACGCTCGTCCGAGGGCCTCTAACAACGCTTCCTTGTTGACGACGAAACGATTCGGATACGAGGCCGGAAGCAGCTGACGGTAATTGGGGAAGGTGCCCTCAATAAGTCGCAAGGTCAACGAGCCCCGGTCGGAGGCAAAAACGGCTTCCCGGCCCATAACCCCAACGTTGACCTTGGCCGAACCGATGGTCCTGGCCATTTCGCGTAGGCCGCGTGCCGGTACCAAACCTGAACCAGAGAGTTCAATTCCCGGAAGCGAACGAACTGCCAACCGGTATGAATCGGTGGCTACAAAGCGAAGCCCGTCATCATCATGTTCCACCAAAACCCCAGTCAAAATGGGTCGTGCGGCATCAGTTGAAGCTCCAATGGTCACCTGCGAAATCGCATCAGCAAGCAAGGCACCATCGACCAAGGTTGCTCCTTCCAGAGACACATCGGGAAGTTGCGGAAATTCCGAAACTGGCAGTTCTCGAAGCGAGAACTTCGGGCCTTTGCCGGAGATCACTACTTCCCCATCTTCAGAAGCGACCATGACAGCCCCGACTGGCATCTTCTTGATGGCCTCGGCAACCAGCTTTGCGGGAGCTACCAGCGAGCCTTCTTCAAGAACTTCGACCTGCGTGGTGGTTCGAACCGTCACCTCGAGGTCGGTACCGGTCACTTGCAGCGTATTGCCGGCCACCTCACACAGCACTCCAGTGAGGATTGGCTGGGCGGACCGTAGACCAACCCCACGGTTGGCGCGCGAGAATACGTCTGCCAGGTCATCTCGTTCAGCTCTGATTCGCACAGGACTTTGCCCTTCTTCGGTTGCTATTGATTAGTTAAGTTAAACGGTAATAGTAGTAATAGGGGTTGTGGGAACTGGATAACTTTCCAAAACCCCAGGTTATTGAGGGTTTATGTTTCCACAAGTGTTGGGGAGAACCAGGTATCTTTCCAAGGCGTCCTTGGGATCGTGGGGATAAAGAGTATGTCATTGGGGACGGATACGGAGGTCTTGGGACAACGCGGTGACTTGTTCAAAGGTTTCATGGTCGGTTTTCAACAGACCTTTCACCTTTTCTATGGCATACAAAACCGTCGTATGATCCCTTCCGCCGAACAGAGCACCGATTTTTGGAAGCGACAGCGAGCTATGTTCTCGGACGAGATACATGGCGATTTGCCTGGCTCGGGCAAGAGGTGCTTTACGGCCGGGGCTCACCAATTCCTCGTGAGAAAAACCAAAAGCAGCAGCGGTTGACTGCATGATGTCCGTCGGGGTTACCGGACGGGTGGACCCATCCGAGATGAGGTCCTGAAGCACATCGCGGGTTGTTGCAAGTGAAATCGATTCTCCGTGCAAGGTGGCGTACGCCGTAACCCGGGTGAGGGCGCCTTCCAGCTCCCGAATATTGTCTGACACGTTGCTCGCAATGAACTCGAGTACGTCCTCGGGGTATTCATGGGCGGATCCAGCCGTGTTTTTCCTGAGGATTGCCAGGCGAGTCTCTACGTCGGGTGCCTGAATGTCGGTCAGTAAGCCCCACTCGAAACGAGACCGAACGCGATCATCGAGCTTTGCAAGATTCTTGGGGTGCCGGTCGGAACTGAGAACCATCTGTTTACCGGTCTCATATAAGTCATTGAAGGTGTGAAAGAACTCTTCGAGGATTTGTTCTTTACCTTCGAAAAATTGGACATCGTCGAGCAAGAGGACGTCGATGGTGCGATAGCGCGCTTTAAACTCGGCCATCTGTTTTTTGCGGATCCCCTCGATGAACTCATTGAAGAAGTTCTCTGAGGATACGTAGCGAACGACCGCGTCCGGATTCAATTCCAGTGCATGATGGCCGACCGCGTTGAGAAGGTGGGTCTTGCCAAGCCCGGCCGCGCCGTAAATGAACAGGGGGTTGTAATGCTGGCCGGGCTGTTCGGCCACGGCCATGGCGGCCGCATGAGCAAATCGGTTTGATGGTCCGACGACGAATTCATCAAATCGGTAGCGGTTGAGCAACCGGGTGCTTTTGATCGGAGCGGAATCTCCGGGGCGGTGCCGGACCAGTTGAATGCTCGGCTCAGGTGCCGACCAGTCGTCCTGGAGATCGACGGTGACTTCCGGAGTGTGGGCTAGAAGCTCCACACGAGCGCCGGGGCCCCAGATGCCGGCGGCCGCTTCCGTCAGCACACCGAGATGTTTGTCAATTACCCATTTGAGGTGAAACTCCGAAGGCGCGGCCAGGCGAAGGTTCGGTGGCTCCGATCCAACGTCTTCGAGAGCAGCCAGCCAGGTTTGCCAGGTTACGGGAGATACTTTGGAACGAATCAGATCCCTGAATACGTCCCAATCCTGCGTGACGGTTTGGGTCACCCGATACCTCCATTAACGAATATTATCCACAGATCTATCCACAAAATGTGGAGAACCATCGGGCGAATCCCGATCGTCTACGAAGGACCCGGTAACGGGAAGTGAACGCCAGGCTCCGCTGAAACGTGACTGTAGGGCGATACAAGGCTCCGTGACAAGAGTGAGAAATCCCGGCCTAAACGCCCGGCCGGTGGGTCTGCCATGTGACAAAACCCCAGGTTAAGGGCTATTTCTGTTCGCGCAGATTTCGCGACTTCGATCGACTTTGGCCCTTTGGACGGGTCCACCAACTTTTCGCGACCTACGAGAATTCTTCGCGCCTTGACGGGATCGAGCCCTTGGCAAGCCGTCGCGACGGGCCGTTGCTTTGACAAGGTATGCAGGTATTCGTAACCTTCTTGTACCTCACCCCTCGGGAGACCCCATGAAAAGAACCTATCAACCCAACGTGCGCCGCCGTAAACGCAAGCACGGATTTCGCTCAAAGATGCGAACCCGCGCGGGTCGCGCGACCCTCAGCCGACGTCGCCTTCGGGGCCGTCAGCGAATTGCCGCGTAGGATTACGACACTTCGCGGCCGTACGGACTTCGATCGTTTGTACTCAATGGGTCGCCGCCGCCGGATCGGTGGTTTGATTGTGATTTCTGCACCTGCGCTCAGTGACCCCGGAAGGGTCGCCTTTGTCGCCAGCCGAAAGGTTGGTGGTGCTGTAGCGCGAAACCGTGCCAAGCGCCGGATGCGAGAGGCGTTCGCCTCGGTTCTCCCCAATGCGGCGGTTGACGTCGTCTACTCGGCCGGCCCCTCGGTGGTCTCTGTTCCCTTTGACCAGTTGGTCTCATGGATGAAAGACGCCAACCGTGTTTAGACACGCGGCCCTGGCTTGTATCCGGATTTACCAGAAACTGGTATCTCCGTTTCTTGGAAAAAATTGCCGGTACCAACCGACCTGCTCGCGCTACACCTATGAAGCTATCGAGAGGTTCGGTGTCATTCGTGGAACCTCGCTCGGTGTCGGGCGTTTGGCCCGGTGTCACCCACTCCGTGAAGGGGGTTACGACCCCGTACCCGAAAGAGAACCCATCTCGTGATTGAAGCCATCGCCCGACCGCTCGCGTCGATCTTGTCCCTTTTTTACGACTTCATACCTAGCCTGGGAGCCTCGATCATCCTGTTGACGCTCCTCATCAACACGATCCTGTTCCCGTTAGTACTAAAACAAACACGTGCCAGTAGGGCGTTTACGGCCCTTCAGCCACAAATCAAAGCCTTACAAGCCAAATACAAAGACGATCCAAAGATGATGCAGCAGGAAATGGCGGCCCTTCAACGGGAGTCCGGGGCCACGCCCCTGGGTTGCTTGGGCCCGATGATCGTCCAGATGCCGATCTGGTTTGCGCTGTTCCGTATGTTGAAGACCCCGCTCGACTTTGTCCCGGTAGACACCGGATTACATGACGCCATCGCGGCGGGCCATTCGTCGTTCCTCGGAATGGACCTGATGAGCACCGCCTCCGTGGCCTGGCAGACGGGTTTCGTAGCCGTGCTCCCCTATGCCATTGCCATCATGCTCATGATCGCTGCCCAGTATTTTCAACAGGTCCACTCACAAATGGGCATTCAGCAGGACACCAGCGCTCAGGCTCAGACCATGCAGAAGATCACCAAGGCCATGCCCATCTTTTTCGGTTTTATTGCTATCCAATTCCAGGCGGGCGTCATCGTGTACTGGGCGACGTCCAACCTCTTTCGCCTCGCTCAACAGGCCTTTATTTTCAAGATCGATGGCAGACCTCATCGGCCCGCACTTGACGCGGCCGACGAGGATGCCCCGAGCAAGGATCCTGAGGTGAGCCCTTCACCGAAGAAGCTTCAGGGATCAGCCAAAAAGCGCAATCGGCGCAGGAGGAGTTGAAGTGGAAGTTGAATGGGTCGAGGTAAGCGGTAGGACTGTAGATATCGCAGTAGCGGTTGCTCTTGAGGAGCTGGGGATTGCCGATCGCGACCTCGCCGACATCGAGATTATCGAAGAAGGGGTGCGCGGCACGCTCGGATTTGGCAAGAAGGATGCGGTTGTTCGCGTTAAGCCCAAGTCTCAGCAGAAGAAGCGCCGCCGGCGACCGCGGAAGCCGAGAGATGGCGAGAACCAGGACGAGCGCCAGTCAGGCCAAGCGCGCCAACCCAGGTCGAACAGTCGGTCGGGACAGGGACAACAGAAGGATTCTAACCGTCCGCGCCAGGAACAGTCGAAGCCAAAGGCCCAAGCAAAGGAGCAAATCGTCGTGAACAGAGACGAACAAGCCGACGTCGTCCGGGGTTTCCTGGAGGGCCTGCTCGAAGCGTTCGGGCTCGAAGGCGACGTACAGGTCGGAGTTGAGGACGAAGCCGTCGTCGCACAGGTCCTTGGCGATCAGACCGAAGCCCTCGTTGGTGAGCGTGCCGTGATCCTTCAGGCGGTACTCGAACTGACCCGTACGGTTGTACAACGACAGACTCATGACGGGGTCCGGATCAGGCTCGACGTCGCCGGTTATCGGGAGCGGCGTCGGGAAGCGCTGGCCATCTATGCCCGCCGGCTCGGAGATCGGGTCATCGAGGAACAAGCCGAATTGCAGCTAGAGCCCATGAATGCTGCCGATCGCAAGGTTATTCACGACGCCGCCGCCGAAATCGAGGGCATTCGCTCGTATAGCGAGGGCGAAGAGCCCCGCCGCTTTGTGGTTCTTGGCCCTGACGGGAGCCGGCCAGCCACGCCTGCGGACTCCGACAACGAAGACGCTCCAGACGAGGACCTGGATGGCTCGTCTGAGGAATAGCAAACCACGCTGTTTCACGTGAAACAAAAGGGGCACTACCATCCGGTGGTGCCCCTTTCCACATTAACCGCCCTGCTGGATAGCCCACCCACTCCAGAAATGCTCGACCGACTGTCGGATCTTGCTGACTGGTTGCTGTCAGAGGCCGCCGCCGCCGGCGGATTGGGTCCGCAGGAAAAGGAGCGCCTCTGGCAGCGCCACATCTTCGACTCCGCCGCGTTCGCCCGGTCCTGGCCAGTCCCCCCTCAGTCGTGCGTGGATCTCGGTTCCGGGGCTGGTTTACCCGGGCTGGTGCTGGGAATATTGTGGCCCACGACGGAAATGCTCCTCGTTGACCGATCCGGCCGTCGGACAGGATTGGTTCGGCGGGCGATCCGGGTACTCGAGCTTTCGAACGTGTCGGCACGCCAGGCCGAAATCTCCCAGATTTCCACCGGGCAGGAGGCCGCGGTCATGCGGGCCGTACTCCCGCCGCCTGAAGCCATTAAGACCTTCGGGCGACTTCTCGGAACTGGCGGTCGCGGGGTCCTGGGACTGAGCAGGGCGACCGGGCCCGACGATCAGTTTCTCCTCCAAGAAGCGGAGCAGAACGGGCTCGTCGGTGCGATCGAGACGATTAAGGTCCTTGACCCGCCCGCCTGGATGCTTATGATGTCTAAATCGTGACTAGAGACACCCGCATTGTCGCTCTCGCCAATCAAAAGGGCGGAGTTGGTAAATCGACCACATCTATCAACCTGGCGGCCGCGCTCGCCTATCAGGGACAGCGGATCTTGCTCGTAGACCTTGACCCCCAGGGAAATGCGACTTCTGGCCTGGGCATCGATCGGTCGAGCGTCGAGCAGTCTGTCTACGAAGTCCTGCTGGAAGACGTACCTGTAGAGGACGTCCTCGAGCCAACGAGCGTACGAGATCTGTACGTCTTGCCAGCAACCATCGACCTCGCCGGAGCGGAAATAGCCCTCGTTTCGGCCTTTTCGCGGGAGCAGCGGTTAAAGACTGCCCTGAAGGGGGTCGATGGCGAGTTCGACTACATCCTCATCGACTGCCCGCCGTCCCTCGGTCTGTTGACCATCAACGCGCTGGCCGCCGCTCACGAAGTTCTTATTCCGATACAATCCGAGTACTACGCCTTGGAAGGCCTGAGCCAGTTGCTGAGGAATGTTGAGCTGGTGCAGAAGAACATCAATCCGGAGCTGGAGGTACACGGAGCCGTCCTGACGATGTATGACGCTCGGACCAACCTTTCCTCTGATGTGGCCACCCAGGTTCGCGAGTATTTTGGAGACCGGGCGTATCGGACGATGATTCCAAGATCGGTTCGGCTGTCCGAAGCGCCCTCGTACGGAGAACCGATTGAGGCTTTTGATCCGATGAGCAGGGGAGCTATTGCCTACCGCGAATTAGGCCGTGAGTTCCTAGCGAGACACAACAAGGAGTAGCGGAGGTATGGGCACACGACGCACAGGATTGGGCCGGGGCCTTGAGGCGCTCATCCCCCACGTTGAGGACGCACACGCCTCTGAATTCGCGCTGGCCCCCATCGATTCGATCGTTCCCAACCCCCAACAACCACGGACCGCCTTCGACCCTGAGCGTATGGAAGCCTTGGCCGCTTCGATACGGGAGGTTGGTATTCTGCAACCTCTGGTGGTTCGGCCTTCCGAGGACGGGACCTACGTACTCGTGGCGGGGGAGCGGCGGCTCCGAGCTGCTCGCCAGGTCGGCTTGCGGGAATTGCCAGTGGTTATCCGGGTAGTAGATGATGACCAGGTGTCTCTAACCGCCGCACTGATAGAGAATTTGCAGCGCGAGGACCTTCGTCCACTCGAAGAAGCAGCCGCCTTCAAACAGTTGTTGGAAGATTTTGGGTTAACTCACCAGGAAATCGGTGACCGGGTAGCCAAGAGCCGATCCGCCGTGTCGAACTCGTTGCGGCTCCTCACGCTTCCCGCGGCGATTCAGGGGATGGTGGAACGGGGGGAATTGGGAGCCGGCCACGCCCGGGCTCTTCTTGGTTTGGACGACCATGCCTATGCCGAACACATTGCCCATCGGATCGTCTCGGAGGGTTGGTCCGTCCGCCAGGTCGAAGAGGCTGTTCGTAGCCGCTCCGAAGGCCAGCCAGCGCAGCGGGCACCCGGAAGGCCCGTCCGCCCGGTCGCAATCATCGAACTGGAGCAACGACTGGGAGAGCGATTGGGGACGCCGGTTGTCATTAAACACGGAACCGCCAACCGCGGCAAGATTTTGATCTCCTACGACTCGGTTGCCGACCTTGAGCGTATCTACCGGGTGTTCTACGAGTAAGCGTCGTCAGAGGAGCTAGTTGGTGAAGTCACGGGCTGCCCTGGCGAAAAAGTCGACCACACCATTGCCGATGTGTTCGGCGGAGTTCTGGTCGAGCGAGGCGACAGTCACGACGGCGGGCGCTCTCGTTCCGCGCAGCATCGCCGAAGCTCGCCCGTTCGTTGGCAGGCCCAAACGGGCGGCGATACATTCAGCCAGGAGGCTGCCGGCCTCTGATCGAGCATTCTCTGACTGGAAGAAATAGACGCAAGGAGGGTTCTGGTCTGGGGAGGCCAAACAGAGGCTTAGGTGCGCTCCTAGGCGGTTGGCGCGCCTCGCACGGATCGGAGCAGCGGGAAACACGTCCACGCTTCGAGACAGCAACGGAGAGGCTCCTAATTTCTGGAAGAACTGGGCGAGCTCCATGGCGATCCGCCAAATCTCGTTGGCAGGTTCGCCCTCATGGACGGCCGGGTCCAAGTAGATCCGGGCGCCGACCAGGGTGGTTGGCAGGCCGCGGAGCCATTCGCGCTCATTGACCATCTCTCGACCGGCTTGCGGTGCTCCGCGCCTGATGGCGAGAAGCTCGCGGACCACGAGGGGACCGGCTACGCCGTCTTCGGCGACGCCGCGGTTGGACTGGAAGTCGAGCAGTGCTTGATGAGTGCGAGGTCCGAAAATTCCGTCAACTTTGTCTGCGTCAAAACCGAGGTCGTTGAGTCTCCGTTGAAGCTCCTCGACGTCGTCTCCGCGCATCATGGGACTACGCCGATAGAGGATTCGATCCCCGAACTTGTATCCGGCCTCGTACAGACTGCGCCACGTATCAGGGCCGACGATTCCGTCGAGGTCCAAACCGCGTTCTGACTGGAAATTTCTGACAGCCCGGGAAGTCCCATCGGCAAACTCACCAGGTGGGTCGGGTGAAAAGGCGAACCCGAGCGAAAGAAGGCGGTCCTGAATGTCCCGGACGGCCTCGCCCGAATCTCCTTCTCTGTACAGGCGCACTAGACGACCACCGAACGAGATTCGTCCTGCGTCCCGCTTGTCGGGTCGTTTGTATCAGCAGGGTTCACTGTCACGGCGCGCCGCTGTGGAGGAAACATCGCTGCCTGGCTGCGAGAGAGGAAGGCGTCGACCGGAACAAGGCCGATCCAGGCCTCGCCATCGCCCGGCAGGCTGCTAACCGATGAAGTCGGCAAGCTCGCGAATCATGTCGTCTTTACGCCGCGCCCCGACGATCCGCTTTTGCTCGATGCCGTCCTTGAAGACGATCATGGTCGGAATACTCATGACGTCGCTTTTGGCAGTGCTTTGCGGGTTGTCGTCGATGTTCAGCTTGGCAATGGTGATTTTTCCGGCGAACTCGGTCGCAATATCAGCCAGTACCGGGGCGATGGCTTTGCAGGGTCCGCACCACTCTGCCCAGAAGTCGACGAGGACGGGTTGGCCGGAACCAATCGCACCATCGAAGGTTGCGTCGGTGAGATTCTCCATGTTTTGGCTCATAGTGCTCCTATTGTTCAGCTAGCCAGCGCTCGGCATCGATCGCCGCCTGACATCCCGTTCCTGCCGCTGTGATGGCTTGACGATAGACGTGATCGGCAACGTCGCCGGCGGCAAACACTCCTTCGACGGACGTGGCAGTGGTCTTATCGTCGATGACCACGTAGCCGGTTTCGTCCAAAGCAAGCTGGCCGGCGAAGATTCCAGTATTGGGCTTGTGACCGATTGCGACAAAGACTCCATCGGTTGCGAAGGCCCGGGTCTCCCCGGTCCCGGTGTCGGTTAGGGTCACACCTGTAACCGAGTCTTCACCAAGTACCTCGCTCACCGAGGTGTTCCACAAAACCTCGACTTTGGGGTGTTCTAGAACCCGATCAGCCATGATCCGACTGGCTCGGAACTCGTCGCGGCGGTGCACTACGGTGACTTTGCTAGCGAACTTGGTGAGGAACAGGGCTTCTTCCATGGCTGTGTCGCCGCCTCCGACGACCACCAGCTCCTTGTCGCGAAAGAAGAATCCATCACAGGTGGCGCAGGCACTAACGCCGCGTCCGGTAAGGCGCTCTTCCCCCGGAATACCGAGCCATTGAGCTGACGCACCGGTCGCGACGATGATGGCATTCGCCCGATACTCGACAGTTCCTTCCCAGACGCCGAATGGCCGCTGAGAAAAATCGACCCTGGTGATGTCTGACGTCATGAGGCGGGTGCCGAACCGTTCGGTCTGTTTGCGGAAGTTTTCCATGAGGTCGGGGCCCATGATTCCGTCGGGGAACCCCGGATAGTTCTCTACGTCCGTCGTGATCATGAGCTGGCCGCCTCGCTGGCTGCCTTCAAATAACAGAGGGTCGAGGTTGGCACGCGAGGCATAGAGGCCTGCCGTATAGCCGGCGGGGCCGGATCCGATGATGATGAGGTTTTCAACCATTATTTGTTTCCTGTCCAGGTTTCCGTCTTGTCCACACGAACGCTCCGGCGATGATGAACAATCCTCCGAAGATGGCGTAAGCGCCTTCTGAGGTCACATACGTGGCCACAATTCTGAAGAGGGCGATCGACAAGAGCGTCACCGCTATGAACCCCAGAACCGCTGCGATGATTCCAAGTGATACGACCACGATCAGTCGATCGAGGCGATCAACGGTCAGAGATCGGACTTTCTGAGCCTGTGTCTCGAGAAAATCGGCGAACTTGTCAGCAAACTGATCCATACCTACCACAGCCTAGTCAGCCTGACAGGTCTGTCTTAGTCGGTTGGAAATACCAAGACGCAGGTCGAAGCCTCGAGGGCAATCAGTCCGGTTTCTGACCGGAACAGCTCGATCAACCGCCCGTCGATGGTGGCGATACCGAACCAAATCGGACCGCCGTCGATCAAGCTGAGGCCCTCCTCTGAACAGGTGAGCGGTTGTTCGATTGCCTGTCTGTAGGCCTCCCGGTCTGCTGGCAGAGGTGCCTGGCGGGTGGGCTCGTCCTGGTCGAGCGGCGTCGCTCTCGCCAGGCCGAAGTCTTCGATGGGTATCGACAAGTTGGCGAGGTCTTCGGGGGTCAGTTCGCCGAGTTGAAGGAGTGGTGGGGCGCCCACCATTGAATCCATTCCGGCGGCGTCGGCCGCCGCCTCGGCCACCGTCGCGTCGTCGTTGATGCCGAAAGCTGCCGATGGTGCAGGGGTCGCGGCAGCCACCGAGGTCTGGGTCGCTTCAAGCGCGAGGTCCGCTGAAGTGGTATCGCGCCCTCCGAACGACGGCAGGACAACTCCGAAAGCCACCACAAGCACCAATATTGCAGCGGCCGAACCCGCCAACAGCTTCAACCACCGTCCGCCGGCAGGAGCAGGATGAGCTTGGGGGGATTTCCCCAGTTGGACCTCGGCAATGGCTTCGCGGACTCCACGATGAAGCCTGGCCCGTTCGATGTCTGACAAGGCGGCCGGTTCGACCAGACGCAGTGAATCGAGAGCCAACTGCTGGGATTCAAACTCCTGGGAACATTCGGCACAAGTGCTGATCCACTCGTCGACGAGCGTGGCGTCGGCTGGAGAAACGCTCCCTTCCGCACGGGCGGCTACAAGATCGAGGTCATGGTTATGCATCGTTATCACCGTTACGACGTTGCGGCTCGGGGTTTTGGTTCCGCAAGGCGTCGGCAAGTTGCCGGCGAGCTCGAAACACGCGCGATTTAACCGTACCAACCGGCACGCCCAAGATGTCAGCGACCTGCTGCAGGGGGAGTGCCTCCATATCTGCGAGGACTATGGCCTTGTGAAATTCTGGGGTGAGGGTGGCCAGGGCTCGTTGAAGGTCGGGTCGAAGTTCCACCGCGGCAAACGCCGCATCAGAATGGGGGTCGGCCGGGTCGGTGGCGTCGGGAAGAGGGTCGGCGGCGCGCCGCTTGTTCTTGCGGAGTTGGTCGTAACACGTATTGGTGGCGACTCGATACAGCCAGGTCGAAAATGCAGATTCGCCGGTGAATTTGTCAGCTTTTCGATAAACGGTGATGAACGTTTCTTGGACGGCGTCGAGTGCCAGTTCTCGGTCCCGCATTACCCGCAGGCAGATACCGAATACGCGATCCTCGTGGGCGGCCATGAGTTCGTTGAACGCCTGGAGGTTGCCGTCCAGGAACCGTTCTACAAGCCGGCTATCTTCGTCCGCTCGAGATGCCGTCATGATCCGAATCGTACTTCTGAGATCGCTCCCGTGTACGTTCCCTCGGTCGTGGCGGGTAGGTCGGTGTACCAAACGAGCCAGACGCCGCCATCGGTGGGTGGCACAGGCACATTGGCTCCGCCGTTGCGGATGGTGCCCTCGGCGATCCTCGTCCAGTCTCCGAAAGCGGAAACTTGTCCTGGTGCCCAATAGAGTTCGAACACCGTGCCGTCCCTTGCCCCCGAGATCTCAACTGTGGTCACTGGCCCTCGAACGGATACGGATAATCCGACTCCGTCTTTGAGCCGGGGAAGGGGTGAGTTGTAGCTTTCGGTCTTCCACGAGGTCGTGAAGTCGCCGTCGATCGCCTGGCTGGCGAGTTCGTCGTGCTCCCCATCGGTTCCAAAGGGGTCGTAGGCGCTCGCGCTGACAGCTTCGGCGACCAGCAGAGAAGCTTCGGGAGTGGTTGTTCCGGGTGTTCCGGTCACGGCAGCATTTGAGGGAGGTGAGGTAGTTGGCGAAGTGCTACCCGGCGACCCGGAGGGGAGACTGATCCCGCCTTGGCCGGCGAGGTTTGAACCGAGTAGAACCAACAACCCGGCGATAACGAACAGGATGCCGGCCGGCCCGACCCAACGCCAGTTCCATCCGGTCCAGCGGCGCCTGGGTGGTGCTAGCAGCGGAGCGGCCCGTAGGGCGCCGGCCAACTGGAGCGCGTCTACTTCCCCCGACCTTCCCTGCTCAAGCGCCAGGTCAACTTCCGGCGAGATGGCGTCGACGACCTGAGACGGCAAGGCGGCACCGATCGGGCGTCCCGTTATCGTGCTTTCGAACAGGGCCGAGAGCGATTGAACGTCCTCGGTTGCGGTCCGCCAACGGGGAGGGCGTCCGAACCCGGCGATCTTGGCCGGGTGGGCGGCAGAGAACAAGATGGACTCTGCGTCGATGGCCCCGTGCACGATCCCGGCTGCATGTATTGCAGCGAGCGCGCTCGAAAGCCCGGCCGCGTTCGGTAGCAGTTCCTCCGGTGGAATGGCCTCGCGGGCCAGTGCCCGGTCGGCCAGTGATACGCCGCCGGCCCACTCGCTGATCGAGTATGTGGTGTCGTCGATGGTACCGGCCGCATAGATGGTGGCGACATGGGTGTGAGATACGCCGGCGGCGGCTCGTACGGTTTCGAGAAATTCGGCGGATCGATCGGGCGAAGTGCCTGCCGGAAGAAACCGGAGCAGCACCGGTCTATCGAGGGGGAGGTCGGTAGCCAGCCATTCCTCGATGTCGCCGTCCGTTCCAAGCCGAACTTCAAGCCGGTATCGGTCCGGGAGTCGCGGGGCCATCAGGACGACTCGAACTTGAGTACGTCCAACCCGTAGGAGAGGCGAACAAAACCTTCGGACATGTACAAGCGCGCCGCGGCAGTGTTCTCAGGTTGGGTGTTGAGGAGCATGGAAGATGCTCCGTGTTTTTGACCCCATCTCAGGGAGGCCCGCACCAGCGATCGGCCAGTTCCCTCGCCCTGATGGTCCGGGTGAACGGCCACCCGCTGTAGGTAGGAAACCGATCCAGCCACTCCGACTATGGCAAATCCAACCATGGCCGATTCCTTGCGCGAGACCAGGAACGAGCTGCGAGGAGTCGCTTCCCGGGACTCGGCCAGTCCGGCCGCCCCTAGCCGCCAGGTGGGTTCGAACGCCAGCCGGTCGATGGCTATCGCTCGTTCCCAATCAGAGGGGTCTCCGTTACCGACCGGGATGCCGGGCGGGTCAATGCGGCTGTGCAGATCGCGTGAAAACAGGTCGAGGCGTAACCAGGGTTTGAAACCGGCCTCTTTCCAAAGCTTCTGGCTTTCGCCGGGGAGCGGGGGGGATACGACTTGTCCGTATCCGGAAGCCAGCTCGGTCGCGCAGTCGGCTACGAACTCTTTGCTCCCACGGACCAGCCGTAGCTGCACGCCAGGGAAGTCGTCGTTCCAGGGCCTGGCCATGGCTTTGGCCCAACCACGACGTAGCGTCAATTGTTCCGGCCACGTGCCGCGCATGGTGATAGTCACTAAATACTTTCTCTCCGTAGGTGACACTCTATGGCCGCAAGCGGTTTTGTGGAGTCATCCGTTATGCCAGAGTGGGGTCGTGCACTTGTTAATGGTCCGACACGATGCCTTCTCCATGCATGCTGCCGTCCGGCAACATCCCGAAAGGCCCGAACGCCTCCAAGCCGTGGTGGCCGGCCTGAACCGCGCCTCGGTTCATTTGAGTTCCATGGAGGCCGAGCTGGTCGATCGGCAGGCCCTCCTCCGTGTCCACCCCCAGGCGTATGTTGATTCGATCGAAGCGTATTGTCGGGCAGGTGGCGGCTACCTCGACCCCGACACATACGCGGTCAAAGCGAGTTGGGATGCCGCATTACGGGCTGCGGGTGCCGGCCCTCAAGCGGTCGCCAGCCTGCGCCAGGGTGACGCAGACCTGGCCTTCCTGGCCATTCGCCCACCGGGCCACCATGCGGTTGCCAGGCAAGCGATGGGGTTTTGCCTTTTCAACAATATTGCCATTACGGCGCGATACCTGGTCGACAGCGGAGAGCGAGTGGCGATCGTTGACTTCGACGTTCATCACGGCAACGGCACCCAGGATCTTTTTGAACAGGATCCCAATGTCCTCTACCTGTCGCTGCACGAGTTTCCTTTTTATCCGGGGAGCGGGTGGGTTGACGAGGTGGGAAGCGGGTCTGGAGCCGGCTTTACCGTTAACTTGCCATTTCCTGCCGGATCCGGTGGCGACGTCTATCGCCAGGCTTTTTCCCGAATCGTCGCGCCAATCGTTGAGCAGTTTCGACCAGATTGGATCCTGGTTTCCGCCGGCTACGACGCCCATCGTGACGATCCTTTGGCGGATGGGATGCTGGTGGCCGAAGACTATGCCTACATGGGATCGGTCATCGGTCGATTGGCTCCGGCGGCCGGGCGGGTGATCTACTTTTTGGAGGGCGGATACAACCTGGCGGCGATTGAAGCGTCCGTGGCGGCGACGATTGACGGTACGGTCGGCGCTACCGACGGACACGTTGAAAGCGAGGGCCATTCTCCGACGGCCGCCTGGCGGGCTGTTGATCTGGCGGTAGCTTCTCTGGCACCTTTTTGGGAGATCGGTTAAGTCGCGGGCCGCGTCGGCCGATGAACCAGTACGTAAAAAGGAGGGTGTTTGTCTGCCTCGCTCGATGAGCTACTGAAGAAGATGATTGATGTTGGTGCGTCCGACCTTCACCTGAAGGTGGGGTCACCTCCGGTGATGAGGATCGACGGCGAGCTGCATCCAACCAGCCTGCCGATGCTCCTGCCGAATGACACCGAGGAGTACGCCCACTCGATCTTCACCCAGCGGGCGGCCTCCGAGTTCCGTGAAATCAACGAAGCAGACTTCGCATACGGCAAAGCCGAACTGGGGCGTTTTCGCGTAAATGTTTACCGGCAGAGGGGATCGGTAAGTCTCGTGCTGCGCCGGGTGCTTCCTTCGACGCAGAACTTCGAAGAGCTCGGACTTCCGACCGTACTTGAGAAGCTATCTCAGGAGAGTCGCGGCTTGCTGCTCGTAACCGGCCCAACCGGATCGGGAAAGACCACCACGCTTGCCTCGATCATCGATTACATGAACCGCACACGCCGGGTCAACATCATTACGATCGAGGATCCAATCGAGGTCCTTCACCGTGACAAGCTGTCAATTGTCGCGCAGCGCGAAATTGGCATGGATACCAAGGACTTCACCGAAGCACTCAGGCGAGCGCTTCGCCAGGACCCCGACATCATTTTGATCGGGGAAATGCGCGACGCCGAGACGGTCAAGGCTGCCCTGCAGGCGGCCGAAACGGGCCACCTCGTGTTGTCGACGCTGCATACCGTTGACGCCACCGAGTCTGTCAGCAGAATCATTGACTTCTTCCCGCCCTATCAGCAGCAACAGGTGCGAATCATGCTGGCCGCGACGCTCAAGGGCGTGGTTAGTCAGCGCCTGTTGGAGAAGGTCGACGGCGGCCGGGTTCCTGCGGTTGAGATCATGACGAATAACGGTCGGGTCTACGATCGCATCGTGGACGCTTCGCAGACCAATAGCCTGATCGAAGTTATCTCAGAATCAGAGTTCTACGGTATGCAGACCTTCGACCAGTCCATCCTTGGCCTGTTCAAAGCCGGCTTGATCTCGTTTCAGACGGCGATGACTTCGGCTTCAAACCCGCACGACTTCCGGGTCAAGGCAGAACAAGAAGGACTCATCTCGGTATAGGTTGAAACCAGGATTCCCGCACAGTTCCGCAGGCCAGGCAACGGAGGGCCGGCGGAATCAACTTTGCGGGCGGAGTAAGGGACGAGGGTCGCCGCACACGCGAGCGACCCTCGTTTCGTTGGGCGTGCGAACTACCTTGCGTCGGCTCGACCGGCGGTATGCCGGCGCAGAACCCCAACGATCTATCCTTTGGCGCTACATGATTCCCGAACGTCTCGCCTGGCTCGTTGCCGATGATTCCGCCTCTTCCCGCCTCGGCGCCCACTTCGCGGGTGCCGGGTTTGAACTATTCCTGGTCGGCGGCTCGTTGCGCGACGCATTGCTCGGCCGAACCTCTGACGATCTGGATTTTGCGACGAACGCCCGACCGGCTGATGTAAAACGGATCGTCGACCCGCTCGGCTCGGTGTTCACCATGGGCGAACAGTACGGAACCATTGGGCTGCAGATAGCCGAGCAGCGTTTTGAAATCACTACGTTCCGTTCAGAGGTATATGCCGATGAAAGTCGTAAGCCGAAAGTGATCTTCGGAGACGATCTCGAAACGGACCTGTCGCGACGAGACTTCTCGATCAACGCGATGGCCCTGGATGTGGCAGGAGGTCAGATCATCGACCCATTTGGTGGGTTGGTCGATCTGGCCAGGCAAGAGTTGCGAACGCCCTTGGAACCGGAAATGGCTTTTTCCGACGATCCGCTCCGGATGTTGCGTTTGTACCGGTTCGCGGCCACTCTTGGTTTTGAATGTGATCCTGCGGCGGAACGAGCCGCGGCCGGGATGGCGGATCGACTCGCCATCGTTTCGGCTGAGCGTATCCGCGATGAGTTCTCGAAGCTGCTTGTCGGGGAGTTTCCAGCACGCGGGTTGCGGGGTCTTGTGAAGTCGGGTTTGGCGGCCGTCTTCTTACCGGAGCTAGTGGCGCTCAGCGAACAACACGATCCGTTTCATCGTCACAAGGACGTGTGGGAACATACGTTGGCGGTGGTTGAGAAGACGGATCCGCTTCTACGGATCCGAATGGCTGCGTTGCTGCACGACATCGGCAAGCCCGACACGCGAGAGTTCGTCAAGGGGGGCGTCACGTTTCATCATCATGAAGTGGTGGGCGCTCGTATGGCCAGGCGCCGGCTTCGAGAGCTCCGATACCCGAAAACGCTGGTGGACGAGGTCGGGCAGTTGGTCTTCCTTCACTTGCGTCCCCATACCTTCAAGATGGGTTGGACCGACTCGGCCGTCCGGCGCTACGCCCGCGATGCTGGGGAATTGCTCGACGACTTGAACCAACTCGTTCGTTCCGATGTCACCACTGCCAACCCAAAACGGGCCGCGCTCATCTCGCGTCGGATCGATGAGTTGGAGGAACGTATCGCGGTGCTTGCCGAGGCAGAGGAACTCGACAAGCTTCGGGCACCAATCGACGGTAACGATGTCATGAAGTATGTGGGGATCGGACCCGGCAAGGAGGTGGGGATGATTATGAGGATGCTTCTTGAATACCGGATCGATCACGGTCCCTACGATCCCGACGAAGCGTACGCCCTGGTCGACGCCTGGATGGGGGAGCATGGTGCGAACCGCCCATAGCCTCCTGGTAATCGCCGTCCTGGCCGCGGCCTGTTCGGTGGGCACCGGTACGCCAACCAGTACGACCGCCCCGGCTGCGGGCGTATCCACGGGCGATCCGGACATTACGGCGGCCGACACCGTCGCCCGACTGGGGATCCATGCTGACGACGGGTTGGGTGATCCCCTCTATCCCGACCTTGGCAACGCCGGGTATGACGTCCAACATGTCGATGTCGCCATCCGGTTCGACACGTCGTCAGGACGTCTGGAAGGCCAGAGCGTAATGGAAATACTGGCCCTTGAAGACCTCGACTCTTGGTCGGTGGATCTTGATTTTCTCTTTCCCTCGGCGGTGTCGGTGGATGGGGAACCTGCTGAGTGGTCACACGAGAACGGTGAACTGCGGATCGACCCGGCGAAGGTTGTTGCGGCAGGAAAGACCGTTGTTCTATCAATCACTTACGGCGGTCTCACCGAGCCCTACGACTCGCCAGCGGCGACTTTCATGATGGGCATCCAACGATCCGTCGATGGATTTTTCGCTATCAGCGAGCCAGATGGAACCTCATCATGGATGCCAGTCAACGACCATCCCAGCGACAAAGCCACATATTCTCTGGCTGTTTCGGTGCCAGGACCACTAGTGGTTGCCGCCTCTGGCACGCTCGTCGACGTAGAGCGAGCCGACGACGGATTCATCAAATATATGTTTGATGTCGCGGACCCGATCGCTCCGTACCTACTGGCCTTTGGAGTTGGGGACTTCAAGCTGGTTGAGCAGGACGGGCCGGACGGAGTGGTGATTCGAAACTATTTCGACGTCGATATCCGCGATTCGACTCTGTCGATCTTCGACAGACAGGCCGAGATGATCGCGTTCCTTGCCGATCGATTCGGCCCCTATCCGTTCGACACATACGGGGCCTTGGTTCTCGACACGACGGAGGTCGGGGTGGCCCTCGAAACCCAGACCCTGTCCACGTTTGGAGCACAGGTTCTCAGCCTTGGCGAGGAGGTGGTCATTCACGAATTGGCCCACCAATGGTTTGGCGATTCGGTCTCTCTCGAGCGGTGGGATGACATCTGGCTCAACGAGGGATTTGCCACATATACCCAGTGGTTGTGGGTTGAAGATACCCAGGGGCCAGAGTTTCGCGACGTACGGATTGCCCAGGCCTACGAGTTGATGAGTGGTCGCCAATTCTTGAACGGGACCGGTTCCGAGTCTGTGGCCGCCGCTCAGGCTTATCGGCAGTTCCCGCCTCCAGGCGAACCGAAAGCCGACGACATCTTCAATGCGTCGGTCTATCTGCGTGGTGGCTTGACATTGCATGCCCTCCGGCTTGAGGTCGGAGACGAAACGTTCTTTGATATTGCCAGGACGTTTCAGAAACGGTTCGCATACGCCAACGCCACGACCGCCGATTTCATCGCGACCGTCAACGAGGTGGCCGGCCAAGACCTCACCGGGTTCGTGGACGCCTGGTTATACGACGAGGCCATGCCTCCGTTGCCGAGTCTGGGCCTGGCGCCGCTGAATGGGTAGGGTTTGCGAATGTATGCGCATATTCGTATAGTTATGCGGATGGGGTTTTCGTGAAGTCAGTAGCCATTCTGGGTGCCTCCGGCTATGGGGGCGGCGAACTTATCCGACTGCTCGATGATCATCGGGAGTTCGCGGTGACCTATCTCGGTGCCCATTCGCAAGCGGGAAAGCGACTGAGTGATGTGCATCCCCAACTGCAAGGCGGTGATCGTCTCTTGGAGGAGAACACGGCTGATCTCGCCGGCCTCGATCTCGCCTTTCTCGCCTTGCCGCACGGAGCATCTGGTGAACTCGCCTCTCAACTGGCGGCCGCCGGTGTGAAAGTCGTCGACCTTGGCTCGGACTTTCGCCTCGATACCCCTGATCGCTATGAGGCTGCCTACGGCTCGCCCCACCCGCTCCCACTGGAGTTACCCGATTGGACCTATGGCCTGCCAGAACTCTTCGACGTTGCCGGCTCCGACAAGGTGGCGTCACCAGGGTGCTACCCGACGGCCACGTTGCTCGGCCTGGCCCCGCTTCTGGCGGCCGGGGCGGTGTCCTCAGACGGGATCGTTGTAAATGCCGTCTCGGGTGTGTCTGGAGCAGGGCGATCACTGAAAGAGGACTTGCTGTTTGGCGCAATTGCCGATGGAGTCCGCGCGTACGGCGTTGGTACGCACCGGCATCGACCTGAGATCGAGATGGCGTTGGAGGCCTATACCGGTCTCGGTCCGATCCACCTGACGTTTACGCCTCATCTTGTGCCCATGCAGCGCGGTATCCATGCCACCACGACGGTCACCGTGACGGACGGCGTGACCGAGAACGATTTGCGCGGCGTATTGGCCGAGTTTGGAGACGGCAAGCCTTTCGTTCATGCCATCGATGGCCCGCCTCAGACCCGTTGGGCGGTCGGGTCGAACCGGGCGTTCGTCTCGGTATTCCTTGATGAACCAACCGGCAACGCCGTCGTTCTATCGGCAATCGACAACTTGCTGAAAGGGGCCGCTGGCCAGGCGGTCCAGGCCGCCAATCTCATGTTTGGGTTCGAGGAAAGCTCCGGATTGTCGGCGTCAGGTTGGATGCCGTGATCCGTTGTGAAGGTGTCTCGGCCGGAATCAAACGGTCGGGTGCGCTCGACCTGGCGCTGATCGACCTCGGTCGGCCGGTTGCTTGCGCCGCGGTGTTTACCGGATCACAGGCGGCGGCGGCGCCGGTACTCGTCAGTCGCGCGGCGATCGCCGATGGACAGGCGAGGGCGGTTGTCATCAATTCTGGATGTGCCAATGCCGGGACAGGAGCGGTTGGTTTGGCGAACGCCGAACGAATGCAACGGGCGGCGGCCACCCGGCTCGGGTGTGGAGTTGAGAACGTCCTGGTTTGCTCTACAGGACCGATCGGTCCCCAGCTCCCGATCGGCCTAATCGAAACGGCCATCGGCGAAATGGGCCTGTCGAGTGATGCCTGGGAGCAGGCGGCCGAGGCCATTCGTACCACCGATACGTTTGCCAAGGTGGCCATTGCGAGGTTTGGAGAATTGACCGTGCGCGGGATGGCCAAAGGCGCTGCCATGATTCGGCCGGATATGGCAACCATGTTGGCCGTGTTGACGACCAACGCCGACGTCGAATTCGAAGTGCTCGACCAGAGCTTGCGGGACGCCGTCACCCCTTCGTTTAACTCGCTTAACATCGACGGATGCCAGTCGACCAATGATACGGTGATCGCCTTCGCCACAGGCGAAGTCGCCGGAGACGTCGCGACAATTCGGCGTTTGATGGCGGAAGTTTGTATGGAGCTTGCTCTGATGATCGCCAAGGATGGGGAGGAGACCAACCGGGTGATTCGTCTCAAAGTGATTGGGGCTGCTTCGGCGGAATCGGCCCGCCACGTCGGCAAGACGATTGCCGATTCGGATCTTGTTCGATCGTCCTTCTATGGCGGTGACCCAAACTGGGGCCGAATACTCCAAGCCGCCGCAGTGTCGAATGTCACCATTGACACAAGCGCTTTTGCGGTCGCGTACGAAGGGATGGTGGTTGCCGAAGGCGGCTGTCAGGTGCCCTATGACCCGGAGGTGATTCGGCGTCGTCTGCGGGGAGATTTTGACCTGGAGGTGCGGGTAGGGTGGGGATCCGGAACGGCCACGGTCATTACGACCGACCTTACTCCCGGATATGTCGAATTCAATGGAGCCCCCTCGTGACAACCGGACACACCTCGCCGAGTGCTCGAAAAAGCCGGATAGCTTCGACGATGGGCAAAGCCAAGATCCTCATGGAGGCGGCTCCGTATATCAAGGCGTTCAAAGGGAAGGTTGTCGTCATCAAGTACGGTGGGTCGGCGATGACCAGCGAAGAGTTGCGAGATTCGTTCGCGGGAGATGTCACATTGCTTAGCTTGGTCGGTATCCGGCCAGTGATCGTCCACGGTGGCGGGCCCCAAATCACCAGGGCGATGGGCCAGTCAGGGGTTGAGCCTGTGTGGGTTGATGGGCTGCGCGTCACAGACGCGGCCACGATCCGCGTGGTGCAATCGGTGCTGGCCGGCGAGGTCAATCCGGATATTGTCCGATTGCTCAGCGGTCATGGGGCGGTCGCAGCCGGGGTGACCGGGATTGACGGAGGCTTGTTCACTGCCGTTCCCAAAGACGATCGCCTCGGATTTGTGGGCGAGATCGAAGCGGTGGACCCAACGCTCGTGCTGGCGATGTTGGAGCAGGGAATCGTTCCGGTGGTTGCTCCACTTGCCAGGGGAACCGATGGCCATGCCTACAACCTGAACGCCGACACGGCCGCCGGTGCGCTCGCTGAGGCCCTGAATGCGGAGAAGCTGGTTTACCTTACCGACGTCGAAGGGCTCTACTCGGATCTTGGCGACGAAGACACCTTGCTTCCGCGGGTAGGGATTAGCGAGCTGGAAGAAATGATTGCTTCGGGTTCTGCCTCGGCCGGCATGGTCCCCAAACTCCGGTCCTGTATCTCGGCGATGAAAGCCGGGGTGCGCCAGGCTCACATTCTTGATGGCCGCGTTCAACATGCGGTCCTTCTCGAGATCTTTACACCCGAGGGTATCGGAACCATGGTCGAGGTCCGCTGACATGGTGTTCGGATATGTAGCTCCTCGTATCGTTCTGCGACCATGAATACGGCTTCGCGGCGCCGCTTGATCCGGAGACTCCTGATGGAGAATGTCGTTTCCAGTCAGAGCGAAATTGTGGATTTATTGATAGGTGAGTCCCACGAGGTGACCCAGGCGACGGTTTCTCGTGATCTCCATGCGCTGGGAGCGGTGAAGTCGAGGTGGAATGGTCGGTTGCGATATGTCTTACCTGACGACGCGACACCCTCCGACGGGGAGTATGTCATTCTGGCGCGGGCCCTGGTTGAGTTTGTGGAATCGATCTCGGTATCGGCGAATCTGGTCGTTATCAAAACGTCGCCAGGCGCAGCCGGGGTGGTCGCAGGTGCAATCGACGCGTCGCCACTGCATGGCGTGTTGGGCACCATTGCCGGTGACGACACGCTCATGATCGTCGCGGAAGAACAATATGGCGGAATCGGATTGGCGAACCGCCTTGAACAAATTGGAGCTGGGTAATGAAGAAAGTAGTACTTGCCTATTCCGGGGGGCTTGATACCTCGGTGATACTCACCTGGCTGAAAGAGGAGTACGACGTCGAAGTCGTGGCGTACACGGCCGATGTCGGACAAGGCGAAGAGGTGGCCGAAGCCAAAGCCAAGGCGATGGCGACAGGAGCCATCGAGGCCATTGCCGAAGACCTGACTGAAGAGTTTGTTAGCGAGTACGTGTTTCCTGCTTTGCGCGCCAATGCCATTTATGAAGGGCACTACCTGCTTGGAACGGCCCTGGCCCGACCGGTCATCGCCAAAGGGCTTGTCCGGGCAGCTGAAGCGACTGGTGCTGACGGGATCGCTCACGGGGCGACCGGAAAAGGCAATGACCAGGTTCGATTCGAGGTGTCCGCCTATGCGTTGAAACCCGACATCAAAGTCATTGCCCCGTGGCGCGAGTGGAAACTACGCGGCAGAGCCGACTGCGTCGCATACGCCGAAGCACGCGGGATTCCGGTCCCGGTCACCAAGGAGAAGCCGTACTCGATGGACGCCAACCTGCTGCACATCTCCTATGAGGGCGGCGTTTTAGAGGATCCGTGGGTGGGACCACCCAAAGGCATGTTCAAGATGACGGTGGACCCCGAGGATGCCCCCGATCAGGCTGAAATCGTCACGGTCACCTACGACCAGGGTGATCCGGTCGCGGTAAACGGCGAAGCGCTCGGACCGGCTGCTCTTCTAACCCGGCTGAATGAAATGGCCGGAGCGCATGGAGTTGGTCGGGTCGACATCGTTGAGAATCGTTTCGTCGGGATGAAGTCGCGAGGCGTCTACGAAACCCCTGGTGGAACGGTGTTGCACTTTGCCCACCGGGCGGTCGAGTCCCTTACGCTTGATCGAGAAGTTATGCATCTACGCGACAGTCTCATACCTCGTTATGCGGCGATGGTCTATAACGGTTTCTGGTTCTCACCCGAACGCGAAGCGTTGCAGTCCTTCATCGACACTACCCAGCATCGCGTGTCCGGTGAGGCACGACTGCGGCTCTACAAAGGTGGGGTGTACGTTGAGGGACGTCGATCCGATTATCGACTGTATGACCAGGCAACGGTCACGTTTGAGGAGGATGACGTGTACGACCAGGCGGACGCCGCCGGGTTCATTCGTCTCAACGCCCTGCGTCTGCGTCGTTCGGCCGAGGCTCGTCTGGGGCAAGGGGAGTAGATGTCGAATCTATGGGGAGGCGGGTTTACCGAAGGCCCCGATGCGCTGTTGTGGGCCTATACGGTTGACACCGCCGACCATCGACTGATTTTTGATGACTTGCGCGGTTCGTGGGCACACGTTGGCATGCTCGGAGAACAAGAAATCATTACAGCCGAAGAGGCCGACCAGCTACAGGCGGGAATTCTGGAACTTGTCGAAGAGGTCGAGGCGGGCGAGTTTCTGTTTCTCGAAACGGATGAAGATGTCCACTCCGCAACCGAGCGGCGTCTTATCGAGAAGATTGGGGACCTTGGTCGCAAGGTTCATACCGGTCGGTCGAGAAATGACCAGATCGCCCTAGACCTGCGGTTGTACCTGGGTCGCTCCGGGGCTGCTCAACTACGTCATCTCGCCGATATGGCGACCGTGTTGGTCGATCAGGCGGAGCGGGTAGGCGACGTGGTCGTTCCCTCCTACACGCACCTACAACAGGCACAGGCAGTCCCGCTAGCCCACCATCTCCTCGCCTACGCCGAGATGTTCAGGCGCGACGCCGAGCGAATGCAAGCCGCCATATATCGAACCCAGGTGTCGCCGCTGGGGGCGAGCGCTTCGGGAGGTTCGAGCTTGCCGCTGGACCCGGCAACCTCGGCCAGGCTGCTCGGTTGGCGTTGGCACTTCACGAACTCCATGGATGCGGTCGCCTCGCGCGATTTTGTTGCCGAGTACGTTTTTGTCTGTGCTCAAACCATGGTCCACCTTTCACGACTTGCCGAAGAAATCATCCTCTGGACGACGGCTGAATTCGGCTGGGTCTCATTTCCCGACACGTTTACGACGGGATCGTCGGCCATGCCTCATAAGAAGAACCCGGACGTGGCCGAACTGGTCAGGGGTCGGTCGGCCGGGGTCATTGGTGATCTGGCGGCCATCATGAGCCTTCAGAAGGGCCTCCCGATGACCTATAACCGTGACCTTCAAGAGGACAAACGAATCGTGTTTCACGCCGACGATGTCCTGGCCGGGTCTTTGCGAACCCTGGGAGCAATGTTGGCGACGGCGGTTTTTCATCCCCCGGCTCCCAACCCGGAGGTGACGGCCCTGGACATGGCCGAGCTTCTCGTCGGGCGGGGAGTGGCGTTTCGGACTGCCCACGAAGCTGTTGGAGGGCTTCTTTTGACGTTGGCGGCCGACGGGCGTACGTTCGCAGAAGCCACGGCTTTCGACCTTGCCAACGCTCACGAGCTTTTCGAGCCAGGTGACGTGTCCCGCCTCGACCCGATCGAATCGGTTCTTCACCGCGTTAGCCCCGGCGGTGGGTCCTACGGGGAGGTCGTCAAGCAGATTAAGCGCCTGCGGTCACTTTTGGCAGAGGTTGGCAATTAGAGTTCCGGGGTCGGCGGCCGCCAAGACGGTTGTCGGGCTATTCGGGCGACGACCATCGCGAAAAGAGGATCCTGGTGGGTTGGATTCCCTGGTTTTCAGGGATCGTGTTTGCTGCCCTGGGCTGGAGCTCGGGTCGGGCGACAAACCAATGGTACGCAGCGAGCCGTGAGGAGACTCGTCGACAAATGAACCTGCGGTCGATTCGCACCCTGGGGCTGATGATCGGATTTTGGGCGCTCGCCTGGCAAGGGTTCACGCGTCTCGGCAGTTTCGATCTGGATTCGGGATGGGTGGTTGGCACGATGATGCTGCCGTTGGCCGGCCTCGGGTACATCCTGGCAGTTCGCCAATATGGCATCACGTTGTTCGGTCGGCGTCTGCCGAGGCGGTTGCGTCCCAGGTTGTTTGTCAGGCGCTAGACAGCCGCAAGGAGAGCGATGGTGGCGGCGAGGGTGAGGGCGCTGGCCACGGTCGAAATCAGTACGACCGTGGTAACAAAGTCCGGTTCCAGGTCGTGCTCGATGGCTATGAGCGCCGCGAATACGGCGGCTGGCATCGCTGACTGAAGAATCGTCACTCCGGCCGGGTCGCCGGACAAACCGAATAGTGCCGCGGCCGTCGCCGCAATGGCCGGGGCGGCTACCAGCCTGAGACCCGATGCCACCCACACGCTGGTGGTCAGTCGAGGACGTTCCATGCCGGCCAACTGAATACCGAGCGTTACCAACATGACGCCGATCATGGCGTTCGCCATCAGTTCGATTGCCCGATCGGCGAAGAGAGGCAGCCGAATGTCGTTGACGTTGAGCACCAGCGCGATCGGGAGTACCGCGACCGTCGGGGTCGTTATGGCCCTGAACAGCGCCCGCCCGGGCGAGGAAGTACGCCAGGTCGCTGTCGTCACCCCGATCATGAACGCGGCGAAGTTGATAATGAGGAACGAGACCCCGGCGAGTGGGAGGGCCTCCTCGCCGAAGGCAAAGGTGACGATCGGTATTCCGAAATTGCCGACATTCCCGAATACTGCGATCAGAACCGTGGCGGCGGTGATCGAATAGCCCCAGTGAAATAGTCGTCCTGCTACCAGACCGAGCAGCGACAAAATTGCCGTGGTGACGACCATGACGACGGCCATTTTGGTGACCACCGCGGTCTCGATATCTGCCCGGCGTAAGAGGTCGAGGAAGAAGGCCGGGGCAAGGACGTAATAGGCAACCTTGGCGAGGGGAGCTGGATCAAGGCCCATCCGTCCGCCCACGACAAGACCGATCCCGACCAGCGCGAAGACCGGTAACAAAATGTCAACAAAGATCGGAAGTAGGGCGCCCATGTGAGGCGCACTTTACGGCTTCGGATCTGCGACTTGGTATCGTCGTTCAATGGCTATTCGAATGCTGCCAAAGAGATGGCGCCAATTCTTGATTGGGGGGTCCCGGACGGGGACGCTCGCGATTCTTGATGCCACGATCACGCAAGGACGTTTCGTTGCTCCGGGTCTCTGATGCAGAACGCCGGGCGCGCCTCGCCTGGCGCCATGGATTCGCCAGGCCGTTTGAAACGGTGGGAGAGGTAGCCGACGGCCTGGTTGGCCTGCACGGCTCCGATCCGGCCACGGTGTTTCTGTCGATTTGGTCTCGAATCGACGGGGTCACGATCGAAGATGTTGAATCTGCCCTCTATGACGAGCCGGAAGTTTGGCGGATTTGGGCGATGCGGCGCACCATGTTCATGGCACCGCCGGACCTGGCCTCGGTCATGTTTGCCGCCGCCTCGAAGGGGGTGGTAGCCAACGAGCGCCGCAAGCTACTCAAGATTGTCAAAGCCAATCACGAAATTGCCGATCCCGATGGATGGATTGATCGGGTTTCCAACTCGACCGTTTCGTACTTGCAGAAGGTGGGCCGGGCAACAACGACTGAGATGAAGAATAACGTCGCCGGACTCGACCGGGTCCTGGTTGTCCAACAGGGCACCCAGCCAGCCGTTTTCATGAGTCTGGCGAGTCGTCTTTTGATGGTGCTGGCGATGGACGGCCAGATAGCCAAAGGGCGGCCGGCCGGTACTTGGCGCTCGTCTCAGTACGAATGGCTCTCGCTGGATGCTTGGGGCGGCCGGCCACTGCGGGTCGTTGCCACCCAGGACGCCGAACGCCAGTTGGTCGCACGCTGGCTGCGGGCTTATGGCCCGGGAACGTTTGAAGACGTGAAGTGGTGGACCGGGTGGACTGTCGCCAAAACCCGGGCGGCCCTCGATCGAGTAGGGGCCGTCGAGGTCAAGGTGGGTGATGAAGTGGCCTTCATGCTCGGCGACGACCTGGAGCTCTCGCCTCAACCGGACCCCTGGGTGGCGTTGCTGCCCGGGCTGGATCCCAGCGTCATGGGTTGGAAGCAGCGGGATTGGATCCTCGGCGATCTCGCTGGTCGCTTGTTCGATCGGAATGGCAACGCCGGGCCCACGGTCTGGGTAGACGGGACCATAGTGGGAGGTTGGGCGCAGCGGGCAGACGGATCCATTGCGGTCGGTCTATTACGAGATGTCGGCGTCGAGGCGACGACCGCCCTTGAACGGGAGGCCGATTGCCTGTCACGCTGGATAGGACCGGTCGGTCTGAGGTTTCGGTTTCCGAGCCCATACGAGAAGGAACTTCGCTTAACCTAGGTTGGCGCCTGACCAGAGGACCCAAATGTACGAAAAACAGTTTCAAAACGTTTTCGATCGGCAGATGGCCTATCTCGACATTGGTGAAGGCGAGGCGATTGTATTCCTGCACGGAAATCCGACTTCATCCTTCTTGTGGAGATTCGTCATAGCGGAACTCGAGGGCCTTGGTCGGCTGGTGGCACCCGACCTTATCGGAATGGGCGATTCCGACAAGCTTGAGGACTCGGGACCCCTGTCGTACTCTTTCGTGGAACATCGGCGCTATCTCGACGAACTGCTGGATCGCCTCGACTTGGGAGACCGCGTCACCCTGGTGCTTCATGATTGGGGTTCTGGCCTCGGATTCGATTGGGCATTTCGCCATCAGGAGCGGATCAAGGCTATTGCGTATATGGAAGCCATCGTGCGCCCCGTCAGCTGGGATGACTGGCCTGAGGCCGCCAGGGGCTTCTTTCAAGCGATGCGGTCCCCGGCCGGCGAATCAATGATCCTTGACCGTAATCTGTTTGTCGAGCGGGTGCTGCCTGGCTCGGTTATCCGGGATCTGACCGACGCCGAAATGGTTGAGTATCGACGCCCATATCTGGCCGGGGGCGAAGCCCGACGTCCGACACTGACCTGGCCCCGGCAGATTCCCATCGATGGATTTCCCGACGATGTACACGACATCGTGGCCGACTATTCGGATTGGTTGTCTCGATCCGAGGTGCCGAAATATTTCTTCAATGCCGAACCCGGATCGATACTGGTTGGCAGCCAGCGAGAGTTTTGCCGGTCCTGGCCAAACCAACGTGAGCTGACAGTACCGGGGATTCACTTCATTCAGGAAGACTCAGGAGCCGAGATCGGACGGGCGATCGCCGGTTGGCTTCCGGCGCTCTGACGGTTCGGGTTGGACGTATTGGTCAGGTGTCGAACTCGACAACTTCAGGATCTTCGTACAGTGCCTTCATGAGGGCCCGGTGGGCGACCTGGGGACCGCCGGCATTGAAGAAAGTGATCATTCGATCGTGGTCCTTGGCTTCTTTGAAGGAACGAACCTTCAGGCCGAGGGCCAGGAACTGTTGGTGGAGTTCCCCGAGCTTCGATTGGTCTGAGACGGTGACGATCCGATACGTCAACTGCTCCGATTGGACGCCAATGAGCGCTTCCGCTTTCGGAAGGATGACCAGCACCACCATCATGATGGCGAACGCCGCCAGACTGGTTGCGTACTCCCCGGCGCCGATGCCCATCCCGAGAGCCGCCGCCAACCAGATGGTGGCTGCGGTCGTTATGCCCTGGATACTGCCGTTGCGTTTGAAAATGACCCCGCCGCCAAGGAATCCGATTCCGGTCACTATTCCCGCTGCAATGCGCCCAGGATCATTGTTCAGGCCGGCCAGATCTTTTGAGATGATGGTGAAGACGGTGGCTCCGAGCGTGATGAGCAGGATGGTCCGAAATCCGGCAGCTTTGTCCCGATATTCCCGCTCGGCGCCGACTATTCCCCCAACGAGGACCGATAGGAAGAGTTTGATGGCGATATCCATAGGGTCGAATGTATCAGGGGCGGGCGCGATTGTCGTGTACTGGAAGGTTGGACCGGTCTAGGGCCCGCACGTAGCCGGCCTAGTTCTTATTGATTTGGTCTTCAAGAAAAGCAATACGTTGGCGGATCCACACCACCGCACTGTGGGGATCCGCCGAACTCTGCTCGTCGGCGATGGCGTCGATGGCGTTTCGGGTACCTGTCACGCTGAGTTCGCCGAGCGCCATCTCAATGCCAGTACTCGGGAAGCGGCCGAGATGTGATCGAAGGCCATCGAGTTCTCGCTTCATATCGTCAACCGACAGGGGGGCGTGCGATCTCAACGTGTCACGAAGGCCATCGCGTTCCTCGGTCAATGAAGAGAGGGAGGCGACGTCGTCGGGGTAGTTCCTGGCCGATTCAATTTCGCTGGCGAGTTCGCCAAGGCGTGTCAAGATCTGGTCTCGTGTCAACTCTGTCTCCTTGCGTTGCGCCGATGGTAGAGGCTGAGGATTGCTCGTGTCGATCGAGCCGTCGACTCCTGGCACCGAAACGGTCGAACGGCGGCGCCCAACCCGGCCTCGTGCTGAGACGAACCGGATTCCTGTATCTGGTTTGATGCTCTTGATCGAGGCGGTAGCCTGGCGCCCATGGACCAATTTGCGCACCGGAGAGCACAGCTAGCCGAGACAATCGGCGACGGAGTTGCCATCATTCCAGCCGGTCGGGAAGCCACCCGCAACGACGATGTCCATTATGAGTTTCGGCAGGACTCAAATTTTTACTTCCTGACCGGGTTTACCGAACCAGATGCGGTGGCAGTGCTCCATCCCTCACATCCGACCGAGCCGTACACGTTGTTTGTGCGTCCCAGGGATCGTGAGATGGAAATCTGGAACGGATATCGGGCAGGAACGGAAGGAGCGGTAACGACCTTCGGAGCCGACCAGGCCTACCCGATCAACGACCTATCGGACAAGTTGAAAGACCACCTGATCGGAACCGAGACGGTCTTCTATCGGATTGGAGGCCCGCTCGACTCCACCGTTTTGGGCATGATCCAGGGATTGGAACCCCTTGCGACACGGTACGGCAAGACTATTCCCACCCGGATCGTCGACCCTGCGCCGGCACTTGCCGAGCTCCGATTGAGAAAGTCGGATGCAGAGCTTGAACACCTCCGGAGGGCTTGCGACGTTTCGGTTCTTGGACACCAAGCCGCCATGCGCTTCGCCACACCAGGCGCCCTCGAATATCAGGTCCAGTCGGCAATGGAGTCCGTGTTCAGACAGGAAGGGTCGCCACGGAACGGGTACCCGTCGATCGTCGCGTCAGGCCCGAACGCCACCATTCTGCACTACACGGAGAACCGCCGCCAGATCCAAGACGGTGACCTGGTACTCATCGACGCCGCAGCCGAGTGCGGCTACTTCTCGTCGGATATCACCCGTACCTTCCCGGCCAACGGTACCTTCACGGCCCCCCAACGGGCCGTATACGAGGTGGTTCTGGCGGCTCAACGGGCGTCGATCGCCCGGGCGGCGGTTGGCACGACCCATCGTGACATGCACGAGACGGCCAAGCAGGTCCTTACCGAAGGATTGATCGACCTTGGATTGTTGCCGAACGGCATCGAAGAATCCTTGAGCATGCATCATTATCGCGAGTACTTCATGCACGGCACCGGGCACTGGCTCGGGATGGACGTGCACGATGCCGGGTCGGTTCAGGTCGGAGACGACTCACGGGTTCTTGAGGTCGGGATGTCGTTCACCGTTGAGCCGGGCATCTACATCGACCCTGACCGGGAGACAGTTGATTTCGCTCTCGTCGAGTACGACCTTGATGCCCGTTACGAACGTCGATACCGAATGGGCCGGGATGCGGCCCTCAAATTGGAGGCCGAGGAAAACAAGGATGCCCGGTCGATTACCCATGAGATCCCAGCGGAGTTCCGTGGCATCGGGATCCGGATCGAAGATGACATTGCCATGACCCATAGCGGGGCCGTCAATCTAACCGGTGCGCTGGCAGTCGACCCGGACGATGTCGAGGCGCTCTGTCAGAGCTGATCATCCAACGTCAGGTCGCCGACCGCCGCGCCGCGCAGCGCCATCCGTAAGGCACTCTGAGAAAACATGTCTTCTTCGAGTGGCAGGTTGACGGTCATTCGCAAGAGACCAGCTTCCTGTTCGATGACCGCCCCGGCCCTGGTGAGACCGTCGATCGCGGCTCGATTCTCCGGTAGGACATAGGCGGTGAAACGACTAACGCCATTGGTGAGGGCCACATCGGCAAGCGCTTTGACCAGTGCGGTTCCGACGCCTCGACCGTGGTGAGCGTCCAGCACCATGACCGCTGCTTCGGCAAGGCCCGGGTCCTCGGTGTCTCGAATGTATCGGGCCACGCCGATTCCCTGGCCTCCGTCAACCACCGCGACGAGGGCGACGTGGTCCACTCCGTCCACGTTGACAAGGTAATCGAGTTCAGCTTCGCTAAGTCGGTCGACCATCCGCATGAAGCGGAGGTACCTGCTCTGCTCGCTCGTCGCGCTCAATCCGGTTGCCAGTTGGGAGCGGTCCGCTCTTGAGATCGGGCGAATCGTGATGGTCTCGCCGTCGGCGAGCAAGGCAAGCATGCTCGTATTCTCCCACAGGCGCCTACGCTGTTCTTCATGTCACGACCTGGATTCACGCATGTGTTGGGGAACTGGAAGAATTCCGACTTGCCGCGAGCAGAGCGGCTCAGACTCACGATCAAGAACACGGCGATAAAGCTCAAGAATGGTTCGAGCTGTTGCGGAAATCATGGCGAGCCTGGCTGCTGAGTGGGTCTCCCGGCCGCCGGTTCGGATGGCCATTCCCACGGTAAGGACCATACCCACGAGGATCGCACCGGTTCGGGCGACGATCACAGTCACTAGTTGACGATCGAGTACCTGACCAGCTCTTCGCCATCATTGGTCAACCATTGTTTGTCGAGGGCCATGCCGACCCGTTCGGCGACGGCTCGCGATGCTTCGTTTTCGGCGAGTGCGTTCGCAAAAACGGTTCTGACGCCCACCACATCAAACGCGAACTTGATGACGGCTCCGACCGCCTCCGTTGCGTAGCCTTTTCGTTGATAGCTGCGAGCGATGGTGTAGCCGACGTCGGCGGTCGAGGGATCAGCCGCCCGCACGTGCAGCCCGACGTCTCCGACCGTGACTCCCGTCGTCTTGTCGACGACGGCGAATTGATGCCATTCGCCGGGAGTCCCTGGCGGAATCTGGGATAAATCCTCAAAGAATTCGTGAGCTTCCGCTTCGGTGTAAGGCAATTCCCAACCCTGTAAACGGGCTATTTCGGGGTCGTTGCGATACTCCAGGAAAAGATCGAGGTCGCGTTCGTCAAACGTGCGGAGCCCGATCCGGGGAGTCTCCGTCTGCCAATCGCTACTGCCCAAAACGTCGTTCTCGCTGGGCAAAATCACGTAATGATCGAAGGAAATCCACTCTTCGGAAGGCTGGCCAATGCACATCGACGAAGGAGAATTCGGCATAGGCCGACTGCCATAAGAGGAACCCGGACAATCGTGATTCGCCCGACGTGCGGATGATCAACTCGGCGTCCGGGAGATCTGATAGGTACATGTGGGCTGCCAGCGAGTCCCGGGTCACCCGCCCGGCGATCTCCTCGGGAGTGATGCCGTCTTGAAGAAGGTCGCCCATCAACTCGCGGGCAGCATCGACGATTTCCTGCTGACCCCCATATCCCATGGCAATATTGAGCTGACGGGTCCCGGTCGGTCGGGCGACTTCCATCTCCTTGGCTGCCCGGACCAGGTCGTCGGGAAGCAGGTCGAGTGAGCCAATGACCCGTAGCGACATGTCGTATTGAGCCGCTAGTCGGGGGAGTCGGGAGAACAGGTCTTTGAGTACTTCGAAATAGGGGAGGAGTTCCGATTCAGGTCGGGTCATGTTTTGAGGCGACAACACCCACCCGGTAATGGTTTCGATACCGATCTTCTGGGACCACTCGATGAACTGCTCGAATTTTGCCATACCTTCCCGGTAGCTGGCTGTGTAGTCGGGCAAGCGCTGGGTTCTGGCATAACGCCGGTGGCCATCAAGGATCACTCCGATATGGCGTGGGAGGCGTGTCGAATCCAGCCCGCGTTCAAGCTGACGCTCGTACAGGCGATACAGAGGTCGCGAAAGAACCGATTGTGTCACAGTCTTATCGTACCGACCTGGCCGCCGTGTGTCGCTATAAGTTTGGTCGGTTCCAGGCGGTTGACAAGGCGTCGGCGTATTCATTCCATCGGGATCCATCATGTGCCTTGATCCACTTGAATGTGAGTTCACGGCGAGTCCGGGCGAGGGCGTATAACTCTTGGACGAGATCGAGGTTCTTGATGGGTCCGCTCTTGCGTTTCCACCCATTACGTTCCCACCCGGCAGCCCACTCGTTGATGGTTTGTATGCAGAGGTTCGAATCCGAGAACAGCGTGGTGGGAGTTCCTTGGGGCACGAGATCGACGCCTTTTATGAGGGCGGTCAACTCCATTCGGTTGTTGGTTGTATCGGGCTCGTGTCCATGGGCCGACGCGACGATCTCGCCGCCGACGACGGATACCGCACCCCAACCGCCCGGGCCAGGGTTTGGTATTGATGACCCATCGGTGAAGACGCCCGTGTCCGGGCCGTCGGTGAACTCTTCGAGCACTTGCGCCAGCGAGAGTGACTCGCGTGAGGTTCGTGACCTGGATCGGCGGGCCGTCGATTTGGATTCGCCGGCGACTGCTTTCGCCGACCTCGACGAGGACCTGGTCTTCAGGTTGCGGCAATCGAGGCATTGAGAGGGAACCCAATTGTCGTACCGGTCAATGATGTCTTGGCGGACAGCGAATGACTTTCTACACACGTTGCACTCAAACTGCGGCATTAGGTTGCTTTCGGTAGCGAGAAGACGAACGAGCTGAGACCGTTCCGGCGTTCGTATGTGACATCGCCATCCATGAGACGGGCGAGTTGACGGGCAACGACCAGGCCCAACCCGAGGCGATCGGGTTGGGTCTCGGCTTCGGCGTCGGTCCGATAGGGCTCAAACACCTCAGCAGGATTCTCAAGACCTACTCCGGGGCCGTCGTCATGGACCCCGACCTGGACACCGCTGGTGGTTGACTCGACTGTGACGAATACCTCGCCGCCGCCATGGGTCACGGCGTTGTCCACGAGGTTTCGGATGACCTGCACGGTGCGAAATCGATCTGCGTTGGCGATGGTCGTTTCGCCGATGACCCGAACCTGGTTATCGGGTAATGAGGCAACAACTTCTCTGGTCAGGTGGTTTAGGTCGAACGGACCCTTGGCCACCTCGATCAGACCGACGTCGGCGCGCGCGGCCGCGATTAGGTCCTCGATGCGGTACCGCAGAATCCCGGCCTGGCTGGCGATTGTGTCGATAATTTCAGTTTGCTCGGCTTCGGAGAAGGTCCCACCATGGTCGCGCAACTCCTGGGAAAAGCCGATCACCGCCGACAGAGGGGTGCGCAGTTCGTGGGCGATAGCCGCTACGAAGCTGTCATGGGTACTGACGGCGTTGCCGTGTTTTTCGCGCTGGTCGGCCCGTCGTTGGGCTGTGATGTCCCTGGCTGTGGCAACGGCTTCCAACCCGTCCGGTGAGATCCTGACCTCATAAGCACGTTCGGTTCCAGCAAGGGCGGCGTTACCCGATACGACCTGCACCTTGCTACTTTCTAGGGCGCGCTGTATGCCATCGACCAGCGCCGTGGCGAATTCTGCGGGCAGAAAATCGCTCAGATTGCGGTACAGATAGTCGCTTCGATCGAGGAGTCCGGTCTCGCCGTGAATCTCCAGCACCCGTCCAGTCCGACTTATTCTGGCTATGGCGTCCGGCACCGCCGATAGGAGGGTGCGCAACCGTTCCTCTGATCGGATGGCCGAGCCCACGGAGACCCGATCGGCGTCTTCCAATTGCAGGACTCTCTTCCTCAGGATGTGGTACCGACCGGAGGCGAGGCTGACGATCACCAGAGACAGCGTGATCAGGGCGCGAGTTTGCGTCACGGCGCCTGTATCGTTTCGGACGCCAGAAAGGTAATCCAGTAGGAACGTGTTGAAAGGAAACGCCAACGCGGTTGCTACCAGGCCGGCACGGCCCCCGAAGAAAGCGGCCACCAGAGCCACGGGTACCACGGACACGAGGGCGGCCGCGTCGCCGAGGTCCTTGCCGAATTCGAAGAAGACCAGAGTAGAAAACGCTACCGCTCCGGCCACATAGAGTGCGTGGCGGATCGTTTGAGCGTTAGGGGCCTTCATGTTGGCGACAGGATATCGGGTTTCCTTGACTCATCAGGTGACCGGTACCGTGTCACGAATAGAATCCTCGAGGGCGGCCACCCTTGTTCGGCCGACCGGTTAACGTAAGCGACCACCCCTGAGGGTGGTCGCCATGGTCGGATAACACAGGAGGCTGGACGTGTTATGCCATGAATATCGACATTTGAGGGGTCGAACTTGAACGGTTTGTCGGAAGAAGTTTCCGAATTGAAGGATCACCTGATGAATCACGCCATCCGGACGGATGGTCCCTTCACGCTCCGATCGGGGGCCACCTCGTCGTGGTACCTCGACGGCCGTCAGACCACGTTTGAAGGTCGAGGGGCCCGATTGGTGGCCGGGGCCGTCTTGTCAAGGCTGGCCGACGATCTAGTCGCCGTCGGTGGAATGACGATGGGCGCCGACCCAATCGCCATCGCGACAGCCTTGGTCGCCACCGACCGGGGTCGCCCGTTGAACGCTTTTTCGATTCGGAAGGTCGCTAAGGACCACGGCACAGGCGGGCGCCTGGTCGGGCCGGTCGTCGCTGGCGAACGGGTGGCGATTCTTGAAGATACGACCACGACCACGGGGGCGTTTATGGAAGCAATTGACGCGGCCGAAGCTGGCGGGCTGATCGTCGTCCAGGCCATCTGCCTGGTAGATCGGTCTGAGGGCCTCGCAACCGAAAAGATGGCTGCGAGAGGTATTCCTTACATAGCCTTGCTCACGCCAGAGACCCTGGGCCTCGTATGATCGTTGTCCGGGTCAAGCCACATCGGACGTTTGGTTGGGCCATGCTCGGTCTGCTTGGGGCCACAATCCTGGCCGACTTTCTGGTTGGTGGACTGCTGTCGGGTGTGGCGGCCTGGTTCGAGAGCACTGCCTTTGTCGTTTGGTTGACTGAACGGTTCGGAGTGCCATTCACCCTGGGTGAGATCGATCCCTTCGAAGCCCGCGACTACTTGTGGGCGGCCGCGTATGGGACGTTTGGTTTCGGATTGATTGTGCACGGCCTTCGGGATCTCCTGATTCCTCGCAAAGTGCTCGTCGCAGACGAGGGCGGTATGACCGTTCACCTCGGTGGCTGGTTTGGCCGGCCCACCAAGATCCCGTGGTCGACGATTGACGACGTTCGGGGAGGCCGACTCACGCATCTTGACCATGTCTCGGAAGCGCTCATGGTGACGGTCACGACGTCCGAGTCGATTCCGGAGGATCCCTGGGGCGCCCGATGGATCGACGACCACACGCTGGCGATTACGGCCCGCCACTGGACGAGAACCCCGGCGGACGTAGCTGAGGCCTTGACCGACTTGGCTATTCGTTCCAGGGCAGTGGTTTGATGTTGGTCGGCGCCCACGTCGAATCTGGACACCCGCTCGAAGAAGCTGCCGAGCGCGGCGCCGACATCGTTCAGGTGTTTCTGTCGAATCCTCAATCATGGAAGAAACCGGCGCTGCGTGACGACGCGACAGCCTTGAGGGCCTCCGAGGTCGGCATCTATGTTCATGCTCCATACCTCGTCAACGTCGTATCGGGCAACAACCGTGTTCGAATTCCCTCGCGAAAGATCCTGCAGGAATCGGCCGACGCGGCGTCTGCAGTCGGTGCGTTGGGGCTCATCGTTCATGGTGGTCATATGACCGGCGAGGATGCAGAAGAGAGTGAGGGGTTCATTCGGTGGCGCAAGGCCCTGGAGGCGATTGAAACCGACGTTCCGATCCTTATTGAGAATACGGCCGGCGGGGAGGTAGCCATGGCCAGACAGATCGAGGTGATTGCTCGATTATGGGAAGAGATTGCCGACCTCAACCCGGGATTCTGTCTCGACACGTGTCACGCCTGGGCCGGGGGAGAGGCCTTTGAAGGTCTCGTTGAGCGGGTTTTGAATGCAACCGGGCGGATCGACCTGGTCCATTGCAACGACTCGAAGGATGCGTTTGACTCTCGCCGCGACCGGCACCAAAACCTTACGAACGGCGAGATTCCGCCCGACGAGTTGGCCGATGTACTCCGGGCGGTCGATGCCCCGATCCTCGTTGAGACGCCCGGATCGGCCAAGGATCACATTGCCGATATCTCCTGGATCCGAAGCCTTTAGCCCGTCATTTTGAGCGATGGCTTGACATCGGCCAATGGTCGGATATGATTTGAGCGAACGATCAAAGCGGTTGCTCAAAGAGGAGAATCTGATGGACTTGCTCATGGTGATCTGTGTCTTGGGCGGGCAAGAATGACCGTCCCTAATGTGACAGAGGTGGCAGTGCCAAGCAGGACGATCGGCGATATAACCAAAGAACGCATCCTTGATGCCGCCTTTGACACCCTGGTCGACGAAGGCATTACCGGAGCCAGCGCCAGAGCGATAGCCGCCCACGGAGAGTTCAATCAGGCCCTGATCTTCTACCACTTCGGGAGCGTGCGCGATCTTCTCATCGCCACGATCGAAAGATCGTCGCAGATTCAGGTCGAGCGGTACCGCCAGCGGATCGAAGGGATCACCGACCTAAGCGACCTCGTGCATGTCGCGGCCACCCTGCACGCTGAGGACATGGAGCGGGGCTCGATCACCATGGTCGCTCAACTCATGGCCGGGGCGGCGTCGGATCCGGAGATGGGCCACGCCGTCGTGCAAGCCTTCCAACCATGGATTGACCTGGTCGAGACAGCCCTGCGCCAGGTCTTTGCCGGCTCACCGATCGAGGCCTTTCTACCGTTCGGTGACATGGCCTACGCCGTATCTTCACTGTTTCTTGGTTTGGAGCTTGTCTCGAAGTTGGCCCCGGACCAGGAACAAGATGACCGGCTCTTTTCGATGATGAATATGGTGTCAGGCATGCTCGAAACCGTGATTGCCGGCCAACCGTTACTTGGCTAGATCGGGATTGGTCGGGCAGCCCTGATCGGCGCGGGGCCATTGCTCGAGGCGGGCGCCGCCGACGGAAATGTAGACGTAGTCCTGGTTGCCATCGAGGTCGACATACAGTTCGCGCACTGTCGGATCCTCCCCTGGAAGGCCAAAGGTGTGTGTAAGACCTGAGGAGTAGAGGTTCTCAAGGGGGCGATCTGACGGTCCGTACACCAATGCTTCTCCGCGGTCGTTTAGTAAGGGCCCGAGCAGTCCCAATGGGTCGGCCGCGTATCTGTGCCCGGCGAAATCCAGGAAGGTCACACCCTTTTCGTCGCAGACGAACTCGCTGGGGTATTCGTTGACACCATTGGCGATGCGGTCGGCGTCGTCGACCCAAGGACCGTGCTGGCTGGATGCACACGAAGTCAGCGTTATCGCCGCCAAAACCAAGAGTACGTTTCGCATGATTCAAGGGTACTGGTAGGTTGCGATTGTGGAATTGACATCAGCCGAAGCAAGGGTGCTTGGGGCGCTCATCGAAAAACACATGACAACCCCGGATCACTATCCGTTGACAACTGCGTCGCTGGTGGCGGCCTGCAATCAGACCTCGAACCGGAATCCGATCATGCGCCTCGACGAGGCGGAAGCCATCGAGGCGATGGACTCGCTGCGAGCACAAGGACTGGCTCGGACGGTCAAGCGGACCGGGGAGCGGGCGCTCAAACACCTCGAGATCGCCGATGAGGGTCTCGATCTGACCCGGGAACAGAAAGCACTCCTCGCCGTTCTGTTGTTACGCGGCCCTCAGACCTCCGGTGAGTTGCGGCTCCGGACCGAACGGTACGTCCAGCTGGACTCGTTGGAACAGGCCGATAGCGTGTTGGAGTCGATGGCCCGGGCGGATATTCCGGTTGCCGTGCTCCTCGAACGAGTCCCCGGTCAGAAAGAACCACGGTGGATGCATCTGTTGGGCGGCAATGCATCGGATTATGATGTTGCCCCGCCTGAGAGTCGAGACACGGCGAGCGAGCCGGTTCCGTCCCGGCTTGAATTGTTGGAGGCCGAAGTGGCTCGGCTCAACGACCGGATGGCCGCACTGGAGCTACGGCTGGAAGAAGGACGCTAGATCGACGTCCAGGATCGAATCGGTAGGTAGAGCGATAAGCTCGCCGCCCTGGCGTTCGAGAGCAAACCGGTAGCTACTCCCCGGGGTGTAGCGCGGGCAATCCGACGATTCGCCATCCACACATGGCGACATCGTGAAGACGTCAACCAACTGTCCGGCGCCGTCGAAAAAGGCTACGTCGAGAGAAATCGGCACGGTCCACATCCAGAACGAGCCTGTGGTCGGCTCCTGCCAGGCGAAAATCATGCCATCGACATCGCCGAGAGAGCTGACGCCCATAAGGCCCTGTGCCCGTAGTTGGCTGGTGTCGGCCACCGCGACGAGCAGATCCTCGCTGTTGAGTCGGATGGTGGTTAGCTCGAAGCCCTCGATGTCTCCGGTGTTCACGGCGTCCGGAAGTGTCGCCTCGGGAACGACCGCGGTTGTGGTCGTTGTCGTTGTCGTCGACTGCCTGGTGGTGGCGGTTGTGGTTGAGGAGCTGCCAACAACATCGGGCTCCCTCGGGGAGCCCGATGAGCAACTGGAAAGGACGGCTACCAGGAAAGCGGCCAGGAGAGGTCGCGTGGCTCCTCCTCGAATAGCGCGGCGGCGGCTTCATCCGTCATGTGGTACGTCTCGTCTTCACCAGGGAACGTTTCGTTGCGCACGTCCGCAGCGTACTGGGATAACGCTTCAACCGCCTGTTGGCGTAAGTCGGCGTATTTGCGAACGAACTTCGCATAGTGACCGTCGTGCAGGCCCAATACATCGTGCCAAACGAGAACCTGTCCATCGCAGTGGACGCCTGCCCCGATTCCGATCGTCGGAATGCCGACTTCTTTGGTGATGAGTTGAGCGACCGTGTCTGGCACGCCTTCCAGCACGATGCTGAATACGCCCGCCTCTGCCAGGGCCTTGGCATCGGAAATGAGTCCTTTTGCGTCGACCACCGCTCGGCCTTGAACTTTGTACCCGCCCATGGCGTGGACCGATTGCGGCGTGAGCCCGATATGGGCCATCACGGGAATCTCGGCATTGATGATCGCCTCAACCACGGGTAGTCGGTTGGCGCCGCCTTCGAGCTTGACTGCTTCGGCACCACCCTCGCGGATGAGTCGGGAGGCATTGCGCACCGCCTCGGATACCGAGATGTGATAGCTCATCCAGGGGAGGTCACCTACCACGAGGCAATGTGGCTTGGCGCGGGCGACTGCTGCCGTGTGGTGGATCATGATGTCGACATCGACGGCCAGAGTGTGGTCGTGGCCGAGCATGGCGTTGGCAACCGAGTCACCAACCAGGATGATGTCGATACCGGCTGCTGATGCGATCGAGGCCGAGGGGGCGTCGTAGGCGGTCACCATGGCGATCCGTTCGCCTCCCTTGCGGGCTGCGATGGCCGGGGCCGTGACCTTCTTGGGTGCGTCACCCATGAGTGTGCTCCTGTCTCCCCACCTTGCGAGGTTGAGGGATGTCGCGTGGTTAGCTGTCGTGAAAGCCCGACATCGGATGCCTACCGGTCACCAGTGTCGATTCCAGACTAGTCGGGTGAGATTTAATCCGTTTTCCTGACTGCTTCGTATTAGTGCTAAATACTCTCAAGGAGACGAATTGTGAAGAAACTATTGTTATTGTTGACGGCACTCTCCGTCATGGCGATTTCCATACCGGCCATGGCCCAGGAGACACCCCGAATTCACCTTATCCATGGTATTCCCGATACCGCAGTCGACGTTGAAGCCGGTGGGGCCAACGTATTCGAGAACTTCCAGTTCGGCGAAACTCAGGATCTGTCGGCACTGGCCGGCGCGACGCTTGAGGGCCTTAAGGTTAAGCTCGCAGGGACCGACACGGTTGCGATCGATGCTGGCGATGTCGCACTGCCTGCCTCTGGCAACTATACGATTATTGCCCACCTGACCGCTGATGGCACCGCGACCCTGTCGGTGTTTGCAAACGATACCTCGGCCATCGCAGCCGGTGAAGGCCGTCTCACGGTCCGCCACACGGCGGCTGCCCCAGCTGTCGACGTGCTTGCAAATGGCGCGGTAGCCTTCTCGAACCTGGCCAACCCGGATGGCGTTTCTGCCGACCTGGCTGTTGGCACGATTTCCGCCACCGTGGTTCCGACCGGCACCACCGAGCCGGTCGTCATCGGCCCGGCCGATCTGCCAATCGCTGATGGTACGTCGTTGATCGTGTATGCGGTCGGTTCCCTTGACGCCGCATCGCTCACGGTCCTCACCGAGTCGATTAGCGGACTTGGCACGGCTCCGGCTGCCGTCAACACGGGCAACAGCCCGGTTGAGTCGGCAACCCCTTGGGCTGCCGCGGGTGGTGTCCTCCTGGCCGCCATCGCCGGCTTCGCCCTCCGTCGTCGCACTGCGGTCGAGCGGTAGAGCAATAAACCAGGGGTGGGATGCCGATAGGGCATCCCACCCCTCTTTTACTTTGACCATGCGTTATCTGCTTCTCTCATTGGTGGTCGCCACGTCGGCGGCCTGTACCTACTCCACGGTTGATTCCTCAACCTCGGCTACGACGCTTCAGTCGGTTGCTTCGACCACGACGTCGGTGCCAGTGACGACTACCACTCTCGGTTCGGTCGCAACGTCACCCCTCGCCGACCTCGTCGAACCCATTGGCTCGGCCGCGTACGACCCTGACAAGCTGTTCCAGGATCGTCCAGTACCGATTGGATTGCATGTACCTGCCATTGGAGTCAACGATGCAGCGATCGTTCCGGTCGGCGTTCTAGACAATGGTGAGATGGAGATACCCGGTGCCAAAGAAGTGGGCTGGTATCAGTACGGTCCCACGCCAGGTGATCGCGGTTCTGCGGTACTGGCCGCTCATATCGCCTACAACGGGCGCAACGGTGTCTTTAGCAAGCTCACTGCCATGTCCGTTGGAGATCCGTTTGAAGTGGCTTACGACGACGGTTCCTATCGCACGTTCGTTGTCACCGAGGTTGCCCAATACGGCAAGACGGAATTGCCATTCGACCGCATCTTCTCGAAAGACAGCGACCCCGGTGTGGTTCTCATCACCTGTGGCGGGACGTTCAATCAGTCATTGCGATCGTATGAGGACAACGTCGTGGTCTATGGAACTCCCGCTCCCACTTTGCCCTGAGCGAGGGAGTTGATCTAGCCCGCCTGGTCGTTTTGGAGCCTGCAGACCGAGTCTCAGCGCTGATACACGACCTGACGGGCAGCCGCAGCTGACGAGGGAACCGTTAGGTGTCGCCCTCACCGGGTTCGAGTCCTTTGACGTTGGATCGTTCCTTTTTCCGGATCGCCATAAGGATTTTTTCGGCAGTGGCGGGGAGATCGGTGATGCGTACCCCAACCGCATCATAAATCGCATTCAGGATGGCTGGAGCGGTCGGCACCAGAGTGGGCTCGCCCACCCCTTTGGCTCCAAACGGTCCGACCGGGTCGTAGCTTTCAATGATGTCGATGTCGATCGGGGGCATGTCGAGGCTGGTCGGGATCAGATAGTTGGTCAAATTCGGGTTGATCTGGCGGCCCTCGGGATTGAACAGGATCTCCTCGGATAGCGCCATGCCGATTCCCATGGCGATTCCGCCCTCGACTTGTCCTTCGACGAGCGCGGGGTTGATGGCAGTGCCGGAGTCGTGGGCGGCGTATACATGGAGGACCTCGACCTCGCCGGTTTCGTCGTCGACTTCCACATCGGTTATCTGGGTCGCGTACACGTAGGCGGCGAACGGTTTGCCTTGACCGGTTTCGGGATCCATGGCGACGGTCGGGGGATTGAATGACGCGCTCCCGAGTGGTGGTCGGCCTCTGGCGATCTGCGCACCCATTGCAACGTCGGCCAGCGATATCCGTTTCTCCGGGAACGTCTTGACCCGGATCTGGTGGTTGGCAGCTTCGAGTTCTCTGACCTCGACGCCGAGCATCTCTGCGGCCACCTCGAGAAGAATCGACTTTGCTTCGGCGGCGGCCAGTCTGACCGCGTTGCCGGTCACGAAGGTGGTGCGACTGGCGATAGCGCCGGTATCCATTGGTGTGACGTCGGTATCGGCCGAAATGACATGGACGTCTTCAGCAGAGATGCCGAGTTCCTGGGCGACGATCTGACCGAGCACGGTCAGTGATCCCTGTCCGACCTCAACGGTCCCCGTCAACAAGGTGGCGGTTCCGTCTTCGTTGACCTTGACGACCGCCGAACTCGGGTTGGCCGCCACCGTAAACCCGATCGGATACCACATGCATGCGATGCCTCGACCGGCGTGCTTCATGTGCCTTCCTCCATCCACCCGCTGCGCTTGGCGGCGGTGAGCAGTGTTTCCTCCAGGGCGACGGCCTGGAGTACCTGCCCGGTATGACTGATCGATCCTTCGCTGAATCCGTTGAGAAGCCTGATGGCCAGCGGGTCCATGCCGAGCGTGTTGGCAATCTCATCCATCTGGGACTCGTATGCAAAGGCGACTTGAGGAGCGCCGAATCCCCGCATGGCGCCGGTGACCGTCTTGTTGGTGTAGACGGCGTGACCTTCGACATGAACGTTCGGTATCCGATACGGTCCGGCGGCCAGAATCGCCGCCTTGCCAACCGTTGTTTCGCTCCACGATGCGTAGGCGCCCCCGTCCAGAACCAATCGTACGGACCGGGCGATCAGGTGTCCGTCATCGGCGACTCCGGTTTTGTAGTCCATGATTATCGGGTGCCTGGTTGTCGAGGCGATGAACTCGTCTTCCCGGTTGAAGGTTGCCTTGACCGGTTGGCGGGTCTTCTTGGCCAGCAAGGCGAGGATCGGCTCGGTCCTGATCTCGTTCTTGCCGCCGAAGTTCCCACCGATGAAGGTGGCGGTCACCCGGATCCGGTTCATCGGCATTTGTAGAGTGCGGGCCAGGTCGGCTCTACCGAGGGTGATCCGGCCGTTGCTTGAATACACGTGAAGTTGTCCGTCTGGCTCCCAAAGCGCAATGGCCGCAAAGGGCTCCATCGGGACGTGCTCGATCATCTGCGTCCGGTATCGACGCTCAAAAATCTGGTCGCTCTCGGCAAATCCCTTTTCGACATCGCCTCTGATGATCACCTTGGAGGCGTAGACGTTGTTGTCTCGGTGGATCTTTGGAGCGTCGGGGCGGATGGCTTCGAGCGGGTCGAACAGAGCGGGAAGTGGCTCGTATGTGACCTTGACGGCTGCCAATGCATCGGACGCCTGTTGCTCCGTTTCGGCGGCAATGGCCACGAGCCCGTCACCCTGATGACGGACCCGATCGACGGCCAGGACCGGTTGATCCTGATAGGACGAACCGAACGAATTCTCAGGAATCTCGTCACCGGTAAGCGTTGCTACCACTCCAGGCATGGCTCGGGCGGCCGTTGTGTCAATGGACAGAATCCGGGCATGGGCCTGGGTGCTGCGCAGAATCTTCACGTGGAGCATGCCAGGGAAGGCGAGGTCGTCGATGTATCGGGTGCTACCCGTCACGTGGGTTCGGATATCGAGTCGGGTGACTCGCTGACCGACGGCCGGGGTCTGTTGATTGGCGCCGACCGTGAGAGCCTGGACGACCGGGATCGGGCCTCGAGTAACCGCCGGTAATTGGCCGACCCGGGGTTCGGCTAGCAAGTCTCCGAGATCGGCAGTCTTCTCTTTGGTGGGTTTTTCAGACATGTCCGCTCTCTGTCACGCTGATCCCGTCCGTGATGGCCGGGGCCCGACAGGCTTCGGCGATCCCTTCGATGATTTTTGTATAGCCGGTACAACGACAGAGGTTTCCGGCGAGGGCCTCGCGTATTTCCTGCTCGGTCGGGTGTGGATTCTTGTCGATGAGCGCCTTGGCCGAGATGACGATACCCGGTGCGCAGAAGCCGCACTGGATGGACGAGAGACGCTCAAAGGCAGCCTGAATCGGATGAAGATAGTCAAAACCGCCCATGCCTTCGATGGTCAAGACTTCCTGCCCGTCGACCTGGACGGCCAGCAGGAGGCACGCGTTAACGCTGAGACCGTCAACCAATACCGTGCAGGCTCCGCAGTCTCCGACGTCGCAGCCCAGCTTGGACCCGGTCAGGCCCCAGGTTTCCCGCAGGACCGACAGCAGGGTGGTCTCGGCCGGTACTTCGGCTCGCCTGACCTGTCCGTTGACCATCATTTCGACCTGGTGCACACGGTTCCTTTCATGACCTAGTCGCCAAGGCCAGGGCCTCTTCAAGTACCCGGTAGGTGCCCACGGCGACCAGTTCGCGCCGGTAGGCGGCCGAAGCTCGAAAATCGTCTATGGGTCTTGTTTCGGTGACCGCAACTGCAGCAGCTTCTCGGAGGGCGCCCACATCATCGGTGGACCTACCGGTTATGACTCGTTCGCCGTCCGTTGCCCGGATGACGGTCGGGGCGACCGCTCCCAGCGCAATCCGGGCTTCGACGATGCGATCATTATCCACGGCGATGCTGGCGGCCGCGTTTACCAGCGCAAGCGCTTGACCTTTTCGGAGACCGAACTTTCGAAACGCAGTCGCCCGCCCCAACATGGCTGTCGGAATGAGAATGTCGACGAGTAATTCGTCCGGCGCCAGTGCCGTTTGGCGGGGCCCAACGAAGAACTCGGTGATCGCTAGCACTCGGCGACCATGTACACCGGCCACGGTTACCTGTGCGTCGAGGGCGACCAAAACCGGGCCGCTGTCGAGTGAAGGCACGCACGTCACCAAGTTTCCACCAATCGTTCCCATGTTGCGGGTTTGCACCGCCCCAATGGTCGCGGCGGCCGCCATCATTGCCGGTGCGTGTTCGGCAATCAACGCCGACTGTTGGATTTGTGAATGGGTGACCATGGCTCCGATGCGCAAACCGAGCGGGGTTTCTTCGATACCTTTCAACTCGGGCACGGCGCCGAGATCCATGACCAGTTTGGGTCCGCTCGGTCCATGTTTAAGGTCGACCAGTAGATCCGTTCCGCCGGCGAGCAGTTTGAAGTTGGGGGCCCGATCTCCCATGACTTCAAGGAGTTCGTTTAGCGAACTCGGTGCCAGATATTCAAAAGACCTCATACAGGCGCCTCCTCTGGGCATGTTAGAAAGCCCGACTCTCCGAGGTTGGGATCCGGTACGCCCGATTGAAGAGATCCACCTGGCTCCGAGACGGCGAACGACATTTGACGCGACAATGAAGGGGTGACCGATCGGAACGTACTTGTGAAAAAGGTGCAGGCGATGTTCCCAGTCGACGAACAAGATGCCGTGATGGGGTTGCGAGATGAGCATGACGGAGTCCGGGTCCAACTGGCGCTGGTCAAGCTGTCGGAGGGCGACGGGGACCGCTTGTCGGCATGGATGGATGAAGCCCGGAAGGATTGGCGGGACGTTCTCGCCGCCGCCGAATATCTTCGCCAGTCCGGGTGCTCGGGACCTGCTCCGCCCGAGGTGATAGCAGCCGATCGAGCCGATTACCTGGAATGGTTGGAAGGCGAGTCGCCCGCCTAGGAGGGGATCGAACTTCGAAAAGATCGGACCATTGAGGCTTTTAGTTCTGACAATTGTGGCGTGAGGGATACGTGGTAGGTGTGCGGATTGACGAGGCGTCGCACGCCAGGATCGAGCTGCTGTAGGTCGGCGGATCTCCTGGCCCTGGCCTGCTCGATGCCACCCAGGTCCGCCGAGCGCTTTCCGTTGTCAAGGACGTGAACCAGAAGTGGTTCGATGCGACTCACCTCAGGCTCGGTAAGGATGCGGCTTACGCCGGGTTGGGTTGGATGGATGAGATTCACCGGAGTGGTGACCTGCTCGCCGTTGAGCGATACCAAATCGGCGGTGGCGACGCCGCGCCGGTCGTAGATACGCCACAGGCGCTTGCGACCCGGATTCTGAACTTTGGCGGGAGAGTCCGAGATCTTGATGGCTGGCTGCCAGTCTCCGGCGTCATCCTCGACCGCGACGGTCTTATATACGCCGTCAAAGCTCGAATCACCTTCCGACGTCACCATCCTGGCGCCGACGCCGTAGACGAGTCGACTGAGTACCCGGCCCGGATCGACGTCATATCTCGCCGCCTCCTCGAGAATCTGGTTTCGGATCTGCCAGATCGTCAGCTCATCGAGTTGGCTCGACAGCACAATGCGTACATCTTCGAAGCCGGCCACGTTCAGCATTCGGGCAGAACGAACCGAGAGATGGGCGAGGTCGCCAGAGTCGAGGCGAATGCCTTTTGGTTCATGGCCCTTCGACCGCAGCTCTTCGAACACCCGGATGGCGTTCGGGACGCCCGATTCCAGCGTGTCGACGGTGTCAACGAGGAGGGTCGTGTCGTCGGGATAGAGGTCGGCGTAGGCCCGGAACGCTTCAAGCTCACCGCCGGCCACTGCCATGAACACTTGTACCATGGAGTGGGCGTGGGTTCCGCGCGACGGATATCCGAGGTCCAAACTCACGCCGACGTTCGATGAAGCTTCAGCGCCACCGATGAGCGAGGCCCGTGAGGCAGTATTTGCTCCCCAGGCCGGTGCCCTTCTCATCCCGAATTCCAAAACCGACCCACCGCTGGCCGCCTCGACGACGCGTGATGCCTTGGTGGCAATCAATGAGGCAAAGTTGAGTTGATTGAGGAGCGGGGTCTCGAGGATCTGGGCGATGGCGAGTGGAGCCTCTACGACTGCCAGAGGGGTGTTGGGGTGAACCACCCGACCCTCCGGAACCGCCCACAGCGAGACGGCGCCGAACGAACCGCAATCAGCGAGCCATTCAACGAAGTCAGACCGGAACTCAGGTTGACCAGTCGAGGTTTGCAAGGCTCTTAGGGCGGCGACTTCGGCGCGGCCAACCCTGGTGTCGGCCATCCAATCGAGCAGCGGTCCCAGGCCCGCCGAGATCGCATATCCCGCTTGATGGGTGCCGTAATTGGGGTATGCCCGGAAGAAATAGTCGAACTGGGACCGGCGTTCGTGCAGGCCCATGTGGAAATACAACTGAGCCATCGTCAACTGGTAGTGATCGGTGAAAAGGAAGCCGTCGGCAAGCACGGTGGCAATGCTACTGACGTAGGATCGGCCCATGACAACCTTCGGCGAAAAGACGGCCCTGATCGTCGTCGATATGCAGAACGATTTCGCCGATCCGGCGGGAAGTTTGTCGGTGGTCGGTGGAGAGGCACTAGTCGGCGCCATCAACGGCGAGATCATCCGGGCCGCCGCCGGAGGTGCGTTGGTGGTTTACACTCAGGACTGGCATCCGAAAGCAACCCCCCATTTCGCCAAAGATGGTGGCAGGTGGCCGGTCCACTGCGTTGCCGACACCTGGGGAGCCGAGTTCCATCCCCGGTTGATCGTGGCGGGATCCACGGTCCGCAAGGGGACCAACGGTGAGGACGGATACTCCGGTTTCACGATGCGTGATCCGATCACGGGAGATGTGACGCAAACGGGGCTGGCGAAACTCTTGCACCAGCGGGAGATCCAGCGGGTGGTGGTGGTCGGTCTGGCGCTTGATTATTGCGTCAGGTCCACGGCGTTGGACTCCAGAGCGGAGGGATGGCATACGTCGGTCCCGCTCCATCTGACAGCCGCGGTGAATCTTGAACCAGACGACGGCTCTGAAGCGGCCGAGGCTCTGCGGCGGGCAGACATCACCCTCGTCTGAAGGAGCGGCCCTGACCCGTCATGAGCTCGCACCGACTTCGACGGCGGTGAGCATGCCCTCTTGATAGTGATCAATGAGCTGGCCTTCGCCGGTTTGGATGACGATCCGACAGCTGAGCTCGTAGGTCCCTGGGTTGAGGTTTACGGAATAGACCGAGGATTCGCCTGGCGCGATGACACCGGTCACGTCGATGACCGTACCGTCTTTGTCGGCAATGACCAATGTGTGGCCGAACTGACCGTCATTGTGGATGGTGATTGCGTTGGGACCGGCGTCGAATGTCCCGAGGGCCATGATGGAGAACTCGGTGAGGTCGACCGTGGGCGCTCCTTGCGCCGGGGTGGCGCTGCGGCAAGCTCCGAGCAAGAGGAGCGGAAGGATGAACCAACTGGTCATGCGGCCGGTCATGCGGCGACCTCCTTTGGCTGGCCGGCGGGGAGGGCGACCGCCACGGTCGTGCCGTGCTCTGAGGTGGTGATGAGAATCGAGCCAGACAACGCGTCGGTCATGAGCCTTGCGATGTAAAGACCCAGGCCGGTCCCCGAGCTTCTGCTTTGCTTCTCGAACTTCTCGAAGGCTCTCGGTAAGAATCCGATATCGATGCCGGGCCCATCGTCGTGAATCAAGACGTAGACGGGACTCTCGGGGCGAAGTCCCACCTCAAGCATCGGTTGGAACGGTAGGTCGACCGATGTGGTTACGCCGACGTTCTTGGCGCCGTGAGTGAACGCGTTGTCAGTCAGTGATTGGATGAGACTCACGAGGCTCGTCGGGTCGGTTCGGAGGACCATATCGTTGAGCGCGCCGCGATCCGGAATGTCGAACCTCGGTCGTGTCAGCTCCAGGCGGTCCACGACGTCCACCATCTCGACGTCGTGCAAGGCGAAGAACAAAGCCCCGTTTTCGATGCGCGCCACGGCAAGGATTTGGTCGATCATTTCCGAAAGCCGTCGCCCGTCGTTGAGGACATCGTCGAGGATCTCAAGCCACACTTCGTCAGAGATGGCCCCGCTAGATCGAAGGAGTTCGGCGCCGGTGACCACTCCAGTGAGCGGGGTTCGCAACTCATGGTTGATCATAAGGACAAACTCTGATCGGATCCGATTCTTTTCTTCGGCCAGTTCGTAGGCGTGCTCGGCGCGTGTACGGGCCGCTTCGAGTTCGCGATTGTGTTCGGTGAGTACTTCGGACTCGCGACGGAGATATTCGGATTGAAGCGCCAACTCCCCAAGTGTCCTGGCTACCCGGCTGCGAGCGACGAGGAGGAGGGTCGCCGCAACGAGTAGAAACGCGGCTACGCCACCCAACTGGAGTGCCAATATGGGTACCCCGCCTGAGGTGCTCCGGCGAGCCAGGAGCTCAGAGATGTCGTACGTCAGGAGGATCGCTCGGCCGCCGCCGAGTGGCTGAATGACTTCGTAGACAATGTCGCCTGGTTCCCATTCGGCCACGCCGTCCACCGTGATCGGTACGTCGATTGGTACGGCGATTGCTCCGAATCTGCCTCCGTCGGCGAATCCGACCATCAACGGACTTGACGGGGTGTGACCGATCAGGCTGGGCGAGGTTGACATGATTATCTCGCCGTCAGATTCGACCAGGCTGACGGCTTCGATCGTCAGGTCGTTGCGCAGGCGTCGGAGGTCATCGGTGACGATGTCAACGGTTCCCAGCCTCGCTGCGACCTGCTGTCCGTCCTGCAAGAACAATTCACCCTCACCGATCGGGCGTTGGGCATCGGTGTTGATGGTGAGCGCACCGAGGATTGACGCGAGAGAGGCGGTCGCCAGGATGATTGCGACGACGAGCCACGATCGGGATGGGCGGCGCGCAGCCGTGGCACGTGATGCTTCTCCGTTCATATCCCAATATCGACCGGCCAGGCTCGACTCTTGAGGGTTGATGGCTGTCCGGGTATGGGCGGCTACCAGCCGGTCAGGATCACCTTGCCCGCTTCGGCCGAGCGGGCGGTTGCGAAGGCGGTTTCCCACTCCTGGAACGGGAAGTGATGAGTAATCACTGGACTGATGTCGAGGCCGCCCTGAAGGAGGGCGGTCATTTGGTACCAGGTTTCGAACATACGGCGTCCGTAGATGCCTTGCATCGTCAGCCCCTTGAAGATGACGTCGTTCCAGTCGATGGGAGCCTCTGTCGGGGGGATCCCGAGCAAGGCGACTTTCGAACCGTGATTCATGACATGAAGCATGTCCCGAAGTGCTTTCGGGTTGCCCGACATTTCCATTCCGACATCAAACCCCTCGATCATGCCCAAACCCGCCATTACTGATTCAAGGGTTTCTCGATCGGCGCGGACGGCTCGCTCGATCCCGAGGCGGGCAGCCAGTTTGAGGCGGTAGTCGTTCACGTCGGTAATTACGACGTGTCGGGCCCCGACGTGGTTGGCGATGGCTCCGGCCATAAGGCCAATCGGTCCGGCGCCGGTTATGAGTATGTCTTCGCCGACCAAGGGGAAGGCCAGGGCGGTGTGGGTGGCGTTACCGAGGGGATCGAGCAAGGTTGCAATGTCGTCGTTGACGTCATCGGGGATCGGGAAGACATTCACGGCAGGAATGACCACGAATTCGGCAAACGCCCCCGCCCGATTTACGCCCACTCCTACGGTGTTACGACAGTGGTGCCGTTGTCCGGCCCGGCAGTTGCGACACGTTCCACAGGTCACGTGTCCCTCGCCTGAGACGCGTTGGCCGACCGCTACGCCTCGCACCTCAGATCCGATGGCGACCACTCTTCCCATGTATTCGTGGCCGACCACCATGCCGATCGGGATCGTGGCCGCCGCCCACTCATCCCAGGTTTGGATGTGGAGGTCGGTTCCGCAGATCGACGCCTGTTGGACTTCGACGAGAACGTCGTTGTGGCCGCACTCGGGGACCGGCACGTCCGTCAGTTCGAGACCAGGCGCGGGAAAGGGCTTGATCAGGGCTTTCACGCCAGTACGCCCAACTCTGTGCCGACGTCGACAAATGCCGAGATCGCCGTGTCGAGATGGTCGATCGTATGGGCGGCCGACATCTGGGTCCGGATGCGGGCTTGGCCGCGGGGCACCACAGGAAACGAGAAGGCCGTTACATATACGCCCCTTTTGAGGAGTCGGTGGGCCATTTCGCCGGCCACCTTGGCGTCACCAAGCATCACCGGGATGATCGGGTGGCCCGCCCCTGCCAGTCGAAAACCGGCCTTTTGCATGGAAGATCGGAAGTAGGACCCGTTGTCTGTCAGTCGGCGACGACGCCCGGCGCCGTCTTCGATGAGATCAAGGGCAGTCATTGACGACGCAGTAATCATTGGTGCCAGTGAATTCGAGAAGAGGTATGGACGGGACCGTTGACGGAGCCAGGCGACCAACTCCTTCGGGCCGGAGGTGTAGCCCCCCGAAGCGCCACCGAGAGCTTTTCCAAGCGTTCCGGTCCGGATCGTGACCCGATCCTCGACTCCCCAATAGTCCGGAGTTCCTCCGCCATGGTCACCGACGAACCCGACCGCATGAGAGTCATCGACGAACACCATCGCATCGTATTCTTCGGCGAGATCGCAAATACCCGGCAGGTTGGCGATGATCCCATCCATGGAGAAGACCCCATCCGTGGCGATGAGTCGGAATCGTGCATCTCGGGACGCCTTCAATTGGGTCTCAAGGTCTGCGAGATCATTGTTGGCGTATCGGAATCGCTGGGCTTTGCACAGCCGTATCCCGTCAATGATCGACGCATGATTTAGCTCATCGGAGATGATGGCGTCTTGCTCGCCGAGCAAGGTCTCGAACAGGCCGGTGTTGGCGTCGAAGCACGATGAGTAGAGGATGGTGTCCTCGGTTTTGAGGAATGCCGACAACCGAGACTCAAGGGCGGTATGGATGGTTTGGGTTCCGCATATGAACCGGACCGAGGCCATTCCGTAACCGTAGGTGTCGAGCGCGGCATGAGCGGCTTCAATCAGCTGGCGATGATTGGCCAACCCGAGGTAGTTATTCGCACACAGGTTGATGACCTGCTGACCGTCACTGAGCCTGACGGTGGCATCCTGAGGAGAGGCAATGAGGCGCTCATGTTTTTCCAGCCCGTCGGAACGCAGGGTGACCAATTCGGAGGAGAGGTGTTCTAGGAAACGGCTCATGGCAACAGGCTAGGCCTCGGAGGGGGGCGCAACCTTTCGCGGTCCAGTCGATCGTCAAGGTTGAGGACACGCTGAGCTTCGGTGAGCTGGTGGGTCTCAAGGGCGACCATCTCCCTCCGGGCGTCAAGTTCAAGCACCCTGAGTTGGTGCAGGTATCCGAGCAGGTATCGGCCAGCCAGGGTCCCGGCGCCGATCGCCGCGATGACGGCCGCCATCGTGCTCGTCAGGACCTCGGTCCGGTTCAGGCCGGTGATGGCAATGATGGAAATGATGGGGATCATCAGGCCCATGACCGGTATCAAATAGGCCCAGTTCCAGGAAGTGCCGTTGGTGTTTCGATCCCGGTCGCCCGCCATGGTTGCCAACATACACAATGTGGAACCGGGTTGCGGGTCGATCGCGAAATGTGAATGGGTTCTCAGTTAGCTCGCGGGAGCTTCCGCGTTTACACTCACGATCCGCGCACCCGTCCGGGTGCTCTCCGCACCGCAAGGTGCATATCCTGCTCCGTCACCGTGGCGGGGCCATCCGCATCGACGGATGTCCACAGGAGGTACATATTGAACAACTATGAAGTCATGACGATCCATCGTCCTGACCTCCAGGAGCCAGACGCTCAGAGCAAGGTCAAGGAGATCGCAGCCTTGCTGGAAGCTCGAGGCGCCGAGGTCTCCCAACAGGATTTTTGGGGCAAGCGACGCTTTGCTTACGAAATCAATCACATGAACGAGGGCTATTACTCGCTCGTCACCTTCAAGACCGACAACCCGGTGGCGATTGACGAACTCGATCGTGCCCTGCGCCTGTCCGATGCAGTCATCCGGCATAAGGTCATGCGCCTAGAAGACTGATCTTTTTGTCACAGTCAGCCCGGATACTTTTATCACGGTCTGATGTGACGAACGAGACGACCCAGGAGAGGGATCAATGACGAATACCGTAACACTCATCGGAAACCTGGTTGAAGATCCAGAACTGCGCTTTACGCAATCGGGCATCGCCATGGCCAAGATTCGCATTGCCGTCAATCGCCGTTGGCGCGATCAGGCAAACGAATGGCAGGAAGAGACGTCGTACTTCGGCGGAACTTTGTGGCGGGAAGCCGCTGAACATGCGTCCGAGTCGCTCACGAAAGGCACTCGCATCATCGTGACCGGCAGCCTCGAACAACGCAGCTGGGATACCCCCGAAGGTGAAAAGCGGTCGGTCGTTGAACTCCGCATTGATGAACTCGGTCCCAGTCTTCGCTGGGCTTCTGCCACGGTTACCAAAGCAGCCCGCACGGGCGGCGGTGACTTCGGTGGGGGCTCGGATGGGGGCGGTCTTCCGGCCGCCCCGGTGGCCAGAGAAGATTTCGGACCAGACGAAGCGCCGTTTTAGCGCTACAGCTTTAGGAGAAACAATATGGCTCAGCAGCCACGCAAGAAGCGCCGGAACGATTCCGGCCGCAAAATGAAGAAAAAGGTCTGTGTGTTCTGCACGGACAAGCGCGCCACCATTGACTACAAAGAGGTTTCGGTTCTGCGTCGGTATATTTCCGACCGTTCCAAGATCCGTGCTCGTCGTGTCACCGGGAACTGTGCCCGGCACCAGCGTGAGGTGGCCATGGCCATCAAGAACGCTCGTGAAATGGCCCTACTGCCGTACATCAACCGCTAATGAAACTGATTCTGACAGCGGAAGTCCCCGGGCTCGGGGTCGAGGGAGACATTGTTGAAGTAGCCGACGGTTACGGCCGCAACTATTTGTTGCCGCGTCATGTCGCGATCAAAGCGACCGGTGGTGCTCTCAAGCACGCTACGGCGTTAAAGGAAGCTCGCGATGAGTCGTCACGTAAGGCCCGTCAAGCGGCCGAAACCATCGCTACGGCACTGGTTGGCACCCGAATTGTCATTGGTGCTCAAGCCGGCGACGAAGGCAGGCTGTTTGGTTCGATCGGGATCAATGACATCGTCGACGGCGTGCAGAAGTTTGCCGGGGTGTCGCTGGACCGCCATGCCATCAACCTGGACAAGCCGATCAAGAGCATCGGCCTGCACGAAGTGCCAATCAAACTGCACAAAGACGTGCAGTTTGTGTTGACCCTCGACGTCATCCCGGCGTAGTACGCATGGCGGACGGCGGCGCGTACGAGCCACCTGATGACTCGTACGCGCCGCCGGCGCCTGATGCTCCTCTACGGGCGCCGTCTCGGACGAGCGGTATCAGAACCCCGCCCCATAACGCAGACGCCGAGGAGTCGGTCCTCGGCGCCATGCTGCTGTCCTCGGACGCCGCCAACACGGTTATCGACCGGCTGTCATCGTACGACTTCTATGTTCCCGCCTATCAGGCCATCTATGAAGCCATGGTTGAGCTCTACAACACGAGTCAGCCGATTGATGCGGTCACCGTTACAGACCAGCTCCGCCGCAAAGACGAGCTGGACAAAATTGGTGGCCCGGCCTTCATCACCCGCCTCCAGAACGCCGTTCCGGTGGCCTCGCGGGTCGACTACTACGCCGACATCGTCGAAGAGAGCGCGCTGCGGAGGAGCCTGATTCGGGCCGGTGGCGAGATCACCAACCTGGCCCACCAGACGGACGAGGAAATCGACTACGTCATTGACAATGCCGAACAGACCGTGCTGGGAGTCGCCGAACGGCGGGTCGGTGACGGTTTGTTGGAGCTGTCGACGATGCTCAAACCCGCACTCGAGACTATCGAAGCGCTCGAGGCCAACGCCGGGCAGATCACGGGATTGTCCACCGGCTTCCGGGACCTCGATGGCATGTTGGCCGGTTTCCAACCCGCCAATCTCATCGTCATCGCCGCTCGCCCGGCGATGGGCAAGAGTGCCATCGCCCTGAACATCGCGACCAATGTCGCCGTCAGCGGCGGGGTGGTCGCCATGTTCTCGTTGGAGATGGGCAAGGACGAAATCATTCAACGAATTCTGTGCTCGATGGGCCGGGTCGATTCGATGAAGTTACGCGCCGGACAGCTCTCGGTCGAGATGTGGCAGAAAGTCACGAACGCAGCAAGTCGCCTGTATCCGGCGCCGATCTTCGTCGATGACAGCTCGTACACAACCGTCACCGACGTCCGGGCCAAGTGTCGACGTTTGAAGCGCCAGAAGGGACGTCTCGACCTCGTGGTTCTCGACTACCTCCAGCTGATGCAGGGTCGTAATCGCGAGAACCGTCAGCAAGAGATCGCCGAGATCAGCCGAAATCTCAAGAACCTGGCTCGTGAGCTGGAGTGCCCGGTCCTGGCCGTCTCCCAGCTCAACCGTGGTCTTGAAGCGAGAGAAGACAAGCGTCCCCGGCTTGGCGACCTGCGTGAGTCGGGTGCCATCGAGCAGGATGCCGACATCGTGATGTTTATCTACCGCGACGAGTATTACAACCCTGAGGCGGTCGAGAGTAAAGGATTGGCGGAGGTCATCATTGCCAAGCATCGAGCTGGTGCTACTGGTCGGGTCGAGATGAATTTCCTGCCCGAGTACACGTTATTTGCCGACCTCACGCGCCACCCGGTCCCATAGGCCACCCCGTCTTACGAGGACCGGCCATCAACTGGTTGCTACGGCCAGGCTACTGAGCAGCATCATGATCGTTGCCGGACCCCAGATCCGTCGCTCCCACTTGCTCGGTGTTGTGAGGTTCAGTACGACACTGATTGCGCCCAATGCAACCACAAACCAGACAGCGATCGTCGACGGTTCGAGCCAGTTCGGCAGAATCAATTCGGCCCTGGTGAGAACGATAGCCCCGAAGGCCACCAGGATTAGCGCCTGCACCACGGCCGCCCCACGTACGTGGCGGGGAAACCTTCCTGGATATTTGCCGCCCATGGCAACTGAACCCCAGGGCATCCCGATCGCCAATCCCAGCTGGAACACGACTGCGAGGCTCGCGAGAGTCGTGTAAACCCAGGGCGCCCAGGACAACGTCACCTTGAGTTCGCCGATGCCCTGGAGCTCAAGCGTGTCGAAATCACTGATCGAAGCCTTCGAGGTCCTGAACGTTCCTCACAAAGGCGATGACTGCGGCGATCTCATCATCTGTGATCGAGGCCGTAGGGGGCATGTCATTGAATTTCCAGTGATGAGCCTTGACCCCATCTTTGATAGCGGTAGTGAAAGCGAAGTCGGCGTGGTGATTTGGCTCGTAGACGATTGAAAGGAGGGAGGATCCCTGGGTTGTCCCGCGCAGATCGGTCCCGTGACAGGCTGCGCAGAAAGTCTGATAGGAATCAGCTCCGAGTTCGAGTCGTTCGGCGTTGGACATTGGGGTCGTTGAGACCGGGGTTCCTGTTCCACAACCGGTCAACATCAGCAGGGTGAAGGCAACGATGAAGCGGGTGCGCACTACGACCAGTCTACCTGGCCGGAGTTCCCGTCAGGATCGGCCCTGTGTCCAAAGTTCTGCATTGCCGAACGGGTAGACCACGGTGAACGATCCGTCTGGATTCACGAGAATGAGGCCGTCTTCATCCCCACCGCAACCGCCGCCATGGACGCTGATCGCCGCTTGCCCCGACTCAAGCCATCCAAGCGCCCAGGATTCCGCCGATCCCCACGTCTCGGAATCCATATCGGCGGCGACCACCAGCTCGTGGCCGTCATACCAGACATGCCACCAGGCGCGGTCTACCAGGACATGAGCAGAGGGCACTTCGCATTCGCCCGACCACTGACCGAGGAGGGCGCCGTCCGGTCCGGGCTGGACTGAAGCCCAATGCCCAACGACTGTCGGACCGTTGCCGCTTTCGTTCACCAAGGCCGGGCCGCCCAGGAATGTCGTTTCGCCACCTGGATAGCGGAACCGAACTTCTGCGAACGCTCCGTCAGGGGAGTGTGGATCGCTGGTACAAATGAGATACCAGCCCTCGTCGACTGCCACCGAAACCCGACAACCGGGTGACAGCTCGACCGTCTCGCCAGTGGCGGTATCGATGGCGATGGACGGTTGGGATCCAAGGTCCCAGTCATGCACTGTGAGGACCCGATCGTCCAGACTGGTCGCCACGTATCGACCCCCAACGCCGATCGGGTCATTGCCTGCGATTAAGATCTGAGTGTCGGTAATGGTTGTCACGCCCACCGATTCGGCGAATCCCTTCACCCGGTTGCCGACCTGGAAGTATTGGAGGTCAACCGGATTCCCCGGCAGGAGTTCACGAAAGCGTTCGTCACCCCGATTCGTGTTGGCCAGACTGCCGAACGCCTCCCCATCCGGCCCGACGATCACAACACCGGTTCCGACCTGTACGACAAAGAACTCGTGAGGCAGGGTGGCGGTCACCTCACCTGTCAGCTCCGGTCCCTTGAGGTCCAGCCGTGCCGAAGCAAATACTGCGTCGTTTCGGGCAGCGAGTAATTCATCGACTCCGTCCCACGCGGCGACGGGGTCCCCGAGAAGGTCTCCGCTTTCGGCCAACGCATAGAATTCGTCGAGAAGAGCATCGATCTGGTCGACGTTGTTGGAGGCGATGACGCCCGGGATCCGATCGACGAGAGCGGTGAGCTTGGCATTCGCCGCCAGGTTGGTGGTCGACGGTGCCGACTGAAATGTCGTTGACGGTAAAGCGGTGGTTCGGGCGATGATGGTTGTGGCAGGCGACACCGAACCGACAGCCCCTGCGTCTGGCCCGTCACCCGCGCCACACGAGCCAATCAGGAACGCTCCGAAAACGACGACAGTTACCGCTGATCGCACCTTTTGCTCCTCTCCCAGAATCTAACGGTGTGCCTAGGGCGCCCGGCGCGAATCGCTCTATTGGTTAGGGAGCTGCTTAGAAGGCATAGTCGCCGAAACGGCCCCAGGCCACAAACAGTGCCATGAGCAGAAACATCATGTTCATGACGACCATCTGGGTCTCATTGCCTCGACTCAGGTGGCGCGACATCGCCCCGACCATCACGAGGGCAATGCCGATCGCCGCCAGAGGGGTGAGGATGGGGAGGATGTTCGTGACGGCCGGGAGAATCAGACCGATCGCGCCGAGGGTCTCAAGCAGACCAATCAGTTTGATTGCCCGGGGCTCGTAATGTTCGACCCACCCCATGTTCTCAGCGAGCTTCTCTTTGGTTTGGGTCATCTTCATAATGCCTGCCACCAAGAAGATGCCACTTAAAACCCCGGCGACTACCCATAACGCTATGTCCACGATTCGCCTCCTCCGCATCGGTTACTGTCTTCGCCAACCCGCTCGCGGCCGAGATCATTCCAAAAACGAGAAGAGGCCCCCGAGGGGGCCTCTTCATAATTCTCTACAGAGGGGTAGGCAACGAGAGAAGGGGATCTCCGCCGCAGCCTCCGCTGAGAAGCTTGCTTCCAGCTTTATCGGCACGTTGGGTTCGAGGCTTGAGTGGTTTCTTTGAAACGGCGCCGGGGTTTAGCTTGAACGAATGCATCCGCGATCGATCGTAGCTCTCGGCGCCGCATCGTTTGGATGGGGCCTGGCCGGCGTTGGAGTCCGGGCATTGTTCATTGCAGGAGCAACGACGTTCACCGTCGTTGTCTTTCGAATCCTGTTCGCAACGGTTGCCATCGTGGGGTACGGCCTGGTTCGGCAGACCGTCATAGACCGGGAGGCCTGGCGGCGGGGCTCGGCCATCGGTGTCCTTCGGATTGGGATCGCTCCGATGCTCTTTATCGGGTCGCTGAACTTCGTCTCGGCCGGGTTCGAGGCGCTGGTGATAACGTTGGTTCCCGTTGTTACGGCGGTCATGGCTCGCTTTCTCTTGTCAGAGACCTTGCGGCGTACCCAGGTGTTCGGCCTGCTATTCGGTTTGACCGGCACTCTGATCATCGTGCTGTCGGGCGACAGCGGTCTAGCCGAGGGTGGCAGCGCCCTGGTCGGCGGCGGACTCGCCTTTGGCGGTGTGGTGGTCGGGTCTATGTCGGGGATCCTCAGTCGACGATTCGCTCCGATGCATAACACCACCGAGCTTGCCATACCTATGTTCGTCAGTGGCCTGTTCGTGGCAGGGGCGGTGGGCCTTGTCGTAGGTGGAGTGACCCCAGCCAGCGTGGCATCTGGTTATTGGGTCCTGCTCGTTGGCCTCGGTCTCGGTTCCACACTTCTGCCGTTCGCAGCAACGTTGTATGCAACCAAGCATGTCTCGGCGACGGTTGTTGCCCTCACCGGATACACGGCACCCCTGGTGGGCTTGATCGGCGGGGTGGTTCTTCTCCACGAATTGATCACCCCGGCCATCGCCGTCGGCGGCTTGCTCACCCTCGCCGGAGTCGTGGCGGTCGGAACCCCCGGGCGTAGCCCATCCCGTCTCGCTTCCTGACCACGGTGCTCAAACCAGTTCGAAACGATCACCGAATTTGGACGATGGTGAACCGGCGCCGAATTGAAGGAAGCAACGTCAGGGCCGTGATGGCGACCCCGACCACACCCATCACCGCTTGGAGCCAGTGGTAGTCGATCATCAGGTATTCCACGACGATCCACACGATCAGGCCGAGACCCACGGCGAGAGAACCGGCCCAACCGACCGACACTCCGATGAGCAGCTCCACCCTCGCTGCCCATGGGTGGCGCCAGTTATGGGCTATGTCCCTGGCGATGAGCAATGGCACCAGACCGAGCGGAATCGCCAGTAGAAGTCCAGGAATCAGGAATGAGCCAACCGGTGTGTTCTGCAGGACCGAGCGCTTGATTCCTACCAGAGCGCCGTTGGGTTCAGCAATGAAGGCCAGCCCGCCTCCGAGGGCTGTGAGTCCTTGAAATACCAGGAGGGCAATCAATGACCTGAGGGCTAACGGGCGTCTCGACCCGGGCGTTTTGACATGGGGTGTAACACTCCTGGCTGCTCGAATATCCGTCCTCATCGTTGACCTCCCGACCTCAAGGACGTCGTTCCTCTCCAGCGTCGGTGCAGCGACGGGGAAAGTCCCAGAGGAAAAGGTCCCGATCGGACACACGATCGGGATCTGGCGAGGCGCCTGAGATCCATCAAAGCGGCGGGTATTGGTCAGAGCGATCGCGGACTAATGGCCTCTAGATCGGCGGCATGGATGTCATATGTTGGAGGCGATCGGCAAGAAAGGATGGAAGAACCCATGGCTTATGATCTGGAAACCCGTCCGACCGAACAACCCCAGGTTGTTCGTGTACGGCGGAGCACGACGGACAAAGTGGTAGCTGGGGTCGCCGGAGGACTCGGTCGCTACCTCGGAATTGATCCGGTGCTCCTCCGCGTGGCGTTTGTGTTGTTGGCTCTGTCGGGGGGATCTGGTGTCCTCCTCTACATCATTGGCTGGATCGCAATTCCAGAAGAACAGCCAACCGATGTGTTGGGCCCCGCCCCAACCGGTTCGAGTTTCGCCGGTCGGACGATTATTGGTGCCACCGTCATCGCAGTCGGGTCAGTCCTGCTGATGTCTGAGTTCCTCCCCGATTTGTCCAAGTACCTGTGGCCTATCGGACTGGTCTCGATCGGTGTCTTTATCATGTTGGGAGGCCGCAAATGATCGGTTTGGAAGAACGGCCGGTTCATACGCCACCTGAGCGGCCCCGAAGACAAACGGTCTCCATCGGACGGGTGGTCACTGGTGCCTTGGTCTTGCTGGTTGGTATCGGTTGGATGGTTGATCTGACGACGACCGCGACGGTTTCGTGGGGGCTTCTCGTACCCGCCGCCCTCATGTTGGTGGGAATGGGTGTCATGTACGGATCGGGACGTCAGGACGTAGGCGGATTGATTTCGATCGGCGTGCTGCTGACGATCGTGACGGTCGTCTCAGGGGCGGTTTCGTTCATCGGCCCCTGGAATGGGGTCGGCGAAGTCCGGGAGACCCCCGCCGTCGTTGCCGACGTGCATGGTCTGTACGAACACGGTATGGGTGACTATCTCTTGGATCTAGGCGCCCTGACCTTTGTCACAGACCAAACTGTCTCGCTGAACATGGGAATCGGATCGGCCCGCGTTGTCGTGCCGCCCAATGCCCAAGTTATCGTGCATGCTGAGACCGGCATCGGCAAGCTCACCGTGTTCGATGAGGTCGTTGACGGCTTGGGCTTGTCGCTGGACCGGACCTGGGTCGCTCCTGGTCCGACCATTCACATCAATGCCGAACTCGGCATTGGAGAGTTGGAGATCGTCCGATGAAAAATTCAGGAAGTTTCCTAACTGGCGCAGCCTTCTTTGTTATCGGTGCTGCCTACTTGACTGATGCGCTGGGCTGGATTGCGCTGCAAGGTAGGTATTTTTGGCCGGCCCTGTTGATCCTCGCCGGGGTGGGCATCTTGCTTACCGGCCAGGCTCGATCGGACAGTTGACCCGACTCGTCGAGGTCGTGAGCGGTTGCGGCCCCCACGGCCGGTAGCCTGACAGTGTGAGATACCGAATCCTGGCCGTCGGGCAACTCAAGCGCGGCTTCTACGCAGAAGGTTGCTCCTTCTATCTTGACCGCCTTCAGAGAATGGCCCCCGCCGAGGTCATTGAGATCAAGGACGGGAAGGATCGCGATAGCGACAAACGCAACGCCGCTGAGTCAAACAGTCTCCTACAACAGGCTGACGGCAAGGTCGTTGTCCTTGACGAGCGTGGCAAGAGTTTCGGATCCGAGGAGCTGGCTGCCATCGTCAGCGACTGGGAAACCGAAGGCGTTTCGCGGGTCAGTTTGCTCATCGGGGGAGCCAACGGACATGGTCCTCAACTGCGCGAGCATGCGGGAGCGATTTGGCGTCTCTCTGACTTGACGTTGCCGCACGAACTCGCCCGACTCGTGCTGCTTGAGCAGCTTTACCGGATCGAGACGATCCGGTCTGGACACCCTTATCACCGGGCCTAAGCTGGGTCAGTGAACGATCCCCAACCTAAGAGCGTGCTGGCCCCCGAATTGCTGCCGGCCTCGATCGCTATCTTCACCCTGGTTGGACTGTCGGCTTTCAACTCGTTGGGCGTGTCCGCGGCGTTGCCGAACCTGGCCGCCGATCTGGGCAATCTCGACCTTTTGCCGTGGGTAGTGACGGTCTATCTCCTCATGGCCGGTGTGGCCACCGTTGTCGCCGGCGCGCTCATTGACTCGGTTGGGCTGCGGTTCATATTTCGGTTCTCCGTTGGCGCCTTCGTCCTGGGGTCTTTCATGGCGGGCCTGGCAGGCTCGATGGTTCTGCTCATCGGGGCTCGGGTCATGCAGGGTCTTGGGGGAGGGGGAGTCATCGCTGTCGGGTTGGCGGGCGTCAATCTGCTATTCCCCAAACACCTGGTTGGTCGGGCGTTCGCAGCCAATTCGACCGTTTGGGGGGTCATGGGTGTGGCCGGTCCCGCTCTGGCAGCCTTTCTTCTTTCCTTTGCGTCGTGGCATTGGATCTTCTTCGTGAACGTTCCATTTGGTTTGGTTTCTCTGGCAGCAGGGTGGAAAGTCATGCCCGGTCCGGTCGGGTTGCGGTCAGGGCGAATCTTGGATCTACTCGGTCTTGCCATGGTCTTCGCCTTCAACGTGCTGTTGCTGTTCGCGGTTAACGCCTTTGACAGGTGGTCTGCGTGGCTATTTGTCGGGTCCGTTTCCATCGCGATGGTCTATCTATGGCATGCGCGGCGCCAAGCGGAGCCAGTCATGAAACGGCGACACCTCATTGATCCACCCTTCGGCTTGCTGGCGTGGTCCATCAGCTTGCTGCTGGCTGGAGGCATCGCCACCGAGTCCTTTTTTACTCTCTATGTGCGGGGGGCGCGCGGGGGTAGCCAGACGTTGACCGGATGGGCCGTAGTCTTCTTTGTGGTCGGGTGGACGATCGGTTCCAATGCGTCCAGTCGAATGCTCGATCGGCTTGCCGAAACCTCGACCATTGTCACCGGCTTTGGGATCACGCTTATCGGATTGGGTTCGGTGGCCACGATGGCGGCGGTCGATGCGCCATTGCCGTTTGTGTTTGCCGGTATGGCGGTGGTTGGAACCGGACTCGGCATGGCAACCAATGCCGGTTTGACCCTTCTGCAATCGATTACGGCGGTCGACGAAAGCGGCCGGGCAACGGCCGCGCATCAGTTCTACCGAAACCTTGGATTCACGGTCGGGGCAGCCACCGGAGGAGCGGTGATCTTGTTTGTCGTGGGCCGGCGCCTCGGGGATGTCGACGCCGTCCGGAGCTTGCTGGCCGGAAGTTCGGATGTCACAGACCAGAAAGGCGCCGCGGCTATCGCCGATGGCTTCGCCCTGGCGGTCGCCATCGGGCTGGGACTCGGGCTGGCCGGTCTGATACCGCTTGGGTATCTTAGAAAGAGCCTCTCGGAGGCTCGTACGATCGCCAATGTGACCCGTCGCCAACATCCCAGATACGTTCCATAGGCAACGCACCGTTGGTCGTCAGTCGGTTTCCTCCCAGAGCGCCCGCATTTCGGGGTTACGCGCCAGAAGTTCGTCCAACGCGCCGATGTCGTCCACTCGTCCGTCCTTCATAAGGATGATCTGGTCGGCGCGTCGCAAGGCGGGGTGGCGGTGTGAAACCACCAGGCAGGTCACGTCGCGCAGCTCAAACAGGCGTTTCCAGAGTTCAGCCTCCGTTCGCACGTCGAGGGCAGATGACAGGTCGTCGAACACGAGGAGGTCGGCGTCGGTAGCGAACATCCGGGCGGCGGCCGATCGCTGGACCTGGCCCCCTGACAACCGGGCACCCCTGGTCCCGACAATCGTGTCGATGCCCGATTCCAGTTGTCCGAGGTCACTGGTCATCCGGGCCAGGTCGATCACTTCGCCGAGCGTCGCTTCGTCAAGTGGCCGACCCATGGTGATGTTGTGTTTGAGCGTGTCCGAAACCAACCGCGGTACTTGCGGGGTGTAGGCCGAGCGCGGTGGAACCAGAAAGGAGCTCGGGTCGCGCACCGTGTGGTCGTTCCACCGGATTTCACCGCCGTCGCGCGGGAGCAATCCAAGCAAGACCCTCACCAGGGTCGTCTTTCCGGAGCCGATCCTCCCGGTCACCACGGTGAAGCTGCCCCGGTCGATCGTGAACGATACGTCCTGGATGCCTTGGCCATCGCCGTCGGGGAACCCGTAGTTGAGACCTGCGATGGTGAGGCGTCGAAGACGTTCGTCTACGGACAGAACGACGGGAGCGGCTGGCTCCATGTCATCGTCGTCCCAGAGTGGGCTCGGGTCGGTGATCTGAGTGATCGGGGCGTCGACCATAAGTCGCATCATGCGTGTGACCGCTACCCGGGCCCGGAAGTGTTGAGCGAGCATCTGGCCGCCCCAGGCCATGTACCCGGTCATTCGTGGAATGTAGACGAGGAAGACGGTCAGATCGCCGATGGACAGCTGCTTGGACTGGATCAGTGAGGCGCCGGCTAGCAAGACCAGGCCGGTGGAAACGTTCGCCATGTTGCGGTTGAGAGAGCGCACCGACTGATCAAGGAAGGTGTCTTTCAATGCGGATTGCTGTCGGTCCTTATTCAGATCGGCGAGATGGCCGATCATCGGCGCGGCCGTCCCGGTCGCTTTGACGGATTCGATGGCAGTGAAGAAGTCACCGATGAAGCCGGTCACCGATTCCGTGGAGGTTCGGAGTCGTTCCCGGTACATCTTGATCCGACCCGAGAGGGTTCGAGTGATCACGAATGCCCCGAGCATCGGGAGTATCGCCCAAATCGTCAGCGCCGGAGATTTCGACTGCATGATCCAGGTTGAAGTGCCCAGGAAGGCCACCAACCCGAACAGGTCGAGCAGATTCTCGACGTAGTCGACAAGCTGATCAGAGTCTTCCCGGAAGGTTGACACCGCCGCTCCGGTGCTCATGGGCAGCACCCGTGAACCTGGCGCCCGCATGAGGTAGTCGAGGAGATTGCGACGAACGAGGAGAATCATGCGATGCCATAGCCGCGAGTACGACAAGATGCTCGACTGGAACAGGACGAGTCGGCCGATGATCACCGCAAGATAGATCCACAACGCGCTGTAGACCAGGTTGCGATCGCCCGAATCCAGAGCATCGAACACCCGACCCACCATCACACCGATGACGGCTGGAAACAGATGGAAACCGGCCCACAAAAGCACGTTGATCCAGAACATGAACGGCCAGGGCTTCGAAATCCGCCAGGCGACGGGCAGCGGGTTCACAATGGGACCTCGTCTCGAATCAAGCCATCTCTGGCGGTGTCAAGCAGACGAGCGAAGACCGAGTCGGGTGCTGCCGCCAATTCCGAACGACGTCCGTGTTCGATCACTTGGCCGTCCTGAAGAATCATGATTTCGTCAACGTGCGAGACGGTGGCCAACCGATGGGCGACGATGATGGCCGTGCGGCCTTCGATCAGGCGGTCGAGTGCCGCCGAGAGGGCAACTTCGGTGGCCGGGTCGACGCGTGAGGATGGTTCGTCAAGGATGACCAATCCCGGGTTCAAGACATAGGCCCTGGCGAGTGCCACCAGTTGGGCCTCCCCGGACGACAACCCCTTTCCGGCGGTGTCGAGATGTGTGTGAATTCCTCCGGGGAGGCTGGCCACCCATGGACCCAAACCAATCTCTGCAAGCGCGTCCTCGATGAGGCGGTCGTCGTAGTCGGGTACGAACATGGCAACGTTGTCCCGAACCGTTCCTTCGAAGAGTTGTACATCCTGGGTGATCACAGCCACGCGATTTCGCAGTGACGACTCGGCGATCTGGGCGATCGGCCACCCGCCAAGCGATACGGTTCCCGAGGACGCGTCATAGAAGCGAGCGATCAACTTGGTGATCGTGCTTTTCCCGCTCCCGGTCCGCCCCAGGAGGCCGATATGCGTGCCTGCCGCGAACACAAAGGATATGTCGTCGAGTACGGGGTCGCTGTCGTAGGCAAACGTCACCTTGTCGAACTCGACGCTGAGTGCGGTATCGGGAAGTTCGGTAGTTCCGGTCCGCTGGACTGCCGGCCGTTGGCCGAATAGTTCCCGTATACGACCGAGACCGGCTGCCGCCTTCTGGACCTCTTGCATTTGGTCGGTGATTTCCTCGATGGGTCCTTCGAGCTTTGACATGTACTGGATGATCAGAAAAGCCACGCCGTAGGAGATCTGGCCTTGAAACACGAGGTAGGCACCAACGGCGAGAGCCAACAAGGTTCCCAACGAAAACATACCGATGGAAGCCGTCCAGATCACGGATCGTTTAACCCAGGCGGTCACGGAACGGGTGTAATAGCGCCGCATGACCGATTGGAAGCGGCGCATGACGAAGGCACCAGCGCCATTGGCGCGGATGTCTTCGATGGCCGCAAGCCGTTCCTCGATGAATCCGTAGAGTTCTGCCGAGGTTCCCCGCTCGGCCTTGGTGGCGGCGACGGCGAATCCTCTAAGAACGAACATGATGACGACCACCGCGGCGGTGAAGCCCACAACCGTCCACCCCGCCAACGCATTTTCGCGGAACGTCAGAACAAAGATCCCGCCAAGCAGGAGTACGCCACTGATTACTTGAACGGCGAAGTGTGAGAACATTTTGGCGACCGCGTCAATGTCTCCGTCGACCCTCTCAATGAGCGCTCCAGCGCTGGTGTGAGTGTGGTAGTCGAGGTCAAGCGAGGCGACGTGGGTCGTGGCGTCGATCCGTAGGTCGTTGGCGACCGACCATCCAATGGCGGTGCCGACGTACCTTGAGGTGATCGCGGCTGCCTGGGCGCCGATTCCCACGGCGATATAGAGGCCGGCCAAGCCGAGCAACGTGCTCAGGGCGGTGGTTCCGAGGGCGTCGTCGATGAAATTCGCCAGGATCTGTGGAAGCCATAGTTCGAAACCGACCCCCGCAACGATGGTTACCGCGGCGAGCGCAAACCAGCCCCGGCGAGTAGCCAGGTACGGACGCAGTACATCGAGGTTGAGGCGCGATTTGTCGGCGCTCACTTCTGGGTTCATGGCTTCAGGCTACGGCAGCGGTGCGCAGAACGTCGTCAAATAACGCGGGCGCCCGCTCGGTCGCCGGTTAGGAGGCCCCGGGGTGGTTTGACATGGCCGGTCGCCGGCCCCACAATCAACTTGTGGTCGGGCCTTTGCTGGGATCAATCGAAGCGGGTGGAACCAAGTGGGTTTGCGCCGTTGGTAGTGGTCCCGATGACATTGTCGCCGAGACTCGTATCCCGACGACCAGTCCTTCTGAGACACTTGGCGAAGTGTTGGAATTTTTCTCTCGATATCCGGCGCTGGAGGCGATGGGGGTTGCCTCGTTCGGCCCACTCGAATTGCGTCCCGCTCATCCCAAGTTCGGGTTTATCACTTCGACGCCAAAGCCTGGTTGGTCCGACACAGATCTGGTTGGCGTACTGGAAGAGGGTTTCGACATTCCTATCGGGATCGACACCGACGTCAATGGTGCGGCTCTGGCAGAGGGGACCTGGGGGGCGGCGGTCGGGTTCACATCGTACGTATATCTCACCGTGGGAACGGGCGTGGGCGGTGGGGCCGTTCTCGACGGGAAAACGGTCCGTGGTCTTGTCCACCCCGAGATGGGTCATGTGTCGGTCCGACGCCATCCTGATGATGGATTCGCTGGCTTGTGTCCGTACCATGGGGACTGTTTTGAAGGGCTCGCTTCCGGCCCGGCCATAGTTGCCAGATGGGGCGACGAACCTCGCAACCTGGCACCGGCGTTTCGGATATCGGCAGCCGAGATGGAAGCCCATTATGTCGCCGAGGGCCTTCGCAATATTGTGTTCGTGCTCGCCCCCGAGTTGATCATGGTTGGCGGTGGAGCGTCCAAGATTGAAGGGTTCCTGCCGGCAGTCAGGTCCCGACTCCAAGAATCCCTGGCCGACTATCCCGGCCTGCCCGAACATGATGACGACAGCTTCGTCGTGGCTCCAGGTCTTGGAGAACGCTCAGGCGTGGCGGGTGGGTTTGTTCTAGCCATCGGCGCCCTGACCAATCGATGACAGACAGTGGTCCTGGTTGGGAGTGGTTGTGGCGGGTAGGGTGGTGATGATCGGTAAGACTGTTGCTTTGTCCTGAGAATCTTCTCCTGATCGATAAGAACTTTTTTCCAGTGCACGGGTCAAAGCGGTACACATCAGCTCGGTCCACTAGAAGGAGGCCATTGTGAAGCTCGGAGAAATAGGTACCAAGGTACGTGACTCGGTTGTCGGGACAGTCAAGGGTGCCGGAACGGTGGCCGACACAACGGCCAATGAAATCAAAGACGCCACGGTCAGTGTCGTGAAGGGCGCCGGTGGCATTATCCACGGCGGCACCGACGCAATCGGCGACGTTGTTTCTGGAGCCTTGAGCGCCGTCGATCAGATCGGCGAGGGCATTCTCAAAGTTGCCAAGGGGGTAGTTCTCGGGGTCGTCAGTACCGTCGGCGAGGTCGCCACGGTTACGGCTGGCACGGTCAGCGACATCGTTCGTGCCGCCATCAAGGGCACAGCTGAGATCGGTGGGGACCTTACCCACGCCGCGTCCGGTACTGCCCAGGGTGTGATGGGTGGCGCCAAGGACGTAGGCATGTCCGCTACCGACGCTGCCTTCTCGCTTGCGAAAGCGGTTGTAACCGGCACGACCGAGGTGGGCGGCGACTTGATCGGCGCAGTCACCGGAACCGTCCAGGGTGCCGTCAAGGGCGCTTCCGATACCGGTGGCGACGTCCTCGGAGCTATCTCCAATACCGCACGCGGCGCCGTCCGTGGAGTCGGCGAAGTCGGCGGCGACATCGCTGAGGTAACTCGCACCACGATCTCGGCGGCAATTGGTGCTGCCAAGGAAGTTGGTCTTGGTGTCGAGGATGCTGCGTCGGCAGCTGCGACTGGTGCCCTCGAGGCTGCCGGGAATATCGGCGAGTCGGCCGTGAGCGCCGTTACCGGTGTTATTGGTACCACCGTCGACGGTGTCAAGGTGGTCGTCAAGGGCGAGTAACCCTGACAGAGTTCAACGAGTGGGCCCGGGCAGTGAGCCCGGGCCTACTTCGTTTAACGGTGGATCTACATTCGGTCGGGAACTTCGATTCCAAGCAGGTCAAGCAACAAGGTCAGGGTCCGGCCGGTCAGTTCGACGAGACTCAGCCACGAGGTTTTGCGAGCCAGATCTGCCTCGCGCAGTATGTGGCACTCCTCGTAGAACCGATTGAATTGCTGGGCAAGCTCATAGGCGAACTCGGCGATGTGGTTGGGTGCCCTGGTAGACCATGCCCGGTCGATAACGTCTGGCGTGCGGAGTAGTTCAAGCATGAGACGCCGCTCCGCCTCGACGGATGGCTCGATGAGGTCATCGGGCTGCCAGCCGGCCTCTTTGGCTTCTCGTAGAATCGATTGGGTTCGCACCACCGCGTACTGGAGGTACGGGCCGGTCTTGCCGATCAGAGAGGTGAAGCGCTCCAGGTCGAATAGGTAATCGGACTGGCGATGGTTGGACAGTTCGCCGAACTTGAGAGCTGCCAGGCCGACCAGGCGGGCAATCTCGGTCTGTTCCTCTTCCGAATATTCGACCACCTTCGATTCGGCAAGGCGCTCCAGGCCGGCCTGGGCGACCATGTTGATGAGATCCCGAAGCTTGACTACTCCGCCCTTGCGGGTCTGGAAGGGCTTGCCATCGGGACCGTTCATGGTGCCGAACTTGATGTGTTCAAGAATCGCTTCGGGCGGTACCAGCCCGGCTTTGCGTCCTACCCGGAATACCTGTTCGAAGTGCAGGGCCTGGCGTGCGTCGACCACGTAAAGCACTTCCTCCCGTCCGAGTTCGTCGATGCGCATCTGCAGCGTGGCTACGTCGGTCGTCGTGTAGAGATAGGCGCCATCGCCCTTCATGAGGAGCAGGGGAGGAATCTCCATCTTGTCGCCGGGTTCGGCGACGTCAACGACCAGCGCACCGTCCGATTCGAGTGCCAGGCCATTGGTGCGAAGTTGATCGATGAGCGGTTCGATGAGGTCGTGAACCGTTGACTCCCCATGCCATAGGTCGAAGTCGACACCAAGGTCGTGAAAGTCAGCGCGTTGGGAAGCTTGCGAGACCGTAACGAGGTGTTCCCAAAGCGCCCGGTAGCCGGGGCGGCCTTGTTGCAGTTCGAGTGTTGCCAGCCGGGCGGCTTCGGCTACGTCCGGGTCGCGTTTGGCCCGTTCCGAAATGTCAGGATAGATCTCCTGCAGGTCCGTCATGGTGACTGGAGAGTCGTTTGGATAACTGTCGGTGATGGTCGCGTTGAAGTATGGGAGGTCCGGCATCCGTTCCTTGATCCCGACGATTACCTGGCCCATCTGGGTGCCCCAGTCACCAAAGTGGGCATCGCCCAAAACGTCATGACCGACGAACTTTCCAATCCGGGTGAGCGAGTCACCGATGATGGTGGCGCGCAGGTGCCCGACGTGCATGTCTTTGGCGACGTTGGGTCCCCCGTAGTCAACGAGCACTCGTCTGGGGGTTGCCACGGGGTCGATTCCCAGCCGGTCGCTCCGCATCGAAGATGCATATTCGACCAGGGAGTGGTCGTCGAGGATGATGTTGATAAAGCCAGGACCGGCCAGGCTTAGCTCACCAAATTCGGGCCGATCCTGCAGATAGTCGACCACCGCCTGAGCGATGTCTCTGGGGTTGCGACCGGCCTGCTTGGCGGCTGGGAGCGCACCGTTGCACTGGAACTGACCGAGGTCGGGGCGCCCCGAGACCACCACCTCGCCGAACGCCGGATCAAGGTTTTGTGCGGCGAATGCTTCACCGAAGCTGGCAGAAAGGCTGGTAAGAACGTTCATGGGTGCCCATAGGATAGGCCCTCGCTGGGCGGCTGAGGATGTCCTGCTAGCGCTGGGTCACGTCGAGTTGAATGCCGGTCGGCCCGTTCGAAACCGATACCCCGAAGGAACAGGTTCCGTCGGCGGAGTCAATCGTGGTTTCGGCGACCGGGGCTGTGGCCGATGGCGAGTCGAATATCTGGACGGTCACGGGCAAGTTACCTTCGATGGTTAGCGTTTGACCGAGGCTTGTTCCGAATGGTCCAATGCTGGCAACCGAGGAATTGGCGCGCAACCAGTAGCCGTCCGACCCGGGAACGATCACGATCTCACAACGGGCAAAGGTCGTCGGGATTATCCCCGCCTGGTCGGGTCCTCCGACGGTTGTTTGGAATACACCGAAGCCAAGAATGGCGACGACGACCACTGCGGCGGCCGACGCAACCAACGTGTTGAAGCGCCTGCCGCGCGGCTGAAAAGGGACGATTTTGGTTTGGACGAACTTGTGGTCCGGGACTTCGATGAGGCGCCCCTTGGCGGCCAAATGGCCCCGGAGGCGATCCTCAAAGTCGGTTTCACTCACGTTGCTTCTCCAAGTGATTTTTGGAGTGCGGCGACACCCCGATGGATTCGGCTCTTGACGGTCCCCTTGGGAATTCCGAGCGACTCGGATATTTCCTCCATGGACCAGTCCATGTAGTACCGCAGCACGACCGGCGCCCGGTACTTCTCGGGAAGGGAGGCCAGCGCTGCGTCGAGCTTCGGTTCGAATTGGGGCTCTTCAATGTGTGGTTTGTCCGTGACGTAGATCGAAGGTAACTCCCGCTTCGACCGGCGTAATTTGCTGTGCGCCCAGTTCATGGCGACCCGATAGACCCAACCTCCGGGATTGTCGTAGGCCTGAACGTCAGACCAGCGCTGATAGGCGCGAGTCATCGCTTCGTCCGCTGCCTCGATCCCCAACTCCCGGTTACCGAGAACGATCACGAGCGTGCGGACCAGATGGGGGCGTTTCGCGTTGTAGAACTCCTCGAACGAGTTCAGCGAAATGCCCTGTTCCACTGTCACGGTTCCCTCCATATGCGAACCAGACTCCTCAGATTTGTCGTTGGTTCCCATATTCCCGTCCATCGCAGGGGGAGGATAGAACGCTGCGTCCCGCCTCGATACCACCAAACGCTCGAACCCAGGGTTGAACCCTGGGTTCGTAGGCCAAATATCGGGTGCTGGAGCCCCAAGGAACCGCCGGGGGTCGTCTGGAACCGACCGGTCGAGGGAGGCCCGGTGTCAGTAATTCGGCCCTGGCGCTCACTGAACCTCAACTGCGACAGCGAGATCAGTCAGATCGCGACCGATTGAGTGCACGGCTCACATGACTATGGTTGCGTCCGATATGCTTTCTGACATGACCCGACTGGTAGGAACGGGCCCCGCTGTGGGGACTGCGGCTGTTTCGATGACAACTCAGCGTCTCACAATCGGCTTGCCGGCCGAACGTGACGCCGGGGTGCTGTTCGCAATGACCTACGGACAGGGCGGTTTGCCCGTGACGTCCAAACTGTTATGGAACGGCCCGATCGACCTTGACGAGACGAGAGCCTGGTGTGCGAAATACCGGGACAATGACTTCTACGACGGTGGGCATCATTGGCTGATCGGCGACCGCCCCCATCCCATGCAAGCACCGCCGCTCGTAATGGGAGCGATCGGCTTGACTCCCGGGAACCAGGCCGGGATGGCATACCTTGGCTATTGGCTCGGCGCGGCTTACTGGTCCCGAGGCTTCATGACAGAAGCGGTAGTCGCCGTGTGCAGCCACGCGTTTGACGTGTTGAATCTCCATCGGATTGAGGCGTCTGTTTTTCTCTCGAACCCGGCGAGTTCGGCCGTTCTCCGAAAGGCCGGGTTTTCTTCCGAAGGCGTCAGGCGAGCGTCTGCCTATAAGTACGGCGAGTGGATTGACGAGCTGGTTTGGGCCAGACTCCGAACCGACCAGTAAGTTCCGCCGAACCTTCTGCTACCAGCTCACGGCGATGTACTTGGTTTCCAAGAACTCATGGATCCCTTCGAAACCACCCTCGCGGCCAACCCCGGACTGCTTGAAGCCACCAAAAGGGGCGGCCGGGTCCGAGACGAGACCCCGATTGAGTCCGACCATGCCGCTTTCCATCGCTTCGCTGACCCGTAGCCCGCGGCTCAAGTCTGTCGTGTAGATGTACGAAATGAGCCCGTATTCGGTGTCATTGGCCATCGCGATGGCTTCTTCCTCCGTGTTGAAGGTCACCACTGGAGCCACCGGACCGAAGATCTCGGTTTTGAGAATGTCGTCTCCTGGCGAGACGTTGTTCAGGACGGTGGGCGCGTAGAAGAAGCCTTTGTGGTCGGGAATCGTCCCGCCGGTCACTACCCGCGCACCGTTGTCGGTTGCCAACTCGACGAGTTCGGCGATCTCGTCGCGGCTCTTGCGGTTGACCATCGGGCCGACCTGGGTTGATCGGTCGATGCCGGGACCCATTTTCAGAGACGACATGGCTGTACTTAGTTTGCCGGTGAATTCCTCGGCAACGGATTCGTGAACAAGGATCCGGTTGGCAGCTGTGCACGCTTCACCGGCGTTGCGCATTTTGGCGATCATGGCCCCTGCGATGGCGTCGTCGATATCGGCGTCGCCGAACACGATGAATGGGGCGTTCCCGCCTAGCTCCATCGAGGTGTTCAGGACCTGGTTGGCTGCTTTGGCCAACAACATCCGCCCCACGGCGGTTGATCCGGTGAATGACAACTTGCGGACCCGCGAATCCGACAAGAGCGTGTCCACGGCATCTGACGATCCGCGAGCGCTCATGATGTTGACGACGCCGGCCGGAAGACCGGCCTGCTGCATGAGATGGACGATCGCCAAAGTCGTCAGCGGCGTATCTGAGGCCGGCTTCAAAATAGTTGTACAGCCAGCGGCTAGCGCCGGACCGATCTTGCGAGTAGCCATCGCCGCGGGGAAGTTCCACGGGGTGATGAGCACGCTGATACCGACCGGCTGGGACATGGTCATGATCCGTTTGTCACCGCCGGGAGCCAAACGGACTTCGCCACCTACCCGGACGGCTTCTTCGGAGAACCAGCGGAAGAACTCCGCGGCGTAGCGGGTCTCACCGAGGGCGTCCGGGAACGCTTTGCCATTTTCGAGGACGATCAACTCGGCGATCGCCTCTTCGTGCTCGATCATGAGTTCGAAGGTTTTGCGGAGGATCTCTCCACGCTGGCGGGGAGCCGTGGCCGCCCATGACGCGGCTGCGTCGGCAGCGGCATCGAGCGCCTGATGGGCTTCGACCGCATTGGCCGCTCCGACGGCTGCCAGCAAATCTTCGGTGGCCGGGTCGATCACATCGATCGAACTCGACCCATCTTGCCATTCGCCGCCAATAAACAGGCCAGTCTTGCCTTCGTCGATGAGCGTGTTGAGCATGGTCGTCATTTGCGCCTCCGCGTGGTCTTATCTTGAAGCCTAGATCAGTGGATTGCCATATGATTCCGGGCGAGCTTGAACCTACCGCCCTGACGGCCCTAACGGGTCGGGCACGTCGATCGTTACCTCGCTAAGGGGTTTGCGTCCGAGAACCGGGACCTGGGCATCGGGGATCGGGTAGCCGACCGGGAAGAGTACGAATGGACGTTCGTTATTAGGGCGTCCGAGCAGCTTCGTAACTTGTGGTTCGTGAGCCGCAAGGGACGATGTGAT
>JAHEDI010000045.1 GCA_024641305.1 bacterium | reverse complement strand
TCTCGGTTTCGGCGACCCGCTTCTCTTCCCATACATCACCGCCGTCGGTCGACAGGATCAGGCCAAAATCACGTGTGCATGCGTGGTCAACCCGCGGGTAATAGATCTCGTTGACTATTCCGTGACTAAGAGAGAACCACACCCGACTCGTGCCGGGTAGTGCGCAACCGACGCCTGATTTGGCGCTCGACGTCCATGTTGCTGGAATGCCGGGCCATCCGGGAGCGCTCGCTTGCGGTTCCACAGGTCCCAGTATCGCACCATCGGGGAACTGACGGACCTGCCACGGTGTGAAGGGATTAAGGATCGATTAGGAACTAGCTGAGCTTGTTCACCATCGGAGAAGCGACGCTCCCGGCGGTGGCATACGCCTGGTAGACCTCCGCAGCGACGAAAATGACATCCAGTCTGGGAGCTTCAAGGGCTTGAGCTCCGACCTGGTGCATCCGTCGACGTTGGAGATCTTCCGAATAACTCAATCCCGGGCCCATTTGTGAGTGAGTGCTCACTCAGTTAGGGTAACCCCCATGAACACGAAACAACGACGCGCCAGGCCTATGACGCCCGACGCCCGACGATGCGCCATCCTTGACGCAGTGATCCCGCTCCTCGTCGCACGGGGCGCTTCGGTGACGACTGCCGATATGGCCGAAGCGGCCGACATCGCCGAGGGGACCATCTTTCGCGTGTTCCCCGACAAGGCCGCGCTGATCTTCGAAGCGGTCAAGAAGACGATGGATCCAGACTCGGTCCGTTCTGCCATTGAGAGCATCGACCCGGACCAGTCGCTCCAGGGACAACTCACCGAAGCCGGAAGAATCCTCCTGGGACGTTTTGAGCGCGTGAGCGCTCTCGCCGAAGTTCTCCGGTCGATGCCCGACCCGTCCAACGGCCGACGGGCCACGGCCCATAAGTTCGTCACTCAAGCCAACACAGCTATCTCGGCTGCCGTCGCAGAATTATTCGAGCACCACACCGATCAGCTAAGTGTCGCTCCCGCCAGGGCGGCTGCCGCATTCCGGGGTCTCATCTTTGCCAGCGCCAACCCATGGATGGTGCCAGGCGAAAGGCTCACGCTTGAAGAGGTCGTCTCCGTACTTTCAGCCGGAATCCTCACTCCCGAAAGTTCGATGTCCTGATGCTTCTCAAGATCCTCAAAAGCCATCTTGCCGCGTACAAGCAACCGATCACGATCATCGTGGCCTTTCAGCTCGTGGCAACAATTGCATCGCTCTCTTTGCCGAGCCTGAACGCCGACATCATCGACAACGGCGTCGTCAAGGGAGACACCAACTACATCCTGCGTATCGGCGCCGTCATGCTTGCCGTTTCTCTTCTTCAGGTGGCTTGTTCGATCACCGGCGTCTACTTCGGTTCCCGAACCGCCATGGCGTTCGGGCGAGACCTTCGAAGTTCGATCTTCCGAAAAGTGAGCGAGTTCTCGAGCCGGGAAGTCGCCGGATTTGGCGCACCGTCGCTCATAACCCGCAACACAAATGATGTCCAGCAGGTCCAGATGCTGGTGATGATGAGCTTTACGCTCATGGTCCAGGCGCCAATCATGATGGTCGGCGGCATCATCATGGCGTTGCGCGAAGACATCGGGTTGTCCTGGCTGGTCGCCGTGGCCGTTCCCTTGTTGGCAACGGCAGTCGGGGTGATCATCTCCCGCATGATCCCTGCTTATCGAAAGATGCAGAAACGGATCGACACCGTCAACCGGGTCTTGCGCGAACAACTGACCGGCATTCGGGTGTTACGCGCCTTCGTGCGCGAACCGTTTGAGAGTTCTCGTTTCGCACAAGCGAACACCGAACTCACCGATGTATCTATCACCGTCGGCCGCTGGATGGCCGCCATGTTCCCCATCGTGATGGTGGTTCTTAACGCGGCCACCGTCGCAGTCCTGTGGTTCGGTGGCCTGCGAGTCGATGCCGGTGCCATGCAGATCGGATCCCTAACCGCCTATCTGACGTATCTCATTCAGATCCTCATGTCGGTCATGATGGCAACGTTCACGTTCGTTATGGTGCCCCGCGCTTCGGTAAGTGCTGACCGGATCGGCGAGGTACTCGAAACCGAGTCCTCGGTGGTGCCTCCCGACCAAGGCGTAACCGAGGTAGCCAAGCACGGCGAGCTTCAGCTGACCGACGTCAGTTTCCAGTACCCAGGAGCTACCCACCCTGTCCTCTGCGACGTGAGCTTCACGGCCAAACCCGGCCAAACCACCGCTGTGATCGGATCGACCGGTGCCGGCAAGACCACCTTGATCGGTCTTCTTCCCCGACTGTTCGATGCCACCGACGGCGTCGTCGCCATCGACGGAATCGATGTTCGATCACTCGACCCGGATTTCCTGTGGTCCAAGATCGGGCTCGTGCCCCAGGCGCCTTATCTATTCACGGGGACGGTGGCATCCAACCTCCGATACGGCAAGCCAGACGCCACCGAGGATGAGATGTGGGCGGCGCTCGAAGTCGCTCAAGCCAAGGACTTCGTTGAAGCGATGCCGGAGGGCCTCGAAGCCCCGATCGCCCAGGGGGGTACCAACGTGTCCGGCGGACAGCGCCAACGATTGGCCATCGCCCGGGCACTCATCCGCCAACCCGAGATCTTCATTTTCGACGACTCGTTCTCGGCTCTCGACCTGGCGACGGACGCCAGGCTTCGGCGAGCTCTGAAGCCAGTTACCGCCGAGGCCACCGTCATAATCGTGGCCCAGCGCGTCTCAACGATCGCCAATGCCGATCAAATCATTGTCCTGGAAGACGGAAAGGTGGTCGGTCTCGGAACACACACGTCGCTACTAAAGACGTGCCCGACCTACGTGGAAATCGTTGAATCACAGATTATGGCCGAGGCAAGCGCATGACCGATCGAAGGATGCAGACGACCGAACGTATCAAGAGCGAAGGCGGCCCTGGCCGGGGTATGGGCGGCCAGATGATCGCCCAGAAAGCGAACAGTTTCAAAGAGTCCGGCAAACGCCTACTCGGCCTTCTGGCACCGCAACGATTCAAGGTGATCGCCGTATTTATCGCGGCAGTCGCCAGCGTGGCGCTGGCCGCATTCGGGCCCCGCGTCCTCGGAAGGGCAACCGACCTCATCTTCGCAGGCGTCATCGGCCGCCAACTCCCTGCGAACCTCACGAAGGTTCAGGCGATTGAGGCGGCCCGCGCCCAGGGGCAGAACCAGATCGCCGACCTTCTCACTGGCGTTGACCTGACCCCGGGCCAGGGGATCGACTTCACGGCCGTCGGCAGAATCCTGCTGATCGTTCTTGTGCTGTACGCAGGGTCGTCGTTGCTCTCGTTCCTGCAGGGTTACCTTCTGAACGACGTCGTTCAGAAGACCGTGTATCAGCTGCGATCCGACGTCGAGGACAAGTTGAATCGGCTCCCCTTGCGGTATTTCGACCGCCAGCCCCGCGGCGAACTCCTGAGCCGGGTTACCAACGACATCGACAACGTCTCGCAGAGCTTGCAGCAAACCATGAGTCAGCTGGTCACCTCCTTGCTCACGATTGGCTTCGTCGTGGCGATGATGCTGTGGATCTCCCCCACCCTGGCACTGGTCGCACTCATCACGATCCCGGTGACCATGCTCATTGCCGGCCTGGTCATGCGCCGATCCCAGACTCAGTTTGTGACTCAGTGGCGGCGTACCGGAACCCTGAATTCTCAGATCGAAGAAGCGTACACCGGACATGCTCTCGTCAAGGTTTTCGGGAGACAGCGCGAGGTCCAGGAGACATTCGAGGTCGAGAACGAAGAGCTGTATAAGGCCAGCTTTGCCGCCCAGTTCTTGTCCGGCCTGATCATGCCGATCATGATGTTTGTCGGGAACCTCAACTACGTCATCATTGCTGTGCTGGGTGGTTTGCGGGTCGCCAGCGGAACCATGAGCCTCGGCGACGTCCAGGCCTTTATCCAGTACTCGCGTCAGTTCACCCAGCCGGTGACCCAGGCTGCCTCGATGGTCAATCTTCTCCAATCAGGCGTGGCTTCCGCCGAGCGGGTGTTTGAGCTACTCGACGCCGACGAAGAAGAGTCCGACGACCTCCAGCCCCGCCAACTGAATAACCCGCATGGCAGGGTGGTATTCGAAAGCGTCTTTTTCCGGTACGAAGAGGACCAACCCCTCATTGAAGACCTTTCCATGACCGTCGAACCCGGCCAGACCGTGGCAATTGTGGGACCGACCGGAGCGGGCAAGACCACCCTCGTCAACCTCATCATGCGATTCTATGAACTTGACGCCGGTCGCATCACGCTCGACGGGATCGACACCGCCACCCTCTCCCGGGCCGACGTACGATCACAGATCGGCATGGTTCTCCAGGACACCTGGCTTTTCAAGGGAACCATCCGCGACAACATCGCCTACGGGCGCCCGGATGCCACCGACGACGAAATCCTCGAAGCAGCCACCGCCACCTACGTCGACCGGTTCGTGCACAGCCTGCCCGATGGGTACGACACGATCATCGACGATGAGGGAACCAACATCAGCGCGGGCGAGAAGCAGTTGATCACGATTGCCAGGGCATTCCTCGCCCAGCCTGCGTTGTTGATCCTTGACGAGGCAACCAGCTCGGTCGATACCCGCACCGAAGTGCTACTCCAGCACGCCATGACCGCCCTGCGGTCAGACCGAACCAGCTTCGTCATCGCCCACCGCCTATCAACCATCCGCGATGCAGACCTCATCCTGGTGATGGAAGAAGGCCAGATTGTCGAGCGGGGCAATCATGCCGAACTCATGGCCCTCGACGGTGCATACGCCGGTCTTCACAACTCGGGGTTCAGCGAAGAGACTCCGAAACGCCCGGCCGCCAACGAGGAATCATCGCGCAGCTAGCAACCTCGGTCCACGTCGCGGGTGAGGGGTCGTTAGTCTCTCGGCATGCCGTTGCGGGTGGTGATCGCCGAAGACAACCTTCTCATGCGGGAGGGCATCGTTTCTGTGTTGAAACTCGACGGAGACCTCGAGATCGTTGGCACCTGCGCCGATTATGACAGCCTGGTCGTCGCGGTCGACGAACAACTACCAGACGCGGTCATTACCGACATTCGGATGCCACCCACCCAGACCGACGAGGGTATCCGAGCTGCCAATCTTTTTCGCGATCGGCATCCAACCATAGGAGTTGTTGTTCTGAGTCAGTACGTTGAGCCCCACTATGCCCTCAGCCTCTTTGACCAAGGGACGGGCAGACGGGCCTACCTCCTCAAAGAACGTGTGGCGGATCCGGGCGAGTTGACATCGGCGATCCGCCGAGTCACGGAAGGTGGCTCGGTCGTCGACCCACATGTAGTGGACGCCCTCGTCGAAGCCCGCACTGCTGATCGGAACTCAGTTCTGCATCGACTCACCGAGCGGGAAGTTGAGGTGCTGGCTGAAATGGCTGGTGGCGCCAACAACGCGGCGATCGGCGAGGCCCTATTCATCTCGGGGCGCTCGGTCGAAAAACACATCAACGCCATCTTCACCAAGCTCGACCTGTCCCAGACCGACGACATCCATCGGCGTGTCCGAGCGGTATTGCTCTATCTCGGCGCCCTGTCTTGATTCGTGCCAGCACCACCACTTGAGTGGCGGCACCCTGGTACCCACCCAAACTCAGATGTGTGAAAATACAGCTATGAGCCCCGACGTTCGAGTTCTGATCGTGGATGACCAACTTCCGTTTCGGGAGGCGTCGCGTATGGTCGTGGAAATGACCGACGGATTCGAGGTCGTTGCCGAAGCCACCAACGGCCTGGAAGCGATTGACCTGGCAGCGCGGCTCCGTCCAGATCTGGTGCTGATGGACGTGCAGATGCCCGGTATCGACGGCATCGAAACCACGAAGCGGATCCGCGCCGTCGACGAACCGCCGGTCGTGGTCGTCATGTCGACCCACGAGTCGGGAGACTATGACTCAGTGGCCGTAGCAGCAGGCGCGATCGGCTTTGTCCCAAAATCCCAGTTTGGCATGGACACGCTCGCCGAGATATGGGCTCGCGCTCACTCGACCTAGGCGAGAACCGATTCTCGAACCGGGACCAATCCACTGACCACGGTTCCGCTACCGGGCCTAGACGTTATGCGCCATGAGCCACCCACGGTGTCGATCCGATCGGCAATACCGTTGAGTCCCGCCCCGGCCTTGACCTGACTGATATCGAAGCCCACCCCATCGTCCTTGACCTCGAACACCAGGTCACCATTCTTCTCGACCAGTATCACGTCGGCGGAGGTCGCATCGGCATATTTGGCCGTGTTCTGGAGCGCCTCAAGCACCGAGAAGTAGACGGCCGATTCGACGTCCCTCGGGTACCGGCCAATCCCCTCGGCATGAACTGAGATCGGCAGCGCGGCTCTCTGCACCTGATGCCCGAGGGCAACTCCCAATCCTTCGGCACCAAGCAGCGGCGGATAGATCCCGCCCGCGAATTCGCGCACCGCTTGAATGGCGTCGCCCGCCTGAGATTCGATATCAGCCAGCAAGGCCGCCGTCTTTTCAGCACCGGCCTTTTCGGCGAGCAGTCGGGTTGCCCCAAGGCGCACTTTTACCGCCACTAGATGTTGCTGAGGTCCGCTATCGAGGTCGTGCTCAAGTGATCGTCTGGCTTGGTCGGCGGCACTGACGATTCGATCACGCGAGCGCCTCAGATCCTTGACCTGCTGCCTGAGTTGGGAGGTCAACTGCGTGTTCCGCATCGCCAATCCCATGCCGCCTGCCAGGTTGGACAGAAGCTCCTCTTCGGTTGGGGTGATGCTGTCACCGCGAGGAGTCGTAAGAGAAATACCGCCCAGCAGTTCACCATCGTGCAAAACGGGCATGGAATAGTCTGCTGCCGGGTCCACGAAAGCATCGTCGGCCGGAACTAGCCTCGGCTCGGATCTGTCTGGCCAAGTAGACGCCGCCCGAAACTGATCTCCAGAACGGACCCACAAGGTCGCTGTGGAAGCACCCGTTCCGTCGACGAGCAGTCGTGGAATCCTCGCTAGGAGCTCCTCATCGGACTCTTCGGCTGATCCGCGAGAAAACTGTGCGAGGACCTCGTAGGGCGTCGCCCGTTCTCCGTAAACAACGCGGTTCGCCAGACGCTCAACCCGCACCCGAACCGGCTGAAAAGCCAGAGCTACGAGGCTCGTTGCGGCGATCGACAGCCCAAAACCGGCGTTCCCGCCCCGATCTAGCCGGTTGCCAATCCCGACGACGATGCCGACATACACGACGCCAATGAAAAGGGCGAGCGCCCCGTAGACAAGGGATCGACTGATGATCAGGTCGATATCGAAAAGCTGATACTTGAGAATGGCAATAGTTATCGAGATCGGGATCGTGGCGACCGATAGTGGAAGCAAGATGTTCAGAACCGAGAACTGGTCGGTCCATGACGTGAAAACAACAGTAAATCCGTATACAACGCCGAAGAAACCGACCGACAGCAACACCCATTTGATCTGGGTCTTCTGCGTATAGGCGGAGCGTCGATACCTCACGATCATCGCGCCGACACCACCGCAGGCCAGTGCGAACAGGCAAGCTGACCACGGTATGAGGATCACGTCGATGACGCTCTGCGCGACAAAACCAATGGGGTTCGTCATCAACCAGACTTCCGAGAAGGGTCCCATATTGGAGGTGAACGCCGAAATGAAGAGCATCATCGCGGCCATGGCTGCCATGAGCCGGGGCGCCCAGACCCAGCGGCGGGACGGCAGCGCGCCGGTTGGAAATACGTAGAGCAGCAGGAGTATCGGGAAGATGGCAGCCACCCATGACCAATTGTTGATCCACAGACGAACCCAGAGTACGGGCGTGAGGACGGCCGGGCGGGTTGTCATGTCAAGAATCCCCCCGTTGAGAACGGTGAGCACCGCGCCGACAATGGCCTCGATTGCAAGTCCGCCACCAATCGAAATAAGCAGTACGCCGATCCGATTCCCAGGCTGTTTCAACGCAATGAGCAGACCAAGAATCGCAAACAACGGCGCGAGAGCCAGAAACGCCTGATCTCCCCCGTTGCCCGACCCAGAGCTGACGATCTGACGGGCCCCGTCAACGGTACCGACGAGGATGCCCGCCACCGCCACCCATAGCCATACCGTCCCACGCCTGGAATCACGCCCTACGACTGTCATGCCAGTTCCAGAGCTAGATCTGAGGTGCCCAAGGTACCCGTGACGATGATCTCCGAGCCACTCCGCTCGGCACTGAAGCGGCCCTCGAAGGCGTCAAGTCGGTCCTCAACCGCCACGAGATCACCCGGGTCTCCGTCATGGCGAATCGAGAACTCGACCGAATCGGATGCACCGAGCAGCGCCACCTCCACCGAGGTCGCACCGCCGTCAACCGCCTGCGTCACAATCTCAATGACACAGAAGTACAGGCTCTCTTCGACCGATCTGCCATACCTTGCCATGTCGTTGAACTCGATGGCTACAGGAATGGAAAACGTCCGGCGGGCTGCCGATAGAGCTACCTCTAGACCTTCGGCCTCGAGGAGCGGTGGGTAGATCCCGTGGGCAACCGCTCGCATGGCATCGACCGCTTCTTGCGTGGTTGACGCTAATACCGTCACGATCTCAACGACCTTCTCGGCTCCTTCCCGCTCGGCCAGGGTTCTGGCAATACCGAGTTTCACCTTCAGCGCCACCACTTGTTGTTGGGCACCGTCGTGCAGATCTCGTTCCAATCGATGTCGTTCGGCGTCGTGCGCTGCGACCAGACGCCGTCTCGATACTCGCAACTGGGCCGCCCGTTCGGCCAGTTCCACGTTCAATCCGATATTGCGCAAGAGCAGCCCGGACCCTGCCGCCACGTCCGAGAGCACCTTCTCGTCGGCTCCAGTGACGGACTGTCCTCGGGGCTTTGTGATAGTCAGAGCACCGAGAAGTTCGTCTCGATGCCTCACCGCTACGACCTCTTCCCCAGGGATGTCCGGCATCTGTCCGTTGACGATCGGGAAAGGGCCAAGACCGGCCAGTCCTTCCTCGGGGGTGGCGGAATGAGCCTGCAGGTGATCCCCGACCTTGACCCAGAGGATCGCAAGCGATGCCCCGGTCCCCTCGACCACCAGCCTGGTTATCTGTTCGAGGGTCTCCTCGGGCGAGCCGGAATCTGCCAAACGGCTCGTTGCTCGGGCCAGCACCTCGTACGGGCTCGCTCGTTTGCCAAAGACAAGTCGGTTGGCGGCGTGCTGCACGCGGTTCCGGAGCGGCTCAAACGCAACAGCCACGATTGCGACAGCTGCGATAGACAATGCGAGATTCGGCTCGTTACCGGAACCGATAAGCGAACCTATACCGACGACGATGAGCGAGTAGACACCGGTGATGAAAGCTGCCAGAACCCCATACGTGACTGTCCGTGAAACGACAACATCAATGTCGTAGAGGCGGTATTTGGTGATGGCAATTCCATAGGACGCCATCAGAACGGCCATCGCAGCGATGCCGACGAGTTCTGAGCCGCTGGTCGACGGGCCCTCCGTCTCGAAGTTCGGTAGGAAGAAGATGAAGATCACGAGGAACGCGCCCCCGAGGACGATCCAGCGAATCTGACTCCTGGTCGTCCCAGATGAGCGCCGATAGCGGACAACAAGTGAGACGATTGACACGACCGACGACAGTGCCGCTAGGAGGAATCCAGCTGTCATCAATGACCCGAGAACACCCGGGACGGTTCCTTCGGCCGACTTGATGAGGACCGAGCTCCACGGGTTGCCCGATATCGCCGCCGCCGCCGCTCCTACGGCGATGGAACTCGCACTCCACCAGCCGACCCACTTCCATCGAGGTGACGGCGGGTACCCGTCGGGGAACAGGAGCAGGCCGAGGGTGAGCGAAATCCAGATCGCCGGATACACGGTCCAGAAACGGAAGAAGATAGCGAATGCGGCCAGCCTCGGTAACTGCGCCGGGCTCAGTTCTCGAAACACATCGTAGGTGAGCCCCGGAAAGGCCTCGTCAGCGATAATCAGGGCGGCTGTTGCACCCACAACGTACATGGTCGCCGAAACCCCCGCCCAGGCGATCGCCCAAACCGCCCCGTTCTTGGGCTGAGATCGGATCATCACCATGGTCAGCACACCAAAGCCCAGGCCCACGAAGCCGAACACGAGGCCCGAAACCTCAACGAGGAAGTCCCAGTTGCCACGTATGAACAAGGTGGCCATGGACAACGCAGACAGCCCGGCAGAGGCGCCACCAAAGGTGACACCGATGCGTAGGCGAGTGTGATCCGAGAGCCCTAGCTTCATGCGACCCGCCTCGGGAACCGGTAAGCGGCCACCGGGGTCTCTCGACCCTTGACGATCGAGGCCTCCAGCTCGTCGGCGTCGGGGCGGTCGGTGAGGGCGTCCCATGTCGGAATGCTCAGCACGGTCTCGCCGGGTTCGGCCCACTGTTGGATCCGTTGAGTCAGATTCACGGTGTCACCGACGACCGTGTACTCAAGGCGTTCTTCAGAACCCAGCAACGCCGCGGCCACCAACCCGGTTGACAGCCCAATTCCCAACCCGAAGGCTGCCCGACCGCCGGAGATCCACCGTTCGTTGAGTTCTTGCTGGGCGGCATGCATGGCCTGGGCGGCAGATACAGCCAGGTCAGCATGGTCCACCTGCGCCACCGGGGCCCCGAAGACGGCCATCACCGCGTCTCCGACAAACTGCATGACGGTTCCGCTGTGTCCAAGAATGGCTCCGTTCATGGCGGCGCGGTGCTCGTTGAGTTGACCGGCCAGGTCGCTGGGATCGGCGTGCTCGGCGATGGTCGTGTAGCCGCGAATGTCTGACATCAGCACCGTAACTATCAGCTCTTCGGTTTCACCAGGCCGGTGTCCTCCCTCAAGAATCTGGGCGGCCACGCCACCCGGGAGCAGCCGACTGAGCGACTCACCCTGCTCCTTGCGGTCGACGATCGCCGTCTGGAGCATGCGGAGTCGCTTGAGACTGTCGGCATGCCCGGATGAGAGTCCCTCGGCGAGGCGCACGAAGAGCGCTTCGATGGCCGCATCGGCTGCGGCGGGCGTGGTGTTCATCTGGGCGGCAATGGATTTGATCGTGCGGCCCTCGGCGACCTGTTGGAGCAGATCTTCTTCGCTGTCAGAGAGCCCGGCGTCGGTGCGCACGGGAGTGGTGAGCCCATCGACGATCTTGGGATCGAGCACCGACCCGCCGGCGGCCACTTCGCGCACCGCACGAGCCAGTTGGTTGCCTTCGCCAACGCGGTCCTTGAGGAGGTAGGCGTAGCCGGCGGCTCCATCTGCCAACAGCGAGATGGCATAGTCGGGATCATCAAACTGCGACAGGATCACAACGCCGGTCCCGGGATGTCGTTTCCGGATTTCTTTCGCCGCGTCAATGCCCTCACGGGAGAAGTCGGGGGGCATGCGGATGTCGGTGACGATCACCTGTGGGTTAAGAGCCTCCGCACCAGCGACCAATTCACTGTAGTCGGCAGCCTGCCCTACAACGGTGAGGTCATCCTCGAGGTCGAGCAACGCTTTAACACCTTCACGAACGATCAGGTTGTCATCGGCGAGGAACACAGAAATCGTCATTACACCACCCTCGCCGATGAAACCGTACGCACAGATCATGCCGCAGACAGCTCATAACTGCGCCAGTAACAACGCCACTTTGAGGGTGGGGCTAACCCCACCAAAGTCAGCGGCCAACACCGTGGCATCGTAATCGTAAGTGTGTGATCCTGCTGCCGAGGAAGAGAGGAAAGTCATGCGCTTCGAAACGTCAGTCACGTCAGTTTCATGGATCCCATCGGAAGCGATGAGTGGCCCGCTACGGGTTCCCGTCGACCTGGGGTTCGGACATTACGACGACCCATTACCCGACCACATCGACGACCTTGAGGAGCTTCGACTGGCTGACAAGTTCCGGTTCGCCAACGATCTGCGGGCCTGGATCGATGTGGAAGACGGCCGGATCGTCAACGCCGGCTACTCCGGTGCCGGCCATATCGGAGCGACCACCATCGCACTGGGTGTCGGCAGCGTCACGATTCCTGCCGTTTCGTTCCCGGACATTCAGCACGAGGCAATCGTCACCGGAACCTCTGCGACCTTCAGCCAAACCACCGGCGGGCGAACTGGCGCTCCTCTCCCTCGACGCATCAACCGGCCACCCTTCATCAAGATCACCGCTCCGACGGTGTGGACCACGCTATCGCTGACCATCCATGCTGATGGAAGTCACGAATATGAGATGACCGGTGCCAGCAAAATGCCCCGGCATTTCATCTACGACGATCGAATGGATCTGGTGGCCAAGAGCGGAATGATCGACTTCAAGGCCTGGACGCTGGAGAGCTTCGGCGACAACACGCCGTGGGGCGAGGCCGACTCACCGGCGATCGTTACCGCCGTCGAAAGCCAGCTCGAACGGCAGCTATCAACCCAGATCATGCGCGAAGGGAAGAAACCGAAGTTTCGTAAGCTCGCCCAAGGTGAAACGTTGGTCGACCAGGGTGATCCCGGAAGCGAACTCTTCCTATTGCTTGATGGGGTTCTGACCGTCGAAGTGGATGGAGAGGCCGTGGCCGAGGTCGGACCCGGTTCGATTCTGGGAGAGCGGGCCCTTGTCGAGGACAGCCAACGCACGTCAACCCTCCGGGCCGCGACGCCGGCAAGGGTCGCGGTGGCCACTGCATCCGAAATTCAGCCAGAGGCCCTTCTCGAACTTGCTAGCCATCACCGACGCGAAGTCGCCTCCCGGCCTCAGGGGGCGTGAGGCGACTCGAAGTCCCTCCGCGTCAGATTTCGTCCTTCAGGGGTGTCCATCCGACTTCTTGGACCAGCCAACCGTTCCCGTCCGGGTCGTCAAAACTGAAGAAGGTCGCATAGTCGGTGTGGTCCGGATCCGGACCGGCGATTTGCTTCCCTTCTACGTAGTGGAACAAGTCACTGACGTCGGTCCCCCGCCCGACCAATTCCGCTCTGGCAGCTCCGATGTTTCGAACGATCAGGTGAAGTCCCTGTACCGACCCCGACGCCTCTGGGTTAAGCATGAGCGCGATGGCACAAGCCGACCCGGGCGGAACCAACTGGACCACTCTGAAGTCCTCGGCTTCGTGGTCAACCAACAGGTCAAACCCGAGCTTGTCGATATAGAACGCTTTTGAACGGTCAACGTCAGCCGAGGGCACAACAATCAGTTCCAGCTTCCAATCCACCTGCGGCTCCTAATCGACAGTTTGAACGATCTTAGGCCCCGTTCGCGCGAAGGATGGGTGGGGTGGGCGCTGGCGGTTCAGGGGCCGGTGATGGTTACGGTGACTCCGGAACCCATGACCGACCGAACTGCCTGCTCCACAGATCCGGTGTCAATGGCTGAGGAATCCGATACGGTCACCGTCACGGTGTCACCGACGATGTCAACGTCTTCCACGACCGGTCCGCCGTTGCCAACGACGGCCTTCACCGCAGTGTGGATATCGCCGACGACCGCAGCGGAGTCGACTATCTGTCCGTACTGATGCGAGAGCGGTATGGAGATACCCACCACCGCGACCAGGATCAGGAAAACGCTGACGAGCACCCCCGGTCGCCGATTCTTGAGCCGGGGAGTCGGTGCGAACCGGGTCACAAGCATGACAAAACCTGCCGCCACCGTAATTCCGACCAGGTTCGTTACGAACAAGCTGAGCGCCCCCTGGGCGAGTACCCAGCGTCCCTCTTCGAGCATCAGGCCCGCCGCCGCCAGCGGTGGTACCAGCGCGACGGAAATGGCCACACCCGGCAGTACGCCAGACAATTCGTCCCTGGTGTACGCATACGCACCGGCCGCGCCGGCGAAGAGGGCAACTCCCATGTCGCGTAGATCGGGCGAAGTCCTGGCCAGAATCTGAGCATTCGGAGTGGCCACTGGTAGCAGCAGGCCAATAAAGTATCCAACGACGATCACAGCGAGTGCACCGGCGCCGATGATGCCCAACAACCGGAAAGTTTCGCGGGGCCAGACCATCGCGAGCGCCGCGCCGAGAGCCACGATCGGCTGACCCAGTGGAGCGATGATCATCGAGCCGATCACCGTCGCCGCGCTGTTTTGTGACAAGCCGAGCGCTGCGATGCCGGCCGCCAGCAACAGCATGACAGAAAAAGCCGACTGCCAGCGGGGCTGTCCGTCCAGGAAGACGGCACGAAGAGACGCGGTTCTTGTCTCTGGTGTCACACGTTGGGCGATCAGCCATCCATCGTCGACGTCAGATTCGACCGCCTCGTCGATGAATTCACCAAGGCTCGGGTTGTATGTCCACGGTCGTGTTTCCATCTCGGCGATCATAACGAGTCGAGTCAAAGCCGAACTGGTCCGGTGTCACCCGGATGCAGCCGGCCCCGGGCTCGGCAAGGGATCCAACTGAGACGAACGATTTGGGTCGAAGACGATACAAACCAGCAATGTCCAGGCGACGGCTACGGCCGCCGCCGCGATGACATCACTCGGATATTCCACCAGGAGCACCACCCTGGCAGCCCCCGTAAGTGCGACAATGACCCCCGCCGCCCCGAACGAGCGAACCGTACGGGTCCAGGTCGGCCGGGTCCATGGCCAGGCAGCCAGACACACGAGGGTGGCGACCAGGGCAACGTGTTCGGACGGGAATCCATAGTCGACCCGGGAAGCCAGAGAAGCAAAAGCAGGCGGAGTCCGCTGGACAAGCGAGTCGATGATCTCGACGACCGCCCACTGGCCGCCCACCGCCAACCCGATCGCGGCGGCAACGGCTCGGCGTCGTCGCACGAGAACGACCATTGCCAAACCCGCCAGAACCCCCATAACGGTTATCGAAGTGAACCAGTTGATGATTTTGGCGGCCTCCGCCAACACCGGGATCTGATTGTCATTGAGATAACGCAGCGACGACAAATCAAAGAAGAAGAACTCTTCGGTCCCGACCACGTCCTGGAACAGGCCTCCAAAGAGCCAAACTGCTGCCACGATGCCGGCCGCCGTCAAGACAAGCGTCAACGCGGGGCGATTTGTGCGACGAGCTCCTGACACCAGGTAGCTGATGGGACGATGCCCGGCGACCCTGACCAGGCGATTCCGGACCGCCTCATCGTGCCGCGCCGCCCACCGGGTGAGCCAGACGATCCCGGCCACCAACGCTCCGAGCGCCACAATCGCCAGGCCGCCTGTCCGCATCCACTTCTCGACAACCTGATAGCTACCACCCAGCCAGTACCCGACCAGGGTGAATGTGGTCCCCCACAGAATCCCACCGATGGCATTGCCGAGCAGAAAACGCCCGTAGGGCATCCGTCCCATGCCGGCTGCAAAGGGAACCACGGCTCGAAGCACCGAGGCGAAACGGGCAAGAACGAGGGCCCACCAACCACGCCTGGCTATCAGCCTGGTTGCCCCGTCAAGGCGCGAAGCGACCTTCGCCAACCGGGGATGACTCTCAAGCGAATCACCCATCTGCTTGCCCAACCGATACCCGATGGAATCGCCGACGATGGCACCCGAGACGGCGGCTCCGATCATGACTGGCAACGAGGCGCTGGCCGCCCCCGCGGCCACTCCGCCCAGGATGACGGCGAGCTCACCCGGTATCACCAAACCGACAAAGGCAGCACTTTCGGCCGCAGCAAGTCCAAAAACTGCCAGAGGCGCAAATGGTCCCAAGCGAGCAAAGAGCCCCGTCAAATTCATACGATTCCTTAGAGCGAACCTCGAGTGACATCACTACGAGCCGCAGCCATCACGCCTGAGTTAGTCGGTTTCCCTGGTGAATCGTAGCCTCGACTGGCCACTTCCAACGTCGGAGGCACCTCCCCGGAGGAATGCCTTCTGCAATCCGATCCAACAACCCGGTGCGGTCCTGGTACCAATTCAAACCGAATGTCTGGATAGCCGTTCAAGCGACGGTTACCGCCAGGCTAAGGTCCTCGCAATGACCGACCATCCAGGGTCCGACGAGTTCAAAACCGCCGACCTAAACCTCGACAACTCCGACCGTCCCTTCTCGCTCACCCGGACGATCAAGCCGATCCTGATGATCCTGGTCCTCGGGTTCGCAGTCCATATTCTCTTGCCTCAGTTGGACCAGTTGCAACGGGGCCTCGAAGCTTTACGATCGGGAAGATGGCCGTTTCTGCTCATCACCGTTGCTTGTGGTGGCCTGGTCTTTGTGGCCGGAGCCTTCACGGTTCGATCGTCGACTTCTTCCCCGCCCAACTGGCTGCCAGCGATAACCACGCAAGCTGCAGCCAGTTTCGCATCGGCGATCACGCCGGGCGGATTGGGGTGGATCGCCGTTACGCGATCTTCGCTTCAAAAGGCGGGCACTGGCCACGATGAAGCGGCCGCAGCAACTGGACTTAACATGCTTATCACTGCCACCTCCCACGTCGCCCTCATCATTGTCATGACTCCATTCCTGCCAACTTTGAACTTTCCGTCAATTCCTGCTCCATCGGGGCGCGTTGCCGTCGACCTCACCGCCGTTGCCGCAGTGGCGATCGGCGTCTTCGTATGGGTGCTGAGGAGCCGTCGACACCTTTTCGATCCGGTGCTCGCCATACTCCGGCAGGTCCCCGGGGTACTAAGGGATCCACGCCGGTCAGGTGCGATGGCCCTCGGGGCGGTCGCCCAGAACGTGGCGTACACGTTGGCGTTGCTGGCGGCACTGGCCGCATTCGGAGTTTCGGTCCCGCCGATTGGATTGCTCGTGGTCTACATGGTCTCGGCAACCGTGGCGTCGATCAGCCCCACCCCCGGCGGCCTCGGTGCGATGGAAGCCGCTCTGGTGGCGGGGATCACCCGACTCGGCATACCCGGCGGAGAAGCCGTGGCAGCGGTCTTGTCATTTCGCGTTGCAACTTTCTGGTTGCCATTGCCAGTCGGGGCCTGGCTACTCCGCGTGGCCCGGCACCGCGAATGGGCATGAGGGCCTGATCGGGCGTCGGGAACTGGCCTAACCGCTTTGAAGAATCGCGTCGATCACCGACATGTTGGCGATGGCGTCGTCGGGACCGACCTCAACCGCCGTGTCGTCCAGCACCGACTGTGCGAACAGCTCGGCCTGAATGGTGTATTGGTCCGCAGGTGGGAACGTGAGCATGGCAACAGCCGGTTCGACCGGTGGATTTCCTCCAGAAATCAACCTGACATGAGTCTCCCGGTCGGGTGGAATGTTGAACGGTATCTCAATCTCAATTCGGCCGGCGGTTCCCACGATGTGGACTCCCTGGTCGTCCTCAGCTCTCGACGAACACGTAAACGTCCCCTGGCCGCCTCCATCAAACTCAAGCAATCCAGAAGTCACGATGTCGATCCCCATGGCGGGGTCGCGTCGAACCACACTATCGATTCTGACGGGCTCGCCCTCGAACAACATCCGGGAGACGTTGATGTTGTAACAGCCAATGTCCATGAGGGCCCCACCATGATTGACGGTTCGATTTCGAATATCCGACGGATCGTCATTGAAATAACTGAACCAACTCTGCACGACCAGCAACTCGCCAATCGCGCCGGTTTTGACCAACCGGACCGCTTCTACCCAGCTCGGATGGTGTCGATACATGAAGGCTTCGACGAGTTTCACACCGGCCCGGTCACAAGCAGCAGCCATCGAGGCCGCTTGTGACGCCGAAACGGCAAGCGGCTTTTCACACAGGACATGCTTGCCGGCTTCGGCCGCTTTGATGGTCCACTCAGCGTGTAGATCGTTTGGAAGGGGTATGTAGACGGCTTCGATGCTCGAGTCGGCCAGGAGTTCTTCATACGACCCGTAGGCAGTCGGGATTCCGAGTTGGTCGGCCGCCCACCGGGCCTTTTCGCCAAGGCGCGATGCAATGGCAACCACCTCACAGTTGGCTGCCTTCTGGATTGCGGGAATTACTTTCGACATACCGATATTGGCGGTACTGATGACTCCCCATCGAACTCTGCTCATGCCGGTCGTTGCCTCATTTTCCAGGACCGCTCGGCATCCAGGCGCCGCCCTGTTTGCTTGAGGCAACAGCTGCCTCCACAAATCGCAACCCTGCGACCCCGTCGGCCGCCGTCGGGAAATGCTTCGCCAGTGGATCAGGATCCCGACCGCTTCGCCTCGCCGCGATTACCTCGGCCGCGTCCGAGTAGACGTTGGCGAACCCTTCATGAAACCCTTCCGGATGACCGGCCACAATCCGGCTGGCTCGAGCCGACAATGGTAGGGTCCCCGGGCCATTCGGCGTACGAATCTCCACCGGCCGATCAATGGGCCGAAAGATCAGAGCAGTCGGTTGCTCCTGCATCCATTCCAGTGTTCCTTTTGTTCCGGAGACCCGGATTCGAAGACAGTTCTCGACCCCGGCGGCAGCTTGCGTTACCCAGAAATTGCCCCGGGCGCCGTTGTCAAAGCGCAGGAGGGCACCGGCATAATCATGCACAAGTCGATTCGGCACGATCGCGCCAACCTCGGCCGCCAGCTCGCTCACTTCGAGTCCGGTTATGAACCGAACCAAGTTGTGGGCGTGCGTCCCGATGTCACCCAGCACAAGGGATGGGCCGCCTCGGGCCGGGTCGTATCGCCACGGTAATCCGGCGCCCGGCTCAGGGTCGCTCACTTTGGCTTTGCCGCCCTGTACATACTCGACCTGCACGAGTCGGATAACGCCCAGATGGCCTTCATCAACCATAGCTTTGGCCTGGCGAACCATCGGATATCCGGTGTAATTGTGGGTAAGGCAGAACACCAGACCCGTCGATTCGACCAGTTCAAACACTTCCACGGCTTCAGCCAGCGTATTGGCTACCGGCTTGTCGACGATCACATCGAATCCGGCATTGAGAGCTGCCAAAGCGTATGAGTGATGGGTGTCGTTCGGTGTCATGATCGCCACGACATCAGCCCCATCGCTTCGCACTGCTTCGGCCGCCAACAAAGCCTCTGCATGGTCGTAGGAGCGGTCGGACGCCACCCCGAGCGCACCAGCCGCCTTCCTGGACCTCTCCGGGTCCGACGACAAAACTGCCGCGACCACCTCATACCGATCGTCGAGTCGGGCGGCCGATCGGTGCATGGCTCCGATAAAGCTCCCGGGACCTCCTCCGATCACTGCCAATCGAAGCCGTCGGCCGAGCATCTCAATAACCGGATTCCCGTCCATCTCAGCGGGCCTGGTCGATGTACCGGGCGACCAGGTTTTCCATGGCCTCCTGGCCACCGGAGTGCCTGGTCGGTTCGCCAGTATGCAAGCTCCGTTCGTGCAACGTACCGAGCGACTCATGACCGCTCATGATCCTGGTACCAAGGTCTGTCTCCCAGCCGGCATACCGGCGGGACCGAACATCTTCGAGGGCGCCGTCTTCCAACATTGCGGCGGCCACGACCAACGCATGAGCCATCGTGTCCATCCCACCGATGTGGGCATGAAAGAGGTCCGTGCGATCGATTGATTGGCGACGCAGCTTGGCGTCAAAATTCAGGCCACCGGTCGTGAACCCACCCCCTCGGAGAATCTCATACATCCCAAGGGTCATCTGCTCGACCGAAACCGGGAAACGATCAACATCCCATCCCAGTCGATCGTCACCGGCGTTGGCGTCGATGCTGCCGAAGATCCCGGCTGCAAACGCCGTCGCAACCTCATGGGCGAAGTCGTGACCTGAGAGCGTGGCGTGGTTCACTTCGATATTGACCTTGATCTCATTCTCCAGGTGGTATTTCTGGAGGAAGGCGTGTACTGCAGCCGTATCAAAGTCATATTGGTGCTTGGTCGGCTCGTACGGTTTCGGCTCTATCAGGATTGCTCCCTCGAAACCGATTCTGTGCTTATGCTCAACCACCAAGGTGAGGAACCGACCCAACTGGTCAAGCTCACGCTTCAAGTCGGTGTTCAGGAGCGTTTCGTACCCTTCGCGGCCACCCCAGAGGACATAGTTAGCGCCGCCAAGCCGGTGGGTTGCTTCCAGGCAGTGAGCAACTTGAGCTGCCGCGTATGCGAAAACCTCGGGATCGGGATTGGTGGCCGCCCCGGCCTGATAGCGCGGGTGTGTAAACAGGTTGGCCGTCCCCCACAGCAGTTTGGTACCGGTCCGGGCCATGTGCTCCCCGGCATCGTCAATCATCCTGTCGAGCAAGGCAGACGACTCTTTGAAACTGGCCGCTTCCGGAGCAATGTCGCGATCGTGAAAACAGAAGAACGGAACCCCGAGTTTTTCAAAGAACTCAAAAGCCGCTGACATCTTCACTCTGGCCGCATCGAACGGATCGGAAACTTGGCCCAGCCAGGGCCGGTCCAGAGTTCCGGCTCCAAAAATGTCGAAGCCATCCCAGTTGAAGCTGTGCCAGTAAGCCACCGCAAAACGAAGATGCTCGGCCATCGTGCGACCCGCCACGACTCGCCCGGCGTCGTACCACCGAAAGGCCAGGGGGTCCGCGCTGTCAACTCCGGCAAACCCGATCGGTTCGGCTATCTCGGCGAAAAATGGTTCAGACATCGGGGTCATTCGGTCCACATAGGTGACCCCGTAGGATAACCCCACGACCGGTCCGGCGCCCGACGACCAACCACGAACTGCCAGCAGACGAGCAGGTGCGGACGAATTGAGGATGGACGAATGAACCGTAGGCAATGAGTATCTCCTCATGAGCTATGTACTTGGTATCGACGTATCGACGACGGCGACCAAAGCCGTGCTGGTCGATGAGAACGGACGTGTCGCTGCGACTGCCGTTGGCGAATACGAGTTTCAAATGCCTCGGCCGCTCTGGAGCGAGCAAGAACCCGAGGTGTGGTGGGAGGCCGCTCGAACGGCCATCCAAGGGGCGATGAGCATCGCCGGAGCGACCGGTGAAGACGTAGTTGCGGTCGGACTCACCGGCCAGATGCATGGGCTGGTACTGCTCGACTCCAGCCACAAGGTGCTCCGACCTGCCATCCTCTGGAACGACCAGCGAACCAGCGCCGAATGCGATGAGATCCACCATCGAATCGGCCGAGAACGCCTCATTGCCATAACCGGTAATGATGCCCTCGCCGGGTTTACGGCTCCCAAGATCTTGTGGGTGCGTAACCACGAACCTGCTCTCTACGGCCAGGTCGCACAGATGTTGCTTCCCAAAGACTACGTCCGTTTCCGACTAACCGAGCACTATGCCACCGACAAGGCCGGGGCGGGCGGAACCATTCTCATGGACTTGGCCGCCAGGGATTGGTCCCCAGAGATTCTCGCCGCCTTGGAAATCGACCCGGCTCTCCTACCTCCCACGCACGAGGGCCCGATGACCACCGGAGTTATTACGGCTGCTGCGGCAACTGCCACCGGACTGGCGACCGGAACGCCAGTGGTCGCCGGGGCCGGTGATCAGGCGGCCAACGCGGTCGGCACCGGGGCCGTAGGCCAGGGGGTTTTCGCCCTTTCGCTCGGGACCTCGGGAGTCGTGTTCGTATCAACCGAACAACCCCGATACGACCCGCAAGGTCGGCTGCATGCCTTCCCTCATGCGATCCCCGACCGCTGGCATTTGATGGGCGTCATGCTGTCGGCGGCCGGGAGCTTCCGTTGGTTTCGAGATGCGTTTGCCCCGGGTAGAGGGTACGACGAGCTCACCGGGGCCGCCGCTTCGATCGGTCCTGGAGCAGAGGGATTGACCTTCCTCCCCTACCTGACTGGTGAACGGACGCCCCATCCCGATCCCCTGGCCAGAGGGGCCTTTGTCGGGCTCTCGGTACGCCACAACCTGGATCATCTGACCCGGGCGGTGTTGGAGGGGGTCGCATTCGGACTCAAGGACATTCTCGACCTCATGACCGCCTCGGGGGCCGAGCACCCTGACCAGATCTGCGCGTCAGGTGGCGGGATTCGCAGCAGGCTATGGCGCCAGATCCTCGCCGATGTTCTCGGCGCGGAGATCGCCGCCACCACGACACCGGAGGGCGCCGCCTTTGGCGCAGCCATGTTGGCAGCCGTATCGGCCGGGTGGCACGGCGACGTAGAGGCAGCCGCCACGGCCTGGGTCACGATCGGCGAGGTCACGGTGCCCGGGATAGACGTCGACCACTATCGCCAGTTGCATGGTCGATACCAACGGCTCTACCCGGCTCTGAAGCCGTGGTTCAGAGATGTCGGAAGCGACCCCGATTCGGTTGGACGCGGTGGGGGCGACCACGACAACTGAGCCACCAAGATCGCTCGTCCCTACCGTGATCGAATCTCCTTGAAAGTTCCAACCGGATGGCGCGATTCTTCCTAGCATCAGCTCACACATTTTGGAGGAAAACACCTCATGCCAACGTACCGAAGAATCACA
>JAHEDI010000071.1 GCA_024641305.1 bacterium | reverse complement strand
CCCGAGCCATCGGCCCCGGACAACATCCATCCGATCGTGCTGGCAGGAAGGCCGGCCCGAACGAGCATCACCGGTACAAAGGACTCCGCGATCCCGGTCCATGCTCCGCTCACCGCTCCACCCCAATACCCCCGTCCTAAACCCCGCCGCCGCCAGATCGGAGTTCGCAAAACAGCCGGATCCCGCTGGTAGGGGGGTTTGGCATCGAGAGTTGAACCCAAGATCACTCCCCCGACCGTCAGTACAACGGCCGCCCAGAGAGAGGCCCTCAGGGAGATCGTCGCAAGCGACCCGGCTAGTCCCGGCCCAATGAACTTTCCGAGCTGACCCATGGTCTGAACCAGGGCCAAGCGACGTGCAGGGATTCCGGGAATGCGAACCGAGTGGGTCTGGCTGGCTGTATGGAAGATGCCACGAGCAACACCTTGCGCGATCTGCGCGACGACGAAGCCCAACAAGGCAGAGGTAGAGATCAGGATCGCAGCCGAAACCATCATGACTGCCATGGAAAAGATCATGAGTGATCGATCCATGTACTTCGCTAAGAGGCGTGGCAGGCTGAGCTTCGCTCCAATCTGGAAAGCAGCAGACAATGCCGCCAGCAGGCCAACAGCCGTTGCACTGAGCCCGGTTTCAAGTGCAAGCAGAGGATAAGCAAAGGCAGTGACGCCGAGCGAGATCCCGAATGCGACCACCAATACGATGAGCCGCCGCCTGTCGTCGAGATCAGCGGCCAGGGCCACGACGGTTCCGAATCCGAGAGATGGACACGAGGGCGACTAGGCCGGCGTTCGCGTCGTGCTTGGTCACGTCAACGCCCCGGGCGAGTCTGCCTGGGAGCCATCAACCGGGGATAACGCTGAGGTTGGCCGGATCGACCCGCAGCGCTACAGCGGTTCCCGGCGCGATGGACACAGCCGAAGGTGCGCGGACGCGCAGTTCGTGCTCGCCGACTCGAACGATGTGGTCTACTGAATCGCCGAGGAAGCTTCGAGTGATCACCTCTCCCGACCACTCGTTTGGCTCGGTCCCGGTTGGTGCCTCTGCGGACATAGAAATCCCCTCAGGCCGAACGGCGAGAATTATCGGTGCTCCTACCGGTAGGGATGTCTCGACCGTCACCCGGAGTTGCCCTGCGTCGGTATCGACCAGCAGGAACTCGCCCTCCCGATTTGAGGCGGTTCCGGAGATGAAGTTCGACGTCCCGATGAACTCAGCCACGAACTGGTTAGCCGGCTTCTCATATATGTCGCGTGGTCGCCCGACCTGCATGATCTTGCCGTCCTTCATCACGGCAATGCGCGAGGAAAGCGCCAGCGCTTCAACCTGGTCGTGGGTCACATAGACGCTGGTTATACCCAGCTCGCGCTGAAACCGCTTGAGTTCGAATCGGAGAGACTCACGCAACTTAGCGTCGAGATTCGAGAGCGGTTCGTCGAGGAGTATCAACTCCGGCTCAGTCACCATCGCTCGCGCCAGGGCCAAACGCTGCTGCTGGCCTCCGGAAAGCTTGGTGGCCTGACGTGTCGCCATCTCCGTCAGTTCCATCGTCTCCAGGATTGCCATCACTCTCTCGCGTATGACTTCCTTGCTGGCTCGGCTCTTGCGGGGCACCACTTGCAGAGGGAATGCCACGTTGTCAAATACCTTCATGTGTGGCCAGATGGCGTACGACTGGAAGACCATGCCCAACTGACGTTGATTCGTCGGCATATGCACCTTCCGGCCCTTCCCCATCGAGAAAAGAACGCGGTCCGATACTCGGATCTCGCCGCTATCAGGACGCTCGAGTCCTGCAATCGAACGGAGCGTTGTGGTCTTCCCACAGCCGGAGGGCCCCAGGAGAGTGAACATCTCCCGTTCCTTGACCTCGAAACTGACGTCGTCGACGGCCCTGATCTCTTTTGTTTTCCTCGACTCCCCGTCACCCCCATCTTGGCGAGACCGTCGAGCTTTCTCCCCTTCGAAAATCTTGACCAGGTTTTCAATCACCAGCATGCGGTCTCCATGTCACTTGTCGACATTCCTTACCCAAGGTCCAAAGCCATTAGTCCGTCTGCAGGCCAATGCGGCCCCCGAGTTTGTAGGCAACGGTGACGATCAGAATCAGCGTCAAGACGAGGAGAACTCCGATCGCAGACACCGTCGTCAGTTCGCCCTTGTCGTTGTATATCCAGATGAGGATTGCCAGCACCTCGTTGCCCGGACTGTAAAGCAGGAGGGAACTCGACAGCTCGCGGATCGAGGTGATGACTATGTAGATCCATCCGGCCATCAACCCGGGGATCATGAGTGGAATCAGAATCCGCCGGTTTATCTGCCACCACGTCGCACCGGAAACATGCGCGGACTCCTCGAGCTCAGGGGAGATCTGGGTCAGGGACGGAACCGCGTACCGCATTCCGTAGGGCATGAAACGGGTGGTATAGGCGATCATCAGGATCCAGATCGTGCCGTAGACCTGGATGGGCAGCGGGTTGCGCAAGTAGACGAAGGAAAGCGCGACGCCCATCACCAGACCGGGAACCACCATGGGCAGAAACGTCAGTTGGTCGACCATGTTACGGCCCCTCATCCTGCCTCTCACTACAAGCCACGCAGCTATACCGACCATCACCATGATGATGGTCGCCGATCCAAACGAGAGAACCAGCGAGTTCCTCACAGACGCCCAAAAGATCCTGTTGTCGAACAGATTCGCGTAGTTGTCCCAGGAGAACTTGCCAAACGCCTCGAAAGTGAACTTCTGGTAGTAGGGAAGAAAGGACGTGTACAACAGCACCAGGAACGGAAGGACTGCCGTCAGTATGAACCAGAACAAGACGACGGCCGCGATGGGGCCCTTCGCTCTCCCCAAGTCGATTGTCTGCGGTCGAAAGCCCTTGCCCGTGACTGTGGCGTAATCGCGTGCATTTCCTCGCAGCTTGGCCAGCGCGAACACACCTATGACCGAGATCAACATCAGGTTGATGGACAAAGCCCCAGCGGCGCCGAGATCGAAATTCTGCACCTCGAAGTAGATCCGGCTCGTGAAGACATAGATCCGAGTTGGCAGTCCGATCAGCGCAGGGATTTCGAACCCTTCAATGGCCTTTACGGCTACCAAGAGGATCGCACCCGTGAACGCCGGCCGTACCAAAGGAATCGTCACCTTGCGGAGCATTGTCCAGCGGCTTGCTCCACATACGAGGGCGCTCTCCTCAAGGGAGGGATCCATGCTCCGAAAAGCGGCCGCCATGAAAAGGAACACCAGTGGAGCGACATGGGTTCCTTCAACCCAGATCATCCCCCAAAGGCTGTAGATGTTGACGATCGGCCGATCGATGAAGAAGTTCGAGACCTGATTGATGAATCCGATTCGTTCGCTACTCAACATGATCCATGCGATCGCGTAGAGCAGACCCGGGATAATGAGGGGAACCAGGGCGGTGGCAACCAACAACGACTTGAAGCGTACGTTGGTGCGGATGGCAACGTAGGCGAGCGACGTGCCGATGACAAACGCAAGGAGAGCAGAACCGATGGCGTATGCCAGGGAGTTGTAGACCATCTCCCAGATACCGCTGAACTCGTAGGCTCGCCGGAACGAGTCCATAGAGAGCGCGCCATCGTCTACAAAGGTGCCGTGTATCAGGTAGGCAAGCGGCGTGATAGCCAGATAGCCGACCACAACGACAATAAGGATCAGTGTCAACGACTTCGCATCGAGGAGGCGATTGAACCACCTCCAGATCCGCCCACCCTCCGGATCCGGATCCGCTCGCTGCGAGAACTCGTCGGGGAGAGCCTCTACTGGGCCGTCGGAATCTAAGGTGCCTTCTCTCACCAGTTCACCCTTCTAGCAAGAAATTCGGAGCTGGCATAGAGTTCTGCGGGCGTGGTTACCCGCCCCCGCCGTACTGATTCTGGGGGGCGGGTAACCACGCTTGGACCTAGTTACCGCGTAGCAGTTCGTCGAATCTGGTAGCCCAGGTATCCCGGTCGAAGAATAAGTCGAAGTCGACCTGATGCAGGTCATCCTTCGGAATCCCGTCCAATGGACCGCCTGGGAAGGAGATCGACGTTGGTGTCCGGTCCTCCTGAGAGAGGATCCTGATACCTTCCGTGAGTAGGAAGTCGGTGAACAGCATCGCGGCTGCCGGATGAGGAGCGTTCTTCATGATCGTCACGCCTTGAGGGAAGAAGACCAAGGGTTCGATCCAGCTCCCGTCCGCTTTCCGCCAGTGAATCGGAGCCTCGGCATCCTTTTCGATCTCGCGATCGACCGACTGGGTGTATACGGTGAGCGAGGCGTCGAACTCCCCTGCAAGCAAGAGCTGGGCTTGCGTGGTGTGACCCTTGTCGTAGCGGGCATAGCTCGCCAGCGTGGCAAACATCTCGTCCACTTGTTCGTCCGTCCACCCTTTGTCGTTCATGTAGAAGTCGCGGACTCCGATGTACCAGACCCAGTCCCTGGGGTCCATTGACAGCCGGCCGTCCCACTTCGGGTCGGTGAAGCCGTCGATCGAGTCGGGGATCTCAGACTCGTCGACCAGGTCAGAGTTCCATGCCTGGGTGTAGACGCTGAGACGGGTCGCGGCAACGTGCGTAGCAGGGTCGTAGCCGGGGATGTCTTCGGTCAACTCTGGATTGATGTACTCGTAGGTGTAGCCCTCGCGAGCGATGGTGTAGGCCTCGGCGTCGTCGAAGACGTCTATCCCATAGAACCCCGCTTCGAACTCTTGCACAATCCGCTGGAGGACAGTGTCCGACGTACCGGCGAACACATCGACATTAAGGTCGTACGTATCCTCGAATGCCTCGATCACGGGGTCCATACCCGAGCTGGCCGTGTAGAAGGTGACCGACCCTTCCTCTTGCGCAGCAGCGATCAGAGCATCGGTCCGGGCTTGACCGGTCATAGCGTTGTATGTGTCAAAAGCGTCGGCAGCCGTACCTCGTTCAGTGTCCGCGGTGTCGGTTAACAGAGTTGTCGACGTCGTGTCGCTGCTGCCCGCTGTGGTAGGAGTCGGCTCGCTGGCAGCCGCTGTGGTCGGAGTCGGCTCGCTGGCAGCGGCCGTGGTAGTGGTGTCTGCGTCACTTCCGCAAGCTGCGGCGAGCATGCTCAGCACCAGCATCAGAACGAGAAGGCGGGTGATGCGGTTCCGTGGCCGCACTGGGTTGCGAATGCCCCTCCGCCTCCGCGTGGTCGCAATAGATTTCATGCCTCTGCTCCCCTTCCTAGGGTTGAGGCCCGGGCATCATCCACGAAACCCCTCGAGACAATCCGCCGGGTAGCGGCCCCGAGCCTGTCGGGATTGTTACAGCAAATGATGTTGCAGTCAAACAGTTGTTCTGGAGTATTTGTGCCGGAGGTGGGTCGCCAAGGCAACAAGGAGCGTTAGCGTGCAGGCAAAATCCGGCTCAAACGCCTATCGATCCACCATCGCAGCCCATTCAACGGTGCTTTCAGCGAAGAGGCTTTCGAGTGGCGCCCTCTCTTTGGTGAGGCCCTGCTCGTGGGAATAGTCGATGATGGTCTGGAGCGCATGCCGGTTGGCGTTGAGGCCGTAGGGGAAAGGGTCGTCTCCGAGCAGCTTCCGCGTTTGGGCGAGGTACTCCTCGCGGAAAACGAGGCTGAGTGGAATTTGGTCCATGAGCTTGCGTTCCGCCAGGCGTTTCGCTTCCACCATCGACTTGTAAACGTTGAGTGCGACCCAGGGATGCTTGCGGTGGAGGTCGCCTCGAATCACATATGTATGGTTCACCGGAATGAACCCGTGAGCCTGAAAGAACCTGGCACCCTCTGCGATCGGATCATCAAAAACCGGGCGGGTTGCCAGCTTGAACGCCTCTGGGTCGGCCCTGAGGCGCGCTGAACGTTCAACGACCTGACTCGGATCCTTACGTAGAGCGCGCTTGACGAGAGCGGCATCGATTTCGTGAGCGGCCAACATAGTGGCAAGGCTCTTGTCGGGCGGGATTCGCTGAAAGGAGATTCGTTTCGGTGGTGAGAATCCTGTGGCTGCACCGTGGCTTTGTTCCGGCGTACGTTCCATGTACCAGTCGATGTCGTATTGGGAGACTCCGAAGTCGTGTTCGAGTATCCCCCTCGTCCAGAGTGCAGCAGTCTGCTGATACTCGCCGACCCCGACCCGCTTGCCGGCAAGATC
>JAHEDI010000004.1 GCA_024641305.1 bacterium | reverse complement strand
AAGACATGACGCCAGATCAGCTCCAACGTGCAGCAAACACCATCAAGGGCCTGGCCATCGACGCCGTCCAGAGGGCCAACTCCGGGCATCCGGGGATGCCGATGGGTATGGCCGATCTCGGTGCTGTGCTTTGGTCTGAATTCCTAACCGTCAACCCTGACCGGCCAGAGTGGCCGGATCGCGACCGGTTTGTCCTGTCGAACGGTCACGGGTCCATGTTGCTGTATTCGTTGCTCCATTTGTCTGGATTTCCGCTCACGCTCGACGACCTTAAGGCGTTCCGGCAGTGGGGATCGCATACGGCCGGTCATCCCGAGCGCGACACCACGCTTGGTATCGAGATGACGACCGGCCCCCTCGGGCAAGGTTTCGGTACGGGCGTTGGACTGGCGCTCGCCGAGGCGCATCTTCGCGCTCGAGTAGGGGCGGACCTGGTCAACCACCGAACCTGGGGGTTCGTATCCGATGGCGATCTCATGGAAGGCATCTCGTACGAGTCGGCGTCGGTTGCCGGACATCTCGGCTTGGGAAGACTCACCTACGTCTTCGACGACAACGAGATCTCGATTGACGGGCCGATTGACATGGCCTTCAGTGAAGATGTCGCCAAGCGCTTTGAGGCCGTCGGTTGGCACACCGTCGAGATTGATGGTCATGACCACGGGGCGATCCGGGAGGGTCTGGCCGCCTCCGTTGCCGTCGAGGATAAGCCTTCCCTGATTCTGGCTCACACCCATATTGGACACGGGAGTCCTCATAAGCAGGACACTTCTGCTGCTCATGGTTCCCCGTTGGGTGATGCGGAGATCAAGTTGGTGAAAGAAGCGATGGAATGGCCAACCGATGAGACCTTTACGGTTCCTGCCGACGTAGTCGAGTCGTTCCGGGAGGCCATGGATCGGGGCAGACGGGCCAACCAGGCCTGGGAGGATCGACGAGCGACCGCCGACGGCGAGGCGCTCGAGCTATGGGAAAGGCTGCACTCGACTCAACCGGTGGCTCTCATCGCTCCGGACTTCGGTGAGAAGATCGCCACCCGTTCGGCAACGGGCAAGATTTTTGATCAGATTGCCGACAAGGTCCCCGGATTCCTGGGCGGAGCAGCCGACCTGGTCGGCTCCACCAAAACGCACATCTCCCCGGACGGCTACACGTCTGCCGGCGATTTGAGCCAACGCAATATCGCCTTCGGAATTCGCGAACACGCCATGGCGACGATCGTGAACGGCCTGGCGATCCACGGCGGCCTCAAGGCGTACGGCGCTACGTTCTTTGTGTTCAGCGATTACATGCGGCCCGCTCTTCGCCTGTCGGCCCTCATGGGAGCGCCGAGCATCTGGAACTTCAGTCACGATTCGATCTTCCTGGGTGAAGACGGCCCAACGCATCAACCCATCGAGCAGCTCGCTTCCCTGCGGGCCATGCCGAACATGTGGGTGTTCCGACCCGCAGATGCCGGCGAAACGGTCGAGGCATGGGAACTGGCTCTCAATCGGATGGACGGGCCATCCTGCATCCTTACCAGTCGTCAGGACCTGCCGGTCCTCGATCGATCCGGACTCGAAGGGTCGGTGGCCAAAGGTGGTTATGTACTGCGTGATGGGACCGATGTCGTATTGATAGCCACAGGTTCGGAAGTGCCCTTGGCACTCGAAGCGGCAGCTCTACTGGATTCGGAAGGCACTTCAGCCCGTGTGGTCAGTTTGCCGTGCTGGGAGTTGTTCTTCGCGCAGGATGCGTCGTACCGCGAGGCAGTCTTCGGAAGCGGCCTCCCTCGAGTTTCGATCGAAGCCGCGTCAACCTTCGGGTGGGAGCGCGTAGTGGGTTCAGACGGCCTCATGATCGGCCTGGACCATTTTGGCGCTTCCGCCCCTGCCGAAATTCTCGCAGAAAGTTTCGGGTTTACCGCCGGCGAAGTTGCTGCGGCCGTCGTGAATCGGTTGTCGGGCGAAGGAACCTAGCCCGTCTAGGGCTACAATTCCTAGCCATGATTTTCTCAACCTTTGGACTGGTGGAGGCGGGGCGAGCGTGGCTCGTTCCTCGCCACCGAGGACATGAAGGCGATCGACGCCTCAACAATGTTGGGGTTGCTTTGGTGGATGCCGAATCCGGTGCTGCCCGGGAAGGTCTAGTCCTCGGTATCCAGCTCCATAGCGATCAACTGAAAGCGGAGCAGCAGTCGAATCGAAGCTGTACGGGATGAGGCTGTTGGCTGGCGATCCGCGGCTTGAGAGTCCACCTCCCATATTTGTCGGAGGAACCGGTAGGTCCGGTACCACGGTTACTGCTGCTGTCTTGGGTCAGCATCCTGACTACGCAACGGTGCCTCTTGAGGTCAGATTTCATGTGGATCGTGGTGGACTCCCAGACCTTCTATCGGGTCTGGTTAGTTTGGATGGCTTTGTCAACCGCATGAACGGGTTTTGGTATCGGCGAGATCTACCTAACGGTGAAACTCGCGGGATGCATAAGGTGATCGACGAGGTGACATTTCAGGGAGCGGTCGAGCGATTTAGACGGAGCTACGAGTCGAATCCGTGGGAGGCGAGTGCGGCTCTGGTTGATGAATTGCTTACCTCTTGTGCCATCAAAATTGGGAAGCCTGGCTGGATAGAGATGACGCCGGACAATATCTATGTGGGAAGTTTGCTCGCCCGACTATTCCCCAACATGCGAATGATTCATAGTGTTCGCGATCCTCGAGGAGTAGTTAGCTCCGTCGTACCGCTTGGGTGGGGGCCGAACACCCACCGCCTCGGAATGGCCTGGTGGGCTGAACGGATGTATCGAGCTGAAGAGCAGTATCGGCTGATGCCTGACGGGTCAGTTCATACGGTTTATCTTGAGGATCTCGTTCGGCAGGAGCCGGAAGAGGTGGTGTCTGCGTTTTGGTCGTTCATCGGATGTGACCCATCTACCGCGGTTGAAGAGTACCTTCGTGACGAGGTAACAGAGACGCGTGCGCACCTGGAAAGATGGCGATCAGATGAAGGTTTGACTGAGGAAGTTCTCGCGTTGGGCCGGGACTTGTTGGTCGAACTCTCTGAGGCCGGGGTTCGCACCGTTGGCCGCTACCTGAGGAGCGCATCGACATGACCGACCACCGTTCGAACGATCGCGCCGCACAAGCAGCCCCTCAATACGAGACTCCGCTGGTGATTCTCTCATCCCACCGCTCTGGGTCGAGTGCTGTAACGCGCCTTTTCGGAGAAATGGGATTACATCTCGGTGAAGTGTTGCCACCCCGACATGACAACCCGTATGGCTTTTTCGAGTCAGTCCATATGAACAATGAGAACCGGCACATGCTGAGATCGATGGACAGGGATTGGACGTGTCCGCCCTCGGTCATATCGGACTCGGTTGTTCAGAAACGGCGCTTAGAGATAGCAATCGAACGTACTCTTCAAGGGCATATCGGGGCTTGGGGATTCAAAGATCCGCGCACGCTGTTTACGCTTGGTGCTTGGGTGTCGGTGCTCCCCGAGGCTCGACTTGTTGGCGTATACCGTTCGACGGAGTCCATCTCTCGGAGTCTCCAAAGTCGGGATGGGTTCACACCTTTGCAAGCAGATGCTATTGCTATGCGATATAACCAAAGGTTGGCGGACTTACACGCCCAGGTCCATTTTCCGATCGTAGGGTTTGACATTCCGGGCTTGGATATGGTCGACCGGGTTCTAGGGGTAGCCAAACTCGTTGGTCTTGACGTCGAAAAGGACGTCCGACCACTGGTCGATTCGGGCATCATCCACCATCAGGCGCCGCCCCAAAACCCGACCGACGAATATCTGGCGGCAGCCTCTAGGGAGCCTTTGACCGAGGATTTCAAATTCGCAGGCGATGAGTTGGTTCGAGCTCTTCGGAATCTTCCTGAGCGGCCAGAGTCCACTGACCGACGGATCGGACCAGCCTTCCGCACACGGCGCGACGCTGCAGTGGAAGAAGCGCTGGCTTCGCAACCGTCGGTCGGGTTGTTTCTTGATTTGTCGCCGGCGCCATCGATGCCGTCGGTTCCCGATGATGTCCCACCTGATCTGTTTCAATGGATACCGCTGCGTGGCGGTGGCGAGTTGATGGGAATGGCCGATCGGCAGGGCTTCACTCACGTTGTCGGAGTCGATACCCTGGATGAGATTCGCCCTGATTTACTGGGGGAATTACTCACCGCCTTGGCCCAGATCACGAGCTCAACCGCAAGTGTGGTCCTGTCGGGAACGGTCCTCGACTCCGAGCATGCTCCGAACGCCTTTTTTGATGAGCGCCGCCGGCTGAGTTTCCAAGAGACAGACCCGCCGTTCCTTCACAGCCGAATTGACGTTGAGAAGGTGCTGTCGCGCACCCCTTGGACGATTGTTTCGGTGGCGGTTGACCGTGATTTTCGAATGACACTTTCGAAGATGGCAGATCCCAGCAAGATCGGTCCGGCGGCAATGTCAGGCCAGCGGCTTCGCGTTGAGTATCAGGATGTTCTGAGGCGACTCAAGGAACTCGGGGAACTTAGGTCTGCTGAGTTGGCGTCGGCCGAGCAGAACCTGCAGGCTATGAGCGAGCGCGTAGACGCCCTGGCGGCGGCCAACGGAAACCTGCAATCTCAACTGGAGCACGCTCTGGGAGAGATTGCTGACTTTGGTCAGACGATTGCTGCGCTCCGCAGTGAAAACGAGAAACTGGGTTCTCAACTCGGCGATCGGAAGGCGCGGGTGACCGTTCTTGAGACTCGCGTCAAGCGTGTCGCAGACGAACTCGCCGCCACCAAAAAGAAGTATGCAAGTCTTTCCAAAAGGAGGTCCGTACGGCTGGCGCTTGGGCTCGCACAGCGGCTTCGGTTCTTACGCCGGGTGCCTGGTGTCGCGGCGGTTTATCGTCGGAGCAAGGTGCAGAAAGGTCCCTCGCTCCCAGCCAAGCTTGATGTTCGACGAGCGAGCAAACAAGAAGTTGTGACGGCGATAAAAAAACTCCGACCGCCGACACCGCCGACAGATCAGGGTCAGGTCTCAATCATCGTTCCAACCCGGGACGGTAAGCATCATATGGAGCGACTGGTGCAGGGATTACGGTCGCGAACCGACTACCCCGACTTTGAGCTCATAGTCGTCGATAACGCTTCGACTGACGGTACCGTGGAGTGGCTTTCAGGGGTAGCCGATCTCTCAGTAACCGTGATCCAGAATTCTCGTAATGAATCCTTCTCGCGCGCCTGTAACCAGGGAGCTGAGGCAGCCAACGGCAGTTTCCTGTTGTTTCTCAATAACGACGTGGACCCGATCAACCCCGGATGGCTCTCGGCCATGGTCGCCGTCGCCACGGAGACTGAGAACGCCGGTGCGGTCGGAGCGCTACTCGTGTACCCCGAGGCCTCCGACCCGGCGGGACAAGAGTTTGAGCTGACGGTACAACATCGGGGTATCGCGTATACCTGGCATAACGGCCGTCCACGGGCGGTGAACCTGGGAAGAGGTGAGGACCCATCCGCAGAAGTACTCGCTGGAACCTTTGAGGTCCCGAGTGTGACTGCCGCTTGTATGTTGATTCCTCGTGATGTGTTTTATGAAGTCGGCGAGTTTGACGAAGCGTATGTGTATGGGACGGAGGATGTTGACCTGAACCTGATGATCCGACAGTCCGGTAGGACCGTGTACTTCTGCGGTCAGGCGGCGCTTTTCCATCACGAGTCGGCCAGTCAGGACGAACTGGGGACCGGTGTCGTTCGGGTGAATCGGATGACGAACGCCCAGGTCTTTGTTGATCGCTGGGCGCCATCTCTCGCTCGAACGTTGCGCCTGGACGCAATCAGCGAGGCCACCCATTGGGCGGATCCGCTAGGACGGGGACGGACGGTTGCGATCACATTGACGCAAGATGATCCGAGTCTCGGCTGGGGGGATTGGTACACGGCCCACGAGCTCGGAGATGCCTTCAGTCGGGCTGGGTGGCAGGTCGTCTACGCCGAACGTTTTCAGGATCGTTGGTATGACCTTCCCGATGACGTCAGCCTCGTGATATCTCTGTTGGACACCTTCGATGTGAGTCGTTTGTCTTCGTCGGCCGTTACGGTGGCGTGGATCCGGAACTGGACCGACCGATGGCTTGACCAGCCATGGATAGGTGCTTACGACATATTGGTTCCCTCTAGTTCGGTCTCGGCGGACATGATTGAGGAACGACTTGGTCGGACCTCCTCGGTGATCCCACTTGCCTCCAATCCAGATCGTTTTGTCCCCGGACCGAAAAGCCCAACGTATGCGAGTGATTATGTGTTCACGGGGAACTTTTGGGGCCAGGGCCGCGAGGTCATCGACCAGATCATTGTCGATGCCGATGAACGCTTTCTGATCTTTGGCAAGAATTGGCACAAGGTGCCACGAGTCCAACGGTTCTGGCGCGGCTTTCTCGACTATGACGCCTTGCCGGATGTTTACCGATCTGCAACCATCACGATTGACGACACAGCTGGCCCCACGTTGCCTTACGGGGCCATCAATTCTCGGGTTTTCGACGCTCTCGCCAGTGGCTCACTGGTCTTGACCGACAACACGCTTGGAAGCGCCGAGGTCTTCGGCGGACTACTCCCAACCTACTCCTCCCGCGAGGAACTCCGGGCTTTACTCGACAAGTACCTGCATGATGAGGCCGCTCGAGTTGAACTGGTCGATCAGCTCCGAGCGACCGTCCTGGAGTTCCACACATACGACAAGCGCGTCAATGACTTCCTGGCGGCGGTCGATACCGAGTTCCGGCGTCCGTGCGTTGCTTTCAAGATAGGTGCCCCCACCTGGGACGTCGCCGAGGCCTGGGGGGACACTCACTTTGCCCGTCATTTCGCGGCTGCGTTGCAGGGACAGGGTTTTCGAACTGAGATTCACGTGTTGGCGGAGTGGGACGACCAGGGCCATCAAGATGCCGACATCGTGGTCCACCTGCGCGGCTTGACCCCGTACGTTCCGAAACCGAGTCAGATCAACGTCCTCTGGATCATCAGCCACCCAGAAGATATCAGCCCGAGGGAGGTTGAGCGGTATGACCTTGTGTTGGTCGCTTCTTCGAAATACGCGGCCCACCTCGCTGAACAAGTCGATGTACCGGTTCATGTCTTTCATCAGGCCACGGACCCCAGTCACTTTCACCCGCATCCGCCACACTCGGATCTTGAGGTCGACGTGTTATTTGTCGGGAACTCACGTAACTCCACCAGGCCGGCGGTCGATTACCTGATCGAACTTGGTGTGGATTTTCAGCTTTACGGCAATGATTGGGATGGCCGGGTTCCACCAGGATTACTGCGCGGATTCATGCCAAATGACCAACTCCCTGTTCTTTACAGCTCGTGCAATATCCTCGTCAACGACCACTGGACTGATATGCGAGAGTGGGGCTTTCTATCGAACCGCTTGTTTGATGCACTCGCATCGGGTGCTTTTGTCGTCTCCGACGGCGTTGACGGCCTAGCTGAGGCATTCGGGGATGCCGTCCCGACCTTCGACTCAGCTGAGAGCCTCGGAGAGTTGCTAGCGCACTTCCGCGACGATGCGAACCGCCGGCAGGAACTGGCTGTCCGGGGAATGTCAATCGTCCGCGATCGGCATACGTTCGATGTTCGGGCGCTAGAATTCGCGGAACTGATTGCCCCGTTCCTTGCTGGCCAACGTCTGGAAGTCACGACGAACTAAGAGTGGCCACGTTGATGCGATCTGGAGCGTCTCAGTTGGTCGACTGGCCAGTGGACGGCGTTATGACTTCGTTCTAGAGATTTGCGCGTACATGAAACGCTACGATGCCAGGCGTGCAGATCATCGACACCAAGATTCCCGAGGTCAAGATCATCCAGCCGAACGTCTTCGGAGACGAGCGCGGCTTCTTCTTGGAGTCCTGGAATCGCCGAACCATGCTAGCTGCGGGCATGGATCTGGACTTTGTGCAGGACAATCACAGCCGGAGCGGGGCAGGAGTGCTGCGGGGTATCCACTATCAGCTGCCCAGTCCTCAGGGGAAGCTGGTCCGTTCTGTCAGAGGGGCCATCTGGGATGTGGCGGTAGATCTCAGGCAAAGCTCGGCGACATTCCTTGAATGGGTGGGCGTGCAAATTGACGATGAATCCCATAATCAATTATGGGTCCCGCCCGGCTTTGGTCATGGGTTCGTTGTTCTTGGGGAGATCGCCGATGTTGCTTACAAGACCACGTCCTATTTTCAGGCGGACTGTGATCGGGCAATTCGGTATGACGACCCAGCGATCGGGGTTACGTGGCCCGCGATGGATTTCATGGTCTCTGAGAAGGATTCGGCCGCTCCGGGCGTTGAGGACGCAGTCTTGTATGACTGACGGGTATCACCACCTGGGTTGTCGCTGGTTGGTCGCCTAGGATGACGATCATGTCTCGTACCTATCTTGTGACTGGTGGCGCTGGTTTTATCGGTTCCAACTTCGTTCGCTACGTTCTGGCCACTGAACCTGATGCTCAAGTCGTCAATCTTGACGCCCTCACCTATGCCGGAGTCAGGGCGACCGTCGACGAGCTCGACCTGCTTGGTGGCCACACGTTTGTGCATGGCGATATTCGTGATCTGCAACTCGTCGATCGGCTCGTTGCCGACGCCGATGTGGTTGTCAACTTTGCAGCTGAAAGTCACGTCGATCGATCAATTGACGGGCCATCCGTGTTTCTCGAAACCAATGTGGTGGGGTCAGGTGTTCTTATCGATGCAGCTCGGCGGCACGGCGTCCCCCGTTTCATCCAGGTTTCCACCGACGAGGTCTATGGTTCAATAGCCGAAGGGTTCGCATCCGAGACGGCGGTCCTGGACCCGTCTTCCCCATACTCGGCGTCCAAGGCCGGCGCTGATCTCGTGGTCCAGTCATATGCGGTTACCTACGATTACCCGGCGATTATCACGCGATGCACGAACAATTACGGCCCATATCAGTTTCCCGAAAAGATGATTCCGTTGTTCGTGACGAATCTCCTGGAAGGCAAGCCGGTCCCGGTTTACGGGGATGGCCTGAATGAGCGTGATTGGCTCTATGTAGAGGATCATTGTTCGGCGATCTATCTCCTTGCCCAGGAGGGTACGCCTGGCGAGATATACAACATTGGGGCCAACGCTCAGGTATCCAACCTCGATTTGACGCGGCGACTCCTCGAGGCCACCGGTCGGGACGATTCGTTCATCAACTTTGTAGCCGATCGGCCCGGCCACGACCGACGGTATGCGGTGGATTCGAGCAAGCTGCGGAGTCTTGGTTGGGCCCCCGCCCACACGCTTGAACAGCGGTTGTCAGATACCATCGCCTTCTATCGAGACCGCCAAGACTGGTGGGGCCCCCTGAAGGCTGCCCAGACATGAGAGGAATTGTTCTCGCCGGGGGAGCGGGGAGTCGGCTGTATCCACTCACCCGGGTGGCGTCGAAACAGCTTCAGCCGGTCTACGACAAGCCAATGATCTACTACCCCCTCAGTACGCTCATGTCAGCTGGCATTCGCGAGGTTCTACTCATCACCACCCCTGAGGATGTCGCCCGGTTCGAGTATCTGCTCGGCGACGGGTCGCAATGGGGCATCGAGCTCTCGTACGCCGTACAGCCAGAGCCAAAAGGAATCGCGCAGGCGTTCCTGGTCGGAGAAGAGTTCATCGCCAACACCCCGGTCACGCTCATCCTCGGTGACAACATCTTCTATGGGCGCATCGGTCTTGAGCAGGTCGTCGCTGAGTTTCGTTTTGGTGCCTACGTCTTTGGCTATCCGGTTGCTGACCCGGAACGATACGGTGTCGTCGACTTCAACTCGGATGGCAAGGCCCTATCTATTGAGGAGAAGCCGGAGAAACCGAAATCACGGTATGCCGTCCCTGGTCTGTATGTCTACGACGAGCAGGTGGTTGGCATTGCCAGGAACATGGCGCCGTCCCCACGCGGTGAACTTGAGATAACAGATGTGAACCGGGCCTACCTTGCGAATGGTCAGCTTCACGTTCAGCTGTTTGATCGGGGGGTGGCCTGGTTGGACAGCGGGACCCACGACAGCCTCCTGGAAGCCGCCAACTTCATCGCTACGATTGAGCACCGGCAAGGTATCAAGATTGCCTGCCTTGAGGAAATCGCCCTGGAGCGAGGATACGTGGACGTTGACCACGTCGCACGGGTGGTCTCCGAGATGCCCAACTCTGGCTATCGAGCCTATCTAGAAGCTCTCCTCGCCCAACAATGATCTCAATTACTGGCGCGACCGGTCAATTGGGGTCGGCATTCCTGCGGCTCCTGCCGGCCGCAGACGGGCTGACTCGAGCCGATCTGGATTTGACTCGACCGGACTTGCTGCGAGATCGATTGGACCGTTTAAGCTGCGACACCTTGATCAATTGTGCCGCATACACCGCGGTTGATCAGGCCGAGACCGACGAGCCTACAGCTGAGGCCGTCAATGCGCTTTCGGTGGAGGTCATGGCCAAGTGGGCGGCCGATCATTCGGTTCGATTCGTGACCTACTCGACGGATTATGTCTTCGACGGAACGAAGAGCGGACCCTACGTCGAGTCCGACCTCCCCAACCCGCAAAGTGCCTACGGGCGGACCAAGCTACTCGGCGAACGAATGGCCTCCGAGGCCAACCCTGACTGTCTCGTCCTTCGGACCTCGTGGGTGATTTCTGGAAGCCATCCCAATTTCGTATCGACGATCCTTCGCCTGGCGCGAGAGAAATCAATTTCGGTGGTGGATGATCAGCATGGATCACCAACCCTGGCCGACGATCTTGCCTCTCACACAGTCCGGCTGTTGGATCTCGCAGCCGTGGGTCTCGTCCATGCCACAAGCGAGGGAGCGACGACCTGGTTTCACCTGGCACAGGCGGCGGCGGAAATAGCCGGTATCGACCCGGATCGAATTAGTCCCTGCAGCACGGCCGAGTTTCCACGGCCCGCGCGCCGTCCGGCGAATTCACTACTGGTTTCAGAGCGGTATCCAGAGGTGGGTCGCATGCGGTCCTGGAGAGAGTCGTTGCCGTCGGCGGTCGAACAGATCTTGACCTGGCTCTAGTGGGTTGGTTCCTAGTTCAACGGATTCACTCTGAACCATTTCTTCTTCGTCGGCGCCGGCGCATGCAGCTCGGATCGCAACTGTTTGCTTACGTCCCGCTCGTCGATCAAGCGGCCAAGCCAAACGGCAGCTGCCCGAGCGGCAACCCGATTACGGTCATGGGCCGTCTGGCCACACTCGGCGACTCGAACGATCTCATCGGGGCCTGACCATCGATCGAGGAAGCGGTTGAGATTGGCGCGGTACAAGCTTCCGCGGTTGGGAAGCTTCGATTTGACCGTTCCCTGTGAGACATGTTGAACGAGTACCCGCTCATCCAGCACGATGTTGAGGTCGTTGGTCCAGATGGTGAATACGAGGTCTAGATCTTCAGCCGAAGCGACCGGATATCCCTCGTTCCATCCGCCGACCTCGCGAATCAAGTGAGAAGGTAGAACGTAGACGACACCGCTTGGCAGCTCCGCAAACGGCGTCAGTGCCGAGCTGTGTTCTCCAACTTGGGCGCGGACCGTTACCGGGTTGCCGGCGGCGGTTACCGCCGGGGCGACCAGACCAACAGTTGGGTCTTCGAAGTTGGAGAGTACCGTTGATGCCCACTGCTCTGGGAAAACCGTGTCGTTGTTGACGAAAGCGACAAATCGCCCGGTGGCCTCACCCAGGCCCTGATTCATCCCCACCGCGAATCCCCGGTTAGTTGGATTCAGTACCGAAATGTCGGCTGCCTCGGCGGCGTAGGCGGCTGCCTCCGGCGCTGAGCCGTTGTCAACAATGATCAGCTCGTAGGAAACATCCGTATTGGCTCTCAAGCTGTCCACGCAGGCGGTGGTGTAGGGGAGTTGATCCCAGGCCAACACCACGATGGATAGCTCGACAGGCTGCATGGGCTGACAGTGTAGAGATTCGGACTCAATCGCCGATCGCCTCACCGGTTTCCGCTAGGTCAAGCAATTCACCTAGGGTGCCGATGGGTATTTATGGACGGACAATCAAAACGACGCAGGGCGCTGGTCGGCCTGTCTTTAGCGGTGCTGCTGGCAGTGCCGCAGGCTGCCTTTGCGGCCGAACCAGCCACCGCCCCAACGGGGTTCAACGAAGTTACGGGCATCTACGAGATGTTCTTCCCCGTTATCGGTAGCGTCACCTACTCGGACTCATTCGGCGATTGTCGTTCGGGTTGCACAAGGACCCACGAAGGTAATGACCTTATGGGTGTCAAGATGCAGCCGGTGATAGCGGTGGCCGACGGTACGGTCGGCGGGGACTATTCGGTGTCGGGCGGTTGGTTCCAAGGTGAGGGATCGTGTTGTGCCATGACCCTTGAACACGACGACGGCTGGTCTTCGTGGTACATCCATTTGAACAATGACACCGAGGGAACGGATGATGGGCTCGGCTGGGGATTCGCCGAGGGGATTGCCCCCGGGGTACATGTCACAGCGGGAGAACTTATTGGGTGGGTGGGAGACAGTGGTAACGCTGAGGCGTGCAACTGTCCGCATCTTCACTTTGAACTTCACGATCCTGCCGGGACGCCGGTCGATCCGTATCCCCATTTGCAGGCTGCTGTTGTGTTGACTGAACCGGGCGGAGAACCAGTCGACCATGGGTTGTTTGTCGATGACGACGGTTCGGTTCACGAAGCGAACATCAACGATTTCGCGGTTCGAGGTATCACCCGCGGATGTAATCCGCCGACCAACGATCGTTTCTGTCCCACCAGGACGTTGACCCGGGGCGAAGTGGCCGCGTTCCTGAGGCGTTTCCTGAAGCTACCGGCCACCGAGACCGATTATTTCAATGACGACGGAACCTCGATCTTCGAAGGGGATATCAACGCACTGGCTGAGGCTGGTATCGCCTTTGGCTGCACCGAAACGGCCTTCTGCTCCACGGCTCCGCTGCGGCGTGAGGAGATGGCCGAGTTGCTAACCCGAACCTTTGGCTATTCAGTGCCCGAGAATGTCGACACATTCGTGGACGACGACGCGAGCCAGTTCGCCGGTTCGATCGAGGCGATCGCCGCGGTCGGGGTCACCCTCGGGTGCAATCCACCTGACAACGACCGGTTCTGTCCCCAAGACACATTGATTCGGGCGCAGATGGCGTCATTCATGATGAGAGCGATCCGTCTCCAGGAAGCACAGGCCGCCGGCTAAAAACATCTCGACCCTAGCGAGCGCGGCAAACCGACCAGCTATGAGTTCTGGAGACCCGCGTATAGCTCGACGAGTTTCCTTGACTCGACCGTCCAGTTGTATTTCGTTGCGGCGGTCTTCGTAGCCAGGACGAACCGTGACTTGTCGGCGAGGATGGTTCGGGCTGCGGTGGCGATGGCGCTCGGATCGGAAGGATCGCAGGCCACCCCCACCCCGGTCTCGCGTACCACTCGCCCGATTTCGGGCGAGTCTGACCCGATGACCGGCACACTCGCCATGATGTACTCGAAGAGCTTGTTGGGGAGAGAGGTGTGGTAGCTGATCGACGAGTTGATGATGTTGGCCATTCCGATGTCGGCCGCCGCAGTCCAGAACAGCAGTTCATGGTTCGGGATCGGCCCGAAGAACTTTATGCGATTGCCGATGTTGCGTTTGGCAACGTCGGCTTCGAGGGTGGGTCGGTGATATCCGTAGCCGACCACGACGAGAACCGCATCGTCAAGCATGAGCGTGGCTTCCAGGGCCTGTTCGATTCCCCGATTCTCCTGGATCGAGCCCTGGTAGAGCAGGATTGGCACGTCTGCGGGTATGTCGAGTTCGCCTCGAAGATCCCAGACGGGTACTTCTTCGTGATATTCGGGCACGTTGATGAGTTCGATGGCCCGGTCTGGGACCGATCCGTACCGGTTGGTAAGAAACGGGATCCAGGCCGGGCTAGCGGTAATGAGGGCATCAGCTTTCGGTAACCCGCGGCGCTCGTTCCACATCGCCCACTTGCGCCACTTGTTGTCCATGCGGTTACGTTCGGTGGCAAGCTCGTGCGAGTCATACACCAGCTTGGCGCCGGTTTTTTCAGCACATTTCCATCCGATATACAGCGTGTTGAGGTCGTGGGAGTGGAACACATCCGGATCGACTTCTAAGCCAATCTCGATCATCCTCTGGTTGATGGCCCATGTCTTGAGCGCCAGGCCCTGGCGTCCCAGGACCCCTTTGACGACGCGAAACCCAAACCGGGCAGTGTGGGCGAAGCCTCTCAGAACTGGTGTGGTCACCGCCGCCCAGGCTTTCGATGTCATGGAGGACTTAGCCGGCACCGACGTTGCAGGTCGGGGGGATGGTCCGGCATTCGCCCCTGGGGTGGCGGTGGAGGCGGGCACGACGGCCGCCAGCTGTGCCTGCTTGGCCGTATCGATTGGTTCGCCCGTCAGTTTGGCATGGCGGGTTTCGATGCTGCCTGCGTATCGACCGGCCACCCGGTTTAGGGCCCCCAGACCAAAATGAACCCGGGACACCCGGCGGACGTGGATACCATCGGAGGTCGTTTCACGCTCGGCGGTTACTCCGGGAACATGGATCGCCACGACCGTGACGTCGTGCCCGTTGGCGATAAGGGTCTTGGCTTCTTTGGTGACGCGAGCGTCGTATTCGAATGAGTTCTTGACGAACATGCACACCTTCATGCTCGATCCTCCAGCCATGGTTGCGGGTCGGGATTACTGAGCTGGATGTGCAGCCTGCTCGCCACCGACGCCTGGTGGATCCTAAACGCCTCGACCGCGGTCGCCACCGTTGATGTCCAGATGCCCGGAGCGTTCAGGACTGCATCGACTCGTTCGTCGAGGGCCCCGAAGTCATCGGTACGAACAATGAGATCCTCGACGCCGACAGATTGGGCGAAGTCCCGGGTTTTGGGGCGGTATTCGATCGGTATGAATGGCGTTCCCATCGCGGCAGCCAGGATCCCGGCGTGGAGTCGCTCGGCAATGACGAGGTCGGCAGAAGCGATGAGGTCGAGGGCATCGGAGACCTCGAGGTGAGCCGGGACATACGGCATATCGGCAGCATTCGCCCGTCGCATGAGGTCGATGATGTACCGGTCGTCCTGGTTGAACGCTGACATCATCACGACCTCGTGTCCGGCTGCTCGAAGTCTTCGAATCGTGCCGGCTAAACCGTCGAACACGACATTGTCGTCTCCGCCGTGCAGATTGCCACTTGTCCAGACCGGGCAAACAACTACCCGGCCCGGGACTCTGGCGACGTCCGGGCGAGGCAGCGATAGCGCCGGGTCACCGAGAACATCCACCGGAGCGTTGTATCCGAAGTCGGCGAGATGTGCCTGGGAAAGCGGCCCGCGCACTCCGGTGTAGAGGGCGGCGTCGAAGAACTGTGCCCATGCGGTGACGTCTTCGGTGCTGCCCCAATACCCGGGGCTTCGGACTCCCGTTCCGAACACGACTTTTTCAAGCCGGGGCGAATCTCGGCGGAGAACGCGAGTGAGGTAGTAACCCTTGCCGTTGATAAGGGTTCCGCCGCCAACCATGATCACCGCCGGGTTCGGGTGGTCCCGCTGAACATCGGCCCACGGCAACAGCTGGCGTACGGCGACCAGCATCGCCTCGTCTCCAAGATTCCCGGCACCGGTGTACCCGATGTAGTCGATGCCAACCACGTTGTCATTTGAGCGTGTGCGACCGACTGCTGGAGCAGACGATCCCTGTTTCCTGATCTTACCGACACTGCGGGTGACGGCTCTGACGACTTCCCGCGGACCGGCCTTGGCCACGTCGCCGAGCCTCGGGTACCGACTCTTGAGATCGATATTGAGACTGGAGGGGAGCTCCGCATGATCGTTGATCAGGAAACGAACGTTGATTCGGTCGAACAGGTTCGGCCAAAGAGGCGAGGTTGAGTCGAGGGATCGACGGTCCTTCATGATCTCTCGTTTGCGAACCACTGCCAGCAGTGGGAGTCCTTCCCACCCGGCTGCGCCGTCGACGGTGTCGAGATCGTGGGTGGTACGGAAGGTTGGGCCGTTCGCTACTCGATAGGCGACTCGAACCGCCGCGATGCGTGGGTCGTCATCGAGTATCTGGACCGCTTTGGTGACCAGCCGCGGGTTGACCGTGATTCGTGGATCGCGTAGTGCCACAAACTCGCCGTCCGAGCGCGTGATTGCCTCGGCAACGGCCGAGGTCGACGACCCGACGACGACCTTTACCCGGCGGGAGTGTTTGTCCAAGGATTTGCCGGCATCAACGGCCGCCTCTGGACCAACCAGCACGAGCTCCGCGTCGGCGAAAGCATCGGTGGCTACCCGCTCAAAAGCCATTGTCAGGCTGTCGGGTGACGCCACGGGGATGATCCAGCTCAGTTTCGGAACCGTGGCGACCGGGGTCGGTCTGACCCGATAGAACCGATGGGGGATTCGGTCGGCCATGAGTGCCCGTGTTCGGTTTCGTGAGGCCTGACGAGTGGCATCGTATGGTGGGTCGTCCTGGATTTGGTGATACACGATCGCTCTCTGATCGGGCACAATGAAGCAGCCGGAATTCCAGAGGCGCCATCCGAGTTCGGTGTCTTCGCCACCCCATTCGGTGTAGATGTCGAGGAACCCGCCGACCTCATCAAAAGGCCCAGCCCCGACTGAGAGGTTCGAAGACAGAGTGGCCCGGTAGGCGGTGTCGCCGATCGTGAAGTTCTTGGCTCGCCGCCCGACCCAGCGTCGCCAGTCCTCAGTCTCGGCTCCGTCGTCGACCGGCGTGTGGGTGAGTTGGCTGAGGGGGTTCCCGGCCGTGATCTGCTCAGGGGTGATGTCGGTCGAGTCAACGTGAAGTCGGGAACCGGCGACCACCAGGTTGCTGGCCCGTTCGTGCCAGAACATGTGTGCCTCGACGAACTCGGGATCTGCTGCACAGTCGCTGTCGCAAAAGAGATAGACGTCGGTGTCGCACAGCGACGCCGCCAGGTTACGCGCCGGCCCGGCGCCCCGCCCTTCAAACTCCTGGCGCACATAGGAAATAGGAAGCGAACCGGCATATCGGTTGACGATTGCCGCGATGTCTTCGGTCGAACCGTCATCGGCGACCACGATGTGATCCGGTGACCGGGTCTGGCTGACCATCGAGGCGAGCGTTCGGTCCAGGAGAACACCTTGGTTGAACGTCGGAATCGCCACCCCGACGGTGAGGTTGCCGGCACGCTCCCGCGTACGGACCGGCTGAAAATCGTTTTCGGGGGCCACCAGTCGCTCAATCATGTTCGGTAATGGCCCGTCCCGAGATCAAGGCAGGTGACGCCGCCGGACGTGTCGATGGTTGCCCCGGCGGGCAAGGAACGCCGAAGATCTCCGCTCGCCGCCTCATCGACAACGAAAACGCATGCCCGTGATCGTTCAATGGCTTCCGGGATATCTTTCGCCTTCGACACGACCGTGGCATCGATGCGGTGGGGTGCCCCGGCAGCATCCATCCATACGGCACGATCGGTCAATTCGGAGAGATCGACACTCGGGTCGTACGAGGCAACGGTATGAATATCGGATTCGCGTTCGATTCGCCGGGCCACCGGGGAGTCCGGAAGCTGCATCACGGGCTGTGACCTGGCCGTTGCTGCGTTGGCCAGGGCAAGGAATCTGTCGACCCGGTGGTCGTACGTGTGAAAGTCAGCCGATTGTGCCCGTCCACCTGCCGCGATGGCGGCGGCGTTCCCGGAGCGAAGCAGGCTCTGGCATTGGTCAACGAGATCACCCTCCCAGGCGACGTATTGGGCGCCGCGTTCGAACAGGCTATCGGTCCCTGGCAGATCATCCGTCAGGAGAAGCGCGCCAGCACTGGTCGCCTCGAACACCCGCATGGTAATCGGGAAGTGGCGGGTGCCCCCTTCGTTCACGACGATCTTGGAATTTGAGTAGACCTCCACCATCTCGGCCGGCGTCAGACCGCTTCCAACGTACGTTTTGAGTGGTGATCGCCGAAGCTGGTCGGCCCATTGATGGCGGAGGCCGTATGCCTTGGTGGCCCTGTCAAGGCCGTTTCCGATGAGCGACACGTCGTATGGTCGGTCCGCCCAGGGTGCCAGGTCAGGGGGCAGGAGGCTCGGTTCGGCCGCAAAGTTGAATCGATGAACGGGAGTCGAAAATCGGTGAGCCAGATGCAGACTGTGGGCCAGGAGCACCAGGTCCGCCCGGTACGTTTTCGCCAGGCGTACGTTGGTCTCTATGTGGTGTTCGCCGTGGTGTACCCAGAAGGCCACCGGGATACCGGGGTTGTCGCCGGTCAGGTCGATTCGGGGCAGCTTGCTTTCCACGATGAGCAGGCCGGCCGTGTCGGAAGGGAGGGTGGCCCAGTCGAGGCGGTCGTGAATGAGGAAGACCTCGATGCCGGCTCGCCACATGGCCTCTTTGAGGTAGTGGCCGGGACTCGTCGGGTAGTTGCGGAAGGCCAGCGCAACTTTTGTCCCCCGATGGCGGCCTTCCACCGGTTGGCCCCTTGGTGGGAGGGTCCATCTCACATCGGGGGCCGCCATCGAAACCTGCCATCGGGGATCTGATCCGCCCAGCTTCGCCAGGTCTCGATCCCCGGGCGACGGCCAGTCTGGTTGGCGGAAGATTGCGCCGTTGTCTGACACCACGGAGGCGGCCGTCGCAACCTCGCGCGATGAAAGTGGATACAGCAGATCGGCGTTCACCTCTTTCGCTGCCGAGCGAAGTCCGTGTTGGGCAATCTGGTGTCTCAGCTGGGACGGTTGCGCTGTACGCAGCAGATGGCCGACCGGACCGAGTCCTTGGGGGCGGCGGCCCGCCAACTCCACTCCAGTCCCGATGGTCGGTTGGAGTGGCCTCGTCATTACCGTATGAACCTGGTGGTCTGCCTGTTGGAGCGACAGAGCGAGGGCGGCGATGTCCGGGCGTTCGTTGGGTCCACCCCGACCGATTAGGCAGATTCTCATGAGCCGGCGATGCTAGACAGGCGGTCGATCAGGCTTGTCCACTGAGCGCCGACTACATCGATGTCGTAGTGGGTCCGCACAAAGGCCTGGGCTCGCTTACCTGCCTGAAGGCGGTCGCCGGCCATATTCAGGATGAGATCGGGTAATTCGTCGATGCTCCCGACAAAGCCGTCGGGATGGATCTCGGCAGCGCCTGGCCAGTCCCGGACGATGGGAACCGCTCCGGAGGCCGCTCCTTCGGCTGGGGACAGGTGGAAGCTCTCGTCGTCACTTGTCGAAAGGAGGTATCCGATTCCCTGGAGCCACCCGGCAACGTCTGGACCCGGTTCGATCCAGGCGACGAACTCGCGCAGCGGTGACGCCTGCAAACGCTCATCGACTCGCGTCGCAAAGGCTCGCTCGGTCGGCGAGTCCCAGACCCATTTGAGTGATTGCGGGCGCGCCGACTTGATCTCGAGGCGGTAGCGATCGTCGCGTTCGAGTACCCGTTCGAATACGTCGAGGGCCAGATCGAGCCGTTTACGTTCTGAGGCGACTCCCAGCAGCCCGATGGTGAACTCGGCCTTGTTGTGTTTAGGGAGGTCAAGCGCCTCGACGTCGACCGCGTTCGGAATGACCATGACTTTTTCGGGCGGCCAACCCGTCCTGGCAAGAAGCCGTCTGCGGTATTCCTCCCCGACGGCGATAACCATGCCTACGGAATCTATGTCGAGGTCGGCCCACTCGTTCCGGTTGAGCTCGAATCGGTGCATTCGCACGATGACCGGCTGGTCGATAGCGCGATGGGCGACCGCCTCGACGGCATTTCTACCCAACCATTCGGCGACGACGACATCGCTATCTTCGATGACGGTTCGAGTCCGATCGGTGTCATCGACGTTGTACTTGTCCCATTCATAGGCGTCGATCGTATGTCCGTTTCTCGCCAGATACTCGATGATTGGTCGGATGAATTTCTGGTCATAACCGATGACCCCAACTTTGGGTCGGCTGCCGGGACCGGTCACGCTCTTGGCCCGTACAACCCGGTCAGGTTGTCAGGAGCGACGCAGCGCGAAACGTCAAGGCCGGGCCAGAGCGGGTCGGATCCTGCCAGAAAGGCGCTGGAACTGCCCGGATACGTGTGATCAGACGACGTGCGCATCAGACAGAACTCCCAGCGCTGGGTCGCATATAACCCGTACCCGTTGGCTCTGGCCGCCCTTTCGAACAGGACGTCAACGAATCGGGGTCGGTAAGGAAAGGGACCTTGTTCCCACACTTCTCGTGCGAAAACCAGCGTAGGTCCGTTGAGGGTCCCGGCAATCTCGACTCCCTCCTGGTCGGGCCTGCGCAGAATCGTGGCGTTGTCCTCTTCGAGATAGACGAACTGGGTGGCTTTGCCGACGACCCGGCAATCCGAGTAATCCATGGCGTTGACACTGTCCTCGATGTGAGCGGGTCCATAGAAGTCATCGTCGTCAATCTTCGCAAGGAGCGGAGCGTTCGTTGTGTCGATGAGATCGTTGAGGATCTGGCCAAGGGGGAGTTCGCTGCTGAGTTCGTGCACTTCAGCTGGCATTGGTGCGTCCCGGATTGCCTGGTCGATTTCGTCAGTCATCACGAAACCATGGAGCCCGACCCGCAACTCCAGGTTCCGGTACGTCTGGGTCCCGATCTGTCGGATGGCCGCCGCAATCAGTTCAGGTCGTTTTGACGCCAGAATCATCGCTACGCGGGGGAGCGGATCGTGGTGTACAAGTCCAACCTCATCGAGGATTCGTTCGCCGAAGCGCCGCGGGTGATACGTTCGATACGCCCAGCGTTGAGCTACGAGCGAAGCTAGTGGTCCCAACGCCTCTTCAGGTTCGGCGTCTACCCAAACGGCCGTGCCGTCGGCCGCAGCCTGGATCAGGTCTGGCGAGGGATATTCGATCTCGGATTGACGCACCGAGACGGGGACCTCAATGCCGTACCGGGGCGGACGTATTTCAAACGTGAGGGGCAGGGGATTCTGGCGATCGAAGACGGCGACGGCGGCCGCCCGTAGCTCGGCCGGTATGTCGTCGCCCCACGCCACAATCGGAGTGAGGGCGTCGACGCGTTCCAGGGCCCGCTGGGTTTCGGCCCAGCGGGACGGGTGAACAACGATAAAATCGAGGTCCGGCCCGCCGTCCAACTCCACCGCATCGAACGTTGCCTGGAGGCTCCGGAAGTGGGCGTCAGGGACAGCACATCCGACCCGAAACGAAGCGAACGGTTTGCGAGCTGCCCGAGCGAACTCGCCGGACCTGGTAGGGATCAGCCCATGCTCTTGTGGTGCAGGTTTCCGTCCGAGGAGCCTCCGAATCCCGGAACCGGCTTCAGTGAGTTCGGCGATGCGGGTGCTCCGCTCCTCGGCACGCTGCCGCCAAACTCTGGCTTTATCGGTTTCGGTGGCGGCCCGGCTTTCGGCTGCCAGGCGGAGCTGCCGCTCATCACGGAGGTCTTGCAACAGTTTTTCGACAGCGGGTTCGGCCACGCTGCGATGCTAATCGTAAGCTTCGGTCAGGCCTGTGTCGTTACCCGAAAGCTCTGGCGAGAAAGGCCGCTATTTGTCCCCGGGTGAGGATGGCCTGGGGACAGAACATGTCGTTGGCGGGAGGATTGCATCCCCGGGTTATGCCTGAAGCGCCAAGTGCATTGATGTTGGCCTGGTGAACAGAGTTGGCGTCATCGCCAAAAAGGTCGACGACGTTGGTTGGTAGGCCGAGTGCCCTGACCATGAAGCTGGCCATCTGCTCCCGTGACAGGGTCTGCTGCTCGCAGAAATGGGTATTGCTGGGCGGATTACACCCGAGCGTGATCCCGGCCTTCGCAACTGCATTGATGTCCGCTTCATGCGGTGAGCCGTCATCGTCGGTGAAATAGTCAGTCGAGGAAGCCGGAAGCTTGAGCACCCGCGCCATCATTGTGGCCATTTCGCCGCGGGTTACCGGTCGGTTGGGACAGTAGGAATTCGAGTCGCAGCCGAGGGCGACGCCACCCAACGCCAACCAGGCGATATCGTCCGCAAAGACGCTGTCCGTTGAGTCTTTCGGCAAGGATGACAGGAATGGCAGACTGGTGAGCGGGGCTGCATGATCGATGGACCCGCGAGCCTTCATAAAGATGACGGTGATGAATAGCTGTCCGCTGTCGGCTGCCTTCACCGAAATCCCTATGTGTGACCAATCTCCCAGGATGTTGGCCCGGTGGCCCGGTGAGTCCATGAAGGCCTTGTGCAATATGGGCATCGATGGTCCCATGCCGACGTTTTCTCCGAGACTGGACCAGCCGCCGTCCACTACTCCCGCCAGATTCGATGTGTGGAAGATGGTGCCTTTGGCGACCTGGAGTGAGGTTTGCCCAGAAGCGTTGTCCTCGAGATCCCAGAAAGGGGTGAGAACGTTGAGACCGTGGGCGGCCCGCTCGTTATTGATCAGGTCGATCATGTCACCCTGGAGGATGGAAGAAGCATCGGCCGGCTGCGGAGCCGGGAGCGTAGAAAACGCAAGAGCGGCGGTCACGATGACCGCCACCACGTAGATTCCCCTGCGCCCTAAGGAAAACATCATGGCTTTCTTATCGGCTCACGCCTCAAAATACTTAAGGTCCGGTAGCAACAAACTCACCGATAGTGTTCATCCGGATGATGCGGATTCGATTTGTTCTTTTGATGGTCGTCGCCATGTTGACGGCCTCGGTCGGTGCGGCCGGTGCGGCCCTTCCGCCAGGTGGAACCTTCGTGGACGACGATGGAAGCGTCCACGAGGCGAACATTGAAGCCCTGGCTGAAGCTGGGATCACCTTCGGGTGCAATCCGCCGCTGGGTGACCGCTTTTGTCCGACCCGCTCGGTTACTCGCGGTGAGATGGCGGCCTTTTTGGCCAGGGCGCTCGGGCTGACAGAGCGAACGTCGAATCGGTTCACCGATGACGACGGGTCGCTCTTTGAGGCCGACATCGAGCGGATCGCCTTCGCCGGGATCACCCGGGGATGTAATCCGCCGGTGAACGATCGCTTTTGTCCTGACCGGGCCGTGACCAGGGCCGAGATGGCGGCGTTCCTGGTCCGGGCCTACCAGTACGTCGACCCAAGCGTTGGAAGGTTCTCCGATGACGACGGCTCCATGTTTGAACCGGACATCGAACGACTGGCCTCGGCTGGGGTAACCCTTGGGTGCAACCCACCCGCCAACGACCGGTATTGCCCATCCGAACCGGTCCGTCGCGATCAAATGGCCAGTTTTCTCGTCAGAGCCGAGGGACTGACGGCGATTGTCGTGCCGCCCAGGCTGACTCCAGCTCTTGCCGAGCTTCCATTTACCTTCGATTCGCCGATCCAGGTGACGGCACCCGCCGGAGACCACCGGATCTTTGTCGTGGAGCGACCAGGAACGGTCAGGGTGGTCAGTGACGGGAACCTTCTGGCCGCCCCGTTCCTCGACTTGACCGGTATTACGATCGGTGGCGGCGAACGCGGGTTGTTGGCTATCGCCTTTCACCCCGATTTCGCCACAAACGGATTGGTGTACGCCTCGTACTCGGCGGAATCGCCTTCGACCGCCGCCGATCACATTTCGGTGGTCGAAGAGTTCAAGGCCATCGGCAACCGGGTAGATCCGATGTCGGGGCGCCGGGTCTTCTCCGTATCCCAGCCCTATGCCAACCACAATGGTGGGATGATCATGTTTGGACCCGACGGCTACCTGTATCTTGGACTAGGTGATGGCGGGGCGAGCTTCGATCCGGCCGGGAACGGACAGAATCCCAACACCGCGCTCGGCTCGATGGTACGCATCGACCCGGCTACTGCAACGTCGCAGAATTGGGCGATCGGCCTGCGCAATCCGTGGCGATGGTGGATTGACGGTACGGATATGTACATCGCCGACGTGGGTCAGGGCTCTCGCGAGGAAATCTCGGTGGTCTCGACGTTGGACAAGGGGCTGAACCTGGGTTGGGTACGATTTGAGGGCACCGAATGCACCGGTCTTGGTAGCTGCAATACGGCCGGACTGGTGTTTCCCGTGGTCGAGTACACCCACGCCGACGGGTGCTCGATCACCGGGGGAGTGGTCTACCGTGGCGAGCTCACCCAGATCAACGGGCACTTTCTATACGGAGATTATTGCTCGGGGTGGATCCGGTCCGTCCGGGTCATCGACGGTGTGGTGGCATCGGAGCGCGCGCTCGGTTCGCTCGGGGTGGGGTTTGGCCTGGTGTCGTTCGGGCAGGATGGCGTTGGACAGACCTACGTCATTCGGGGTGAATCCGTCTATCGACTTGTGGGTCGATGAAGCCGATACATCCGATATCGGCCGATATTCGGATTGGATGAGAAATGTTTGTACAGTGGTTTACCGTGGGCGGGCGGAATCTGACCCGAGGAGTTGTGTTGAAAAACAGCCGGATCCTGATCCTGGTTGTCATGCTTGCCAGCACCCTCATTGCTGCGGTGCCAGCGCAAGCAGAGACGTCCCCAGCCACCGTCACCTTCTATGGCGGGGGTTACGGTCATGCAGTCGGGATGAGCCAGTACGGCGCCAACGCGATGGCCGCTGATGGTAAGTCTCCGCTTGATATTGTTCGGTTCTATTACGGCGACTCAACATCCATCCAGGATCATTCAAGTCTGGCCGCCTACACCAGCCCACATCCGGTCGCCAGCTTCAATCCCAATGTGTGGGTGGGACTCCGACGAGACGTGACGAAGCTCACATTTTCCGTGCCGAGCGTGGCAAACGGAGGTGGCACCGTGGGGATTTGCCAGCTCAACGACGGCCAAGGCGGATGCCCTCGTCAGGACGCCGTTCCCGGCCCGGGGGAAACCTGGACCCTGGTCCGGCTGAATGGGACCTTGACGAAGTGCCGATTCTCGCGGGTCGCGCCGAACCCCATGTCTTTTGACGTAGGCGATTGTTCGGCGTCGTTGAGCTGGGGCGGGGTCGGTCAATCGCAATATCTCACAATCGACGACACGGATACGGACTACCGCTTCGGGACGTTGCGAATACGTCAGGGGATTACCCAGAGGCAATCTGGAGACTTCCACGTATCTCTGGATGTGCCTATCGAGGAGTACCTCTTGGGACTTCGCGAGGTTCCCCTGAGCTGGAACGAGGCCGCACTTCAGGCGCAGGTGATCACCGGTCGGACATACGCCCTTGAGAAGTTTGCCCGGTACTACGACGCGGATTCATCCCCTCTAAACGGCTATCTCACCACAGAAACGACTACCCCACTCCGCATGTCGGCCTGTGCGTGCCATATCTATGACTCCACGTACGATCAGAACTATCGGGGCATGGACAATGAGCAGCTTAACCCGGGCGCCCCCTATGAGGCATGGGTGGCAGCCGTGTCCTCCACCGCCAGCGATGTTGTGGCGTATGGAACGCCTGCGGCGCTCATTCAGGCGTTCTATTCGTCCTCGACTGGTGGCTTCACCGAGAACAGCGAGCACGTGTTTGTTAGTCCGCTTCCCTATCTCAAGTCGGTAGGAGATCCCTGGTCGCAAACCCCGGCCAATCCGAAGGCGTCCTGGACGATAACCGTACCCGTGGAGACGGTTCGCAAAGCGATCAATTTCGGGACGAGCTTCGACACGATCACGGACATTCAGCTGCAGAACGGGGCCCCGAACGCCCAGATGACCGTGACCGGCACCAAGGACGGAGTAGTCAAGGTCATGACCGACGTCAGCATTGGCAAACGGTATGGCAAGCTCGGCATCCTATCGCCGTCGGTATCGGGAATCGCCTTCAACCCGTATGGCGGTGAGAGTCCGTATGCATTCACCGACATCAGCGATTCGGTGCATTGGGAGAACATCAACAAGATCGCCGAACTCCGCATCACGCTGGGTTGCAACCCGCCAGACAACACCAAATTCTGTCCGTTGGCCCCTGTGACTCGCGGCCAGATGGCTGCGTTCTTGACCCGGGCCCTCGGGCTGGTCAACCGGGCTCCCAATCCGTTTGTGGATGATGACGACTCGCCATTTCAAGCGGACATCGAAAAGATGGCTGCCGCAGGTATCACGGTTGGATGTAACCCTCCCGACTTCGATCGATTCTGTCCGGATCGGCCGGTGACGCGTGCGCAGATGGCGGCGTTCCTGGTGCGGGCGTACGGTTTTGTGGACCGTAGCCCTGACCCGTTCAGCGACGACGATGGGTCTATTTTCGAGGCCGATATCGAGCGACTGGCGGCAGCCGGGGTAACGCTCGGGTGTAATCCTCCCGCCAACGATCTGTACTGCCCGGACTCCTCGGTGCTCCGTCAACATATGGCGTCGTTCCTCGTGAGGGCCATCAACTACAACGGCGGCGGCTAGCATCCTCCCACGTGACTGATCCGGTGGAATTCTTTGAAGGCGACTCGTGGACCTGCGGCATTGTCGGACTCGGATATGTCGGACTACCCCTTGCCCTCACTGCCGTTGCCAAGGGCCACCCGGCCGTCGGTTTCGACACGTCGGACGATCGGGTCCGGCGTCTTGGGGCCGCCTCCTCACCGATCGACGACGTGACCGATGCTGAGCTATCGAGCGCGCTACAAAGAGGCTTCTCTGTCACTGACGACCCGAAGAGCCTGACCGAGGTCGACGCGATCTTCATTTGTGTGCCCTCGCCGCTCGGGCGCAACCGCCAGCCAGACATGTCCTACATTCAAAGCGCAGCCACCACGGTGGCCAGAATCGCTCGACCCGGCCAACTGATCTCGCTTGAGTCGACCACCTATCCAGGGACGACCGATGACATTCTCGTTACCGCCCTGTCGGATGTGGGCTTAGAGGTGGATCGTGATGTATTCGTCGCCTTTTCTCCCGAGCGGGTATCACCAGGCGATGAACTGAAGACGGCCGAGATCCCGAAAGTTGTCGGGGGAGTGAGTGCACTGTCGACGGCGGTGGCAGCGGCCGCCTACCGCCGACTCGTTCCAAACGTCCATGCCGTGTCTGACGCCAAGACTGCAGAGATGGCCAAACTGCTCGAGAACACCTACCGGGCGGTCAATATCGGGCTCATCAACGAAATGGCTCAGCTTGCTCACGAGATTGACATCGACATTTGGGAGGTTATCGAAGCGGCCGCCACCAAACCGTTTGGATTCCAGGCCTTTTTTCCGGGTCCCGGGGTGGGTGGTCACTGCATCCCACTTGATCCACAGTTCCTCGCATGGAGGGCCAAAGAAGCCAACTTCACGACCCGGTTCATCGACACCGCTGAGCAGGTCAACGAAGGCATGCCCGCCTGGACGGCCCGCCGGGTAGGAGAAATGCTCAACCGACGGGGACTGCCGGTGTTCGGGACCCGTCTGCTTGGCGTGGGAATCTCGTACAAAGCCGACATCGCCGACGATCGAGAATCAGCCTCCGCCCGGGTTCTCGTCGAGTTGGCCAAACAGGGCGCCGCGGTGGAGGTATTCGATCCGTTGGTTCCGCCCGATCGTATTCGAAGGCACGGGTTTGAGCCCTCTGCATCGTTTGAGGGGTATGCCGCCGCCATCATCCTTACCGATCACGCCGGGGTCGATTATCAGGCAATCGCCGACGCGGTGCCGGTCGTCTTTGACACCAGGAACGCCTATCGGCGCCGTGGCATTGAGGTCGACAACGTAGAAGTGCTGTGATCGTCGGCGTTCTGTCCGTCGTTCATCACTCCGACGACGTTCGAATTCGCGAGAAGCTCATTCCAACTCTGAGTCAAGACTTCGATGTCGAGTATCACAGTCGGGCACCCGGTCCTTCCGTCGTAGAGGGCTTCGAGTGGCAGCCGATTCGCGGCCCGAGAATCGTTCGAAATCTTTCCCTCGCCGCCCGTCTGTGGACTCGATCATTGGACCTAGTGGTTCTGGTCGATCCGGAGACGTTTCTGGCCGGCATCCTTGCCAGTCGATGCACGAGGATTGTCTTCGACATTCATGAGAACATTCCCGCCCAGATCCTGACCAAGCGGTTGCCATTCAAGAAACTGGTCGCCCGGATGGCGCAGGTAGTCATCAATGCCGCGGAACGTTCCGGTCGCATAACGTTGGCCGAGCCTGGCTATTGCGACCTATTTACATCCGAACATCCCGTGTTCGAGAACTATCCGCGTTGGGAATCGTTGCCTGAGCCCGGCGATAGCGACGGTTCCGTCGTGTACGTCGGTGATATCACCGAACAGCGTGGAGCGCTCGATCTGGCCAAAGCGACGGGGGAAGCTGGTCTCGATCTTGTCATGGTTGGGCGCTGTTCGCCTGATCTAGCCGTCGCCATCGAGCAGGCGGTAACGAGCGCCGGAGGTACGGTTGAGATGACCGGCCGGTTGCCCTGGCATGCGGCGATGCAGCGACTGGCGACGGCGGCTGTCGCCGTTTCTCCTTTGAGGGATACTCCGAACTATCGCAACTCGTTGCCGACCAAAGTCCTTGAGTATCTCGGCATGGGAGTTCCGGTGGTTGCGACGGACCTGCCAGGTACGGCCCAAGTACTGAGGGGACGTCCGGGAGTGTGGCTCGTCCCGACCGGCGATGTAGCCGCACTCAGAGATGCGATTCTCGATGCCAACAACGAGGCGTCGCGAGTTGCCGCCCGGGCGGGCGTCGAAGACATACGGTCGGAGTACGAATGGCCCACCGAGCGAGTACGGCGGTTTTACTCCGAGGTGGCCGGTTTGCCGGGAATGGATCCTGAGAGGTAACCGAAGCCCCAGCTGAGGTGCATTGTCGCAATGGCAGCTGGCATCAGGAGCGCCGCCAAACGGCGAGTCTTTATCGCTGTGATAATTGTCGCAGTGGCCAGGGCTAACAAGTAGACGAATGGGATCACGACTGCCAATCGCCACCACGATGTAAAGGCGAGGACCCCCGACGCCGCCAGGGCAAGGACAAGCACCGGAGCGGCCAACTGCCGGAGTCGGATCGAGTCGGGATGCCGACGGTGAACCACCCGTTTCCAGGACCCGTATTGAAAGTATTGACTCGCCAGCGATGTGAGGGACGAGCGAGGCCGGTATTCGACCTCCAGGCGTGGATCGAAGTACACGATGCCGCCTGCCTGCCGAAGGCGGATATTGAGTTCGTAATCCTGGTTGCGAATCAGGCTTTCATCGAAGAGCCCAACGTTCTCGACAGCTTCTTTATCGAATACCCCCAGGTATACGGTGTCGGTTGGCCCCGCTTCGCCGCCGTAATGGAAATTTGCATCCCCCACTCCCAGGCGATTCGACATGGCCAATGCAATGGACGTGTCGATGAAACCGGTTCCTGTGGCTCGCTGAATGCCGCCGACGTTGATGGCTCCGGTATCGCTCATGATCTGTACGGCTAGCGCAACATAATCCGGGGGAAGAACCGAATGGGCGTCGCATCTGACGATGATCTCTCCGCTTGCGACCCGGATGGCACAGTTGAGAGCGGCGGGGGTGCTGGTAGCGACGTTGTCGACCACCCGGATCCGACTATCGGCGAAGCTCGCGATTGTCAGACGAGTTTCATCCGTGCTCATCCCGTCAGCAATGATGAGCTCGGTGATCCCGGGATAGGTCTGGTCCAGGATTGATTGGATCGCCGCGCGAATTGCGTCTGGTTCGTTGCGAACCGGGATGATCACGGAGACGGTTGGCTGCATGAGGCCATTATGGCCGGATGCCTCTGATGGTTCATCAACGAGTGGAACTGACCCCGCCCGAACCGGCCAGTGGTCGTCCTATCATCTGGGCCATGCCTGCTGACTTGATGCTCACTCCTGGATTGATCCTCGCGATGTGGGCGGGCGGCATGGCGCTTGGCGTTGCCGTGGTGGCCCGTTGGAAGATCGTTGGGGCGGGATTCTTCTGGGTAGCCGGGGGAACGATTCTTTTGGTCGGCACCTGGACGGCACCCGACGGGGGACCGGGGGCATGGTTGGGTGTCGCCGGGACGTTGACCGGCCTGATTCTCGCTCGCCGCCCATCGGCGGCCATGGCCGCCTTCGGGTTGGCCGGAGTCGGATTCGTCGCTGAGGCCGCTACCTACGGCAACCTTCTCCTGGTGATCTCAGGAGCGGTCGCTTTGGGGGGCGTAACAGATGAGATGTTGCTGGGGCACTGGTATCTGGTAGATCCGAAACTTCCGAGGTGGGCGCTGAAACGCCTCGATTTTGTCGCGGGGGTAGCGCTCGTGGCTGATGCTGCTCTGCTTTTGCTGGCCGGTGCAACGGTCGGAACGGTGGTCGGGTGGGCGTTCCTCGTCTTGGCAGTCCTGAGTGCCTTGCTCATACTGGGCGTTTGGTTCTCGCTGAAGGAACCTTCCTACGCCGGCGTCATGGCGGCTACCGGGTTGTCGTACCTGGCCGTGCTGACCGCCCTCGGGGCTACGGTTGCCGGCCGGTCGCTTATCGGCGATGCGGCCAATCAATTAGCGGCGAGTATTCTCGTCCGGTGAAGGTTTATACGCGCACGGGCGATGACGGGACGACGGGCCTCTTCTATGGAGGCCGCGTATCAAAAGCGGGTCTTGGACCCGACGCTTACGGCACGGTCGACGAAGCGGTTTCGGCATTGGGATTGGCCAGGGCGTTTGCCGAAGGAGAGCTCAACGACGAGATCTTGTCCCTTCAGAGGCAGCTGTTCGTGGTCGCCGCCGAACTGGCAACCGATCCGCAAAATCGTCACAAACTCGTTCCGGGCGTCAGCCTTTGCACTGAGCAAATGATTGTGGACCTGGAGGCTGCCCTTGATCGAGTTATCGCCGAGGTCGGCGCGCCAGAAGGGTTTATGGTCCCGGGAGAAGCCCCATTGTCAGCTCACCTCGACCTTGCCCGGTCGATAGTCCGGCGAGCTGAGCGGCGATGTGTCGCCTATGCCGACGCCGGTCAACTTGAAGGATCCTTTGTCGTTCCGTTCCTCAATCGACTTGCGGACTATGTATTCATGCTCGTGCGAGCCAGCGAGTCGAGTTGGCAGCCATCAAAACAGGAGAAAACGTGACAACGACGATCGGTTCGACGACCCAACCCGGGGTGGCTCACGCCATCGGGGTTTATGAAGGTCGAGAAACATCCACCGACCAGGATCTATTTGATGGGCTCGGCCTTAGCCAGTTGGCGTTGCTTGACGCATCCGGCTTCACAGGAAAGATTTCCCAGGTGGTGGCCGTCCCCGACGGCGACAAGCTCCTCTACTTGGTCGGGCTTGGAGAAGAACTGGACCGAGAGCAACTTCGACAGGCGGCCGGTTGGTTGGCGAGGTCGGTTGGGAGGATCGAGGAAGTCACGACGAGTCTGCACTCGGTCGGACTCGACGGGGCGGTCCAAGCGGTCATCGAAGGCTTCCTACTGGGTCAGTATGAGTTCACCGAATACCACGCTTCGGACGTCGCCGGAACCGCCTCGCTACTGCTCGTTGGTGATGTCGACGACGCCGACATCGAACGAGCTGGGTCGCTGGCGATGGCCGTGACATGGGCGCGGGATCTCGTCAATCGTCCCCCGCGCGACAAATCACCCCAAGCGATCGTTGAGGCGTTCCAGTCGCTCGCTGAAGGTCTTCCAATCGACGTTACGGTCTGGGATGTCGCCGATCTGGAACGGGAACGGTGTGGAGGTTTGCTTGGCGTTAATGCCGGTTCTACCGCTCCCGCCCGGATGTTGATGGCCGAGTATTCGCCAGAAGGGGCCACGCAGACTCTGGCGGTCGTGGGGAAGGGCATAGTCTTCGATTCCGGCGGTCTCAACCTCAAGTCGTTTGAATTCATGAAGACGATGAAATCTGACATGGCGGGAGCGGCTGCCACAATGGCAGGGTTGGTGGCCATCGCCAGAGCGCAGATTCTCACCAGGGTGTTGGTCTATGTCCCTTTGACCGAGAATATGCCAGGGGGCGCGGCCAATCGGCCTGGTGACGTGCTCACTGCTCGCAATGGCAAAACGATGGAAGTGTTGAATACGGACGCGGAGGGCCGGTTGGTGCTTGCAGACGGACTGTCGCTTGCCGCCGAAGGCAATCCGGATCTGATCGTCGACATCGCCACACTGACCGGGGCGTCGCACGTCGCTTTGGGTCATAAGTATGCCGGATTGTGGTCTAGTTCGGACGCCGCAGGGTCTCTCGTCGAAGCGGCCGCAGCGAGGGCAGGTGAACGCGTCTGGCGAATGCCATTGCCGCTTGATTATCGCAAGGCCATCGATTCGGATGTCGCTGACATGAAGAACACCGGTGAGCGCTATGGCGGGGCAATCCACGCGGCCTTGTTCCTCAAGGAGTTTGCCGGCGACGGGCCGTGGGTTCATCTGGACATTGCGGGTCCGGCGTGGGGATATGATAAAGCTGGCTACCAGTCGGTCGGCGGCACCGGTTTCGGCGTCAGTACGCTGGTAGAAGTCGCCGGCCTCATGGAAGGATCCTGAGCGGATTGGCCAATCGTAAGTAGGATGATCAAATATGCGTAGGAGATTTATTCTCTCCACAGTCGCAGCCGACCTGGCTGCGCTTGTCGTCGCCCTTATCGCTGGCTCTTACCTGACTTTCCGAGTGGCGCCGTGGCAAGTGCAGCTAAGCGGGGGACGTTCGATCACGCCCCTGGCGGGGTATTTCCTGGTTGGGGCACTTCTCGGTTCTTTTGCGTCGGCCAGGATGTGGGCCGGTGCGGCGCCCCGGCCGACCTATGGCCGGGGTGTGGCGATCGTCATTTTTGGTGTCGCGTTCACAGCTCTGGCAGTGATCGGAAGCGCCTCCTATCTGTCGCGGACGTTCTTTGCTACGACCGCGGTCGTGTGGCTGATAGGCGCCATCGCTCAAAGGGCCATTCGGCGGCGTCGGCCATGGACAGAGTCGATGCTGGTCATAACCCATGAGAAGGGTCTCCTCGACGATCTCAGAGGTGCCCAACACACTGACGTGCAGCAAGTCCTTGACCCTGGCTCGACCGGGGAATTAGAGCCGCCACCCCCCGGGGTAACTGTCGTGGTCGACCTGCGAGCCTTGCTGTCGGACCGGATGGCGCAGTTTGTGTCGTCGGCTGCTCTGGCGGGGATTCCGGTTCGGGCCTTGAGTACGGTCTATGAAGAGCACACCGGGCGGATGCCGATCGTGCATTTGGCCGAGGGCTGGGAGCTATCGACTCCCGTCACGAAGACCGCCCCATATATTGGCGGTAAATTCTTTATGGACTGGTTCGTCGTCATGTTGGCGATCCCGTTAGCTGTTCCGCTTGGATTGCTCATTGCTCTCAGTATCAGGCTGGATTCTCCAGGGCCGGCCATCTTCCGCCAGATCCGGACCGGCCGGTATGGGGCGCCGTTCACCCTCTACAAATTCCGAACGATGGTGCTGGACGCCGAGGCGAACGGGCCCCAATTCGCTTCCCAGGCAGATCCTCGCCTTACCCGGGTTGGCGGCTTTCTCCGACGCTTTCGGGTGGATGAGCTGCCTCAGCTGTTCAACGTCTTGAAAGGCGAGCTAGCTCTCGTGGGGCCGCGCCCTGAGCAGGTTCCGTTCACCGATCGGTACGCTCGTGAGATTCCGTTCTATGAACAGCGGCACCTGGTACGACCCGGGGTGACCGGGTGGGCTCAGGTCAATTATGGCTATGCGGACGATCAGGCAGAGGCGGTAGACAAGTTGACGTACGATCTGTATTACGTCAAACACATGTCGCCGTGGCTTGATCTCCACGTATTGGGCCGGAGCATTTGGACCGTCTTGTCGGGCTTCGGGGCTCGCTGACCGATCGTCTGATGCTTCCGGTTTGATCCGATTTCCGGAAACCGGGATGAGTTAGCGGACCAGGCAGGTTTCGTCGTAGTCCACGATGGCAGGTGGTTCCGATCCGCACGACCGGCAGTCCGGGTCTTTGGCGATTCGTAGCTGAAATGTCTCCTGGCTCAAGGCATCGTACGTGAGTAGGCGACCCCGCAGTGGCGTGCCGATTCCGAGGATTAGCTTGATCGCCTCCGTGGCCTGGAGACAGCCGATCACTCCAGGGAGAACTCCGAGAACTCCAGCTTCCTGGCAGTTGGGGGCGAGTTCGGGTGGGGGAGGGTTGGGAAAGAGACACCGATAACAGGGGCCGTCTTGGGGGTCGAAAACTGCCACTTGACCCTCGAACCGGAAAATGGAGCCGTGAACCACCGGAATCCCGAGATGCTGTGACACATCGTTGATGAGGTACCGGGTCGGAAAGTTGTCGGCACCGTCGATGATGATGTCGAACCCGTTGAGCAATTCGACCGCATTGGCGGCGACGATGTTGACGCGATGAGCTTCAACGGTTACGTCCGGGTTGAGATTGGTGATCGTTCGCTCTGCCGACTCGACCTTGGGCAGGTCGATGCGGTCTGTTCCGTGCAGTACCTGGCGTTGAAGATTCGAAATGTCGACCCGGTCGGCATCAAAAATCCCGATGGTTCCTACCCCTGCGGCGGCAAGATACAGAGCTGCCGGTGATCCAAGGCCACCGGCCCCTACGATGGCGACCCGGGCGTCCAAGAGTTTCTGTTGGCCGCTGAGGCCCACTTCGGGAAGGGCGATGTGGCGGCTATATCGTGCGACGCTCTGGACGGAGAGGCTGGAGGGGATCTCCCATGGGCGACCGTCCGCTTGCCAGGCCATGAACCCTCCCGCGAGGCTGCGCACGTTCGAAAACCCCATACTTTGAAGCGTCACCGCCGCAAGGAGTGATCGTTCGCCCACCGCGCAAAAGGTGACGATTGGGTCGGTGCGAGACAGGTGGGCGACTTCGGACTCGAGTAATCCGCGGGGAATCTTTTCCGCTCCGGCAATACTCCCGAGGGCAACCTCATGAGGCTCCCGGACGTCGATCAGAATCACGTCCGTTTCGTCAAGATCGGTTGGTTTCACCTCTCCAACCGTCTCCCTGGCTGAGGCAAGCATTTCCTGGAAGTCCACGATGGCATGGTAGGTCGGGTTTCGAACTTTGGGAATTGTCTTCTCGCTGACCGCGGCTCGCGGTACGCCGTGGCTTGGCTCTAGAGTTGCCCCATGGTTGTGCCAGGACTTACCCCATCAATTGAGTTTGCGCTGCTTGCCGATGCCGTTCAGGCGATGAACGGCAAGTTATTCGTGCTGGGCGGGGGCTGGGATACCATCTGGGTCAGATCGTTCCCGGCCAGACACCACACGATGGCGATTGGGACCCGGCTTCGTATCCCCTGGTCATCGGAGTCCCAGACGTTCGAGCTGACCGTTCAGCTTGTCGATGAAGATGGGAAGCCGATCTTTGACACGATCCGCCACTCTTTGACGGTGGCGCCTCCGAAGGGCGTGCCGGACGGCTTCGAGCACGGGGTGGTTCGAGCGTTCACGTTCAACAACGTCCCATTCCACCAACCGGGTGAATATTCTTTTGTCATGGCGATCGATGGAGCAGAGACCGGTCGGTTGCGGTTCTCGGTCCGGGAGCGTCGACCGGAGGTCGCCTGATGGAGATGATGCGGATGTTCCCACTGGGCCATCCGCTTATCCCGTTCACCCTGGTGTCATTGAGGATCTTTGAACCCCGTTACCTGCAAATGATCGCAGAGTGCCGCGCAGACACGTCGACGTTTGGAGTCGTTCTGATCGAACGTGGCTTTGAGGTTGGCGGTGGTGACGTTCGGGCGGGAGTGGGGACGGTCGCTCAGATCGTCGAAGTGGCGGACCTACCCGACGGCGAGCAGGTGGTCGTGGCGGTCGGAATCGAGCGGTTGGATATTGTCGAGTGGCTGTCCGACGGGCCGTATCCACGGGCGATTGTGGAGCGAAGCCTGGAGGAGGCGGCGCCCGGTTCGTTTGACCGGATCGCCACGATTGACAGACAACTGCGGGCGGTGCTGTCACTGGTGTCGGAGACGGGGATCGACACCGGACCGCTCGACTATCAATTGTCGGATCAGGCAGAGGTCGCCGCCCACCAGATGTGTGGGCTTGCTCCGGTTGGCGCGTTCGACGCTCAGCGACTTCTGGCGAGTCAAACAACCGCAGACCGCCTGGACCTTCTTGCCTCAATGCTCGACGACCAGCGGGATCTGCTCGTGGCTCAACTCGGTGGCGGGAGCCGGGGTTAGCCGGTGTGGTGATCGGGCGTCAGTTCGATCCCCAGGCATAGAAGAACCCGTCGCGTGACCCGACATAAATGTGCCCATCGAACACCGTGGGAGTGGATTCGATACAGCCGGACCCGAGCGGCTGTTCCCAAAGTTGCGTTGGCGTATACCGGTTGGTCACGTCATAGGCGCGTAATGCTCCACCGGTGTCGCAATTGACGGCAACAAGCAGGGTTTCGCCGATAAGTACCGGTGACGACCAGGCATGCCAGCCAATCGCTTCACGCCACGTCACCTCTCCGGTGTCGGTATTGATGGCGAGAAGTTCCCCCGGGTGGGTGCTGGCGTAGAGCACCCCGTCTCCCAGGGCCGGAGTAGACCACAGTCCGCCGTCGCCACCACCTACGGCTGGCACCGCCACCGACCACTCAATCGGATCGCCGTCCGTAAAGGGGTCGAGCTTGACGATCTGGCCGACCGTGGCAGCTCGCGGTAGGAATCGTTCTAGTTCGACGCTGATGTACACGAAGCCGGCGTCATCGATAATGGGGGTGGCGTCGATATCGTCTCCTGCCCAGAAGTCAAACACGATCGGAGCTTCGCCCTCTCGAATCTGGCTGAGGTCGATCCCGACGACTCGACCGCCTGAGTTGGTGAAGTAGGCCCGCTGGTCGTGGATGGCAATGGAACTCTCGATGGATGCGTTCGAGTCACCGACCGCATTGAGGAGCTCCTGATTCCATCCTGGTACCTTGGCAAGAATGATCGGCGAGACCCCGACGCGTCCCGCCTCAAATGTGCGATTGAGTTCGATCGCAAAGAAGAATCCGTTCTCCCCGCCTTCGTAGAGAACGCCGTCGACGATCGACGGGTTCGAGTCCCAGTCGTTGTTCCAAATACCAGGATGATCGGCGGCATCGAGGTTCCAGATTTCGTATGGGACGTCGGTGTCGAGTGCCAGAATCCGCAGTTTGTTGTCCCGGCTTCCGAAATAGAGGAGAGGGAATCCATCGGGATCGAGCGTGGCAGAACCTTTGATCAGGTCGCCGGTTACAAACGGTGGGCGGGTGTCGAGGCCGGTTTCGGCGTCGACGAAATGCATGGCCCGGTCGTACGCACCGAAAATGATCTCCGTACGTCCATCCGGACGCACCCATACGATCGGCTGACCCGTCCAGCCGGTCCCACACCACTGGTGGGTTTCCTCACCCACTGATGAGTTCGAACACATGGCTTTGTCGGGATACCGCCAGATCACATCAGGAGAGGTGGGGATCGGTCCCATGCCGTAGTAGTTTCGCTGTGGGTTACCCCGGAACTGAAGGACACCATTGACGGTCCCCCATGGCCTGCCGACGGAAACCGATGGGGGGAGGGTTGTCGTAGTAGTCGCCGGAGGCGGTGGCTCGGCGGTCATGGTTGTCGGTGCCTGTGCGGAGACCGTGGTGGTGGATCGGTCGGGGTACGGGTCACCGAGGAAGTCGCAGGCGCTCAACAGGAATATCATCAGCCACAACCAGGTCCACCGCATTGTGGCAAGTTAGTCGCCTGATACCTCATCTGGGAGGTTCTCGCCTAACCTGCCAGGCATGGTTGTGACGCTACGAAGCCGGGTTGACTCGTCTGTCCCGGTCCGGTTCTTCCGCCGATTGGGTGCGGCAGGACCATCCGTTCTGGCAGCCGCCATCGCCTATAACCTCTTCTTTGCCCTGGTTCCTGCCTTAGCGTCGGTGGTTGTGGCTGCCTCGGTGTTCGGCAGCTCAGATGAGGTTCTCGCAGAGAGTTTGGCAACGCTGAGTCGAGTCGCTCCTTCCGATACGGTCCGGTTCATCGGCCGGGTACTCGAGGACGTTGCCCTGTCAGTGAATGAGGCCAAAGGGCTTGTGGTCGCCGGAACGGGGATCGTGGCGCTGTGGCTCGGGTCGCGGGGTATCCACACGATTCAAGAAGTTCTCACGAGGATCGCCGAGTTGGAAGGGCGACGATCGTGGATTGTTGCCAAACTGGTATCCGTATTGCTCACCGCCGGGATTGCCGTGACCCTGGTGGTGTCCTCGTTGCTTGTCGTTGCCGGTGCAACGGTTGCCGAGCGACTGGATGGCCTGGTGGGTGCCGCCTGGCCGGTTGAGGTCTGGAACAGGTCGTCCGTCCCGGTAGCTGCTTTCTGCTTCTTCTTGTTTCTGGCCGCTCTTTACCGGTGGGGTCCTCCCCAGAGGTTTCCTCGCATGTGGCTTGCCTCCTTGCTGTCAACGATCGGGATCGTCTTGGCTTCGCTTGGCTTTCGGTTTTATCTGGACCAGGCAGGTGCATCAGGTGCCACCACCCTTGCGATATTCGGGGCGGTGGCGGTCATGCTGATCTGGCTGTACGTGATTGCCTACGTCATCATCGTGTCCGGTTCGATCGCCGCCGCGGTGGAACGCCGCGCAACCCAACGAGAAGGTCCGACTCGCGAGATGGCGGTCCAAGATGATTGATCCGGGAACCCGGCGAGGTATCCGCCTGCTTTTCTCGCTATTGGTCGGCTACCGCCGCGAAGCGATCCTGTCGACCGTGTCGGCCTTCGTGTGGATGGTCATGGTCATCGTTGGTCCTTACCTCACCAAACTGGTGATCGATCGCGCCATCGACGGGAATCGGCGGGATTTGTTGTTCCCGCTGGTCGGCGCGGTCCTCGCCGCCGGGGTGATCAAGGCACTGGGGGTCGGTGGCCGGCGCTACTTTGCCTTCCTGTTGTCCTATCGGGCTGAGACCGACCTGAGAAACCGGATCTTCGAGCATATCCAGAGGCTTGAGTTCACCTATCACGACGAGACGCCAACTGGTGAACTGATGTCACGAGCTTCGAGCGACCTGTCCCAGGTCCGCCTCGTCTATGCCATGTTGCCGATCACGATCGCGAACGTGGCCATGTTCGTTGTCGTGGTGGCTGTCATGCTTTCCATCGACGTGACGTTGGGGGCGATCGTCTCGCTGGCGGTCCCGTTACTCCTGTATATCGCCAATACCTACGCCCGTCGGGTGATCGAAATCGCCACAGACGTGCAACAGAAGCTCGCCGACAATACGGCGGTCATCGCTGAAGCGATCGGTGGGATCCGGGTTGTGAAGTCCTACGGTCAGGAGGCGCAGGAGACAGCCAAGGTACACCTGGCAGCGATCGGTATCTATGAGCGCTCGATGGAACTTATCAAGAATCGAGCAATCTTCATACCCCTCTTCGAACTGGTTGCCCCGCTGGCGACTGCTGTGATCCTGGGCATGGGAGGGCTGCGGGTAATCGAGGGCGCCCTGACTCCGGGCGAGTTCTACCAGTTTGCCGAATACATGGTGATTCTCAATTTCCCGCTCAGGCTGACCGGATGGTTTTTCGCGGAAATTCCGCGTGCCTCGGCGGCTGGGGGTCGGGTACTTGAACTCTTGAAGACTGCCCCGGAAATCACCGATCCCAAGCAACCGGTTGACATCCCTCCCGGGCCGGGCGACATTCGTTTCTCCGATGTGTATTTTCAGTATCCGGACGGTTCCCCGGTACTCGACGGCTTCGACCTTCATGTCCCCGGCGGGCGATCTGTCGCAGTTGTCGGGGCGACCGGATCGGGCAAGACCACCGTTGCGTACCTGCTGGCCCGGTTTTATGACGTGACTGGCGGCAAGGTGCTGCTCGACGGCGTTGATGTTCGCTCGGTGAGGCTGGGCGATCTCCGCAACGAGGTAGCGGTCGTGTTCGAAGAAACCTTCCTGTTTTCAGCTTCTATTCGGGACAACATTGCCTTTGGCAACCCGGATGCCTCCGACCAGCAAGTGCGATTGGCGGCCCGACTTGCCCAGGCGCACGAATTCATCACGGAAACGGCAAACGGCTACGACTCCATGATCGGGGAGCGGGGGTATTCGCTGTCCGGCGGTCAGCGGCAACGCATCGCACTGGCGCGAGCCGTTTTGCGCGACCCCCGGGTACTCATACTCGACGACGCCACCTCGTCGGTGGACGCGGTCACCGAGGATGAGATCCGCGATGCCCTCAAGACCGTGATGGCCGGGCGAACGACCATCATCATCGCTCATCGTCCCTCAACCCTGTTGCTCGCCGATCAGGTGATTTTTATCGAAGAAGGCAAGGTGGTCGCCTCCGGGACCCATATGGACCTCCTCGAACGTATTCCTCGCTATGGGGCGGTACTAGCCAGTTCTGAGGTGGTCTGATGTACGCCCGCTTCGGATCGGGGGAAGGCCGCTCAGAGGGTACCGGGGAGCTGTTGAAGAAGGCCGCTTCGTACGGAACCGGTCTGGGCTGGTTGGCCTTCGGTGCCTTGGTCGCCACGATCATTGCCACCGTGACGAGGCTGGCCGGACCTGCCTACGTGCGACAGGGTCTTGACGCGGTTGGCATCGCCGACCGTCAGGCTCTCTTCCGCTCGGTCTGGTGGTTTGTCGGTGCGCTGGTCCTTCAGTACATCAGCCAGGCGATCTCCCAGTATTGGGTCTCGGGCGTGGGGGAAAAGTACCTGGCGGACCTTCGGGTCCAGGCGTTTCGTCACCTCATCGATCTCGACGTCGACTTCTTCAGTCGCTCCAAAGCCGGAGTGCTCGTCAGCCGATTGACGTCCGATATTGAGGCATTGACTCAGTTCGTGAAGGAAGGGGCCATCAACGTCGTCACCTCAGTTCTTACGGTGATCGGGGTCACCATCGCCATGTTCCTCATCGATGTGTCGTTGGCTCTGGCCGTCCTGGCCCTCATGCCGGTGCTTTTGGCCGTATCGGTGGTCTTCCGGATTTATGCCGACCGTGCCTACGAGCAAGTACGTGAGCACATTGGACGGGTACTCGGGGCAATTCAAGAGGGAATATCGGGAGTTCGGGTGGTTCAGGCCTACACTCAAGAGCAGCGTCAACGTATCGAATTCGGACGGGTCAACGAGCGCTACTTTGACGCCAATATCGCGGCGGCCAAAGCCATTTCTGCCTACTTTCCGGCCGTTGACTTCCTGCGCACTGCAGGATTGGCACTGATCTTGGTTGTCGGCGGTCAGCGGGTGCTCGACGGTGACATGACGTTTGGCGCGCTCGTGGCGTTTCTTCTGTATCTGAACTGGTTCTTTGAGCCGATCGTTCAGATTTCGAATCTCTACAACCTGTTGCAGGCTGCCCTGGCCGCCCTGTCGAAGCTCCTGGGCATTCTCGATCGGCAGCCGGCGGTGCCTGCCCCGACGTCGCCCATCGATCTGCCAACCGTGGCGGGGAGGCTGTCGTTTGAGTCGGTTCGCTTCGCGTACGATCCGACGGTTCCCATCTTGAAGGGCATCGATCTGGACATCGTGGCGGGTGAGCGGATCGCGATCGTGGGCGAGACTGGTTCGGGTAAGTCGACACTTGCCAAGCTGGCAGTGCGGTTCTACGACCCGTCTTCCGGCTCGATCCGGCTTGACGATGTCGAGCTTTCATCGGTCAGTTTCGAGGACCTTCGCAGAGGGGTATCACTCGTACCTCAGGAAGGGTTCCTATTCGCCGGCACCCTGCGTGACAACATTCGCTACGCCCGCCCGGATGCCACCGATGACGAGATCTGGTTGGTGTGCGAAACACTGGGCATTGCCGATTGGGTCAGAAGTCTTCCAGAAGAACTCGACACCGAAGTGCGCGAACGGGGATCGCGTTTCTCGTCTGGCGAACGACAACTGGTCGCCCTGGGCCGGGCATTGCTCGCCGGACCTAGTGTGATCGTGCTCGACGAGGCAACCTCGAATTTGGACCCTGAGACAGAAGCGGTCGTCGAGGCGGCTCTGGCAACCTTGCTGGAAGGGCGCACGGCCATCGTGATCGCCCATCGGTTGGCCACGGCCGAGCGGGCCGACCGGGTGGTGGTGATGGACGATGGCGAGATCGTTGAGGTGGGCCATCATGCCGACCTGATTGTCGCCAACGGTCCGTACGCCCGCCTCAACGCCGTCTGGCAGGCCGCCGGGGGAGCGTCGCCACCTGATGGTGTCCGGTAACTCAAGATTTCTTCGGGCGGCGTCGATATACCCACTAACAGTGAAGTTGGCTGGTTGATCGGTGTAACACATCGGCCGCTGGTGCTACTTAAACGGTGACACCAATGAGGAGTAACCACGATGATGAAGAAGATTTTGAGTGCGGCGGTAGTCGCTTCGGTTGTGATGGTTGGTGCGCTGCCGGCCTTCGCAACGAGCCCCGATTCAGAAGACCCGATCACTTATTACGACACAGAGGAGCATCTCCTGTTGTTTGAGGTCGACGGGATCTGCACACTTACTGAGGGCATGGACGTCAAACTTGGCTTCGACGAAAGCGGCGAGCCCATGTTTGAGGTCACACCGGTCGATTCTCTCTTCGAACCGGTCGAACTGGTCGAACCGGTCGAGCCGTCACCGACCGAGGGTTGCATGGCCATCTCGGTTGAAGGCCCGAATGGACAGGTCAATCACGGCACGGTCGTATCCAGCATTGTGAAGGCGCTCAAAGAGATGGACCTCGACGGACCGCTTGGTCAGGCGCTCAAGGCCTACGCCAAGTCGGGCTTGGGCAAGGGCGAGATGCAGGTCAAAGCCAGTGAAGACGACGAGGGCGCTTCGACCGCGGAAGACTCGGCAACCCTCACCGGGGATGCTTCGGACCATCCGGGCAAGCCTGACAAAGGCAACCAGTCCAATAAGTCCAGCAACGGCCGGGGTCATAACAAGTAGCGGTTACTGTTAGTGGTTAGTTTGACAATCTGATGAAGGGGCAGCCTGCGGGCTGTCCCTTCATTTTCTTGATGGATATTGGGATCCGTGGGTAAGGTAGTGGTCTGTGCATGAATAGATGGGGGAAACTTTTCGCACCGTTAGTGGTGGTGGCCGTCCTGATGGGCGGCCTGGCGGTGCCTGGCCAGGCGGCCGTTTCTGAAGACGAGTTCATCCTGACCTTTCCACACCGTGATGCTGAAACCCACTTCCTGTCAGAGTTCGGTGTTGCCAAACCCGACGGGCGAATACATCGTGGGGTCGACCTGTTTGCGACCAGGGGCACCGAAGTCGTGGCCGGGGCGGATGGCTTTGTGCAGAAGGCTCAGCGCGGGAGCCGTGCCGGCCTCTACGTGGTGTTGACGCATGGCGATGGCTACGAAAGTTGGTACATCCATCTAGGTTCATTCGCTGATGGACTACAGGTGGGGGATCCGGTGGCGGCTGGCGATGTCATCGGATACGTTGGGTCGACCGGCAACGCTGCCGGTACCTCGCCGCATACCCATTTTGAGATTCACAAGAATGGTCGGGCGATCGATCCCTACCGCTACCTCAAAGACGCCTTTGAACGGTGGATTCTTTCTCGCCAGATCGAGGCGGGCGAGACCCCGTTCCGGTAACCGGCTAAACGACGGAACTCAGGTCGGCAACCTCGTCGAGCTCCACGACTCTGGCTGCGATCTCGCTGGTGTCCTGGGTTCTTCCTACTACGACCGCCAGCTCAGTGGCAACGATCTGTGTTCCGGAACCTTCTGATGGTTCGTCCTCCACCCAGATCACCCGTTGAACCCCGGCCATCTCGATGGCTTCTTGCCATTGCCCGAACACCTCTTCTGGCGAGCTGGCAAAGGATCGGATGCGCTCATCGCGGGCAGCTTCGGTCACGAACACCATCGAGAAGCAGTTGATGCCGGCTGCTCCGACGTGGGACCCATCGGACACGTCGCCGAGAGCCACCTTGGTCGACCGGGATTTCAGCTCGGTGGCGGTGGCCGGGTCGGATACAAAGCAGCGAAGTTCCCCGTCGCGTCCAGCCAGGGCAGCAATGATGGCAGATCCGGTGGGTGTGTCGGCTCCAACGACCAGTACGGGCATGTGGCGAATTCCTTAGGTGGGAAGGTTGGTGGCGCCCATGAGGTATTCGTCGACGGCCCGGGCTGCCTGGCGTCCTTCTCGGATAGCCCACACCACAAGAGATTGGCCGCGGCGCATGTCGCCTGCCGCAAACACCCCGGGCACGCTGGTGGCGTAGTCGTTGGTGTTGGCAGCCACATTGCCCCGAGCGTCGCGGTCGACACCAAGCTTTTCAAGCAGACCCTGGTGCATCGGGTGCAGGAAGCCAGCCGCGATCAAGACGAGGTCTGCCCGAAGGCTGAATTCGGAACCTTTGACTTCGGTCATGTTCCAGCGCCCGTCGACATTTTGCCAATCAACGATGACGCCATGAAGCGTGTCGACCTTACCGTCCGATCCCGAGAACGACTTGGTCAGAACCGACCACTGCCGATCACAGCCTTCTTCGTGGGACGACGTGGTCCGCAGCTTCTGGGGCCAGTCGGGCCAGGTCAAGAGTTTGTCCGGTTGCTCGGTTGGCCTGGGAAGGACCTCAAGCTGGGTTATAGAGGCGGCGCCTTGCCGGTTGGTGGTGCCGACGCAGTCCGAACCGGTGTCGCCACCGCCAATCACAACGACATGTTTGCCCTCCGCCGAGGTGTCCAACCCGGCAGGAAGCGTCTCATGGCTCACGCGGCGGTTTTGCTGTGCAAGGTACGGGACTGCGAATTCGATTCCTTGCAGTTCGCGTCCCGGAACATCTATGTCTCGGGGGTATTCAGATCCGCCCGCCAGAACGACGACGTCGTAGTCGTCGACCAGTGCCTCGATGGAGACGTTGTGGCCAACGTATGAATTGACGAAAAACGCCACTCCTTCAGCCTGCATTTGGGCCATGCGACGGTCAATCACACGCTTGTCCAATTTGAAATCGGGGATGCCGTAGCGAAGCAGGCCGCCAACTTTGGCGTTCTTCTCGAACACCATGACTCGATGGCCTGCCCGGGCCAACTGTTGGGCGGCGGCCAAACCGGCCGGCCCTGACCCAACGATGGCAACTCGCTTGCCGGTTCTACGGGCAGGTATCTGCGGGCGAATCCATCCTTCGTCCCATGCCCGCTCAACGATGGAATGCTCGATGTCCTTAATCGTGACCGGAGCATCGTGCAGGTTGAGTGTGCACGCCTCCTCACACGGGGCTGGGCAAACCCGGCCGGTGAATTCCGGGAAATTGTTCGTGGAGTGGAGTACCTCCGATGCGGCTCTCCAATCATCGGTATAGACGAGATCGTTGAAGTCGGGGATGATGTTGTTGACCGGACACCCGGCATGGCAGAATGGAATGCCGCAATCGATGCAGCGTGCCGCTTGGTTGGCGAGTTCCTTGGTGGTGAGCGGAATGGTGAACTCTTGGTAGTTCGCCTTTCGCTCTTCGACCGGTAGGTAGGTGCGGTTCTGGCGGTCAAAATCCTGGAATCCGGTGTCTGAACCCATCAGGCGGCTCCTGCCTTCATGTCGCGCTCTTCAATGGCACGTCGATATTCGATCGGAACCACCTTGACGAACTTCGTCACGTAGGTGTCGAAATTCTCGCAAATTTCCCTGGCTCGCGAGCTATCGACGAGGGCGGCATGTGTCGCCAGGAGGTGGCGGATGCGCCAGGCGTCGTATCGCAATGGGTCGGCCATCAACTCGAACCGGTCGGGATGCTCATTCGCTTGGAGCGGATAGCTGGCCGGGTCGACCGGTTCGAGTTCGACCATCGATCGGTTGGCATGTTTGGCGAAGACTCCGTCCTCGTCGAGCACGTAGGCAATGCCACCGCTCATTCCCGCCGCGAAGTTGCGGCCCGTGGCGCCGAGGACCAGAACGCAGCCCCCTGTCATGTATTCGCAGCCATGATCCCCAACTGCCTCGACGACGGCGATGGCGCCCGAGTTACGGACCGCAAATCGTTCGCCCGCGCCACCGTTGAAGTAACACTCGCCGGAAATGGCACCGTAGAGGGCCGTGTTGCCGATGATCACATTGTCCTTCGGAATGAATGTACCTTCGGGCGACGCTTGCACGATCAGCCTTCCACCGGAAAGACCTTTGCCGACATAGTCGTTGGCATCACCGGTGAGGTGCAGCGTGATGCCGTTTGCAAGCCAGGCACCAAAACTCTGGCCGGCGGTTCCTTTTAGATTGATGTGAATGGTGCCCTCAGGCAGGCCGGTGTGGCCGAATCGCCGGGCTACCTCTCCCGAAAGCATGGCACCTACGGACCGATTTGTGTTGCTGATCGGTGTGTCGATGATCGTTCTGGTCTGATGCTCAAGCGAACTCATTGCCTGGGCGATGAGTTCATTGTCCAGGGCTTCCTCAAGATGGTGATCTTGCCGCTCGGAGTTGAAGATCGCTACACCGTCGGGGGCGTCCGGCTTGTGGAGTACCCGGCTCAAATCGATGCCGTCTGCCTTCCAGTGCTCGATGGCCGATTTGGTCCGTATCCGGTCGGTCTGGCCGACCATCTCGTTCCATGTTCGGAACCCGAGTTTGGCCATGAGTTCGCGCACTTCTTCGGCGATGAACATCATGAAGTTGACGACATGTTCTGGTTTGCCAGGGAAAAGCTGCCGCAAGGTGGGGTCTTGCGTGGCCACCCCGACCGGGCATGTGTTCAGGTGACACTTACGGGTCATGATGCACCCTTCGGCGATGAGTGCCGTCGTAGCGAATCCGACCTCGTCAGCTCCGAGCAGAGCAGCGGTCACCACGTCGAAGCCGGTCCTGATTCCGCCGTCGGCCTGAACGGCGATTCGACCGCGCAGATCATTGGCGACGAGGGTTTGCTGGGTTTCGGCGAGGCCGATTTCCCAGTGTGAGCCAGCCCGCATAATGGACGTCACCGGGCTGGCGCCCGTTCCACCCTCGGTGCCGGAGATGAGTACATGGTCGGCGTGGGCTTTGGCTACTCCAGCCGCGATGGTCCCAACGCCGACTTCGGATACGAGTTTCACACTGATCCGGGCGGTCGGATTGACGTTCTTGAGATCGTGGATGAGCTGCTTGAGGTCTTCGATCGAGTAGATATCGTGGTGTGGTGGCGGGGAGATTAATCCAACGCCGGGCGTCGAATGGCGCACATCGGCGATTCGCTGATCGACCTTATGGCCGGGGAGTTGTCCGCCCTCGCCGGGCTTGGCACCCTGGGCCATCTTGATCTGGATATCGTCGGCATTCACGAGATATTCGGTGGTCACGCCGAATCGTCCTGAGGCGACCTGTTTGGTTGCAGACCGCATGGAGTCACCGTTTTCCTGGACCTTGTACCGGATCGACTCTTCGCCCCCCTCGCCGGTATTCGATTTGCCCCCGATGCGATTCATGGCGATGGCAAGGTTGGTGTGTGCCTCCCACGAGATGGAACCGAATGACATGGCACCCGTCGTAAATCGTTTGACGATTTCGCCGGCCGGTTCGACCTGTTCGATCGGGATTCCCGTGCCGGTGTCGATGTCGAGTTCGAAGAGTCCTCGGAGATTCTTGAGTTTCTTGGTTTGGTCATCGACGGCCGCCGAATACTCTTTGAACTTGGCATAGCTTCCCGAGCGCACGGCATGCTGGAGCGCACCGATCGTTTCAGGATTCCACACGTGTTCTTCGCCGCGAATCCGGTAGGCCAACTCGCCCCCGACATCGAGATGATGGCGGTAGATGTGTTCGCCGCCATAAGCCATGAGGTGGCGGGTGACGGTCTCCTGGGCAACCTCGTCGAGGCCGATCCCTTCGATCCGCGAGGCAGTACCTGTGAAATAGGTCTCAATGAATTGAGTGTTCAATCCGACGGCATCAAAAATCTGGGCTCCGCAGTACGACTGGAATGTGGAGATGCCCATTTTGGACATCACCTTCAAGATGCCCTTATTCACCGACTTGATATACCGCTCTTGTGCCTCAATTGGCGTCGGCGATCCCTCGAGGGTCTTCGCCATGGCAGCCACGGTGTCGAGAGCGAGGTATGGATTGATCGCTTCGGCCCCGTAGCCGGCGAGCAGGCAGAAATCATGAACCTGCCGGGCGTCTCCGGTCTCGACCACGAGGCCGGTACTGGTGCGCAGACCCTCCCGGATCAAGTGGTGATGGACTGCAGCCGTGGCGAGCAACGCCGGAATAGCGATTGTCTCGGCATCCATCCGGCGGTCGGACAGAATGATGATATTGAATCCCTCCCGTACCCGGTCGGTGGCGCGCTCGCAAAGGGCGGCGAGGGCTGCCTCCATGCCGGCCGCTCCTTCCTCGGCGGGATAGCACATCGTCAGTCGCTTCGTCTTGAAGACGTCGGAGACATGATTCTCGATGCGCCGAACACGTTCCAGATTTACGTTGGTCAAGATCGGTTGCTCGACCTCGAGGCGCATGTGCGTTCCACCGGTGTCGAGGCCCAACAGGTTGGGCTTTGGTCCGATGAGCGACACCAGGGACATGACCAACTCTTCACGGATAGGGTCGATCGGAGGGTTGGTGACCTGCGCAAAGGTTTGCTTGAAGTAGTCGTAAAGCATCTTGGGTCGGTCAGACATGACCGCCGGCGGCGTGTCGCGTCCCATCGAACCGATCGGGTCCTGACCGTCCTGGGCCATCCCTTTGATGTAAAACTCGATGTCTTCCCTCGTGTAGCCGAACACCTGTTGAGCGGCGAGGAGCGTCTCGGGATCGGGCCCCATCGAGGCCACTTCTTCGGGTAACTCGGCGAGACGGATCTGGGTCTCGTCGAGCCACTTTTGATATGGCTTGGCAATGGCGAGGGTCGACTTGAGTTCGTCGTCGTCGACAATCCGACCTTCCTCCAGGTCGATGAGCAGCATTTTTCCTGGCTGCAGACGCCACTTCTTGACGATGTGCTCTTCAGGGATATCGAGCGTACCCATTTCGGATGCCATCACGATGAGGTCGTCGTCTGTGACGAAGTACCTGGCAGGTCGAAGCCCGTTGCGGTCGAGCGTGGCACCTATTTGGCGCCCGTCCGTGAACGCCACGGCAGCGGGTCCGTCCCATGGCTCCATGAGAGCCGCGTGATACTCATAGAAGGCTCGACGGTTGGTGTCCATAAGTGGGTTGTTCGCCCAGGCTTCAGGGATCATCATCATCATGGAATGCCCGAGGGAGTAACCACCGGCCAGGAGAAGTTCAAGGGCGTTATCGAAGGTGGCCGAGTCCGATGCCCCGTCTCCGATGAGCGGCCACAACTTGTCAAGATCGTCACCGAGGACTTCCGACGACATCGTCTGGCGTCGGGCCATCATCCAGTTGATGTTTCCTTTGACGGTATTGATTTCGCCGTTGTGGCACAACAAGCGAAAGGGCTGGGCCAGGCGCCAGCTGGGAGATGTGTTCGTTGAGAACCGTTGATGAACCAGGGCCAGTGCCGACTCCATCTCGGGATCGGCCAAATCCGGGTAGTAAACCGAGAGGTTCTTGGCCAGCATCATGCCTTTGTAGGTGATGGTGCGACTCGACATCGACGGGATGTAGTAGCCACCGCTCTCAAGAACCTCGGGTGACCGCTGAATGATCTGGATTTGGGCCTGTTTGCGGGTCACGAAGAGCTTTTGCTCCAGATGCGCCTGGTCGCGGATTTCGGGACCCATCCCAATGAAGACTTGGCGGATGACGGGTTCGATTGGTTTTACGCTCTCGCCGAGACATGACGAATCAACCGGTACGTCGCGCCACCCGAGAAACGTCAGACCTTCTCGAAGGATGATCTCGATGAGGGCGTTTTCGCACACGACTCGATGGACGACGTCCCTGGGAAGGAAACACATGCCAATGCCGTATTCTCCGACCGGTGGCAGCTCAAAACCCAGCGAGGTGGCTTCGCGACGGAAGAACGCGTCAGGGAGCTGGACCAACAGGCCGGCCCCGTCGCCGGCGAGTGGATCGGCTCCGACCGCCCCGCGATGGGTCAAGTTGGTGAGGACCGTAAGTCCCTGATCGATGATGCTTCGGCTCTTGCGACCTTTGATATCGGCCACGAACCCGATTCCACAGGAGTCGTGGTCGAGGGAGCGGTCGTACAAGCCGGGGCCAGCGACCTCAGCTAGTGAATCTCGCACCATTTCCTCCTGCATATTCGTCGTTTTATGCGTGTAACCAAACTCCACCGGTAGGCGGAGGTTTAGTGAATTCAGGTCAGTCCCAATATATGCCGGGTCCGAGGTGGGGAGCTCGACCGACGATCCGTAGCATAGCGTGCTATGCGTGGGTCGGAGAAATGTATCACAGGCGCACCTGCACCGCCATATTGGCCCTGCCTGACCGCGCCCGTCGTCGGTCGGTACCCCATCGTAGCGCATAAATTTCGAAGTTTCTAATCAAGTATGCAGTTTCGATGGGTGTCGCTCCGAAGTTATCGGTCCGCTTTCGCGCAGTCCTGGTATCCTGTCGGGCACAGCGATCGAGGTGAAACCCATGGCCACAGTCGATATTGATCTTGGTGCATACAAATTAGGTTGGCATGACTCAGAAGCCGACTACGTGTTCAAACCCCAGAAGGGTCTGAACGAAGAAATCATTCGACAAATGTCGCAGATGAAGGGCGAACCCGTCTGGATGCTCGACTTCCGCCTCAAGGCGTACAAGCGATTTCTCCGTAAGCCCATACCGCAGTGGGGTGGTGGCGGAGCGCTGAACGACATCGACTTTGACGATATCTATTACTACGTCAAGCCGATGGACGGACAGGCCAAAGACTGGGACATGGTCCCCGATGAGATCAAGGACACCTACGAGAAGCTCGGCATCCCTGAGGCGGAGCGCAAATATCTCGCCGGCGTGACCGCTCAGTACGAGTCGGAAGTGGTCTACCACCGCAACCGGGATGATCTTGAATCCCTCGGCGTCCTCTTTTGCGATATGGATACCGCCGTTCGCGACTATCCGGAACTCGTTCAGGAGTACTTCGGCACGGTCATTCCCCCTAACGACAACAAGTTCGCAGCTCTCAATTCATCGGTTTGGTCTGGTGGGTCCTTCATCTATGTGCCCCCGGGCGTCCATGTCGATCAACCATTGCAGGCATATTTCCGCATCAACTCGCAAAACATGGGTCAGTTTGAGCGCACGCTCATCATCGTCGACGAAAACGCCTACGTGCACTACGTGGAAGGCTGCTCGGCTCCGGTCTGGTCCTCGGATTCGCTCCATTCGGCGGTCGTCGAGATCGTCGTCAAGGCGGGCGGACGTTGTCGCTATTCGACAATTCAGAACTGGTCCAATAACGTCTACAACCTCGTCACCAAGCGTGCCGCGGTGTACGCCAACGGGACCATGGAATGGATCGATGGCAACCTCGGGTCCAAGCTGACCATGAAATACCCGGCCGTCTGGATGCTTGAGCCTGGCGCTCACGGGGAGGTGCTCTCAATTGCCTTCGCCGGCGAAGGTCAGCATCAGGATGCCGGAGCCAAGATGGTGCACGCTGCCTCGAATACGACCTCGACAATCATTTCCAAGTCCATCTCCAAGGGCGGGGGACGGGCCGGATATCGAGGCCTGGTTAGGGTTGAGCCCGGTGCCAAGAACGTCAAATCGTTCGTTCGGTGCGATGCGCTGATTCTCGATGACGCGTCGCGATCTGATACCTATCCGTCCATGGAGATCGAAGAGAACGACGCTGAGATCGGCCACGAGGCATCCGTGTCAAAGGTTGGTGAAGAGCAGCTCTTCTACTTGATGTCGCGGGGCCTCACCGAAGAACAAGCAACCTCAATGGTGGTTGCCGGGTTCATCGAGCCGATCATCAAGGAGCTTCCGATGGAGTACGCGGTCGAGATGAACCGTCTCATCGAGCTCAACATGATGGAAGCCGGAGCCGTCGGGTAACGACCTTCTCGGACTTAGCCCAAGGACGCAATCAGCCGCTTGAGCGGCTGATTGCGTAAGAGGCAACCAACCCGCCTCCGGCCGCCCAGAGGAGCGGAAAACCGCCCACCTGTACGAGGTCGGGGGCATTCAACCACGCGGCGATGATGGATACGATCACGCCGAAAACCGATCCGATGATGATCGAACTGGCGGCCGAAGCGTTCCTTCCAGCCAGAATCCCTCCCATGAGGCCTCCGACTGCCCCGAGGATGAAAATGAATATGAACGACGAATCGTTGAAGAAATCTGCGACAAGATCCATTTAGAGCAGTGACTCCAGATCGACGAGTGAGGACGGATGGCGTAGCTTAGCCAACGCTCGCCCCTCGATCTGGCGAACCCTCTCCCTGGTCAGGTTGAAGACCTTTCCGACGTCGCTGAGGGTGCGGGACTCTCCTCCATCCAGCCCGAATCTGAGAAAGAGAATCTTCTGTTCGACTGGTTCGAGCACATCCAGCGCATCGATCAAGTGATGGCGTCGCATCACTTCGGCGGCATGGCTGAACGGATCGGGCATCCGGTCATCTTCAATGAAGTCCTGGAGGGCGGCATCGCCCTCGTCGCCGACCGGACGGTCCAGCGAAACGGTGTCAGAGGGCGCGGCCAATGCCGCGTCAACTCGCTCAAGGTCCAACCCTGATGATTCGGCTATTTCGGCGCGAGTTGGGGGTCGGCGAAGTTCCTCCGTGAGGAGTTGCTCGGTCTCCTGAACCGTTCGGACCACATCCACCATATGAACCGGGAGTCTGATGGTTCGAGCCTGGTTACCAAGCCCCCGGGTGATCGCCTGGCGGATCCACCACGTGGCGTACGTTGAAAACTTGAATCCCTTTCGCCAATCGAACTTCTCAACGGCCCGAATGAGGCCGAGGTTTCCCTCCTGGATGAGATCGAGCAAGTCGAGTCCACGACCGGCATAGCGTTTGGCGATCGAAATCACCAGGCGAAGGTTCGATCGGATGAAGACCATCTTGGCTTCTTCTCCGGAATGGACGAGGCGATACAGCTTGGCTCGATCGGCTGGAGTGAGTTTGTCGCCGGCATCAAGTTTGACCTGAGCCTTTCGGCCGGCCTCCATGGCCCTGGCAAGCGTAACTTCATCTTCGGCAGTCAGAAGCTGGTGATCGGAGACGCGTTCAAGATACATGCCAACGGTGTCAGACACCGAAATAGAATCCCGGTTTCGAGATGCCAAGACGTATTACCCCTTATGTTATTGCCCGCCTCGTCACGCTATCAGGGGTTTCGTCTGAGCGCAACGGAATTTGGGCCTCTTTCGTCGTGACAATGGCCATCGAAGGCCGTGCTGGCGGAACCGCAGCGAAGATCAGTCGGCCCTGGCGGTTGAAAGCCGGGGGAGCGCCGCAAATCCGTGAAGGTGGCTGGCCGTTCGGCCAGGCGGGTTTCGCACACGTACGCCGGTGCCCTACGATACAGCCTTCCGAAAGACGTACCAGGAGTCCCGTGCTAGATCGATCCATTGCCGAACGTCGCCTCACAGGTGAGCCAGCCGTTCTCGCCGAACGGCGCCAGGCCGGTCTGGCGGCATTCGAAGCTTCCGCGATGCCAACCCAGGCCGATGAGCGCTGGAAGTACATCGACCTCGATTTCACCATCGACGATCTGACGCTGCCGGACGTTGCCGGGGCGGAACTGGCCGCGCCGATTGGTGTCGAACGAGTGTCTGCCCGGGTGGTGGATGGTTTTGTGTCGATCACCGGGGATGCGCCTGGCGGCGTCCGAATGGGCACGTTTGCCGAGCTTGCAGGTGATGACGGCGAGCTCTTTGGCCGGGTGGTTGCTGAGCGGTCCGATGACATCTTTTTGGCGGGCAATGCGGCATTTTCCGGCGACGGGTTGTTTGTTCAGGTTTCTCGCAACACTGTGGTGGCGGATCCGATTGTTATCGATGTGCAGTCGGTCTCGGCAGGAACGATCTCGTTCCCCCACATCGCCATCGCCCTTGACGACAACGCGCAAGCTTCGGTGGTTCTCCTGTTCCGTTCGTCGGAAGCGGAGCTAGCCGTTGCTCCGGTGGTCGAGTCGACGCTGGGCTCGGGCGCCCGGCTTTTCATGACATCAGTCCAAACCTGGGGTCGTAACACACAGGGACTCGGTTACCAGCGGGTCCGACTCGGTCGCGATGCCTCAATGAAGATGGGCGAGGTTGGTCTCGGTGGTGCGCTTGGACGCCTTGATCTGTCCGTAGATCTGGATGGCGACGGCTCGTCCTACCTCCTGAACGGATTGTCGTTTGGTGACGGCCAACAGGTTCTCGACTATCGGATGGTTCTCAATCATCGTGGCCGGAACACCTCGTCTGACGTCTTGTTGAAAGGTGCGGTCGAGGATCAGGCAGAGTCCATCTTCACCGGTCTGCTGCGTATCGAGGAACAGGCGACGAATACTTCTGCATTCGAGAACAATCGCAACCTGGTTCTGTCCGCCGGGGCGAAAGCTCAGTCGGTGCCCAACCTGGAAATCCTTTGCGATGACGTGGTGTGCGGGCATGGCTCGACGGTCGGCCCCCTTGAGGAGGAACATCTCTATTACCTGGCTAGCCGGGGAATCGGCCGAGAACGGGCCGAACGCGTTCTGGTCAAAGGCTTTTTCGACGAAGTGATCGACAAGCTTCCTGCCCAGGCGGTGGCGGGCCCGGTTCGCGACGAAGTCGAACGGAAGTTTGTTGCTGCTCAGGAAGCGGGACGGCTCGGATGAAAGACTGGACCACGCTTGGGCCGCTAGTGGATCTTCAGAACGAGGTCGGAAAACGATATGACGTTGGTGAAGAGCGCCTGGCGCTTTTCCTTGTCGGCGGCGATGTCTACGCCATCGGTGATCTTTGTTCACACGCCGAAGCCTCGTTGGCTGAGGGCGAGCTGTTCGACATGGAAGTCGAATGTCCCCGTCACGGGTCTTCCTTTGATGTAACGACCGGGGTGCCTAAGTCGCTGCCGGCTACGACCCCGGTTCCCGTTTATGAGGTGCGCATCGTCGACGGTGTAATCCAGGCCCGAAGCAAGGACTCCGCATGAACCTGGCATTGGAAATTATTGACCTGCACGCATCGGTGGGCGAGGTGGAGATCCTCAAAGGACTCTCATTGGAGGTCCCTTTCGGTCAGATTCACGCCATCATGGGTCCGAATGGATCCGGCAAGTCGACACTGTGTCACGTGCTGGCTGGCAAGGAGGTCTACACCGTGACGGGCCAGGCTCGCCTTGACGGTCGCGATCTGCTCGGTGAGCCAACTGACGTACGGGCTCGGATGGGTCTGATTCAGGGATTCCAGTATCCGGTAGAGATCCGCGGGGTCAAACTGATCGACTTCTTGCGGGAAGCTGCCGATGAGTCGGGAATCGAGGCGGCCGAAGTCGAGCGTCGGATCGTCGCCTCCGGTGACCAGTTCGACATGACCCGGTTTCTTACTCGATCGGTGAACCAGGACCTCTCGGGTGGCGAGAAGAAGCGGTCGGAGATCTTCCAGATGGCCATCCTGCAGCCGAAGGTCGCCATTCTGGATGAAATTGACTCAGGGCTTGATATTGACGCCGTTCGCGAAGTGGCCGAGGCCGTTGAGGCGATGCGAGGTCCTGATGTCGGAATCCTGATCATTACCCACTACAGCCGGATTCTTCGGTACCTGACAACGGATCGGATCCACGTGATGATGGAAGGTCGGATTGTCGAGAGCGGAGGAGCCGAGCTGGCCACCGAGCTCGAAGCAGGTGGCTACGAGGCTCTTCGCTCCCGGCTCAAGTAGGGAGCGATCGTGGAACTGGCGGGCCGTGTCTTCGGAGAGTCAGGTCGACGAGTACTGCTGATCCACGGCCTCGGATCAAATTCCGAAGGCTGGTGGCGAGTTGGCCCTGGTCTGGTACAAGCGGGCTTTCAAGTAACGGCCCCTGACCTCCGGGGACACGGCGAGAGCGCCCATAGTGATGACTACTCGCTGGCAGCGTACGCCGCCGATGTCGCGGAAGTGGGTGACGACTGGGATGTCGTGATCGGTCACTCGTTAGGTGGGTCCATCGCCGTGACCCTTTTCGATCAGAATCCGGGGTTCGGAAAGCGCCTCGTTCTCCTTGATCCGGCACTTGTCGTCCTGTCCCCAGAGATTGCCATCGATATGTTCACGGCCGCCTACCAGGCTCCACTGACCGCAGCCTCAGTCTCTGCTGACAACCCGACCTGGCACCTGGAAGATGCTCGGATCAAAGCCCAAGCACTGCAGCAGTCATCGCTTTCGGTTACGCAGCAAACGATCTGGCACAATCCGGACTGGAATCTGGTGTCGATCACGTCCAAACTTGCGGTCTCTACGTTGCTGGTTGGGTCCGATCCCGCCCTCGGTTCACTGGTTCCCCCGGCGCTGGGGCAGGGACTCGCCGATCTGAACGGCCTGATCCGGTTTGTCAACGTACCCGAGAGCAGCCATTCGATGCACCGTGACGAGTTCGCGGCGTTGATGGCCACGATTCTGGAGTTCATCGTATGATCCAATGGCTTGAGCAACTCACCGCCCTGCCATCCGTGGCCGGCCGTGAGGAGGCTGTCATCGACTGGGTTCGTCGTTGGGTTGTCCGACGCGCTGACCTGAAGGTCGTTTCGGATGCGTCTGGCAATCTGGTGATTACCCGGAAAGGCCGCTCCCGCCGTCCGCCGGTTTGGATCACGGCCCATATGGATCACCCCGGATTCGTGCTCACCGAGAAGCTGCCGGGGGGACGGTTCGCCTATGAGTTTCGGGGCGGCGTACTCGACGCGTATTTTGGGGGTGCCGCCGTCCATATCTTTGGCGCCGGGGGACGACATGGGGCGCGGATTGAGACGATCGAACGGTCAGGCAGGCAACGTACCGGCATCCTGCGAACTTCGGGCTCTGGTTGCGAGGTCGGGGACATCGGGCGGTGGGCATTCACCACCAGGCAACTCGGGATTCGGGGTGGCCATCTGTATGCCCCGGCCTGTGATGATTTGGCCGGCGTGTCTGCTGCGCTGGAGGCTCTTGATCGATTGCGCAAGGTCGACGCGGCCGCCCATGTCGGAGTACTGCTGACCAGGGCAGAGGAGGTGGGCTTTATCGGTGCCATTGCGGCGGCCAATACCGGGACGATCCGGGAAGGGACCCGCCTGATATGCGTCGAAATGTCACGGAGCTTTGCCGACTCGCCAATCGGTGGGGGGCCGGTCGTTCGGGTGGGAGATGCATCCTCGGTGTTCAGCCCTCGGTTGACCGAAGTCATGACCCACGTGGCGGAGGAGTTGACCAGACGTAAGCCCGGCTTCCGGTTTCAGCGCAAGCTGATGCCCGGCGGATCATGTGAGGCGACCGCCTTCGGAGCCTACGGTTATGAGTCAACCTGCCTGTGTCTCGCCCTCGGCAACTATCACAATATGGGTCACCTGTCGGGCGTGGAAGCAGGGGAGCGTCCGGCAAAGGTTGCTCCGGAGATTATTTCGATTCAGGACTATCGGGGTCTGGTGGACCTGCTCGTTCGGTCGGTAGTCGAGCTTGACGAGCGACCGAACCGAATCAAGGACGATCTCGACCTTCACTATCTCGACTACGCCGACTTGCTTGGTCATTGAGGTGCCACAGGCTGGCCGCCTTGCCGTCTTGAATTTCGATACCTGACGCAAGGAGGGCGTCCCGAATCCGGTCGGCCTCTTCGAAGTCGTCGCGGGTCCGTGCCCGGTTACGCGCATCCATCAGAAGATCGACGAACGGTTGTAGCAGCTCCTCCGGATCGGTCGGGCTGCCTACCGACTTGGCTAGCTCCACGACCATCCGACGGACGTGCTCCGTACGACCCTCGCTGAGGTTGGTGAGGATGACGTCGGCCGCCGCCAAGACATCGCCGTCACCAAGAGCCGTATAAAAGCCCGAAGGATCGGGAGAGGTGCTTGGCTTCGGGACGGTAATCGATCGTGATGGCACCAAGTCTGCCAAGGCGGCGGTGTCGCCGGCGGCGAGAGTTTCTTCTGCCTGACCAATCATGACCGTCAACCGTCCGCGGCCGGTCACGGTGACCTGTCCTTCGTCAAAGGTCACTGCAGTATGTTCGTCTATTCCGATGATCGGCAACGGGTTGGGAAGCTGGGCGATGAGCTCGTCAAGTCGGCGACGGCCGACAAAACAGTATCTGGTGTCGTGATGTTCGCCATCCCTGTTGTCCCAATGCGGAACGACGACCGCCTCGACGCCGACGATGTCGGAGAAGAGGTCCATACCGTCGAGCCAGAAGGGAGCCTGGCCAACCTTGTAGATCTCATATACCGGGATGGCGTATCGCCCGGCCGTGACGGCCGCCGCCGAGGCCAGACAGATGGCGGCTCCTGAGGTCGAGGCGCGAATCAATGAACGAGCCGCGTCAACCTCTTGCCATTGGGCCAACGCGTAGGAGGGACTGCCGGGCCCGGTGAAGATGTAATCGGCCCCCTCGATGGCAATCCGGAACGCCTCAACGCTGGCCGGGGATGCCTTGGCCGTGTTTCGTAAAGAAGCGATCTCAACCGATTGGCCGAGGGATACGTCGAAATAGTCCTGGACCTTGGCAGAGATCAGGTCGGCATTTTCCTGGAAACCGTAGGGGGTATCGAGATAGACGACCTGAGGATGCGGAGGTAGCGAAGCCAGGATGGAGCGGTGGACCTTCACCATACCTGGACTGGTTTCGGCAGACCCGATCAAGGTCAAAGATCCCATGTGGTCATCCTCCAGATGAGCTCGCTCAAGCGTTCGGGTTGCTGAAGGTGCAGATCGTGATCGCCGGTGAGTGCAACGGTCTCGTCAAATCCCATCGTGCGTGGATCAACATTGGAGGCCAGGCCGGGTCGAGCCATGATGGCGTGGGTGGGGACAGACACGCGAGCCAATGCCGCCGTCGGGTCATGTTCCCAGAGAGATCGCAGGATCGCCATATGTTGGTCGTACTGAAGATATGGCATGACGGTTCCGTCTGGCTGAGGCTCGAAATTGCCCAGGGCGCCTTCGATCGCAGTGTCTGACCAGTCGGGATGTGCCGTTCGCAAATAGCCCTCGATGGCGGGCCGGGTGGTCCCCGCGAAACGGGGAGGGGCCAAGACGTCGGCGCAGTCCTCCCAAAGAGGAAAGCGATCGGCGAGTCGGATGAACCCGCCGTCGACGCCAATCGTTGCGGTGATCTCATGGTGGGCGCCGTGTTCCACCACCACATTGCCTCCCCATGATTGCCCAACGGTGACGGGGGGAGCCGTCGCAACAGAATCGATTACGAGTTGCAGATCGGCTACGTACGTTTTGAAATCGAACCCAGCTCCAACCCGCTCGGACTGACCGTGCGATCGTTGATCGTATGCGACCACCTGAGAACCTTTGGCACTGAGGAGCTCTGCGACGCGAATCCATGTCCGCGCGTTCGATCCCAGGCCATGGACCAGGAGGATCGTGTTCTTCGGGTTCCCGACCCATACCAATCCGGCCAGGCTCGAACCGGTGCTCGAAGTGAAATTGGTCAGTCGCATCTTTGCCCAACGGTACACGAGCTGTGAATTATCGGTATCCACCGGACTCGAAACCGGCCGGGTAGGGCCTAGTCTTGGTTGCTCAAAAGCCTTGAAGGAGACATTGTGGAATACCGAATCGAACGCGACTCCATGGGAGAAGTTCAGGTGCCGGCCGGGGCGTTTTATGGTGCGTCAACCCAACGTGCCTTTGAGAACTTTCCGATTTCCGATCGGAAGTTCAGTCGTCGGTTCATCTGGGCTCTCGGTATCGTCAAGGCTTCGGCAGCGGTCATCAATGGGCGCGACGGATATGTTGATGCGGACAAGGCGGCCGCCATCGTGACGGCGGCCGAAGAGGTTATCTCCGGCTCGCTCGACACCCAGTTCGTCCTGGACATATTCCAGACGGGTTCGGGGACATCGACGAACACGAATGCCAATGAAGTAATCGCCCACCAGGCTGCTGTGATCCTGGGTGCGGCAGCTGGAGACCGGCCCGTTCACCCCAATGACCACGTCAATTATGGTCAATCATCAAATGACGTCATCCCGACCGCGATGTACATCGCTGCCGCGGCCGCCATTCACGAAGATTTGATTCCCTCCTTGAAGAGCTTGCAGGAGTCGCTTACCGCGAAGGCTGTCGAGTTTGTCGATGTGGTCAAATCGGGTCGGACTCATCTCATGGACGCTACCCCGGTGACACTCGGTCAGGAGTTCTCCGGATACGCGGCCCAGGTGGGGTATGGCGTATCTCGGCTCGAGAAAGTGGTGACCGAGGTGGAAGAGCTGGCCCTCGGGGGCACCGCGGTTGGCTCCGGGCTGAATGCCCCGGCTGGCTTCGCCCGCGACACGATCGCTGAGATCGCCCGCCGGACCGGGCTTCCGTTCCGCGAGGCCCCCAATCACTTCGAAGCCCAGGCGGCCAAGGATGCGGCCGTCGCCGTGTCGGGCACGCTGAAGACCATTGCCGTATCTCTGTTCAAGATTGCCAACGATCTGCGGTGGTTGTCCTCGGGGCCCCGGACGGCGATCTCCGAGATTCGCTTGCCGTCTCTGCAGCCCGGGTCCTCGATTATGCCAGGGAAGGTCAACCCGGTGATGCCTGAGATGACGATGCAGGTGGCTGCCCAGGTCATAGGCAACGACGCCGCCATCACCTGGGCCGGTGCAAACGGTAACTTCGAACTGAACGTAATGATGCCGGTGATGTCGTCCAATCTCGACGAGTCGATCTCCATTCTGGCGACGGCGGCGGCGACGTTGCGGACTCGTTGCATCGACGGTATCGAGGCCAACGCCGATCGGGCTCGTGAACTGGTTGAGAAGAACATCATCGTCGTTACGTCACTGAATCCGCACATCGGTTATGACAAAGGAGCCGAGATTGCCAAGGAGGCATTTGCCAGCGGCCGCAATGTGCGTGAAGTCGCTCTCGAAAAAGGGGTCATGACCGCCGAAGAGCTTGACCTTGCCCTCGATCTCAAAGGGATGACGGAAGGTGGCATTATCGGGTAGCGATATTCCTGGTTGATTTTAGCACTAAAGTGCGTTAGTCTTTCAGGATGAACGATTTCGAACCGGGCGAGACCCACTGGCGGGAACAGGCTTCCTGTCGCGATCACACTGACAATCTGTTCTTTCCGGTTGGTGAAACCGGCGCGGCGGTCCTTGAGATCGCCAGGGCAAAAGCGGTGTGTAGAGACTGCCCGGTTGGGTTGGACTGCCTGTACTACGCGGTAACGACCGGTCAACGGTTTGGCATCTGGGGCGGTCTCGACGAAAACGAACGACGACAATTGCGTCGGCGATGGGTCGCCTCACAGCGATCCGCTCCCGAAGTCGACCTGATCGGTTGGCTCAGCCGGGCCAGCTGAGGCCCGGTCGAGCAAGTCCTCGACGATCCTCGACGACAGCGAAGCCTCAGTCGGTGGTGGCTGGTTTGGCGTCCCCGGCCAAGGCGACGTCGAGGGTGGCCAATGGCAGGCTGGCACACTTGATACGAACCGGAAAGGCTTTGACGCCGGCCAGGGCTTCAAGTTCGCCGAGCACCGCCCCGGGACGATCCGGATCGACGATGGTCTCGTCGCTCGTCATCATGGTTGAGAACAACTGGCGGAGACGGGCGATCTCCTGAAGGTTCTTCCCTTTGATGGCCTCAGACATGAGTGATGCGGATGCCTGTGAGATGGAGCATCCTTGTCCCTGAACCGAGATACCGGTCACCGATTCGCCGTCGATCGTCAGGTCAAGCGAAATCTTGTCGCCGCAGAGCGGGTTGTTGCCATCGGCGTGCCGATGGACGTCGGCAAGTTCGGCGCGGTTCCGGGGGTTCCGGTAGTGATCCAGGATGACTTCTTTGTACAGGCTGTCAAGTCCCACGTGGGATAACCTAGCTCGCAATGCCGAATAGTTTGGCGGCCAGCTCGAGTCCGGCGACGAGTCGGTCGATCTCATCGCTCGATGAATACACCGAGAACGAAGCTCGAGCCGTGGCAGGAATACCGAGGTGATCCATCAGCGGGCGAGCACAATGGTGGCCGGCCCTGACCGCAATTCCGTTCTCGTCGAGGATCGTCGATAGGTCGTGTGGGTGGATGTCGCCGAGCGTGAAGGAAATCGTCCCGCCCCGAATGTTGAGGTCGGTTGGTCCATAGACGGTGACGTGGGAGACCGTTGCGAGTTGTTCGAGAGCGTAGGCAGTCAACTCTGCGTCGTGCTTACGTACGGCGTCCATCCCCAGGTCGGTGAGGTAGTCGACAGCAGCCCCAAGTCCGATCGCCTCGACGATCGGTGGCGTGCCTGCCTCGAATTTGTGCGGTACTGGCGCCCAGGTCGACTCAAACAGCCCGACCTCATCGATCATTTCGCCGCCGCCCTCGAATGGGTCCATTTCGTCAAGCAGTTCCATTCGTCCCCACAGAACACCGATCCCGGTGGGTCCGAGCATCTTGTGAGCGGAAAAGGCGAGGAAGTCAGCCCCAAGTGTCTCGACGTTGACGGGTAGATGAGGCACCAACTGGGCACCGTCCACGATCACCGTTGCGCCGACCGTGTCGGCTACGGCCCGGATCTGGTCGATCGGTGTGATCGTGCCGAGAACGTTCGACATTCCCGTGATGGAGATGATCCTCGTTCGCTCATCGACCCGGTTGCGAAGGCTATTCACATCGAGTGCGTAATCATCCGTGAGGTTGGCGAAGCGGAGTTCCACGCCTTTGAGAAACTGCCAGGGGACCAGGTTGGCGTGATGTTCCATCACGGATAGGACAACATTGTCACCGGGAACGAGTCGGTCACCTCCCCACTTGGCGGCGAGCATATTCATTGCGGTAGTGGTTCCCCGGGTGAAGATCACCTCGCGCGGGGAGGAGGCTCCAATGAAAGTGGCTACCTTGGCGCGGGCTGCCTCGTAGGCATCGGTTGCTTCGCCGGACAACCGGTAGGCTCCACGATGCACGTTGGCGTACCCGGATCGCAGCATCGTGTCCATGGCCTCGATGACCACCTCTGGCTTCTGCGAACTGGCCGCGGAATCGAGGAAGGCCATGTCATTTGAAGCAAGGATCGGGAAGTCCCTACGAACATCCATCAGCTTGGTCGGAATGACTCGTAACCATCGGCCTCGAGGCGTTCTGCGAGTTCCATGCCTCCTGACAGCTGGATGGCTCCATCTCCAAACACGTGGACATGATGGGGCTTCACGTAGTCGAGGAGGCGTTGGTAGTGAGTAATGATGAGGAAGCCGCGTTCGTCGCCTGTCAGCTTGTTGACACCGTCAGCAACCGTTCGGAGTGCGTCGATATCGAGTCCTGAGTCTGTCTCATCGAGGATGGCAATATCGGGCTCAAGGATCGCCATTTGGAGGATTTCGTTGCGCTTTCGCTCTCCACCGGAGAAACCCTCGTTGAGGTACCGGTCGGCAAAAGCTGAGTCCATCTCAAGGTCTCGCATGGCGTCCATGACCTTGAGACGCAACTCGAGGACGGTGTAGTCGATACCTGTGCGATTTGTCAGGGCCTGACGCAAGAACTGGACAACCGAGACCCCCGGAATCGCCTCAGGGTGCTGAAAAGCCATAAACATACCGAGATTCGCTCGATCATTCGGCGACATCGAAGTGACGTCGATCCCCTTGAAGTGAATCGTACCGGCGGTCACCTGGTAAGAAGGATGGCCCATGAGAACTTTCGACAGGGTCGATTTTCCAGATCCATTCGGGCCCATCAGCGCATGGATTTCTCCGGCTTTGACCGTGAGATTGACGCCATTGAGAATGGGCGTCTCGTCTACGGAGGAATGCAAGTTTTCTATTACAAGGAGGTCCGACATGAGTAGGAATGGTAGTCGCTGGCTGAACTAGCCCGATCAGCGCGGAATACCCGAGAATGCTTCGTCGAGTTGGTCGACCGATGGAAGGTCCACGAACTGCACGTAGTAGCGACTCACCCCGGCTGACTCGAACTCGGCCAGCGTTTCGCCAACCTGGTCGGTCGTTCCAATCGGCAGAAAGGCCGCGCGCCAGCGGAGTTCTTGATCGGCGGCACTGACCCCTCGCTTGGCGGCCCTGGCGACCAGTATTTCCTCATATCCGGCCCGGGTTTGATGAGCGATAATCGGACCCATCACCGAAACTCGAATGGAGTCGGGATCCCGTCCGGCGGCTTCGGCTGATTGGCGGAGAACCTGGACCCGGGCGGAAATAGTCGCCGGGTCGGACACAAAAACGTTGTACTCATCGGCGTATCGTCCCGCCAGCTCCGGGGTCCGTTTCGGGCCGGAACCCCCGACGATTATGGGTAAGGCCCCGGTCTTCTTGGGCTCAACCGACGCATTGAGATGGTAGTACGTCCCTTGAAACCGCCCATTGTCGAAGCCGGCTCGTAGGTATGCGAGCCCTTCTTCAAGCCGAGCAAACCGTTCTGGCCACGGTGGAAATGGTATGCCGTACGCCACATGTTCTTCCTCGTTCCAGCCAGTCCCCACTCCGAGCGCCAGGCGACCTGTCGACATCTGGTCGATGGTGGTGGCGTTCTTGAGAACCACGGCCGGATGTCTAAAGGTGAATGGGGCGACCAGAACCGCTAGCTCGATACGACTTGTCTCGCGGGCCAGGCCGGCCAGGGTGGCAAACGCGTCGGTGGCATCTGGCTTCGGCTCGCGTCCCCACCCGTAGTAGTGATCAGACCGTGCGAAGGAAACGAGATCGTTCGCTTCCGCCCAGCGGGCGACCGCCAGGATCTCTTCGTATGTGCCGCCCACCTGTGGCTCAGTCATGATCGCAAGATCCATGATCTACCGTGGTTCCTTTGGTAATCCCAGAATCATCTCGCCAGCGATGTTTCTTTGGATTTCTGAGGTTCCCGCATAGATGGTTCCGGCCCGGGCGTTCAAGAATACGTTCTGCCATGAGGCCGTCGAGTTCGAAGCTCCCGGATCGTCGGTGGTGAAGGCACTCGACGGAGGTCTTCCAACCGGAACCAGTCCGACGGTCCCCATGATGTCCATGGCGAGTTCGGTGACCTCCTGATGATATTCGGACCAGAAGATCTTGGTCAGGGCCGAATCAGGCCCGGGGGCGATACCCTTTTCGAAATTGGTGAGGGCCCGGTATCCGGAAAATCGCATGATCTCGACCTTGGCGTAACAGGCCATGAGTCGATCCCTGACGAGCGGATCTTCGAGCCTGCCGAAGTCGCGGGCGTAGTCGATAAGCCGGTCCAATTCGGCTCGGAATGCCAGGGGAGCAACCGCGGCAGCTTTTCCGCGTTCAAAGCCGAGCAGTGCCATCGCGACTCGCCATCCGTCGTTGACCTGGCCCACGACATAATCGCGACGGGTTCTGGCGTCTGAGAAGAAGACCTCGTTGAATTCGGAGTCGCCAGATATCATCGCGATGGGCCGAATTTCGATGCCGGGTTGGTCCATTGGACACAGAATGAAAGTGATTCCTCGATGCTTGGGGGCTTCCTGATCGGTACGACAGAGAAGGAAAATCCAGTTGGCAATTTGTCCGGCTGACGTCCAGATTTTCTGGCCGTTGAGAATCCATTCGTCCCCGTCAAGGGTGGCCCGGGTGCCGACGCTACCAAGATCGGAACCTGCATTTGGTTCTGAGTAGCCCTGACACCATCGGTCTTCGCCAGACAGGATGCGCGGCAAGAAGTATTGACGTTGTTCCTCCGTACCGAGTTCCAGCAGGGTATTGCCGAGCATGCCAATTCCAAAGGCATCGGTAGGGCCACCGGTCGGCACCCCGGCCCTGGTAAGTTCCTCGGCCACCACGACCTCGTCCATCTCGGTCAGGCCGGCACCTCCATAGGCCTCCGGCCAGGTGACGGCCAGCCATCCGTGCTCATACAACGTGTTGCGCCATTCCTGGACGAACGAGTCATAGGCGGCTCCTTCGAGGGAACCAAAGCCTGCCCAATCCGTCGGTAGCTGCTCGGCCAAGAAGGCCCTGACGCGCTGGCGGGTGATTTCGCTATGAGCTGGGTAGTCAAAGTTCAAACTTCGTCTCCTGTTGCCCGTAGGTTAGTCAGGAGGCGATCTGTGAAGGGAAACCGGGTACTGACTTTGGTGCTAGCGAGAGACGCTGGATAGCGGGCCAAGGCGAACGGCAGTCCCCGACGCCGTCACCATCAGCATCGACCCATTCGCGCCGATCGTCTCGTAGTCAAGATCTACGCCAACCACCGCATCGGCGCCGAGAAGTGAGGCTTCGCTGGTCATCTCTTCGATCGCCAGGTTTTTGGCCTTGAGTAGCTCGCGCTCATAGTTGGCCGAGCGCCCGCCGATCACGTCGGTGATCCCCGCAAAGAAGTCTTTGAACACGTTGGCGCCGAGAATCGCCGCCCCTGTTACGAGTCCCAGGTACTCCTCGATCTGGTGTGTCTCGACCGTGGGGGTGGTGGTAATGATCAATCGGCAGTGCCGATAGAGACGTGGTTACATGTCGAGCACACTCGTCGAACCATGACGCCACTCGAACTAACCACATAGTCATGGACATGTTCGGCCTTGGGTTGGCGGACCCTGTCCAGCAACCGCAGTCCGCTTCGGTGTTCGGGTTTGGACTCCACCTGGCTCCGGTTGTTACCGTTGGCCTGGATGGCTCCGGCGTGGGGTGAAGCCGCCTGGTTGTTGTCGCCGGCCGGTATTGGGGCGACGGCCTCTGGCAAATGAGCCGCAGTTCGTAGGTCGATCACCAGTTCCCCGTTCTCCGTTGACGGGGGTTCAAACGGTGATGGAGGGATAGCAATTTCTGGGGGAGGGTCGAACGGGTCGATCGGATCGACCGGCTTGTCGGTAGGTGTCGATTTTTCACCGGCAAGCTTCGAGGTGGATCGCGATGCAACGAGATCCGTGATGGAGGAAGGCGCGGCGCCCGGTTTTGCCGGCGCCGGGACGGTGGGCTGTGGCGCGCGCTTTGGTGCCGAAGGAGTCGGGTTGGGGGCCGCGGCGAGCTCCGTAGGCGGCGACGCGACCTGGAGCGGGTGTGGTGCGGTCAGTTCGTGACGTCCAGGGGGAGGGACGTTGCGGACGGCTTTCTTGGTCTTCCGGCGGGCCCGAAAGCTCTTCGTGGCATCTTCCTGAGCTTTGCTCAGGGCGGGGACTGCGCCGTAGGCAAAGTCGAGGCGCCGATCCGGTATGAATCGAATCAGGTCACCGTTGAGTGCGAACTGATACTCGTTGCCGGCGATCTCAGACAGGGAGATGAGCGATACGTGCCAGGTGGCCCACTGTTCGTGATTGACTTCGAGCGTGATTGAGTCGTCGTCGAGCACAAAGACACCCTTAATACCTCTGGTGTCGTCCGCTGCGAATACAGTGCCCGGATGTCTCATTCGTGATCCTCATTAACGTCGTTGCCCAACCCTTGACCGTTGTCAAGCTTATCGGCTATCGAATTTAAATCCTTAGCTCCATGGCCCGAGACCTCGACCGCTCGACACATGGCTCGCACCACATCGGCGATAGCCCGGCCTCTGGCGGGTTCCATCCGGCCGGCCTGGAGATCATCCACAGCTGTTTCGAGGCGGGCGAGCAGACTTGCCAGATCGGGCAGGCCGGGAAGGGCGTAAGCGGGACTCGGGGTTGACGGTGCCAATGATTCGCTTAGGGTGGTGTCCTGGTCGATTGCCCGATCGCTCCACGGTGCGGCGACTTGAACACGTTCGGCCTCGACGGTTCCGATCCGGGTCGAATCAAATTCGATGGGGATGACCGGTCTGACAGTTGGGGCGGCGCCTGTGGGTGGCTCGGATATCGGATCCGTCCCTGGTTCAGTGGATCGAATGTCTTGTGCGGCGACGTTGGATGTGAGTGGCCCGGCGAGGGCTTCAGGCTCGTGGTTTTCGAGGCCAAAACTCTGGGCTGGCCGGCCGACTGTCGTCGGTTCGGTGATGGCCGACGGGGCGCGATCAGCTAGTGGATCCACGGTGACTGGGATGACCGGCAGGCGGGTCGGCTGCCGGGTGACGGACGGGCGGGGACGACTCCCCATGAGAACGTCGTCGGGTTCCTCAGATGGCATGGTTGGCTCGAGGGACGTCGCAACCGGTGGCCCGGGCAATCGCTTCACGGGTTCGGGTCGATGTGGGGCGGTCGGGATGCTCTCGACCGGCGATTCAGATGCGGTTCGGCTAGATCGTCCGAGTTGGTCGATGCCGTTATCCCTGGTCGTTCCAGTTTCATTCCGGGCGGTCGCCTCGGCGAGCGGTCCGACGGTGGTCGCCTCGGCATTGGCCACGGAGACAAGGGGTTCGGTCAGACCGAGTTGGGTGGCAAAATCCGCCGGTTTGAGACCCCACTTTTTGATTTTGGCAAGGAGTCCCGCTGGTGGGGTTTGCTCGTCGACTTCGTCAAAGAAGGGAAGGCCCCGGGATGCGAAAAGGGGTACATTCTCGGGCGTGAATAGGAGCGTCTCGTCACCGAGCGTCAGATCATATTTGCCGCGGGCGATCTCGACAGCCTTCGTGTCCGGGCGGTTCCAGGTGCCGAGGTTCTCTTCGCCGGTCGCCAACGACAAGGCGTCAGCCTCCATCGTGAGCGTGACGACCAATCGGGACCCTGGGTCGTTGGATAGCTCTAATTCGCCATGGAACAGCACCCTGACATCCCCCTCCGATAGTACTGCCGGTGCCCATGATCCCGCGCCAGCCCACCGCTTGTCAACAGAGGCTACCCAACAATCCGCAGTTTCGTCGGTCCATGTGTCAACGACGTGCCGGTCAAGTTGTCACCGAGAAGAGCTTCGACTTCGGCTGCGGCCAGAGGTGGAGAGAGAAGGTAACCCTGACCTTTGGCACAACCCAGTTGTTGCAGGCGACGAAGTTGATGGGCGGTCTCGATACCCTCGACGACGGTGTCGATACCAAGGGCATCTCCGAGCTGTAATACCGTGCGAACCAGCGGGGACTCTTCGTCGGGGTTGAGCCTATCGGTGAAACTCTTGTCGATCTTGATGATGTCGATCGGGAGGCGATCCAGATAGGCGAGCGACGAGTATCCGGTCCCAAAGTCATCGATAGCCAGTCGGACGCCCAGATCGCGGATGTCGTCGAGCAGGCTGACCGTTGTTTGCATGACGACGTTTTCGGTAATCTCAATGATGAGGCGGCGGGGCTCCAACCCGTGTCGGGTGATGGTTTCGCGGATCATGGCCGCCATGTCGACTTCGGCCAGCTGTCGGGGTGACAGATTCACAGCCATGGTCAGGAATTCGTCCGGTCGGGCGTTCTGCCACTCGACAGCCTTGATAACGGCTTGCTCAAGCACGAAGGCCCCAATGGCGACGATGAGACCACTCTCTTCGGCAAAAGGAATGAACTGGGCGGGCGGGACGATTCCTCTGGTCGGATGCTGCCAGCGAACCAGGGCCTCCACGCCAGTGACCTGTCCCGTTGCCAGATCGACGATCGGTTGGTATCGCAACACCAACTCGTCCCGGGCGACCGCCTCTGTCAGGTCTGCTTTTAGTTCCAGTCGTCTGATCATCTCGGCGTGCATTGCGTCTTCAAACACGCGGTAGGTGCCCTTGCGGGTCTGTTTGGCTGCGTACATGGCCGCGTCGGCGTTGCGCATGATTTGATCGGGCCGGTCGATGGAAGCACCGAAGGCTATGCCGATCGATGTGTGAACCTTGAGTTCTTTGCCTTCCAGGTTGAATGGGATGGTCATTCCTCGAATGATCCGCTCGGCAACATCGGTCGCACCCATCGGGCCTGAGAGATCTTCGAGGAGGATTGCGAACTCGTCTCCGCCAAGACGAGCGACTACGTCTTCAGGTCTTGTGAAAGACCTAAGACGATTCGCCACCTGGATCAACAGGTCGTCGCCAGCCGCGTGGCCGAGCGAGTCATTTACCGTTTTGAAGTCGTCAAGGTCCAGGAACATAACGGCGATGAATTGGTCGGTATCGACACAGCGAGCTATGGCCGCTTCGACGCCCTCGGAAAACAGGGTGCGATTGGCGAGTTTGGTGAGAGAGTCGTGGAGTGCCTGGTGCCTCAACTCCTCTTTGAGGTCGGTCAGTTGCGCCAGAGAATCTTCCAGTCGACCGTTTTCGAGGGAAACCGAAACCTGGCTGGCGAACGTCTCAAGGAGCCGAACGTCGCTTTCTTCGAATTGAGAAACATCGTTGATTCGGTTGGCGACGATGATGACGCCAAACGTTCCGTGATCGCCTGAAAGTGGCGCGGCCACCCCGTCGTCCAGATGCCAACCGTCGCGGCCGAAGACGGTGGGATCGGTGATCAGCATGGCGCCAGGGCTGTCGGCGATACTGTGGAACAGCGCCTCTCCCGAGCCCAGATCGAATGGTTCCATAACGACCCGGCGGTCGTCGGGTCCTACGGCCGTGAGGTAGGCGGACTTTCCTTCCTCGGGGAGCAGAATGATCTCAACGACTTCGGCTTCGAACATGTCTTGTGCGTAGAGCGCCGCTGATTCGAGGGCGGACTCGATTTGGGGGGATTCGTGGAGCACCCTGGTTGCCTGATACAACGACTCCAGGCGGGATCGCTCAAGGCGCTGGCTGATATAGGCTCGATAGGCGAAGAACAGAACGACCGGAGGCACCATCGCTAGCCAGGCAGAGTTGGAACCGCCGCTCCAATATATGGTAATTCCTACCAGGGCGAGGGCAGTGTTCATTAAGGCTGCCAGAGCAGTCAGGTACAACACCTCGAACTGTTCCCGGCGATCAATCGATCCACCCGATAGGTGGATGGCACCATTGATCAGCAGGTTGGCCAGGATAACGGTGGCTTGGGTTGCGATGATCGCGGCGAACCAGCCGGCCAGACCGAGTGGATCGCCGAGGGCGGCTATTGATCGAAAGACGACAACTGCCAGAATCACGACGAACGTGTTCTGCGCAAGATTGAACGCCAACTTCATCGGCGGCTGGCGTCGGTTGATCATCAGCGCCATGGCAAACCCGACCTGAGCCACGATGACTTCCCAGGGGGCGCTGGCGAAAAGTCCCAGCACCAACGTCACTTCGCTCATTGAGAATGAGTGGGCGTGCCGGTGGAATCGGAGATGCACGACAGTCAGTTCCGCGGCATACACGAGTGGGATAAGGATGTACCAGGGTATCTGCCTTGAGTTCGGAAACAACGTGGAGAAGCTCGTGACCTGAGATGCCATGGCAGCGGCGGCCACACCGATAAATGCCGTCAGGATCCACACCTGCTGCTGACCGGAGAATCGAACGCCCGTGAGTTTTTTGGTGGCTAGGTCCATGCACGTCTTCTCTTGTATGTGGTGTTATCGGCAGAAATCGGGTCGGCCTGAGGCCATTCCGTCTGAGTGTGGCATGACTAGTTAGCCAGCTGTCCGGTCTCCGTCGGGACGGGCTGATTTGCGATACATCTGCGAAAAGGTCGAGAGGATCTCCTCCCTGAATCCGTTGGCTTTCTTGAGTTCCGCCAAACCGGTGGGAACGAGATCGCCCGGCGTTGTGATAGTGGTGGATGTGCCGTGGGATATCTGGCCAGAAGAGTCGTCGGTCGACGATGGTTCGTCGGCTTCGAGGTAGCGGTCGATTTCGGGGTCGTCCTCGACTTCCAAGGTGGCGTCTGTTTGGAGCATGGAGGCGGTGATCTCGGGCTGTTCCACCTGATCGAGGTACTCGGGTGAGTCCCCGATCCGGTCGGATGGAAAGAGCGTGTCATCAGAAGCCAGTGGGTCCTCCAAAAGACCCCTATGGGAGATGGCTAACGCCTCGACATCGTCGACCAATGGGTCTCCGGCGCCGATCGAGGCGGTGTCGTCGGTGTCGTCGTCTCGGTCCTCGACGGTGGTCAGTTCCTCGACGGTGGTTTCGTCGTCGTCGGCGAATATGGCCGTCAACCAGGCGAAGTCATCGGCTGTGGAATCATCGGGTGGCAGGCCGTCAGAGGCATCGGCAGCGGCAGACCCGGGGCGCGGAGTCCTCGACTGAACCGTCCTTGAGAGGGACGGGAATTCTATTTCGATGTTGTCATCCGCTGACAACAGTCAGGCCTCCTGATCACCTTTCCTCATCGTCGCATTTGGCCTCGTTCTTGAGTCTTTACCAACGTCGGGCCGTCCATTCTGCGAGTTGGGGTCGCTCTGTTCCGATCATGGTTGGCGCACCGTGCCCCGGCAGGATCCGGGTTTCGTCGGGTCTCGAAAAAAGCTGGGTGTTGAGGCTGTTCATGATCTGGTCGAAGTCCGAATAGGGGAATCTGGTGGCTCCTGGACCGCCAGGGAACAGCGTGTCGCCGGTCAGCACGACCCCATCTAGAACAAAACACATCGAACCGGGTGTGTGACCGGGTGTGTGAATGGCGCCGATGCCGATCTCGCCTACGGTGATCAGGCCGGGGAGTAACGGTTCGTCAATCGAACGGCCGGCGATGACACGGTCGGCTTCGTGCAGTCGGAAGGGGATGCCCAGCGCAGCTGTCACTTCGGCGACAGCCCCGAGGTGGTCAGCATGGCCATGAGTGGTCAGGATGACCTGGGGATCGACATTGTCGGCGGCAGCCAGAATGCGGTCTGGCTCGTTGGCCGCGTCGACGATTGCTGCCTTACCGGTCGCTTTGCAGCTGACTATGTAGACATTGTTGTCGAGTGGGCCGACACTTAGTGAACGAATTTGGGCAGCAGCTAGATCAATCGTCAACATGAAATGGGAGACTACCTGGCGGTGCGCACCGTGAACGATGGTTAACATGGGTGCCGATGACGAGGAGTTTGCATGAACTTTGCCTTTAGTGAAGAACAAGAGTTTCTCCGCGAGACAGCTCGCCGGTTCCTGGACGACAAATGTCCGACCGCCACGGTCCGCGAGCTAATGGCGTCTGAGACCGGCTTCGATGGCGGCATCTGGGCAGACATGGCGGACATGGGCTGGCTTGGGTTGGCCATTCCTGAGTCGTATGGAGGAGCTGGCTTCAGTTTCCTGGAAACCACGGTCTTGCTTGAAGAAATGGGTCGAACGCTCCTCCCGGCTCCATTCCTCTCTACGGTGATACTCGGAGCGAACGCGGTTCTGCTGGCCGGTTCCGAGGAGCAGAAACGGGCGGTGCTTCCGTCGGTTTCCGAAGGGACTCTACGGCTGGGCCTGGCGGTCACCGAGCCTGCCGGACGGTGGGACGAGGCGGGAATTGAGATGCTCGCCGTCCCCGATGGGGACGGATTTCGCCTGTCGGGCATGAAGAGTTTCGTGATTGACGGTCACACGGCAGACATGCTCGTTGTGGCTGCCAGAACCGATCAAGGGGTGACTCTGTTTTTGGTCGATGCCGGCCTGGACGGAATCGATCGCAAAGTTGTCGATTCGATGGATCAGACTCGAAAACTCGCCGAAATCAATTTCACCGATGTGACGGCGCCAGCTGCAGCGGTTTTGGGATCCGTTGGTGGCGGTTGGGAAACGCTGGAAGAGGTGTATCGGATTGCTGCGGTAGCGCTGGCCGTCGAATCGGTCGGCGGAGCCCAGAAGGTCCTCGACATGGCGGTGGAATACGCCAAGGTGAGAATTCAGTTCGGGCGCCCGATCGGCTCGTTTCAGGCGATCAAACACAAGTGCGCGGACATGCTCGTAGGCGTGGAGTCGGCCAAGAGTGCGGCGTATTACGCGGCGTGGGCTGTTTCGGAGGATAACGATGAGCTTCCCATCGTTGCTCCTCTGGCGAAGTCATATTGTACCGAGAAATACTTCTCCGCAGCGGCCGAGAACATTCAGATCCATGGAGGAATTGGCTTCACCTGGGAACACGATGCCCACCTCTATCTGAAGAGGTCCAAGAGTTCCGAGTTGCTGTTTGGTGATCCGTCATATCATCGGGTCTTGCTGGCTGACCAGATTGGAATATGAGGCGTGAGTTCGGCAACTGCCATCGCGCTCGGTGCCGTGCTGGCAGTGGTGTTTCTCGTACTCATCGGTGTGATGCTGTTCCAAGAGATTCGAACCAGGTCGTCGAGTGACCCGGCTGAGTTCATCATTGACGACGCGGTCGAGTGGGTTTGGAGTCAGTTCGATGGTGGCCAGAAGAGCAGGCTTACGCCAGATGGCGTTCGGTCAATTATCGAATGGCAGGTTTTCGGGCTCCAACAGAGTGTCAAAGGCAAACCTCTCGGATCTGCGTCTGTCGTGATGGGTGCAACGGACGAATCGGTTGGCTACATTCTTACAAAAGTGAACTCGTTTGAACCGGAGGACGTCCGGGCGGTCCTAGCGGGCCAGTTCGGGTATCTCGAATCGATCGGGGCTGTCGCCGGCATTGTTGAGGGGAACGAAACATGAGAGTTCGATGCGGCGCCTGTGCGACCGAAGTGGACGTTGCCGGTGAGGGGCGATTCAAATGTCCGGCGTGTGGGGCCGTGAACCAGGTGAGTGGGGGACTGGGCGGGGCGTCGGCCCCGCCACCGGCGAAGCCCACCATCTCCTCCGTCCCTACGATGCCGGTTCCCCCTGCGGAACCTTCCCCTCGAATTGTCTGTCCGGATTGCTCGTTTTCTTTCATCGTCGGGGCCGTCGACACGGCCACTTGCCCCAATTGCCAGGCCGATGTTCCGGTAGGCGCCGGGCCGACAGACGACTAGCCTTTGAGCGAACTGGAAGGCGGACGTATGGCTGCAGCGCGGCTGAGGCGATTTGAACACAATCGGTTCCTAGGAGTCAGGGATACCATGATCGTGTACGACTGTGACGATCCGGCACAGTTTGCCGAACTTTCCCAACGCAACGGCGTCGAGAATCTGACCATGCGAAATCTCATCTCGACATTTGGCCCTGATGCCCTTCCGGAAGCATCCAACCGTGGATTCCGACCGCGGTGAGATTTCGTAACGATCGGTAGCTCCCAATGGCTATGCGCCAGGCGATTGACCGCCAGGGTGCCACCCGAAGGCTCCGGCCATGAGATCGGTCACGACCGTTTCTCGAAAGTAGAAGAAGTGGTCTGAACCCTTGATCACGTGAAGTTGGCCCGAAACCTGATCGATATAAGCTTCTGTTTCCGCCACGGTGGTGAATTGATCTCTGTCGCCGAGGATGAATGTGCGAGGAGCCGCAGGCAGGAGCAGGGGGAGAGTCGGGCTGCGCGTTCCTGTGACAGGTGGAGCAATGCCAGCCCACGGAACCGCCGTGTTGGTGTGCGCCATCCAGACCAATGAGGTGGCCGCTCCAAAGGACCAACCGCCCAGAACATATGGTCCTGTTGCCCCCTCGTTGACTGCCTCCCACGCCGCGCTGACATCAGCGATTTCCGCCTGCCCGTAACCATGGGTCCCAGAGGATTCACCGACGCCTCGAAAGTTGAAGCGGAGGACAGTAAACCCTCGACTGGCGAGTCCCTCGGCAACGTGATTCATGAGTGGGGCTCGCATCGTCCCACCCTGCAGCGGGTGAGGATGACACAGGACGACCGTTCCGATCGCTTGGCCGGCCGGTCTATCCCACAGCGACTCAAGTCTCTCGCCGTCGCTCGTGAGGAGGGTGTGATTGGCTGAGGTCATCGACCGGTTCTTTCATACTGCCAATTCGACGGATCTCCGATGAGACGCAGCCTGCCTTTTCGACGTAGGTGCTCGAGGTGAGCCAATGTTTCCTGAATGGCCAGGCGTTGCTGGAGAAAACTGAGGTTAGGTCGGAAGGTCTTCTCCATGACGTGCCAGGCAGTGTCGGGCCCGGCGGTGAGGTGATCGATCATGTCTTCAAGGCGACGATCGTGATGAAGGGAGATCTGATGGGCCCGTTCCGATCCACGCTCGATCTCGGTACCGTGGGCAGGGTGGGTACGTGAGGTTTCAAGTCGGACGATCCGATCGATCGAGGCCAGGTAGTCGCCCAGGTGGTCGGATTCGGGCCCCGTGTAAGGGACGAATGGCGAGATACGGGGAAGGACATGGTCTCCGGAGAACAACAGGTCAGTCCGGGAGTCGACCAGGCAGATGTGATTTATCTGGTGGCCGGGCGTGTAGAGCACCTTCAAGTATCGATCTCCGCCAAGACTGATCCGATCGTCGTCGGCCACGGCATCGGACGGGTTCACGGCGATTCCGTACCAGGGTGGGCGTTCCCAATCTGTGAGAAGCGCTTCTGTGAACTCGGTCGGTGCCCCATGGGCTCCCGCCGCAAGCGCCAGGCCCGTGGCTCGAAGCGTCCAATCGTTGTAGCGGGGGATCTCGTCGGAAGTGGTCTCGTGCATGACCCACCGGGCTCCGGTCTCTTCGATCAGGGCACCGGCCGCCGCCACGTGGTCGACGTGGAGATGTGAGCCGATCAAGGTCGTGAGGTTGCCGCCAATTGTGGCTAAACCGGTCCGTATCGATGCCAGGCCCGCTTCGCTTTCGACCCCGCAGTCGAGCATCGTAAGGCCTTCCTGGCCTTCGAATACGTAACAGTTAACCGATTTGGGTGCGACGAAAGGTAGCGGCGCGGTAATGCGCCAGATCCCGTCCCCCAGATCGGTGACGGTCAATTGTGGGCCAGTGATTCTTTAACGACAAACGTGAGAAGGAGTGTGATATCAAAGCTGGCGGGTAGCCCCGATGCGTCGACCTTGCCCGACATCGAGACGACCTCGAACCGGGTGATCTCACTCACGGACTCTGCGGCCCGGCCGAGGATGGTGCGGATGGCGTCTTCGTAACTGGTCGGTGATCCGCCTGAAAGGGTAACGGTTTTCGTAATGGCGCTCATGATCAGGAGACTAGACGGCGGCACGATTCTGGCGCGGGGTCAGTCGGTCATCGGCGGAGGCGACGGGGGAGGAGATGAGCGGGGACCTCCGGAATTTGGCGGGAGACAAACAGTTCTCCTCTTGCCCAGACAACCAGGCCGGCAACCACCAGTGATGGCAGACGAATGGGACAGCGAATGCGCCGACCCTGTTCGGCTGCCCGGATCAGCCGCATCAAGTCGGCGACTGCCTGAGGTCCGAGTGCGGCTGTCCAACGGGAGCGGACGTAAGGATCAGTGAAGAGGATCGGGGCCGGACGCTCGTAGAGGTGGGGGCGAACCCACGGCCGTGGTTGAGCGGACCGACGAGGACCTGGCGCACCCGAGATTGGTGCGGCGGCTGATGCAGCGAGGTTTTCCTCGGTCCCGGGTACGACAGGTCTCACCGTTACGAAATATCACATAACGTTAACCAATGTCAACCACTACGTTTGCTTGACGAACTCAGCCTTCGCTTTTGCGTACCCCGAAGATGATGACGATCGTGTCGCCGTCTCCGACCAGACTGCCAGGGGCGGGCCGTTGCCGGATGATCTTGCCGACCTTCTTGGAGTCGCCGGTTTCGACAGTCTGAAAATCGACTACCAACGTGATCCCGGTCTCGGCCTGGAAGTTGTTGAATGCCTGCTCGAATTGGCCCTGGTCGAGTCCTTCAAACAGCGGAAGAGGTCGGCCCTCGACGGAGATCGAGATGGTGACCGACGAACCCTGAGGCAGAACGGCACCGGCTTCAGGCAGCTGAGCGATGACGGTGCCTGCCGGCTCATTTGATGGCACTTCCTCTACGACCGTGTTGAGGTGCGCGGTACCAATCGCGTCGGTTGCTTCTTCTTCAAGCATGCCAACCACGTCCGGTACGTCGGTTGAGGGGGTTCGCAAGTAGGCGGAGATTCCTTCCGGGTCGGGCGGGAAGTCCTCGGCCGGCTTGTCGGCGAGATAGATCTGCATGAACTCTTTCCAGATTGGCGCCGGCACACTTCCACCGAAGACCCTTGAGTAGGTCTCACCGTGGATTCGGACGTTTGTCAGTGGTATCTGACTGTCTGGAAATCCCACCCAGACGGCCGTGGCTGCCTGGGGGACGAATCCCACAAACCAGGCTTCCCGGTAATTTTGATGGGTACCGGTCTTGCCGCCCTGTGGTCGTCCAATGTTGGCTCGCGGGGCCGTACCGCTCACGGGAACGACCTCAAGTGGTTGGCGGGCGGCAGCGATTACGGCCGCGTCAACCGTTTGAACGCGGTTGATCTCGTGCTGGTAAATGATGCTGCCTGCCGAGTCCGTGATCGACTCGACGAGGTAGCTCTCAGCCCACAAACCATTTGTCGAGAAGTTGGTGAAAGCAGACGCCATCTCAAGGGGTGAAACCGCGCCCACCCCCAGTGTGATGGCTGGAACGGCCGGTAGATCTGACTTGACTCCCATCCGGTGGGCGACGTCGACGATCTTGTCGGGACCGGTTTCGATGGCGACACCGGCGTATACGACGTTGACCGAGTTGTAGGTCGCATCAAACAGTCGCATGAGCCCTGATCCGCCACCGCCCGCATTACTTACGTTCCAAACCTGACCTCCGCCGATATCGAACTCTTTGGGACTCGTGGAGTCCCAAAAAGAATTCAACGAGGTCCCCGACTCCAGTGCAGCCACCAGCGTGAACGGTTTGAAGGCCGATCCGGGGTTGCGCTTGCCCTGGGTGGCCAGGTCAAATTGTTCTTCTCCAAATGGCAACCCGGACGCCATGACCAGGATGGCGCCAGTCTTGGAATCCACGGTGGCGATGGCCCCGGTGGGAGCCTTTTCCGCGGGGTCCGCCGGGGTGGGCAGCCAGTTGTGGAGGATGTCGTTGGCGGCATTTTGGAGGTCAAGATCGATGGTTAAACGAATACTCAGGCCACCCCCGCCCTCACACTCGACGTCATCGGCCGGGCAGCCGAAGATGGCCTGCTTACGCTCGTCGCGGGTAGCCCCCAGGAACTCGAATTCCGGATCGTCGAGCAGTCGCCGTTTGACTTCGGCGACGACATGGTCAGCCGGGCTGATAAACGTCTTGGGAGGAGCGATCGACATATTTTCGGCAATGGCGGTATTGCGCTGGTCCTGCGTGATGAAATCGGCGTCGAGCATTTCGTCGATGACGCTGTTGCGCCGGTTGAGGGTTGTCTCAGGGTTGGAGCGGGGACTGTAGACGGAAGGGTTGCGAGGAAGTACGGCCAGCGTGGCCGCTTCTGCAATGGTCAGCTCGTCGAGCTCCTTATCGAAGAACTCGCGGCCGGCGGCCCGGACGCCGTAGGCGCTGGAGCCGAAGTAGACGGAGTTCAAGTAGTACTCCAGGATCTGCTCCTTGGAGTAGCGACGCTCCAACTCGATGGCCGTCACTGCCTCACGCAGCTTGCGCTCATAGGAGACCTCATCACCAACAAAGGTCTTCTTTACGACCTGCTGGGTGATCGTGGATCCGCCGCGCTGGGTATCCGAACTCAAATTGTCGATAAAGGCCGATGCGATGGCGCTCCAGTCGACTCCCGAGTGTTGAAAGAAGTCTGCGTCTTCGGCTGCGAGAATCGCATCGATCATGACGGGGGGGATGTCCTCGAAGCGAACCGGCTCTGACACGATGCCATCGTGCAGCTCGGCGAGCAGTGTGCCGTTCGACGCATATACGAGCGACACTCGAGAGAGGTTCGGGAAGTTCAAGGCGTCTCCGTCGACTTCGGGGATGACGGCCGATTCCACGTCGACCATCACACTGTGGGCGGTCGTGGCTGCCATGAATGAGAAAAGACCGACCCATGAAGCGGTCAATACGCTGATGGAAAGCAGGATCGCCGTTGCGACGAACCACTTGCCGCGCCGCTCGCGCCGCTCTAGCTGATGGATGTTGGTGGTCATACGGATATCCAACGAAAGGGGGTCGGGAAAAGTTGCCGGTAATCTGTAACTTTACAGGGTTGGAGATCTTAGAGCATGTCAAACGAATCCAGGCGCACCAGTAGCGGGATTGAGATCGATGTCCTCTATGGTCCGGATCGCCCGGTCGATCCTGAACGCATCGGGGCACCCGGGGAATACCCGTTCACGAGGGGACCGTATCCCTCGATGTACCGTGGCCGGCACTGGACGATGCGTCAGTATGCGGGGTTCGGGTCTGCGGCGGCAACCAACGATCGTTTCAAAGCTTTGCTGGCGGCCGGTCAGACCGGACTGTCGGTGGCCTTCGACTTACCAACACAGATGGGCTACGACTCGGACCATCCAATGGCGGCCGGCGAGGTCGGGAAGGTTGGCGTTGCGATTGACACACTTGACGACCTTCGAGTGCTCTTTCATGACCTTCCGCTCGATCGAGTGAGCACCTCGATGACCATCAACTCGACGGCTGCCATCTTGCTCGTCGGCTATCAGTTGGTCGCTGCCGAGCGCGGTATCGACGCATCATTGCTGCGGGGGACGATTCAAAACGATATTCTCAAAGAGTACATCGCCAGGGGTACGTACATCTTTCCGCCCCGACCGTCGATGCGCGTCATCACCGACCTGTTTGCGTACTGTGCCGATGAGATTCCAGCCTGGAATACCATCTCGATTTCCGGCTATCACATTCGAGAAGCCGGGTCAACGGCAGCCCAGGAGTTGGCGTTCACGCTCACGAATGGTCTCGCGTACGTCGAAGCTGCCATTGAGGCCGGTCTCGATGTCGACGACTTCGCTCCCAGGTTGTCCTTTTTCTGGAATAGCCACAATGACTTTTTTGAAGAAGTGGCCAAGTTCCGGGCGGCCCGCCGGATCTGGGCGGCGCTCATGCGCCATCGGATCGGAGCGCGATCTCCCGACGCCTGGCGAATGCGTTTCCACACCCAAACAGCCGGAAGTACGTTGACCGCCCAACAACCGCTGAACAATGTTGTTCGAACCACGGTGCAGGCCATGGCAGCCATCCTGGGTGGCACGCAGTCTCTTCACACGAACGCCTTTGACGAAGCGCTTGGACTCCCCACCGAGGCTTCGGCAACGGTTGCCCTACGCACACAGCAAATTCTGGCCAACGAGTCGGGGATCACCGGTACCGTCGATCCACTGGCCGGATCCTATTTTATCGAGACGCTGACCGATGAGCTGGAGGCTGCCGCCTGGGAACTCATCAGTGTGATCGATGGGGCGGGAGGCGCGGTGCCGGCCGTCGAACAGGGGGTACAGACCGCCTTCATCGAGCAGGCAGCATACGAGGCGGCGAGAAGACTGGAGGCGGGACGCGATCTTGTGGTTGGGGTCAACGCATTTCAAGCTGACGAGACTGCAGAGTTCGATAGCCAGCTGGTGGATCCCCAACTGGAAAGTCATCAGAAAACCGCGCTTCGAGAGCATCGGCTACGCCGGGACGACGAAGGTGTCCGGGCACGGCTGGCCGATCTGGTGGTGGTCGCCGCCGGCCCGACCAACGTCGTGCCTGCCATACGAGACGCATTCGGAGCGGGCGCCACGCTCGGCGAGATTTCCGACGCCTTGCGCTCGGTCTTCGGGGTCTTCGGGGACTAGAACGCAACCGCGGCGGGGGGCTGGTCGGCTATTGGTTGCCTGGCCGATTCGGCTCTAGCCTGAACCTTACCTAGTGAAGAGGATCCGTGGCAGGCGACAATCCCATACGTTTTTTGATCATCGGTGGCGGACCGGCCGGCACAATGGCTGCCACCGTGGCCGCTTCCCTCGACGCCGAAGTCACTCTGGTTGAGTCGTCGATCATCGGTGGGGCAGCTCACCTCTGGGACTGTATCCCTTCGAAGACCATGGTCGCTTCGTCGATCCGGATGAACTCGATACGTAATGCCGAGAAGTTGGGCTTTGCGGCCGACCAAAGTCCGGTCGATCTCCGGCGGCTGTCAGCCCGGATGGATCGTATCGCCACGGACCTGTCCAAGAACACATCTGAAGTTCTCGAAGATCAAGGAGTGAGACTTATCCACGGCCGGGGACGGTTCACCGGTCCAAACTCGGCCATCGCCAGCACCGACGACGGCGAAATTGAACTGGCGTTCGACATCGCTCTTATTTCCACCGGCTCGGCCCCCCGGGTACCGGACTGGGCAACCGTCGATGGAAAACGAATACTGACGACCCGCGATGCCTATCACCTCGGCGATATCCCTGAGCATATGATCGTCGTCGGATCCGGGGTAACCGGGGTGGAGTTCGTGAGCATTTTTGCATCCATGGGTGCCAAGGTGAGCCTCTTGGTGAGCCGCCAGCAAGTGCTGCCCCACCGCGACGCCGAAGTGGCCGCCGCCCTCGAAGAAGACTTCCTCGAGCGCGGAGTTCGGCTCCTCAAAGGTGCCAGAGCCATCGCAGCCGAAGTCAGCGATTCGGGCGTGGTGATTGTCGCCGATGACGGCCGGAGGGTGGCTGGTTCACACGCACTTCTGGCGATTGGTAGCGTCCCGCTGACCAGCGGGCTTGACCTTGCGGCGGCCGGAGTTGAAACCGATCATGGCTATGTCCCTGTCGATGAGTTCCAGAGAACCAACGTTCCTCACATCTACGCGGCTGGGGATGTCACCGGGAGGTTGCCTCTGTCGTCGGTTGCGTCGATGCAGGGGCGAAAACTCGCCAAACACGCCCTCGGGTTTCAGGTCAAGCCGATCGACTACTCGAAGGTGGCTCAGGCAATCTTTGCCGAGCCGGAAATTGCCTCGGTCGGCCTTGAGGAGGCGGACGTCGCGGCGGCCGGCCGGCGGATTCGGAGCACGAAGGTGCCGTTCGCGTCGAATAGCCGATCCGTCATTCAGGGGCAGGAACGCGGGTTCGTAAAGCTCTATTCCGACCCGGCTACGCATGAAGTTCTCGGTGGGACCATCGTTGGTCACCGGGCATCGGAGCTGATTGGAATCCTGGCACTGGCGGTGCAAGGTCGGCTGCATGTCGAGACCCTCGTCGAGACGTTGATGGTGCATCCGTCGCTATCGGAAAGCCTCACGGAGGCGGCGGACTAAACCACCGCCAAACGAACCCGGATGCCCTAGCGGACGATAGCGATAACCTGGCCGGGCGTGACGGTGTCTCCGGCTTGAGATCGTAGCTCAACAACTTCTCCCGAGATCGGCGACTTGACCTCGTTCTCCATTTTCATGGCTTCCAACACACAGATGGTGGCGCCCTCGTGGACCCGGTCGCCGGCCGCCACACTGACTTTTACGATGGTGCCTTGCATGGGAGCCGCAATGACTCCGGCGTCAATCGACGTGTTGCCTTCGGTTCGGGTCAGTTTGGGCGACCGTCGGCGCGCCGAGGGCCTCCGATCGGAACTGGCGATCCGGGCCTCGGGGGCCCAGAAGGTAACGTCGAATCGGCGACCGCCTACCTCCACCGTCATCGTGCGCTGGCTTGTCGCCTCTTCTGAGGGCAACGTTCCGGAGACCGTTTGTAGCCTGCCAGAGAAGTCGAGTTCTTGTTCGACGAATTTGGTGGTGTGTTTTCCGGCAATGAACGTGGGATGGTCCAGTATCTGGCGATGGGCCGGAATCGTCGTAGCTACGCCACTGATGGTGTATTCGGAGAGGACCCCCCGCGCCCTGGCGAGAGCCTCGTCGCGGGTCGCTCCCCAGACGATAAGTTTGGCGATCAGGTTGTCGTAATACTGAGTGACCCGGGTGCCGGCCGTGACCCATCCATCGACCCTGACACCAAAACCGGCCGGTTCCCGATATTCGACGATCTGACCCGGGCTCGGCAAGAACCCGGCGGCCGGGTCCTCTGCATTGATCCGAAATTCTATGGCGTGGCCGCGGGGGGTGATTTCTCCGATGTCGAGGCTTTCACCTGACGCAATTCGAAGTTGAGCGTGAACCATGTCGATGCCGGTAACGGCTTCGGTAACCGTGTGTTCGACCTGCAACCGGGTGTTCATTTCCAGAAAGTAGATCGAACCGTCCTCATCCATGAGGAATTCCACGGTTCCGGCGTTTTGGTAGTCGCAGGCGTCGGCGACCAGTCGAGCGGCGGTGGCCAATTCGGTTCGCTGGTCATCGGTCATACCAAACGCAGGCGTTTCCTCGATGAGTTTCTGATGACGACGCTGCACGGAGCAATCCCGTTCGCCGAGAAAATGAGTGATGCCTGCCGCGTCGGTCAGGATCTGCGCTTCGATGTGCCGGGGTCGCGCCAGGTATTTTTCGACATATACGGCGGGATCTCCAAAGTAGGCGTCGGCTTCTCGTCTGGCTCCCTCGAACGCCTCTTCGAGTTGTTCGGCCGATTGCACCACACGGAGACCTTTTCCGCCTCCGCCGTGGGCTGCTTTGATAGCCACCGGATACCCAAACTCGGCGGCTGCCGCAGCGGCGTCATCGACCGACCTGAGTGGCTCGAGGGTGCCAGGAACCGACTTGACGCCGGCCGCCGCCACGGCCATGCGTGAAGCGATCTTGTCACCCATCGTCTTGATTGCGGAAGGTGGCGGTCCAACCCAGATGAGCCCGGCATCAAGAACCGCTTGAGCAAAGTCGCCGTTCTCGGAGAGGAAGCCGTATCCCGGATGAATGGCAGCCGCATTTGATTCTTTGGCAACCCGCAGGATTTGTGGGCCGTTCAGATACGATTCAGCGGCTGGGGCCGGCCCGATTGCCCAGGCTTCATCGGCGAGCTTGACGTGTGGGGCGTCTCGATCCAGGTCCGAATAGACGGCAATGGTGCGCACGCCGAGATCCCTGGCGCTGCGGATTACTCGGACGGCGATTTCGCCGCGATTGGCGACCAGGACGGATTCGATCACAGTGGAATGTTCCCATGCTTTTTCGGGGGCAGCGTCTGGCGCTTGTTTCTGAGCATATCGAGCGCTCTGATCAGTCGAACTCGTGTGTCGCGCGGTTCGATCACATCGTCGACCAATCCGAGCTCTGCGGCTCGATACGGATTGTTGAAGGTGTGCTCGTACTCGTCGATGAGTTCCTTACGTCGCACCTCAAGATCTTCTGCCTCGCTCAGGGTCTTCCTATGAATGATGTTAACGGCTCCCGGGGCGCCCATGACCGCGATCTGAGCTGACGGCCACGCATAGACCATGTCGGCACCGATGCCGCGGGCATTCATGACGAGGTACGCCCCGCCGTATGACTTGCGAGTAATGATCGTGATCCGGGGAACGGTTGCCTCACAATACGCATACAGAAGCTTTGCTCCATGGCGAATGATGCCGCCGTGTTCTTGTTCGACGCCTGGCATGAATCCTGGGACGTCCACGAACGTCACGAGCGGAATGTTGAATGCGTCGCAGAACCGAACAAATCGGGCACTTTTCTCAGACGCGCTGATGTCGAGCGTTCCCGCCATGGTGTTTGGTTGGTTGCCAACCACGCCGATGGTGTAGCCGTCGAGTCTGGCGAGGCCGGTGACGATGTTCCTGGCGAACGATTCATGGACCTGATAGAACTCGCCGTCGTCGACTACTGCTTCGATGAGGTCGACCATGTTGTACGGCTGATTGGGAGAATCAGGAATGATCGCGTCGAGGAGATCGATCGTCCGATCCGGAGCGTCGCTGGGAGCGAAGAAGGGCGGAACCTCCATGTTGTTTTGCGGCAGGAAACTGACGAGGTATCGAACCTCGTCGAGTGCTTCCTCCTCGGAAGAGCAGACGAAGTGCGTGACACCTGAAATAGAGGCGTGGGCATGGGCGCCTCCGAGTTCTTCCATGGAGACATCCTCGCCCGTGACCGTCTTGATGACTTCAGGTCCGGTGATGAACAGATGAGAAGTTCCTTCGACCTGGAAAATGAAGTCGGTGATGGCCGGCGAATAGACGGCTCCACCCGCGCATGGGCCCATGATGACGGATATCTGCGGAATGACCCCTGAGGCGCGGACGTTTCTGAAAAATATCCGGCCATAGCCGTCGAGTGCGTCGACGCCTTCCTGGATCCTGGCTCCGCCCGAATCTTTGAGGCCGATGACCGGGGCACCGACTTCCATGGCCATGTCGAGAACCTTGCAGATCTTCTCGGAGACTGCCTGACCCAGCGAACCGCCGAAAACGGTGAAGTCCTCGGCAAACACGAAAACCGTACGTCCGTCGATTGTTCCCCATCCGGTGATGACCGCGTCGCCGGGCGGACGCTGGTCTTCGAGCCCGAACCCGGATGCCTGATGGCGCACGAACATGTCGATCTCTTCGAATGAGCCTTTGTCAAGCAAGAGTCCGAGGCGCTCACGGGCGGTTAGTTTGCCCTGGTCATGCTGGCGGTCGACGGCGCGCTGGCTGCCCGAGTGCTGGGCTTGTTCGCGCAACATTCGGAGTCGCTCGATGTGTTGTTCGGTGCCCAACGCTAACTCCCACGGTTTAGGGTTCTGTCCACTCACTTCGACTCGCGAGGTCTCTGGTTGGATACACCCTACGTTTTCGAATGGATTGAGGAAACTACCTCGACTCAAGACGAGGCGCGTCATCTCTTCGAAGGATCGCCCGTGGTGATTGCTGCTGCCCGCCAAACTCGCGGCCGGGGGCGGACTAATCGGACGTGGGAGAACGCCCCGCGCGCCCTTGCGGTTTCCGTCTGTTGGGCGCCACGGTGGGAGCCATCGACATTCGGACGGCTGCCGCTGGTCGCGGGGTTGGCAGCGACCGATGTGGTCGAGGCCAGGCTGAAGTGGCCTAATGACCTGGTGAATGCGGCCGGGTACAAAGTCGGAGGCATTTTGGCTGAAGCCGTTGGACCGGTTGTCACGATCGGGTTCGGACTGAACCTCTATTGGCCAGAACCTCCTGTTGGCTATGGAGCCGTGTACAGGCAGGATCCCGGTCGATGTGAGAGCCTGGCCGCCGCATTTGCGTCGCAGCTTTTGATGAGGGCCGATGCGGGGAGCGAGCGCTGGGATCGGGCGGCATACGTAGAGCGCTGCGTGACGATCAACAACCTCATCACCTGGAAACCGAGTGGTGCCGGTCGAGCGGTCGATGTCGGTCAGGGTGGCGAACTCATAGTCGAGACCAGTGATGGTGTTCGATCGCTCGTGACGGGTGAGGTCTGGGAGGTCCGCGCCGGCCCGTCTTAGGTTGGATGGTATCCCCGATTCGACCGACTACTCTTCCCGATGCACACCAAGGAGACGTCGTGGCGGTTCTTCCTCATGAGGGCACCTACAACATTCTGTTTCATTCCTATGCCATCCCGGTCGGGAGCGGGTTCAGAAACGGGTACCTGGCGCGCCCCGACCAGGTCGGAAAATACCCGGCCGTAATCGTCCTTCCCGGCATTTTCGGTCTGCGATCTTTCGAGAAGGATTTGGTTCGTCAACTGGCCCGGCATGGTTTTGTGGCAATCTCGTTTGACCCGTACGCATCGCCATTGCCATCAGAATCAACGCTTGACGAAGCGGTGTCGGCTTACAGTGCCCTGGACGATCGCAGAGCCCTCACGGACATCGATCGGGCCATCGACTTCGCGGTTGGAGGCGCCTCTGATTTTACGGTCAGCGGACCAGTCGGCATGGTCGGGGTAGACACGGGTGGGCGTTTTGGACTCCTGTATGCCGCTGATCGGCGTCGTCTCGCCGGCCTGGTTGTCATTCACGCCCCGTTGGCCGGCGATGAGCAGAGAATGCTTACAGTCAGGGATGCCCTCGAGCGGATTCTGATCCCGGTGCTCGGTCTGTACGGCGCCAATGACGAACACATTCCCTCCGAAGGTGTCGACGTCGCCGCCGACCTCAACCCGTCAGGGCGATGGATTGTCTATGAGTCGGCCGGACACGGCTTCATGGATCCCGACTCCGATTCCTTTCAGTCAGGCGCGGCTTCTGACGCCTCTTCACGTATACCGAAGTTCCTGTCGGCCAGCCTCCCACAGCCCGAACCTAGTGACTACTGATGGGCGTCGGACCACACGTGGCTTCGGTCGATAGCCTGATCTGTCATGGCTAGGAAGTCCGACAAATGGATCTGGGTCAAGCGAAGTGTCATCACGACGCTGGTCCTCGCAAACCTCATGGTTGGGTACGCGCTCTGGCAGGTCAATCAGGTGTCGGACCAGCTGGCGAACTTCACCGTCGTCCCGCAGCTCGATGAAATATTGACCGAGTCTCCATCCGACCCGGGTGATCCGATCACCTTTCTGATGCTCGGGTCGGACTCCCGCGAGAATTTGCCTGACGATTGGGGGGGTGACTTCGGAGATTTCAAGGGCCAACGCGCCGACGTCATCATGCTCGTCAGGGCGTTCCCTGATTCCGGTTCGGTCCAGCTGCTCAGCCTCCCTCGTGACCTACGCGTAGATGTCGACGGGTACGGGGTTCAGAAAGTGAACGCCGCCTATGCATTCGGTGGCGCGTCGCTCATGCTGTCGACGGTTCAGGCAGAGCTGGGAATCCCGATCCATCACTATGTCGAGATCGACTTTGTCGGGTTTGCCGGTCTTGTCGATAAGCTTGGCGGCCTGACCGTCACCTTCCCGTATCCGGCCCGCGACTTGAAGAGCAAACTCTCGGTTGAGGCAGGAACACAGATTCTCGACGGGCGGATGGCCCTGGCGTACGCTCGGTCCCGGTCCTATCAAGAATTACGCGATGGACAGTGGGCCAGCGCAGATGCCAATGATATCGGCAGGACCAAACGGCAACAGCAGTTGCTTGGAGCGATTCTCGGTCAACTCAAGAAGCCGTCAAATGTCGTAGGCGTTCAGTCGCTCGTCGCCGAGCTTGCTCAGTTCATGGTGGTCGATCCGAACTTCAGCGAGTTGGATCTCGTCTCACTCGCTCTTGCGTTTCGGACCTTTGGGACCGACAACATTTCGGCGGCCACGTTGCCAACCCACACCGAGATCATCGACGGGCTCTATTACGAGATCCGCGATGAGCCGGCCGCAACCGACGCCTTATCGGCCTTCGAGCAAGTGACCCCCGCGGCGGCCGAAGCGGGTCCGACTACGACCGCGCCCCAGATTCTCACCATCGAAGTGGCCAACGGCAACGGCGCCCTTGGAGCCGCTACTCGCTGGGCGAGTGCCCTCGACGATATGGGTTTCGAGGTTGTGTCGGTCGTTGACTATGACACGTTTGCGGTCCCCGTCACTCAGATTGTGAGCCCGATTGGATCGGGATACGGAGAACTCGTCCTCCAACGGCTCGGGTTCGGAGAAGTTGTCGAAGGGACCCCTGGCACCTCCGATGTTCTCATTATTCTCGGAGCTGACTCGCTCAATCAACCCGGCTAACTTGGTTCGGACACTCAGGGGGTGCTGATGCGAGTAGCCGTGATCGGAGCAGGATACGTGGGTCTGGTACAGGCCGTCGGGCTCGCTCACCTCGGTAACAAGGTAACCCTTGCAGAACGGGATCCGGCACGCGTTGCCGAGATTCGGGCGGGACGATCTCCGATCTTCGAGCCGGGGCTCCCCGAACTCTTGAGCGCCACCCTCGCCGACGGGTCGCTGGTCGTTACCGATTCGAATCATGCGGCCGTCAAGGATGCTCAGATTGTGTTTCTGGCGCTGCCGACTCCCCAAGGCGATGATGGGGAGGCCGACGTGTCGGCGATCTATTCCGTTGCCGACGAACTCGCCGCCGTTTTACCGCAGGACTGTTTGGTCGTCACCAAGTCGACGGTGCCCGTCGGGACCAACCTGGAAGTCGGGATCAGAACCAGGCGGCCCGTGGCGTCGAACCCCGAGTTTCTGCGCGAGGGGAGTGCTGTTACAGATTTTATGAAGCCCGACCGTATCGTCATTGGTACCGAGGATCGACGCAACGTCGACCAGTTGATCGAACTGTATCGATCGATCGACGCTCCAATCCTGGTGACCGACCTCACCTCGGCCGAGGTTATCAAGTATGCAGCCAATGGCTATTTGGCCGCCAGGGTCACCTACGCGAATGCAATGGCCAATGTGTGCGAGGCGGTGGGGGCCGATGTGCGCGACGTCTTGCTCGGGATTGGCTACGACCACCGCATCGGGTTCTCGTTCATGCGTCCCGGTCCCGGGTTTGGTGGTTCGTGCTTTCCCAAGGACACCCGGGCGCTCGTTCGTTTGGCAGCGGATGCCGGCTACGACTTTTCGCTCATGTCTGGAGTGATTGCAACCAATGAAGAGCAATTTGCCAGAACGGTTGCGAAAGTCCGGGATGCGGCCGGCGGTAAGCTCGCCGGAGCGAGAGTGGCAGTCTGGGGATTGGCGTTTAAGGCCGGCACCGATGACGTTCGAGAGAGTCCCGCCGTTCGAGTAATCGACCAGTTGATGGAAGCCGGCGCTGACGTAGTCGCGTTTGACCCCCAGGCTTCCGTGCCGGGCATCCCCGAAGGGGGTGACGCCATGTCGACCATCAAGGGAGCTGACGTTTTACTCATCGCGACCGAATGGCCTGAATTCCAACGATATGACTTGCGAGCCGTCGCCACCCAAATGCGTGGATCCGCCATTGTGGACGCCCGTAACCTCCTGGATCCGATTGCCGTGAGGGCAGTTGGACTCTCGTATATCGGGGTGGGTCGGTGAGGGTTGGTTTGGAACCTGGACGGGCGCTGGTTACCGGTGGGGCGGGTTTCCTGGGCTGCCATTTGGTAAGGCGCCTCAATGCCGATGGCTGGGATGTCACGGTGCTCGATGATTTCTCGTCTCCATCGCCTGCTGCGGCCGACCTTCCCGCCACCATTGTGGAGGGGTCGGTCGTGTCGCCGCCATTGCTGGGGCAACCGTTCCAATTGATCTGCCATTTGGCCTCGCCGGCCTCGCCGCCCCGGTATCTGTTGGATCCGGTCGGGACGCTTCGCACGGCAGCCGAAGGGACTCGACAAATGCTTGATCTGGCCGCCGAATCGGGTGCTCACTTGCTGTTTACGTCGACTTCTGAGGTCTACGGTGATCCGGAAGTTCATCCGCAGGTTGAGAGCTACCCGGGGTCTGTCGACGTTCGGGGACCGCGCGCTTGTTATGACGAGGGGAAACGATATGCCGAGGCTCTCGTGTACGCCTACCGGAGATCGGAACGTCATACGAGATCGTCCGTGGTTCGGCTCTTTAATACCTATGGACCGGGTATGAATCCACAAGACGGCCGTGTCGTGACCGCGTTCATCTCTGCGGCCTTGGCGGGCAAGCCGTTGCCGCTCTTCGGTGACGGATCCCAGACTCGGTCCTTTTGTTACGTCGACGACATTGTCGATGGTCTGATGATGGTTGTCGACCGACAATTACCCGGACCCCTAAACCTTGGAAATGATGTCGAGATCAGCATGCTTGAATTGGCCGACGCTGTGCAAGAATTGCTCGGCCGGTCAGGACGCACCTTTGTGCCGCTTCCCGATGGTGACCCTAAAGTCCGGAGACCTGACTTGCGGGCAATGCATGATGCGACGGGATGGCGAGCCACGACGGATCTTGCCTCCGGTTTGGAAAGAACCGTCGAGTACCTGAGAGCCCAGACATGACCTATTCCAAGCTGACGGTAATAATCCCGGTTTTCAACGAGCGGCGGACGATCGCCGAAGCGATCCGACGCGCTCGCGATGAACTCCTGCCGGTCGATCGGGAACTGATCGTCGTCGATGACGGTTCGACCGATGGCACCCAGGAGGTCGTGCGCCAATTGGTGGACTCGACCGTTCGTTTCATCGAGCAGCCGTCCAATCAGGGAAAAGGGGCGGCGGTTCGGAGAGGGATCGAAGCGGCCACGGGCGATGTGTTGGTCATTTATGACGCCGATCTTGAATACGATCCACGTGATTGGGTGGCCATGCTTCGGCCGCTTAATGAGGGATTGGCCAAAGTGGTTTACGGGTCCAGATTCACCGGTGAGCGTCGCAATATGATGTTCTGGCACTGGGTTGGAAATCGCTTCTTGAGCCTGGTGACCAATGTCCTCTACAACACCACGATCTCAGACATGGAGACATGTTCAAAAATGATTGATACGAACGTCGCTCAGAGTCTGGTTTTGACCTCGAACCGCTTTGAGATCGAACCAGAGATTACGGCCAAGCTTCTCCGGTCTGGCCATCGTATCTGGGAAGTTCCGATTACCTACGCTGGTCGCGAAGTTGACGAAGGCAAGAAGATCAGCTGGAAAGACGGCCTCCCGGCGCTGGTCGCCCTCGTGAAGTGGCGGTTCGTGCCGAGACGTCATTGGAGCCGGTCAGAATGAGAGCTGTTGTGACAGGCGGAGCCGGGTTTATCGGGTCGCATCTTGTTGACAGGCTCGTCAATGAGGGCGACGAGGTCCTGGTCATCGATGACTTGTCTTCCGGCCATCTCGACAATCTGAAGTCCGCTCGTGAATTCGGCAGTGTGAAGGTCCACACCATCGACATTCTTGATCGTGACCTTGGTGTGGTTCTGGGGCGGTTCCGACCCGACACGGTGTTCCATCTTGCCGCCCAGGCCTCGGTGTCGGTTTCCATGGCAGACCCGATGTACGACGCTCAGGTCAATGTTCTGGGGACGATTTCGGTGTTGGAGGCCTGCCGCCGATCCGGGGCAGGGAGGATTGTGTTTGCCTCATCGGGCGGTGCGCTTGCCGGGCCCGGTTCGGCGATCCCAACGAAGGAGACGCAGAAGCCTCGTCCGATTTCGCCGTATGGCGTCGCCAAGTTGGCGGCGAGCGAATATTTGGCCATGTATCAGCGAACGTATGGCCTCGACCATGTGGTGATCGCTCCAGCCAACGTCTACGGGCCGCGGCAGAGAGCCCATGCTGAGGGTGGGGTGGTGGCCATCTTTGTTGAGACGTTGCTGGCGGGAAGACCAGGAACCATTTTCGGCGGGGGCGGCCAGACCCGCGATTTTGTCTTTGTGGCAGATGTGGCAGACGCCTTCTTCAGGGCGAGTCGAACCACGAATGTCGGGCGGACCTATCACGTCGGTACTGGCACGGAGACGAGTATCTCGGATTTGTATGGGCTCATTGCCAAAGCAACCGGAGGACCGGCCACACCGATTTTCGAAGCTCCCAAACCGGGAGATATCGAGAGGTCCGCCCTTGACGCATCGGCAGCCGTGCGAGGCCTTGATTGGGCACCGTGGACGGCGGTTGTCGAAGGAGTAGCCGAGACGGTTCGCTCGTACCGCTAGCGGAATAGGTCTTCGTCCGGCGGTCGAACGAGGTCGATGGCCCGTCCCTCACCACGGAGGTTGAGGCCGCGCACCACGGCCACGGGCGTGCCGGTCGCCTTGCCCATGACCAGATCTGCGGCCGCCGCAATCTCATCGACGGCGGCTACCTCGGTCACCTCGAGAACCGAACCAAAGGTGTCGGACGTTCCCCGGTAATCGATCAGGGCTGGGAGTCCCGAGATGCCGATGGCCACGTCGGTCAGCCCGCGTCTCCAGGGTCGCCCGAACGTGTCCGTGATGATCACTCCGAGCAAAGTGCCGGTCGCCCGTTCAAGGCGGTGCCGGATGCGGTGGGCGCTGGCATCTGGGTCCCTCGGGAGGAGAACCACGTTTCCAGGCTCGACGTTCGAACGGTCAACGCCTGCATTGGCACAGATGAAGCCGTGCCTGGTTATAGAAATGATCAACTGTCCTCGCCGACGGATGATCCCTGCCGATTCGGCTTCAACGATGGCCTTGCGAGCTTCGTCGGTGGATGCTGCAAGAACAGATCCCTCTGCCTTGGACACGATTTTGTGAGTGACAACCACAATATCGGCGTCCTGGAGGGGACGGGGAAGTGCTGCCAGGATCAGATCGGCGACGTCGTCGCCGGCCTTGACCTCGCCGATCCCGGGCACCCCAAAAATCTCGAGGTTCACAGCACCTCGATCAGCCACTCGGCGAAGTTGACAGATGCTTCCATGGTTGCCAGGCGGGTGTTGCGGACGTGTACCCTCGCCCCGAGGGCGGTCAGATGGCCACGGTCAGTTGCATCTTGTTGGTCGATGACGAGTTCGTTGATGAGCCCACCGTAGGCACCGAGTACCCCCTCGTTTCCCGGCGGCAATCCGAGCGAAACCAGCACTCGGTCGGCCGGACCCTTGAGGGTCTTCCCCCCGATCAGAGGACTCACCGCAATCACTCGCGGTCGGTCCATGATGGCGTCGGATATACCCGCGATGGCGAGGATCGGCCAGATCGAAAGCGGAGGGTTGCTCGGGCCGATGACGATGGCATCGGCATTGGTGATGGCCGAGATCACGCCTGGGGCAGGTGTGGCGAGGTTGGCGCCAGCGAATCTCAGATCGACTACTTCGTCTTGGTGCCCGCGCGTGACGAAGTATTCCCGAAATGACAGCCAGTCACCCTCGGCGGTGAGGATCTCGGTGCGGAGCGAGTCGTCGGTGGCCGGCAGGATGGTCGCTTCGATGCTGAGCACCTCAGCCATTCGCCCGATGATTTCCGAAAGGGGGATCCCGCGATGGAGCTCGATAGTGCGGAACAGCTTGGCGGCGATATCGCGGTCGCCGATCCGCATGGCCGTGTCGATTCCGAAGTCCTCAAGTCGGTTCATGACTGCAAATGAGTCGTAGGCAAGTCCGAAGCCGGCCTCCGATTCGGAGCCGATGATGGTGTACATAACGGTGTCGAGATCTGGAGATACTGCCAGTCCGTAATCAGTGTCGTCGTCACCTACGTTTACGATTACCGTGAGGTCGACCCCGGGGGCGCGAGCCAATCCGCGCGCAAGTCGCGCCCCTCCGACTCCACCCGATAACATGACGATATTCATGGCGTGGCCTTTGGTTGATTGGTCGGCAATCTAGTCTCCCCACCCGGCCAGATTGCCTAGGCGCGCAGACAACGACACAATGGATCAGATGGCAACCGCAAATCTCACCTCACTCGCGACCGTGGCTGTCGCCGTCTACGCCTCTGATGCGTCGAGGGTTCGTAGCATTCTGAAAACCACGGCGATCGGCGAGGTCGCCGAACGGTTCGTTATCGGTGGCGGAGTCCCCAGCCAGCAAGCAGCTACTGAGGCTGTCGCGCACTGGGTGAAGACGACGACTGAACTCATCGAGCAGCTGACGCCGGATATCACCCACGTGTGGATGATTCATGACGATGCCGTACCGAGGCCCGATGCCCTGCGGGCCCTCGTCCAGGCTGCCGAACAGATCGACGCTTCGCTGGTCGGTTCCAAGGTTTTGACCGCCGCCAATTCGGCGATACTCGAATCGGTCGGTGGATCCACCGATGTATTTTTGGTGGCAGATACCGGGTTGGCGGCCGGCGAGCTCGATCAGGAGCAGTATGACGTCGTTCGAGATGTCGCCTTCGTTCCGGGTGAATCCGTATTGATCCGGCGTGACCTGCTCAAAGGCCTCGGCGGGCCCGATCGATTGTTACCGCCCCTAACCCAGGCGATCGACTTCGCCGGTCGAGCCCGTTCGGCGGGCGGGCGGGTGGCAGTAGTCCCGTCCTCGGAAGTTGTCCATGCCGGAACCTGCCACGCCCTACTACCGGCCTGGCGCGAGCCGGCGGCCCGATGGCGAGCGAGCGCCAAAATGTATTCTGGTTGGACAACCGCCTGGGTTCTGCCAATGGCGGTCTTGGTCGGGCTGGTCGATGCGGCCGGTCGCCTGCTTATGTTCGAGGTACGGCCAATTCTGGACTTGCTTATGGGGGTCGGGTGGAGTGTCAAACACCTGCCAAACACCTGGCTGGCCCGACGTCAGGCGCGCAAGATCGTCCAGGTCGATGACGGAGAACTCTTCAGGTACCAGCGGTCAGGGTCATTGTCTCTCGCCAAGTTGGGGTCGGACCTGACCCTCTGGGCCAGGGCGCGGTCAAATCGATTGGGGCTCGCCTCTCGTTTGGATGAGGAGCGTATGTTCTGGCAGCGACCGGGTTTCGGCTACCTGATCGCGGCGTTGTTCGCAGTTGTCATCGGGACGCGTTCGCTGCTCCTATCGGGTATGCCGGTGGCCGGCTATGTCCTGGCGCTTCCGCAGGTTCCCGGTTCTGCGATCGCTTCGTATGCCGGTGGATGGAATCCGATCGGGTTCGGGACGGCCGGTCCCGGCCATCCGGCCGTGGCGGCCCTGGCCATGGTGCAGCTGGTCTTCGCTGATTCTGCGCTGCTTTTGATGGTGACCGGATCGGTGTTGCTGGGACTTTTCGGGATGCGGCGACTACTTCGCACGTTCGGGATCGATGGGGTACCGGCGGTGCTGGGTGGGTTGGCCGCGATGGGAACGCTCGCCGCAGCGGTCTATGGAGACGCCGGTTACTGGCCGGCGTTTCCGGCGATCGCCGCCACCCCGTGGATGATTACCAGTGTGTTGGTCGCCTGGCCGAAGGGACTTCGCCAACGGATCGGGCGCCTTGGGGGCTTGCTGTTGGCGAGCTTCGTGGTTGCTGCCTTCGTTCCGTTGGCCTTGTTCGGCGCACTACTGGTGGCTCTGCTGTGGGCGGTATTTGGGACCGGTTCGACGTTTTCCGTCCTCATTAGGGCGTTGGTCGGTGGACTTGGTGGGTTGGCTGTGTTGGGTCCGTGGCTATGGTTTTCGGCTCTCGGGGACCTTATCAACGGAGGATCCGCACTGCCGTTCGCTCCACCGCTGTGGTGGGTGGTCGGTCTTGGGGCTGGGGTGTTTCTGGCTGTCTTGTCCGGATCCGAACCGTATCTGAATATCGCCGGGGTGGGAGCCCTGGTTCTGATAGCCGGTTCGGTCCTCTTGTTGGTCTCGGATGGCTTGGAGCCGTCTGCTGCCGGCATGGTACTGGTCGCCCTCGGTACTGCGTTGGTGGTCGGTGGAGTGGCCGGCGGGCTGCCTGGCCATACCGGCATTGCCCGGGTTGTGCTGATCTTCAGCCAGGTCGCGGTCGTGGCGGCGCTGGTCATGGTCGGCCTCACGATCGGAACCGGACGATGGGGACTACCGGCAGATCGTTATTCGGAAGTCGTCGAACTCGTGGCGGCTCGATCAGCCGATGCCCCACTCGGAAGGATTCTGTTTGTCGGACCTGGCCTGCCAGGGCAATCTCGTCAGCTCAACGGTGTTCCCTATAAGGTTATGAATGGCGAACTGACCCTCGGCGAAGCGTGGTTGCCTGTCTACCGCGAAGCGGATCGTGAACTGGAAACGGTCCTCTCGAGGGCGGTCGACCGGGATGTGCTGCGGCCCGGTCAGGACCTCGGCAAGTTGGGGATTCGATGGATAGTTGTGACGGCTCCCACCACGCTGAACCCGGCATTTGAAAGCAAGCTCGATCTCAAGCAACTGGCGGTGGGCGACGGGGTATTCACCGTTTATGAAAACGTGTATCCGGCCTTTGTGGCCCGAACCGAATCTGGTCGGCCATGGCGGGCTGACGGGGCGACCTTCGTTGGCGATCCGGCCCCGCAGGTTCTTATCGCTGTCAATCCGACTCCATTCGGTCAATCAGCCCTGCCGGTTGTGATGGATGGATCGACCGGAGTGATCGAAGCCTCAACCGATCAACTGGTTCGGGTCTTTGCCTGGGCAGCGGCCGGCGCCATACTCCTCGCCGGGCTGGCGGCCGTGGTCGGGGTCCGGAACCGAGCATGAAGCGGACGACGTTGCTTCTGAGTCTCGTGGCGGCCGGATTGTTTGTCGCGTTGCTTCCCGTCAGACCGGTGCCGACGATTCCGACCGTGCCAAGTAGTGTGATAGCGGTACCAGTTTCGGCTACGAGCGTTGCCTACTGCGGATGGGTTCGGTCGGATTCTGCGATTGACATGTCGGTCCAATTGGCATCATCTCGCGACACCCAGGCCACCGTTACCGTTTTGCAGAACGGGGAGGTCGTTTCCAGCGAGCCGCGGGCGGTCGCTCCCTTTGGTTCGGTGAGGGTCGCTTCGGTGCTCCCGGTGGGTGTTGAAGGGGCGATCGTCGAGTTCGCCGCAGGACCAGCCGCAGCCACGGCTGTTGGCGACGGAGTCCTCGGTCTTGTGGCGGCCAGTTGTCCGTCCACGGTGCCGGATGTCTGGGTGCTCGGGGGCGGTTCGACCGCAGAGGGCCTCACTCTGGATCTTCGCTTGTTCAACCCTTTCCCGGAAGATGCCAAGCTGACAATCCGGGCATTGTCCGAGAACGGGAGTGAACCGGATCAAAGCCTGGAGGCGGTCTCGGTTCCGGCCCAATCAAGCCGGACGATCGCATTGACGGACATTCTCGGGTTCCGCGAGTGGCTCTCGGTTGAAATCGAGCAAACCGATGGCAGGGTGATCCCTACGTTCGTAGAGCAAGCAAGCGCCGGTGGCGCCGCCGTCCTCTCAGGTGTGGCGCCTGCCAGCGAGTGGTATTTCCCGTTCGGGGGGGTTCCTGAGCTGGCGAACACACTCGTTCTCGTGAACCCTTCGGCGACACCGATCGGTTATCAGGTTGGCCGGGCGACTTCGAGTGGGGCTGGTGAAGAGCTTGATCGGGGGAGCGTTGATCCTCGACAAGTAGCGACGATCGAACTGGCGGCGGGCGAAGGGTACATTGTTCAGGCTGACGGTCCCATGGCGGCCTTCTTGGTGAGCCGGGGTGAGGGTGGTCGAGCGTCCGTGGCGGGATCGACTGTGTCTGCCAAAGATTGGCTCTTGCCGGGGGTCGGCGCCCTCCCGGAAACCACCGTGGTGATTCTCAATCCGACCCTCGATGACATTACTGCCACAGTGGTGAGCGGACTCGGCCAGGACAAGGTGGTGGTCGCCGCAGGGGGGTTCACGTCCGTTTCGGTGCCGGTCTCCGAAGGAGGAATGCAGGTCTCGGCCACCGGTCCGGTGGTGGTTGGATGGTATGCGGTGAGCGAAAACGGAGTGGCGTACGCGATTGGACGGCCCTTTGTCAATGAGTGAACCGGTCGGTCGTCTCGTCATTCTCCTTGCCGTAGCAGCCGTGGTGGGGTTCAGCGTCTGGTTGGTACGACGGCTTGATAGACGTTCGCCTGTTCGCCGGCTACCCGCCGATCTTGGTCCATTCCCGGCGGCTTTGTACTTCGGGGACGCCCTCTGCGCCTCGTGCATTCCAGCGGCCGCGGCCATTGCCGCCGCTGAACTGGAAGTGCGGAAATTCGAATGGGCGTCAAACGGTGACGTATTTGACGCCCTTGAGATCTCCGAAGTGCCCCGGTTGATTGTGGCGGGCCGGACCGGGCAGGTGTTGTTCGATATCGGTGGTGTTCCCACTCCCCGGCAAATCGCCCGGGCGAAATTACAACTTTCCCGAGAATGACAAAATCGACTTACGCGCCAATCTGGCGCGTAAGAAGAATTGCCCCTGAAATACTTGGTGAATGAGGCGATGGCGCATATGCTCCACCCTCATGCTTGAACATTGCGCACGCTGCGGGGCCCCAGCCGGGTCGATCATGTCCTATAACTATGCCGAGAGTGCTGTGTGGCTTGATGACCTGACGAGGTCAGTTGTCCCCGGGGCCGGGTATCCGGTCTGTGCGACCCATGCCGATCGGCTCACCCCTCCAATGGGCTGGACGCTCACCGACCGCCGCAATATTGTGCGATTGTTCGCTCCCTCCGAGGTGGCCTGAGCGCAGTGGGTCTCGATCGGGATCTCCTTGACGACATCAAAGATCTCGATGAGCACGAACTGCGCCGGTTGCTCATTCTCACCCAAGCCCATCTCGAGCGAACCGGGGCCATCGCCCAGGTCGGGGCGAGTCCGAAGGTGAGCCTTCGCCAGCAGTCGGTTCGGTGCGGCCGCCCGACCTGCACAACCTGCCCTCATGGTCCCTATTGGTACGCGTATTGGCGCGAGAACGGAAAGCGCCGCAGTAAATACGTCGGCAAACTCCTCGAGGAGGACTAGTCAGGTCCTTGGCGTAATGGTCCCGGGATGCATACACTGCGGTCGGGCGGTCCTGCTATCTGGAGGTTTTCGCACATGATGTGCCCTACATGCCGCGTCGAAGACGTGATTGAAATTCACCAGAAGTTACCGGACGGTACTGAGATCGATTTTTTCTCATGCCATAAGTGTGACGAACGATGGTGGGACCATCAAGGACGAGAGATCGCGCTTGCGGACGTACTGGAACTCGCCAGGAAGGCCCGCGCCTAGCGGGAGGGCCTCGGGCACCGCCGACCAGGCGGTGTCCCCATGGGTGCCGCGACTTGCAATCGCCGCCGTAACGGCGGCGATTTTCTTCGCTGTGCAACCGTGGCTCATTCTGACAATCAATACCCCGACCGGGGGGGATATGGGCGCCCATGTCCTTGGACCGGCCATCCTGCGGGATGATCTGCTGCCCAATTTCCAGATCCTTGGCTGGAGTGACGCCTGGTTCGCCGGGTTCCCCGCCTTCTACTTCTACTTCCCTTTGCCCTCACTGGTCATCGTCTTTCTCGATCTGCTGCTTCCGTACGGCGTGGCTTTCAAGATTGTGACGGTGGCGGGTTTGCTGGCTACTCCGGCCGCCTCATATGTGTTCGGGCGGGCCTTGGGGTTGGACCGGTGGGTTGGCACGGCGGCCGGTGTAGCGGGTGGAACCTTCGTCTTTATTGAGTCGTTCACGATCTTCGGAGGGAATGCTCCGTCGACGATGGCTGGCGAATTTTCATATTCATGGTCCTTTGCGTTGGGTTTGTTCTATCTGGCGACCCTCATCAAGGCCGTCCGGGTTTCGCCACGGTATGTTCCGCTGGCGGTCCTGTTGCTGGCTTGCACGGCTCTATCGCATGTGATTACGACCGGGATGTTCGTGCTGGCGAGCATCCCAATCCTGTTCTGGAAGCGGGGGTTCCTCAAGACCGGGGTGGTCTGGCTATGGGGCTTTGCAGTGGCCGGCTTCTGGGCTGTCCCGCTCATTGCCAGGCTCAACCAAACCTCTGACATGAGCTGGGTGCCGCTGAAGACCTGGGGGGAGATCCTCCCGTCCGAGATTTGGCTCTTGCTGCCTCCGGCGATGTTCGGGGCGGGATGGCTGATCAGGCGAACCAAGAACTGGGCCCCGATGGTCGTCCTGACGTTCCTTCCGGTCTTGTACTTCTGGGTCCCCACGATCGCCAGTCAGATGGGTTGGTTTTCAGGAACCTGGAAGCTCTGGAATGGTCGGTTGCTGCCATTTTGGTTCTTCGGCATATCGATGCTCACTGGTGTCACCGTCGGGGTTGCATCGAAGGCGGTTGCCAGGCGTCTACCGACCAGGATTTCAGTTGGTTGGCTCAAGGCGCCGCTCCTGATCGGGGCCCTGGTTGCGTTGGCGGCGGGATTTTGGAAAGGGTCCGTTGAGGTCCAATGGTGGGCAGGCGGCGTTGCGGCGTTGGCGATTCTCGTTTGGGGGGGAGTGGAGATCGCCGGGGCGAAAGTCAAAACTGGCCCGTCGATGGTGCTCCTGGCCAGCGGGTTCATTCTCGTCCAGTCGCTGGCCGGATTAAGTTTCGTTTCCGGCTGGGCCGCATGGAACTTCAGCGGCTATGAACAGAAACCGGGATTTGACCAGTACCAACGGCTCATGGAAGCGGTCGACGTTCTACCGGCTGGGCGAATTCAGTGGGAAGCCAACAACGACATGGACCGCGAGTACGGGACGCCGATGGCGCTCATGCTGTTTCCCTACTGGACTCGGCAAGCCTCGATGGAGGGACTCTTCTTTGAATCATCCATCACCACGCCGTTTCACTTCATCAACGCCGGTGAGATGAGTTTCCGGCCGTCGAATCCGATTCCTGGTTTGACCTATCACAACTTTGACTTCGATCGCGGTATCGCCCACCTGGCCGTCTACGGAGTCAATTATTACGTGACGTTTACCCCTGAGGCCGCCGAGGAGGCGCTCGCCCATCCCGAACTCCGTGAGATCGCCCGCATTGACCCACACCGGGTCTTCGCGTTGCCCCCGACTCAGCTGGTCGACGTTGCCGTCAATCAGCCGGTCGTCTTCGAAACCGAAGGTGGACTTAGGCTGGGAAGTGAGGAAGCGTCGAACTTCAACGATGTGGCGCTCGAATGGTACGACGATCTCGAACTCCTCGATAATTGGCTGGTGGCGGACGGCCCGGCAGATTGGCCACGAATCGACGACCTTTCTCTGCTTGAGAGCGTATCGACACCACTCAAGGATTCCGGGGTCGTGTCGAATATTGTGAGTGATAACGGTCACTTCGAATTCGATACCACCGCCATCGGGGTACCTCACCTTGTGAAGGTGTCGTACTTTCCGAACTGGCAGGCTACCGGAGCAGACGGGCCGTGGAGGGCCAGTCCGTCGTTGATGATCGTCGTCCCCACCGAGGGTCACGTCGAGATGGATTTCACCAGAACCATCTTTGAGAAGGTTGGTATTGCGATGACGGCATCCGGAATTGCCCTGCTGGTAGCCGGCTTTGTCGTCGCGAGAAGGAAAGAGGCATGAAAGCCTATTTGCTGAGCTTCTTCAACCGGACCAGCGCCAATCAGTTCATGAGGCTGGCCGTCATTGGCGGCTTGAATACGGTTCTTGATTTTGTGCTGGCCAATGTCTTCAAAGCTGGTTTGGGCTTTTCTTCCCAAGTCTCGGTTGTGCTGGCGTTTACCACCGCCACCGGCGCCTCATATTTGATGAACCGTCGTTTCACGTTCTTGATCACCGACGGGAAGAAGTCGATGCGCGAGACGGCGGCGTTCTTCCTGGTCAATGGATTCGCTCTGGCCGTAACGTCCGGGTTTGTGGCACTGGCTGAACTGTGGTTCGGAGACAACCTGGCGGCCTTCAACGGCGCCAAGGTCGCCGCTACCGTACTGGTTCTTTTTCCGAAGTTTGCCGGTTATCGAGACCTGGTGTTCCGACGTTCTCTTTCGAACGATGCCCGGAGCTGAACCAGTCCTTTGAGTGTTCGTGGGATTCGCTTCACAAAGGGGGTTCTGGCCGCCCGACGTTCTTCCACGATGATCGGTACCTCGGCAATGGAGAAGCCGGCTCGTTCGGATCGGATGACCAGTTCGGTATCGAAGAGATCCTTGTTGGACTGCACCGTATCCAGCATGGAATCGATGACCGTCCTTCGGAATGCCTTGATTCCATGGGTATCCGTGACCGTTGATCCAACGAGGAATTTAAGAAGCACGTTGAATCCGAATGTGCCAGTCCGGCGCAGCAGACTGCGGTGGTCTTCGCTTTCAGGGGCCCGTTTTGAGGCGATGACGATGTCGGCGCTTGTAGCGATCAGACCGGCAACAAACGGGCCCGAGAAATAGTCAATGTCGAAGTTCACGACCCAGTCGCCGTGTGACTGTTCGAAGCCGGCTCGCATGGCGGCTCCGTAGTCGGGGAACGGCAGCGAGATGACCTCGGCTTTCCACCCGAGGGTGCGGAGATTTTCGCAGAGATCATTGGCCAGTTGGGCGGTGCCGTCGGTCGAGCCGTTCTCCACGACGATCAACTCTTGCGGACTGCCGGTGGCGTCGACGATTTCGTTGGTCATGGCCGGAAGGAAGTCTGCGATGTAGGCGGCCTCGTTGTGAACCGGCACAACAATGGAAAGCAAAGGCATGATCAGAGTCTAGAGCCAGCCGGACGATCTAGATCCGGCCTATCATGGTTGGCCCTGCCAACGGAGTCTCAAATTCAGCTCGACGCCATCTTCAAGGCCTATGACATTCGTGGGCGAACCGACACTGGTGAGCTGGACGGCGAGGCGGCTCGGGCTATCGGCCGGGCCTTTGCCGGCTTCATTTCCGCCCAATATCCCAACGTCCTCGAGGTCGTCGTCGGGCGTGATTGTCGCGACTCCTCGCCGTGGTTGGCTGATGCTCTTATGACTGGAATCCAGGTCGGGGGCTTGAGTGTCGCCGATGCCGGTGAAGTGGCTACCGACATGATCTACTACGCCTCAGGCGCTCAAGAGGTGCCTGGAGTCATGATCACGGCCTCGCACAATCCATCGGAATACAACGGGATCAAGTTGTGTGGCCCTGGTGCCAGCCCGATCGGGGTTGAATCCGGCCTCATCGATATTCGCCAGATGGCGGGGGAGTCGTTGCCAGACGTCGCTCCGCAAGGTGGACGTCGTACGGTCTCGATCGCAGGCGGATACATTGACCATCTCTTTTCGATTGTCGACGCAGCAGCCATCTCGGATCTGAAAGTGGCGGTCGATGGTGGCAATGGGATGGCGGGAGTGGTGGTCGAGGACGTCTTTGCCCGAACGGCGGCTTCGCTGGTCGGTCTTTATCTTGAGCCTGATGGGACGTTCCCAAATCATCCTGCCAACCCGCTTGAGCCAGAGAACCTCGTCGACCTCGTCGAACTCGTGGTGAGGGATCATCCCGACCTCGGCGTCGCCTTTGATGGGGATGCCGACCGAGCGTTTTTCGTCGACGAACTCGGCGTGCCGCTATCGGGGTCCACTACGACCGCCCTCATCGCCCGGTGGTTTCTTGAAAGGAAACCAGGAGCTTCGATCGTCCATAACCTCATTACGTCCAGGGCGGTGGCCGAAACCATTCTCAAAGCTGGCGGTGTCCCGATCCGGACCAAGGTCGGGCACAGTTATATCAAACAGATCATGGCCGAGACGGGGGCGGTTTTCGGCGGCGAACACAGCGGCCATTACTACTTCAAGGAGAACTTCCGAGCCGATAGCGGCATGCTGGCGATGTTGGTTCTCCTCCAGGTCATGTCGGAAGCCGGCAGGCCCCTCTCCGAATTGCGCTCGACAGTGGAGCCGTATTGCCAATCTGGTGAAATCAACCTGTCGGTCGTCGATAAGGCTGGGGCGATCGAGCGGCTGGCAGCTGCTTTTGGCGATGGCACTCAGGATGGTCTTGATGGGCTGACCGTCGGTTGGGCCGATGAGTGGTTCAATGTTCGGGCGTCAAATACCGAACCCGTTCTTCGGATCAACGTCGAAGCGAGTACGGACGAGCGGGTCGAAGCGCTTCTTCATCAAATTCAATCGATTATCGGAGGTTGAAATGGGTCTGATCGACCAGCGACTGGCGGCGATCCTTGTCTGTACCGACTGCCACGGCGATCTCACCGAAGACCTTGAGGCGTCCACACTTGTGTGCACGAAGTGTGGCCTCAGGTACGCGGTGGTTGATGGTATCGCCAACATGATCCTGGCGGACGCGACCAGATCGTAGGTGCGCACATCCGGGCGTTGCCGGCGGTGGACAGAGAAATGTCCCTACCGCAGCATACGATCGGTCCATGGTCTGTTTGGCATGTCGTGCGTGGTCAGCTCGCTATGTGTGTGAAGGGTGCAGCCGCCGGTTGCGGCCGGCCGCCGATCGGCTGGTCGTCGGCCGGGTCGTGCGGGCCGCATTCGAGCACAGTGGGCCGGCCAGAGTGCTCGTCCACCGACTCAAGTATGAAGGGATCCGGTCCGCCGGTCGGGTTCTTGGCGGTGCAATGGCCGGTCAGGTCAGGGTCCCCGTTGACGCCGTTACGTACGTACCACGGGTACACCTGCGCCGGTGGCGGTACGGCATCGATCAGAGCCTTGAATTGGCCAGGGTGGTAGCCGCCGAATTGGGATTGCCTGTGGTCGCTGCCTTGCATCCCGCCTGGTGGTCACCTGCCAATGCCGGGGCCCGTGCCGCCGATCGACAAGCTCCGATTTTCACCGTGCAAGCGAAGGAATTGGGCCGTGGTCTTGTCAGGTTGGTTGTCGTCGATGATGTTCTGACGACCGGTTCGACGTTGGCTCATGCGGTCGGAACGTTGCAGGCAAATTTCCCGATAATTGTGCAATCAGTGGTCGCCACATCGGCATCCGAAGTGACTAGTCTGCGATCACGACGATGAAATGGGGTCATCTTGATAGTTCAGCTCCACAGCCGCCACGTTGACATCGATCAAGAGTTTCGCGAAGCCGCCGAATCCAAGATCGCCCATGCTGCTCGCTTTTTCGAGGGCACCGGGGACGCCGATGTCGAATTGTCGGAAGAACAGAACCCCCGGCTGGCTCCTGAGAAATACCGCGTTGAGATCACGTGTCGGGCAGGCGGTCATCTGGTACGGGTCGAGTCGGCATCGTCCACCCCGATGGCGGCCCTCGATCTGGCGGTTGACCGATTTGAGAAGCAGCTTCGTCGACTGCGCGATCGTATGGTCCAGCGATCCCGTCAGCCTCGTCAGGACAAATCCGACACTCCGGCCACTGGCGATCAAATCGAGCCTGAGATCGTTCGGGTCAAGCAATTTCAACTCAAGCCGATGACACCTGAGGAAGCGATCCTTCAACTCGACATGCTCGGACACGAATTCTTTTACTTTCGCAACGCCGACACGGATCTGGACAGTGTCCTCTATCGTCGTCGCGACGGAGCATATGGCTTGATCGAACCTCGATGACAAGTGTTCTGGTCGTCGACGATGCCGTGCTTTTTCAAGCCGGGCTGACGTCCGCTCTCGGTGGGGCGGGCCTCGACGTGGTTGGGGAAGCCCAAGATGCCATGGCGGCGGTTGCCAAGGCGTCACAGCTACAGCCTGACATTGTCGTTCTCGACGTTCTGATGCCGGGAATCTCCGGTCTTGACGTCGTGGACAAGATCATTCTGGCTGCTCCGAAAACGAAGGTGGTTTTGCTGACTTCGTCGGAGTCCGGCGAAGATCTTCTGGCGGCGATCCGCTCGGGTGCCATGGGCTACATCGTCAAGACCACGCCGCTTCCAGAACTGGTCGCCGGGATCGAGGCGGTGGTCCACGGCGGTGCGGTTGTCTCGCCGGCGATGCTCGGAAAGCTGTTTGGGACCGTCGCTCAATTGCTGCGCCACAAGGATGTGGTTAGCGCTCGAAAGCCGGCGTTGACCGGTCGCGAGGTGGAGGTGCTCCAGTTCATTGCCAGGGGCCTCACGAGTCGCGAGATCGGCGAACGTTTGTACATCTCGGAAAATACGGTCAAGAACCATGTGCGGAACATCCTGGACAAGCTCGGGTTGCATTCCCGCGGTGAGGCTGTGATGTATGCGTTGCGTGAAGAACTCATATCGATGGAATGATGGCGGCTGAACCACGACCAGGGACGATTGTTGAGGCATTGGGGACGGCGTGGACCGTTTTCAGCCTGTACCCTGAACCTGAATCGCAACCAGCGTTCCGTCGGGCGGTCGAGCTGCTTCAGGAGGCATCGAGCGATGGAATCCACCTTGACCTCGATAGCTCCGGATTCTCCTACGCCGGCGAGCCCGTAGAAACCGATCGTGAGGGAGCGGACCGATTTGCCAAGCGGTGCTACCTGCATCGGGTGGAAGGGCTGTCGGTCGTGGCCGCCCCGAGCCCGCGAGACGTCGACCGATTGTTCAGGAGTCTCGCCAAAGACGAATCAAGCTCGGGGGCTTCGGGCGGTATCGAAGCGGAGCTCCGGCGCGATGGGGTGGTTAGTTTCTCGGTCGCCCAACGCTCGATGCTCCGGGTGGTTGGGTCCGAGGACGCCCCCGACCGTGATGGCAGGGTCCAGGAGGTCCTCGACGAAGGCGTCGATGCGGCGGCCTTCGCCGAAGCTCTCATCGCCGAAGCCGGAGGTGAATCTGAAGCGGTCATTGTGGTCTTCTACGATCGGTATCACGAGACGCTCGAGCACCTCACCGACACAGACATCTTCGGTCGAGAAGGTGTCGTGCAAGCCTTTGTCGAGGCGTTCTTCTACCTGGACGAACCCTCCCAACTGGGGGTGTTTCGCCGTTTTCTGGACTCGGACGAACAGTTCGATCGGGCTTTTCTTGATCAATTTGCCGGCCACGAACTTGCCAAGCTGGCCCCGCGACTCGATTCACAAGGGCTGGCGCTCCTCCTCGATTACGCCCGGGTTGCCACAGATCAGGCCGATAATCGGCCGGAGGAAGTGCTCGGGATCCTCAAGAACCCTGAAGCCCTGCAATCGGTTCGTGAGGTAGCCGCAGCCAAGGTTCAGGAGCGCCTCGGCGAGTTGGCCAAAGCCGCTGAAGCCAGTGCGCAGTTCCTGGCGATCGTCCAGGACAAATTCCCCGACCCGCGTCGCTACTTCTACGATTCCCTTGAGGTGTTCCGCGGGTTATTGGCCGTGGAGGATCGCGACGATCGTTTCCGAAGACTCATGCGGGTCTGGGTGGGAAAAGTCTCGGCTTCGGTCAGGGCATCCGATTTTCGTCGGGCAGAACTCTGGCTCAGGTCGGTCACCGCCAAACCGACCTATGCGCCCCACCGGGAGAGCGATGTCGACTATTCCCTTTCCCAAATCGCCAGTCCTGAAATCCTGAACCACATCGTGGCTGTGGCAGCCGAAAAGGGGGAAGGGGAGCCCGAGAAGGGTTCCGCCCAGGAATCAGCCCTGCGGTTGTTGCAGGCCCTCGGGCCCAAGGCCGTGAACGCGATGATCGATCTATTGGCCGAGGAAGAGGGGCGGAATCGGCGTCGGCTGCTCGTGGGTCTTCTCAGCCAGATAGCGGCTGAAGATCCGGCGCCGATCGTAAACCGGCTAAGTGACGAACGCTGGTACGTCGTGCGGAATTTGCTAACCGTTTTGCGTGAGACCGCAACCACGACCGCCCACGAGGCCGTGGTGGCCGCAGGGGAGCATCCTGATTCCCGGGTTCGGCTTGAAGCGCTCCGGGCACTTGGAACGAGTGGCTCTGGATCGGTCCAGCGACTTGCCAAGGCGATAGGCGATGAGGATGAGAAGGTCCGCCATGCGAGCATTGGAATGCTTGGTACAGCCGGGACGTCTGAATCAGAAGGGGTACTCGTGGCGGTGCTGAATGATCGTCGTACTCGCCATAGTGACAAGGTTCGGGTGATTCTGGCCTTGGGGGCGGGCCATAGCGGACCCGGCACGGAAATCCTCACAGTCATAGCCAAAAAGCGGTTGGTAGTGGGTGCCCAGGCTCGCGGTTTGCGCGAAGCGGCCCGGACCGCACTCCGACGAAGGGACACCTGATGAGCGATCAGCGAACGCGCGACTTCTTTAACCATCTCCGGTCGGCAAGCCGCCAGATGGCGCTCTACCCCGAAGAACATCCCGCCCTGGTGGAGGTAGTGAACAAGGCGACCGACGCGGCCAACGTCCTATTGGACGACTCCGCCGAGACATCCATCACGATCATCGGCGATTCTTTGTACCTGGAACGTACGATCTTGCCGCACGCCTCGCTGGAGTTCAACCGTTTGCTGCGCGACATGCAAGCTCGCGGGGTGGATTCTGTCACGTTGACCTCAAGAGTTTCTCGGGGCGATGTCCATGACCTGGCCGCCTTCCTGGCGGCGACATCTGGTGATGTGCCCGCTGAAGGCACCATCCGTCTGAACGAGCGACCGTACTCCCGATCGGAGCTCGAAACCGACACCGGATTTACGGGCCTTCGTCGCTCATATGCCCGGTCGCTTGATGTTCTGCGCGGCGTGTCCCTGGCACTCGATTCGGATGAGTCGTTCGACTTGACGGGAGCCACGTGGGTCGTTGAACAACTTGTCGAGCAAACGCTCTCCCAGCCGGCCGCCTCCGTGTTGCTCTCGACCATGAAGAGCCACGACGAATACACGTTCTACCACTCCGTAAACGTTTGTATCCTCGCCATCGCTCTGGCGAGGATGGTTGGTCTAGCCGAAGAGGAGATCAAGCTTCTGGCCGTCGGCGCATTACTTCACGACATTGGCAAAGTTCGGGTTCCCCTCCAAACCCTGCAATGGCCCGGACGCCTCGATACCGAGCAGTGGGCCGAGATCAAGCTCCACCCACAGGAGGGTGCTGCTGCCATTTTGGCTGCGGCTGCCCCTGGTCAGGAGATTGCTGCGGTCGTCGCGTTCGAACATCACGCCCGGTATGACCGGCAGGGATATCCAAATCTGACCTACTCGCGCCCCGCCCACTTCTTCAGTCGTCTGGTGTCCACCGCCGACACATATGACGCACTGACCACCCGGCGCAGTTACCGGCGAGCCGAAACGCCCAACCGTGCCCTGCGGGTACTGCTTCAGGGGGCCGGGTCTTTGTACGACCCTGACCTTGTGCAGACCTTCATCAAGATGGTTGGCGTGTATCCGGTGGGATCGCTGCTCGAACTCGACACGGGCGGCATCGTGATGGTCACCGGCAACCACCAGGATCCGAGTGAGCTGGCCGATGTGGTCCTCGTTCGGGCGCCTGACGGACTGCTCCTCAGTGAACCAGAACCGACCACCCTGAAGGACCGCGTTATCGTCGATCAACTCACGTCCGATCGAGCCGGAGTTGATCCAGCTGCCCTCATCGAACAGCTTGATCTCGACGGTTGACATAAGAACGACAGTTGAACACCGGTTCCCTCCTAATATGGTTGCATGACCATTCTTTCAAAGCTTCTGCGCGCCGGAGAAGGACGCGCCCTCAAAGAGCTGGAAGTCTTCGCTCAAGAAGTGGGCCAACTCGAACCGTCCATGGAACTCCTGTCGGACGTGGACCTTCAAGCGAAGACCAACGAGTTCAAGGAACGTCTCGATAGGGGAGCGTCGCTTGATGACCTTGCCGCGGAGGCTTTCGCGTCGGTGCGCGAGGCAGCCAAGCGAGTTCTCGGAATGCGGCCGTTCGACGTGCAAGTGGTCGGGGCAGCCGCGCTCCACCAAGGCATGATCATCGAGATGCGCACTGGTGAAGGTAAGACGCTTGTAAGCACCATGCCTGCGTATCTGAACGCGCTCACCGGTGGCAATGTTCACGTAATCACCGTGAACGAATACCTGGCCGCCCGCGACGCAGAGTGGATGGGTCAGGTCCACCGGTTCATGGGTCTTGACGTCGGACTTATCCAGTCGGACATGACCCCGGCAGAACGTCGGGTCGCCTACAGCGCCAACATCACACACGGGACGAACAACGAATTCGGGTTCGATTATCTGCGCGACAACATGGCGATGCGGTCCGAGGGCATGGTTCACCGAGGGTACTTCTATGCGATTGTCGACGAGGTTGACTCGATCCTCGTCGATGAAGCCCGAACCCCGCTCATCATCTCCGGCGTGGTCGGCGATAGTGCCAAGTGGTATCGGGACTTTGCCAAGATTGTCAGTCAACTACGCGAAGACGAGCACTACGAGGTCGACGAGGGCAAGCGCCAGGTCATAACCACCGAGGCCGGCGTATCGAGGGTCGAGTCAATGCTCGGAATCGAAAATATGTACGACCATGCTGCAGTCGACTTTGTGCACCACCTCGACGTCGGCCTCAAGGCAAAGACGCTTTATCACCGCGACGTCGAGTATCTGGTCGTCGATGGTGAGGTGAAGATCGTTGACGAATTCACCGGCCGGGTCCTCGATGGTCGGCGCTATTCGGAGGGCCTGCATCAGGCGATCGAGGCGCAAGAGGGCGTAGAGATCAAACAGGAGAACCAGACGCTCGCCACGATCACCCTCCAGAACTACTTCCGCATGTACGACAAGCTGTCTGGTATGACGGGTACGGCCAAAACGGAAGAAGCCGAACTCAAAGAGATCTATGACGTCGATGTCGTGGTGATCCCCACCAATGTGCCGGTGGCCCGTATTGATAAAGAGGATTTGGTCTACAAGACCGAGGACGCCAAGTTCCATGCGCTGATCGATGACATTGTCGAGCGGAACAGCAAAAATCAACCGGTTCTGGTCGGCACCGTGAGTATTGAGAAGTCTGAACGACTTTCGAACTTTCTCAGTCGTCGTGGGATCGATCATGAGGTCCTCAACGCCAAGCAGCATCACCGTGAAGCGGAGATCATCGCTCAGGCGGGGCGACCGGGTGCGGTCACCGTAGCTACGAACATGGCAGGTCGTGGTGTTGACATCATGCTCGGAGGCAACCCGGAAGGACTCGCCTTGTCCGCCGTCCGCAAAACAGGGTTGAACCCAACCGACGACGGCTTTGACGACGCGTACGAGAAAGCACTCAAGAAGTACAAAGCGGAGACTTCGGCCGCCAAGGCCGAAGTCCTGGCGGCCGGTGGACTCTATGTCATAGGTACTGAGCGCCACGACTCTCGTCGAATCGACAACCAGTTGCGAGGCCGGTCGGGTCGCCAGGGAGATCCGGGGGAGTCGCGGTTCTACTTGTCGCTTGGAGACGATCTCATGCGGCGCTTTGCCGGGGACCGTGTGACGAGCATCATGGACCGTCTCAAATTGCCAGAAGACGTTCCGATCGAGGCGAAGATGGTTTCGAAGTCGGTCGAGCGGGCGCAGGGTCAGGTCGAGGCACAAAACTTCGAAGCCCGTAAGAATGTGCTCAAATACGACGAAGTTATGAACCGGCAGCGGGAGGTTATTTACTCCTGGCGCCAGAACCTCCTGCTTGGGGAAGATTCGGCCGACCTGGCCAGAGAATGGATCGACACCGTGGTTGAAGACACGGTTCGGGTCGGACTTGAAATGGTCCCGGCCGGTCAGTGGGATCTCGAGGAACTTCAACGGGAGCTCACCGTGTTGTATCCGATGCGCCTGGGAGCTGAGGCTTTTGAAGGCATCAAGTCTGTCGAGAAAATCGTTGACCTGGTGATGGAGGACGCCCATGGCGTCTATGACGCCCGCGAATCGGAGTTAGGCGAACCGGTGCTCCGGGCGATCGAGAAGCGGGTGACCTTGTCGATCATTGACAACAAGTGGCGCGAACATCTCAGCGAGATGGATTACCTGCGAGCTGGCATCGGGCTGCGTGCGATGGGCCAGCGCGATCCGCTCGTCGAGTATCAGAACGAAGCGTTTAACCTGTTTTCGGGGCTGGTTGACTCGGTGAAGCGCGACGCGGTTCGGTACCTTTTTCACGTCGAGGTTGTCGATCAGCCTGCTCAGCCGGTGCAGCGGGTTCAAGCGATATCGACCAACGCTGGGCCGTCAAAGCCCAAGCAGGCCACGGCCGAGGATCGGATGGGTCGCAACGAACCTTGCTTTTGCGGTTCGGGCAAGAAGTACAAGCGATGCCATGGCGCGGCCGAATAGGAGTGTCTCACGGTGACTGAAACAGAATTGCGCGCCCTGATCGACGAATTGAGATCGCGGCTCGCCGACGCCAGGAGGTTCCTTTGACCTCGACAATAAGAAAGATGAAGTAGCCGATCTCAACGAGCAGATTGGTACGCCCGGGTTTTGGGATGATCCCAACGCAGCCCGGGAGGTGACCAAACGTCTCGCCAGGTATGAGCAGATTTTCACGCAGCAAGACAAACTGGTGGCCGCTCTTGAGGAAGCCGGAATGATCCTTGACATGGCGGCCGAAGAATCTGATCTGGCGGTGCTTGCCGACGTCGAGCGCGATCTGAAGTCGGTCGATATCGAACTGCGCAAGCTCGAGATGGAATCGCTGTTCTATGACGAGTATGACGACTATGAAGCCATCGTCAGTGTTCATGCGGGTGCCGGGGGAGTCGATGCCCAGGACTGGGCGGAGATCCTTCTGCGCATGTACTTGCGGCATCTTGAGAAGGCCGGATTCCAGGTAACCCTCGAAGAAGTTCAACGCGGCGAAGAGGCTGGAATCAAGTCCGCCTCGTTTACGGTCACGGGTGATCACAGTTACGGCTGGATGGTTGGCGAGAAAGGGGTTCACAGACTCGTGCGGATTTCACCGTTTGATTCGGCTGCTCGACGCCACACTTCGTTTGCGGCTGTCGATGTCATTCCGGAGGTCGCCGAAGCTGAGGAGATCGAAATCAACTCCGACGACTTACGCGTCGACACGTTCCGGTCATCGGGAGCCGGAGGTCAGCATGTCAACACGTCGGATTCGGCGGTTCGGATCACCCATCTCCCGACCGGGATCGTGGTGGGTTCCCAGGCGGAGCGGTCTCAGATTCAGAACCGGGCTCGCGCCATGAAACTGCTCCAGGTGCGCCTCGCAGACAAGGCCAGGCAAGATCGGCTGGACCACATTGACGGGATACGAGGCGAACAAACTGAAGCGGCTTGGGGACACCAGATTCGCTCGTACGTCATGCAGCCGTATCAGATGGTGAAGGATATGCGGACCGGAACCGAGGTCGGCAATGTCACCGGCGTTCTCGACGGCGACCTCGACGAGTTCATTGAGGGCTACCTTATGTGGCGGCGGGCCAACCATGAGATCGAGTCCGATTGATTCAAGTAGGAGCAGACCCCTTGGTAACCTGTCGTTTGGATGACCCCGCAGCCCTGCGGATAGCTCGCGTTCAGAGGTACCCATGATCAAACTCGAGGATGTCACCAAGGTCTACGACGGTGGCACCGTAGCGTGTAGCAATGTTTCTTTGAATGTCGCCAAAGGCGAGTTCTTGTTCCTCGTCGGCGCGTCCGGGTCGGGCAAGTCGACCCTGATTCGGATGCTCCTGCGCGAAGAGGAAGTTACGACGGGGACCATCTGGGTAGCCGGCAAGGACATAACGGCGATGCCTTCGTGGAAGGTGCCGTATCTCCGCCGGACGGTCGGAACCGTTTTCCAGGACTACAAGCTCCTTCCGAACAAGACTGTCGCCCAGAATATTGCTTTCGCGCTTGAGGTCCTGGGTCGACCGAAAGCCGTCATTCACCGGCAAGTCGAGCAGGTGATCGACCTGGTTGGTCTCACCGGCAAATCCGAGCGCCTTCCCCGCCAACTCTCCGGTGGTGAACAGCAACGAGTGTCGATTGCGAGGGCGTTCGTGAATCGGCCGCCTATCTTGCTGTGCGACGAGCCCACCGGGAACCTTGACCCGGCCACCTCGGTCGGCATCATGCGCTTGCTCGACCGGATCAATCGCACGGGGACCACCATCGTCATGGCAACTCATGACCACGCCATCGTCGATGCCATGCGACGTCGGGTGGTCGGTCTCGAAGCAGGCCAAGTGGTCCGCGATCAGGCGAGTGGGCGATACGAGCAAGAGGAATCGGTCGAATGAGCCGGATCGGGTTTTTGCTCGAAGAGTCTCTCGTCAACATGCGCCGCAATCCCCTGGTGGTCTCGGGCGCGGTCCTGGCGGTGTTCGTGTCACTATTCCTGGCGTTCGGAGCGTTGTCGATCCAGGAGCTAGTCCGAACCAATACCCAGCAATGGCAGGACGGTACGCATGTCATCGTCTTTCTCAAGGATGCTCGCGACGGCATCACGCTTGACTCGCAGGTGGCCCTCCGTTCGGAGATCGACGGCTGGGACCTCGTCGAGTCGACCGAGTACGTCGACAAGCTCGGAGCCTTTGAGGAATTCAAGAAACTGTTTCCGAATTCGCCCGTGGCGGACAACATCGATCCTGATGTGCTGCCCGCTTCAATTCGGATCCGGCTGACAGACAGCACCCGGTATCGCGAAGTCGTGTTCAACCTGATCGATCAACCGGCGGTGTTGGAAGTGGTGGCGCCGGGGGAGTCCATCGAAAACGTCGCTCAGCTATCCCGGGTTCTCAACTGGCTGGGTTTCGGGCTGGCGCTTATTCAGGGAATTGCCGCAGTTGTTCTCATCTCGAATACGATTCGGATGGCTATCTATGCCCGTCGGGAAGAGGTCTCGATTATGAGGCTGGTCGGGGCTTCCAACTGGTTCATTCGCATCCCCTTCCTCATCGAGGGGATGATCGAGGGGATGGCAGGCGCCGGACTGGCCGTTTTTGGGGTCTGGATTGCCAGTCGGGTAGTCGGCGATGTTGACGCGGCCATCAGCCTGTTCGATTTCACCATCTCGTCTGGCTTTTTTGTGAAATGGTCAATACTGTTCCTGGCGTTTGGTGCCGTCGCCGGTGTCGGTGGATCGGCACTTGGACTCCGGAAGTTCCTCAAGGTGTAATGCATGAAATCATTCGTAGCGCTCATCGTTTTGCTGGCGGTCATGGCCGGCGCAGTGACCGCCGGCGCCCAATCTCAGAGTGATATCGATGAGATTGATCGAAAGATCGACGTGCTCAAAGACCAGTCGAAGGGGATCGCCAGTCAGCGGTCGGCTCAACTCGTCGAGTTGGAGGCCGCCCAGGGGCGCCTGCGGGTGGCCAGGGCCGCGGTTGCCGAAGCTCAGGCCAAGGTCGATGCAGTCACGGCAGAGATCGCCGACAACGAAGCTCAGCTTGATGAGCTGAATCTTCGGCTCGATCGGCTCGCGATCGAAGTAGCCAACACCCGTCTCCAAATTCGAGAAGCCCGGCTCACGTTCCAGGATCGAGCTGCGGAGCTGTACATGCAGAGGGCTTCGTCAATCGGATCATCGGTAGTCGTCAATGTTGACGATATGGCTTCGATGTCGGTGGCGATGCGGTATTCCGATGACGTATTCGACTCTTCGGAGCGGTTGTTGAACACCCTCGAAATCCTCGAGCGCACCGAGCAAAACCAACAAACTGCCATCGAAGAGAATCAGCGCACGGTCGAAGTTCTGCTGGCGGGCCTCGAGATCAAGCGAGCGGCTCTCGAGGATGACAAGATCGCTCTGGCCGCCGCCGCCGCCATCGTCGATCAAGAGGTAAGAGAGGCGGGCCGAATTCTCGCGTCGATCGAAGCTGAGATCGCTGAGATCGAGGGCGAGATTGCTGCCTTTGAGGCCGAACAAGCCAAGCTCCAGGCCGACCTCAATCGGTTGACCAGCACCGGCGGATCGAATCCGGGACGGCTGAGCTGGCCCATCAACGGGTCGGTCTCTTCCGGGTTTGGGTACCGGATTCATCCGATTAGTGGCGTTCGCAAGCTACATACCGGCCTTGACATCAGCGGTGGCTCCGGAACCCCGATTGCTGCCGCCGGTTCTGGCACGGTGATCTGGGCAGACTGGTACGGCGGGTACGGCAAGACGGTCATCATCGACCATGGGGGCGGTCTCACCACGCTCTACGCCCACCAAAGCTCGCTCAACGTATCGGCTGGGAGCAGTGTGTCGGCTGGATCGACCATTGGGTATGTCGGTTCAACGGGCTATTCGACGGGTCCACATTTACATTTTGAGACTCGTGAGTACGGCACTCCGGTCAACCCGATGAACTATCTGAACGGATGAGCCAAGAACGGGTGATCGTTACCCAGAACCGGAAAGCTCGCCACGACTATTCCATCGTCGACACGTTCGAAGCAGGAATGGTGCTGGTCGGGTCCGAAGTGAAGAGCCTGCGGGCCAAGACCGCCAACCTCCAGGACGCCTTCGTCATCATTGATCGGGGAGAGGCCTTTCTCCTCAACGCCTATATCGCTCCGTACTCGTTCGCCCACGAAGGCGGTCACGCCCCCGATCGCCGGCGCAAGCTCCTCCTGAACCGCCGAGAGATAGACAAGATCGCCGCGGCGATCGCCGAACAAGGGGTTACCGCCGTTCCTTTGTCGATTTACTTCCTCGACGGACGGGCCAAGATCGAAGTCGCCCTCGGCAAGGGCCGCCGGGCGTATGACAAGCGACAGGCGTTGAAAGAAAAAGACCAAAAACGGGAGATTCAACGATCGACCGGACGGTCGACAAAAAACATGTAACGATTGCCGGGTCACCGCGACTGTGATCCCGTATGACCTACAGCTTCCCACAACTGTCTGAGGATCTTGCCGGCCACAGTGCGCGGACCGCCGCACTGGCGGTCGAGATCTCAGCTGAGTTGGGTTTTGGGACCATCCAACAGCGGACTGTCTGGATGGCTGCGCACCTCCATGACGTTGGCAAGGTGAAGGTCCCCGATTCGATTCTCAATCTTCCTCGGCCGCTGACCGAGCAGGAACAGACCCAGGTTCAGAAACACCCCGAGCTGGGATTCCTCATTCTGGATGGTCTGGTGGCTCCCGAGATTGCCAGAGCCGTCTTGTGTCACCATGAGCGGGTCGACGGACTCGGCTACCCATTCGGGCTGGCAGGCGACCGGATTCCCCGAATGGCCCGCATCATTGCCGTTGCAGACGCGGTTGACGCCATGATCTCCGATCGGGTTTATCAGGTGGCCCAACCCATGCCGGTGGCCTTCTATGAATTGACCGCCCACACAGGCACCCAATTCGACCCCCACGTGGTCGATGCCGCATTGCGAGTTCTCGCCCCCGCCATGGCCGGCTCGGATTCTGTAGCGGTTGCCTGACCGGGTCCGGTTATCCGATGGCCGATTATCGGCCGTGGTGCCTATACTCGCCGTATCCCTATATGGGGGTGAAACGGTTTCGACGTTGCATGTTGAAGCGCTTGAAGCGAGCCGAGGTCTCCGGAGTCCTCGTTAAAGAACCGGAACACCAATAGGTGCCGAAGATAACTTCGCCCTGGCAGCCTAAATAGGCTGCTCGTCTGACCGGAGGGTACCTACCTCGCCGGATCCAGACGTCGCAATGTAGGACGCTCCCCGAGGGATTCCGGGACTGAGGGGCTAAGACAATTCCGGATAGGTCAGAGGGAAACTTGCCATCAGAGCCCCACTGGTCCGAATGCTTGCTGTTGGCTGCGCTCGGAGAAGCGGCGCAGATGGTGCAACGGACGGGGGTTCGACTCCCCCCACCTCCACGGAACAATCGGACCGGTCTGCGGTCCTGGTCGGTGATGCTCGGAAGCGACTCCGGTTAGCGGCCACGGCGATTTACTATGTTGGTTCGCACACCCAGGGAGTAGGCGATGCCCGGACGCAGGATATGGTCAACGTCGCTCGCCATCGTGGTCGTCGGGTCGTTGCTGAGCAGTCCGGCCGTTGCTCAGGGCGAACCCGAGCGATCCGTTCCCATCGAGGTCAACCGTGACTCTTTCGACGGGGTCGGTGGATCGCTGGCCGAGGCTGCCAGGTCCAATGCGGGCAATGTGACCGTCCGGGTCGACTACACCGGTCGGGAAACCGCTGCTCGCCAGTCGGTAGGCAACGCCGGTGGACGGGTGCTGGCCAGTGAAGGCGAGTCATTCAAGGTGGAAATGCCGCTCGCGGCCCTTCGGGGCCTGGAGCGGGCGCCCGGGATTGCGTCAGTCCGCCAGATGATCCCTCCCGCTCCGCTAGCTGTACAGTCCCAGGGCGTCGGTACCACGGGCGCCAACACCTGGCACGCGCTTGGCCTGACCGGGATCGGGGCGAAGGTTGCCGTCGTCGACTTTGGTTTCGCAGGGCGTCTCGAAGCAGTCACGTCGGGGGACCTTCCCGGGAATGCCATCACGAAGAATTATTGTTCCAACCCGCTGGAAAGCGGGGGAGCCCACGGGACCGCCGTGGCAGAGATCATCTATGACATTGCTCCCGCCGCTCAGATCTATCTGGTGTGTGTCGATGATGAGTTCGACCTGGAAGCGTTTGTGGATTACGCGATCGCGCAAGGGATCGACATCATCAACCATTCCGGTGCCTGGTTCTTGTCTGATCGGGGGGACGGGACGGCCCAGGCCCCCAGCGCCTCAAACGCGGCGAGGCGCGCCGACGAGGCCGGCATTCTTTGGGTGGCTGCTGCCGGGAACTACACACAGGACCATTGGAAAGGCGCGTGGAAACCGTACACGCCACCCAACAGCAACATCACGCTGCAACGCTTCGGCACCAACTCGTCTGGTTCGCCGGACTTTGACCTATCAGCGGTCGTTCCTAGCGGCGGTACCTTGAGCGTCTTCTTGAAGTGGGATAACTGGCCGAAAACTACGGAGGACCTCGACCTATACCTGTGGGATCTCACGGGAACTGAGCCTCTGAACTATGGAAGCGACGGCTTCCGCGACCAGGCGTCTCCCCCCGGTGATTTTCCCGGCGAGCAAGTTATCTGGACGAATACGACAGGGTCGGATAAGACAGTGTTTATTGAGGTCCGAGCGTATTCGGTAACCAACCCAGGTGAGTTGGATCTCTTGGTGTTTGGACACAGGGGTCCCATTGAATACCAGGTAGCCACCGGATCGATCGCCGACCCGGCTTTCTCGCCTCACACGGTGGCAGTGGGGGCCGCCTGTTTCGCCAACAACCAGATCGAGTACTTCTCTTCGCTGGGCCCGACGATCGATGGTCGGATCAAACCGGACTTTGTGTCGGCTGACGGAGTGATTACCCGTGCCTTCGGTGGAACGGCGGGAGCTTGTGATGGGTTCATCGGAACGTCGGCCTCGGCTCCGCATATCTCCGGTCTCGCCGCCCTTATCATGCACGCAGCCCCGAACTGGACGCCCGATCGGGTCGTGAAAGGGCTCGAGGACTATTCGTTGGACCTTGGCCCCAAGGGCAAGGACAACACGTTCGGATTCGGCAACGTGGTGTTGGGGGCGGTTCCGGCCGAAGACTGTCGGGCGGTCCCTACGCCGGTAACCGGGATCGTGGGCCCTGGCACTATCGTCGACACGTACAATGGTTCGGCCATCCCGGCGGGTAGCTATCTCGCGAAAAACAACGATGGTTCACTCTCGTTGTGTATCGATCCTGGCACCCCCGCCTCGGCCGCCTCGGCCACGTTTGTTCCACTCTCCTTTGTGACAACCAACCTGATCGATCCGCTCCGCCAGCAGCCAGACGGCCGGGTACCTTGCCTGGTCGGAAAGGGTGAGTCGGCCTTCCTCCGGTGCCGTACTCCTCGATTCGGCGTCGCGTAGGAACTCGCAATTCGGATCGGCCCGCTCGCCCGGGTGCCAGAGCGGGTCTGAGCCTACAGACTTGCGCACTAGCCTGGCGGAATGTCGAAGTCGATCCTTGTTCATGTAACCGGTACCGATCGACCCGGAATCACGTTCGGGTTGTTGGAGATCCTGGCGTCGGCCGGTGCCGACGTTCTGGATATGGAACAGACCGTGGTCCACGATCGGCTCAACCTGAGTTTGCTCGTTGACATCCCCGAGAGTGCCTCAACGGTCAAAGACCTGCTCTACTACGGCTGGCAGAAGTCGATGGCGATTGAGTTCGAGGTCGTCGAAGCGGAGGTCAGCACGCCCCCGAGTCCCATACGTCATGCAGTAACCGTTCTCGGGCGTGAATTGTCCGCGGCGGCCTTGGCCGGCGTGGCCGACGCCATTGCCGGCGGTGGGGGCAATATCGACCGGATCGCCCAACTATCACGAACGCCGGTCTTCAGCTATGAACTCATAGTCTCGGGCGGCGACGCCGGAGACATGCGGTCCCGTCTATTGCAGTCCTCGGCCCACCACGGGGTCGACGTGGCCATTCAGCGTGAAGGGCTGGGTCGTCGTGCCAAACGCCTTGTCTTTCTCGATGTCGACTCCACCCTCATCCAGGATGAGATTATCGATCTGCTGGCCGACGAGGCCGGCGTTCAGCACGAGGTGGTCGCCATCACGGCTAGTGCCATGGCGGGTGAACTCGATTTCACCGAATCTCTCCGGCTTCGGGTAGCCCTGCTCGCTGGATTGGATCAGGCTGCCCTCGACCGGGCGCAAGCCAAAGTTCGCCTGACGCCTGGGGCGCGAACATTCGTCAGGACGCTTCGCCGCCTCGGGTACACCACGGCTGCGGTTTCTGGGGGCTTTCAGTTCTTCGTTGACAAGGTGGGCGCCGAACTCGGAATCGACCACGTCTTCGCCAACGAATTGGAGATCCTCGATGGCGTGCTTACCGGCCAGCTAATCGGGCCAATCGTCGATCGAAAGCGCAAGGCTGAGTTACTCGTTGAACTCGCCAATCGAGAAGGGGTCCCGCTTGAACAGACTGTGGCGGTGGGCGATGGGGCCAACGATCTTGACATGCTCGCCACGGCCGGCCTCGGAGTGGCGTTCAACGCAAAACCGATCGTTCAGGAGGCAGCCGACACGTCGGTAAGTGTCCCGTACCTCGATGCCATCTTGTTCGTCCTGGGGATCCGTCGCGAGGACGTCGAAGAGGACTGAGTCGCCTGAGCGCCGGGACCACTTATTGCGAACCGTCAGCCCACGAGTTGGAGGACGGGGGCGTTGATTAGCGAGCGAGCGGCTTGTACTTGATGCGATGTGGCTGATCGGCGGCCGCTCCGAGTTCTTCATGGCGGCGATCTTCATATTCGGTGAAGCCGCCCTCGAACCAGCGGACCACGGAATCACCCTCAAAGGCGAGGACGTGGGTGGCGATTCGGTCGAGGAACCAGCGGTCATGGGTGATGACTACGGCACAGCCGGGGAACGATTCAAGCGCATCTTCCAAAGCGCGCAATGTGTCGACGTCGAGGTCGTTGGTTGGCTCGTCGAGCAAGAGCACGTTGCCACCCGTCTTGAGCATCCGCGCCAGGTGAACCCGGTTGCGTTCGCCGCCAGACAACTCACTGACTTTCTGCTGCTGATCGGACCCTTTGAAGTTGAACGACGCAACGTAGGCGCGTCCGTTCATTTCCCGGCCGCCGATGGTAATGATGTCCTTGCCATCGGTGATTTGCTGGTACACCGTGAGGTTCGGGTCGAGCGTGTCTCGTGACTGATCAACGTACGCGAGATCGACCGTCTCGCCGACCGTGAGCTCACCGCCGTCGGGTTGCTCCTGACCGGTAATCATGCGAAATAGCGTTGTCTTTCCCGCTCCGTTGGCGCCGATAACGCCAACGATGCCGGCCGGAGGGAGCATAAATGTCAGATCTTCGATCAGTAGTTTGTCTCCGTATCCTTTACGGAGTCCATTCGCTTCGATAACCGTGTTGCCGAGGCGCTTGGTCATCGGGATGGTTAGTTCGAGCCCCTTTTTGGAAGCCTGATCTGCCTTCGACTCGGCGAGGAGGTCCTCATAAGCACTCAGGCGGGCTTTGGATTTGGCCTGCCTGGCTCGCGGTGACAGGCGAACCCAGGCCAGTTCCCTGGCCAGGGTGGCCTGGCGAGACGAGACCTGTTTCTCCTCTTGGGCGAGCCTGGCCTGTTTCTGTTCAAGCCATCCGGAGTAGTTGCCTTCGTATGGATACGTGTTGCCGTTGTCGAGTTCCAGGATCCAACCGGCCACGTTGTCCAGGAAATAACGATCGTGGGTTACCGCCATGACCGTTCCCGTGTAATCCGCCAGGAACCGTTCCAGCCAGGCAACCGACTCGGCGTCGAGGTGGTTGGTTGGCTCATCGAGGAGCAACAGGTCGGGGTGGGACAAAAGCAGCTGACAGAGCGCAACCCGGCGTCGTTCGCCACCTGACAAGGTGGTGACGTCGGCGTCGGCGGGTGGAACGCGCAGGGCATCCATGGCGATGGCGACATGTCGATCAAGATCCCAGGCGTTGGCGGCCTCGATTTTGCCTTCGAGATCGGCCTGCTGCTTCCCGAGGAGCTCGTAGTCGGCGTCAGGGTCGGCCCACCCAGCCAACACCTCGTTGTAGCGATCGATGAGCGACTGAGTTTCGGCCACGCCGTCCATGATGTTGTCGAGCACGTTCTTGTCAGGGTCGAGTTGGGGTTCTTGGGGGAGGTAGCCCACCGTGAACCCGTCTGTCAGTTTGGCCTCCCCGGTGTACCCGTCGTCCTGGCCGGCCATGATCCGCAGCAGCGACGACTTCCCGGACCCGTTGTGGCCAATGACCCCGATCTTGGCGCCAGGGTAGAAGGCCAGGGTGACATCCTTGAGGACGGTGCGGTCGGGGGGATGGTGGCGGGAGACCCGCATCATCGTGTAAATGAACTCTTTTGCCATGGTCGAACAGCGTAGCGTCAGTGCTGGGCGAGGAATTCCTCGACGAGTCGCAGGTCGGTGAGGACGGGCATCGGCGGCAGCGTGTTGAGAATTGTCCGACCGTACCGTCGGGTGGCGACCCGAGAATCGAGGAGTGCGACGACGCCACGATCGGTTGTGCTGCGAATGAGTCGGCCGGCTCCTTGAGCGGTCAGCATGGCGGCCCGGGGAAGATCGACCGTCATGAAGGGATTCTGTCTGCTTAGTTCTGCGGCTTCCCGGCGGGCCTCCCATAGGGGGTCGTTTGGTCGGGGAAAGGGGAGTCGATCAAGGACCACGAGCTCAAGCGATCGGCCGACGACATCGACACCCTCCCAGAATCCCATGGTTGCCACGAGTACCGATGTCTCGTCCGCTTCGAATTTTTCGAGCAGTTGTCGTTTGGGGAGGTCTCCCTGGGTGAAAATGGCGAATTCGTCGAGTCCGAGCAGCGCTTCGGAAAAGCGTTCCAGGTTCCGATAGGAGGTGGTGAGGATCAATGATCGGCCGCCCGCCGCCGTGACAAGCCGGACGATTTCGTCTGAGGCCGCCTCGCCGAATCCCTCGGCGTTTGGTTCTGGCAGGTGACTCGCCACGTAGATGCGGCCCTGTTTCTCGAAATCGAATGGCGACGGAGCCCGTAGTCCGGTCGTCTCGTCTGGCTCGAATCCGAGTGCGCTGGCCAGCGGAAGCAGTGACCCTCCGGTGGTGAGGGTGGCGCTGGTAACGATCACCGTGGTGTCGTGTAACAAGAGGTCAGCCAGTTGTTTGCCGACGTGGATCGGCGCCACGTTGTATGACCTTCGGTCGACCCAGCCGACATACCCATCGGGTAGTTGGTGGCCAAGGCCAAGGTCGGCTTCCATGTGACCGGCCAACCGGACCAGTCGCGCTTTGGCACCTTCCTGGGATTGGGTTGGGGCGGGGGTCTTCTCAGCCAATTTGCGAACCTTGGCGACCACCCTGGCGGCGGCTTCGAATGGAATCTTCAAGTCAGAAGGCACCGCAACCCTGGTTCCATCAAAATGGCCGAGGGCGTCTTCGACCCCCTCCCCGGCCAGAGACAGGTCTTCCAGGAGGGTCTCGGTGGCCTTGGTTCCTGCGACACCCCGCAAATATCGTGAGGCGCGTTCCAATTGTCGGAAGCGCCACGGAGCGATTTCAAAGCCGAATGCCGACGCGAACGTATCTTCGAGTCGATGCCCCTCGTCGAAGATCACGACCTGATGGTCCGGTAAGACCCCCCGATCGGACATGAGGTGGGTCCCGTACAGATGATGGTTGACGATGACGAGGTCGGCGTCCTCGGCCCGGTCGAGGGCTTGCATGGCGAAACAGGTTGTGCCCATTGGACAGTTGTCGCGTCCGGGGCATTCGGTGCCCGAAACCGACACGGTTGCCCAGGTGTCGTCATCCACCGAGAACGGCAGATCGTCGCGGTCGCCGGTTGGATGGTCGGTCGCCCAATCGGCGATCTGGGAGTATCGGTCTTCGACCTTCGGCTCGCTGAACAGGTCTTGGGCCACGATGTCGGTATGTTCGATGAGACGGGCTTTGCAGACGTACGAGGCTCTTCCTTTGACGGTCTGCCAGGTGACCGGGAAGCCGGCTGCCAACGCCTCTGCAATGAAGGGAACGTCGCGACGGTCGAGCTGATCCTGGAGGCTCTTCGTGGCGGTCGAGATCACGACTTTTTGGCCAGAGACGACTGCCGGAACGATGTATGCGAATGACTTGCCGGTGCCGGTTCCGGCCTCGACAAGCAAGTGCCGCCGATTGGCCATGGCCGCCGCAACGGCTCCGGCCATTTGGGCCTGGCCTTCGCGGTGCAAGCCGCCAGGCTTGGCGGCGACGACGGTTGCTAGGGCATCGAGGGTTTCGTCAAGAGACATCGATTCACCATGGTACGGCGGGGGGGTACAGGAATGACGCTATCGTTTATTCCCGATGACTCAAACTTCTTTCGCGGACCTCGGTGTGTCCGACACGCTCGTTGCCGAATTGGCCAGCCGGGGTATTACCACTCCTTTTCCTGTTCAGACCATGACCATCCCGGACGCGCTCTCGGGTGTCGATGTCTGCGGCAAAGCCAAGACGGGTTCGGGCAAGACCCTCGCCTTCGGGCTACCAATGGTCATGAAACTCACGTCCGCCATCAAGCGACGCCCCCGCGGCGTGGTACTCGTCCCGACCCGCGAATTGTGTTTGCAGGTGGCCGAAGAGCTGAGGTTCCTGGGCCACTCTTACGGTCTTCATGTGGTGGCCGTGTACGGCGGTGCCTCCATGAGCGACCAGCGGACCGAACTCGCCACGGCCGACATTGTGGTTGCGACCCCTGGTCGGTTGATCGATTTCCTGGAGCGGGGCGATGTATCGGTGGCCGACGTTCAGATGGTGTGTCTTGACGAGGCCGATCAGATGGCCGATATGGGCTTCTTGCCTCAGGTAGACGTCATCGTCCGCCAGATGGAGGGCGATCACCAAACGCTGCTTTTTTCGGCGACCCTGGACGGAGCCGTGGACCGTTTGGTCAAACGACACCTCAAAGAACCTGTCTATCACGAGGTTGAATCTGACACGGTGACCGTGGACACCATGGAGCACCGGTTCATCGAGGTGCACTATCTCGACAAACCCAAAGCAGTTGCCGCCATTGCTGAAAACGCCACCCGGATTCTTGTTTTCGTCCATACCAAGCGTGGTTGTGACAAAGCTGCTGAACAAATAAGCGCCGAGGGCGTATCGGCCAAAGCCCTTCACGGCGATCTGCCTCAATCGAAGCGAGAGCGGGTTCTGGCGTCGTTTGCCGAGGGCAAGACCAAGGTGCTCGTGGCGACGAACGTGGCTGCTCGGGGCCTGCATATCGAAGGTGTGGACATTGTGATTCACTACGACTTGCCCAAGGACTATAAGACCTACCTCCACCGCTCGGGGCGAACCGCACGCGCCGGAGGTTCGGGATTGGTTGTCACGTTTGTCGAATGGAATCAGATGACAGAGGTCCGGACGCTTCAGAAGGAAGCCGAGGTTCTGTCGACCGTCGTCAAGATGTTCTCAAACGATCCACGGCTGAAAGATCTTGAGGCGTTTCAACCGCCGCCCTACGAGCAGGTCGTCGTCAACCCCCTGCGCAAGCGTCGCCGTCGCTAGAGGTGGCGAAGACATAGTTGGATGCTGCGGGTCAGGTAGCTAGGAACTTTTCGCAAACGAGACCGTGAGGCAAACCCGGCTTGAGCCATTCCGGTTGTCCCGGATCCCATCGATACGCTGGAACAGCGTGAACCAGAAGCCGAGTTTCACCTTTAACAGGTTTTCGACCCGTTGCACGGCTGCAGGGGAGGCGTCAACCGAAGCTTGGGCCTCGAACCAATCACCGGTGACCCGTCCAAATCGCGTGCACACGGCGACTCGCACCCCGGTGTTGTTGCCGATTCGCTTGACTTTGCCAGAATTGGCGGCCGTCCACATGAATAACTTGTCGCCCTCCTGGGCGAACCAAATCGGCGTCTTGACTGCCGTCCCATCGCGACGAAACGTCTCAAGACTCACGAACTGTTCGTCGTTCAAGTGAGGGGTGTCTCTCACCGGTGGCCATGGCTCATATCGAGGAACGTCCTGACCGTCAACGTGCGTCGATCCCGTTGGTCGGGGAATCGTTTTGGGCAAGCCAGGCGGTTGCCCTGGCCAGTTCGTCGGCTCCGAGTGGTCGGACCGCGAGATCCAACCCCAGAAAGATCGTTTTAGACCATGGATAGAAAACGATCGGTATGAGTGTGTTGATCACCATCGTAACGATCAACGCAGTTGACCAGGGAACGTCGGGCCAGGTGACGACCATGATGGCCACGAAGACGATCAGGAATGTACCAATTGTCACGGCCGTATTCACGATCATGGCTCCGGTTCCGTAGCCCTGATCTCGCTCGAACTTCATACCGCAACCGGGACAGTGTTTGTGCATGGTCCACCAACCGATGAACAGGCCAGACGCTCCGCAGTGGGGGCATCGTTTGGTGAGTCCTCGTAGTACCGGTTTCATCGGTCGCCATGCTACGACCTGTAAACCGATATGCTGACCCTGTGCAACGCATGACACTTGGCCTGATGCAGAACCCCGTACGCGGCCTTCTCCATGGATCGGCGGCGGTGGCTTCGGTGGGTGGTCTGGTCGTTCTTATCGTGTCGACCGTGAATAACCGCCCCCGGATGGTTTCGATGATCGTCTTCGGGGTTTCATTGATTGCCTTGTACACAACGAGCGCGTTATATCACTCGATTCCTTGGGGTGAACGCTGGAAGGCCCGAATGCAGCGGGTGGATCATTCCATGATCTTCTTACTGGTGGCCGGCTCGTTTACGCCGTTCGCCGTGAATCTGCTCGATGGCGGGTGGAGGATCGCCACCCTGGTCATCGTTTGGTCGGCATTTCTCATCGGGACGGTTGAGCGGATCGTGTTCCATCGGGCCCGCGTTTGGCTACCGGTTGCTCTGGCCACGACGATGGGGTGTTTCGCGGTTGTGCCGCTCCCGGTCATGTCGGAACGACTTGCTCCCATTGGCGTGGGGTTCTTGCTGGCAGGTGGAATTGCCTATTTGATTGGAATGGTCGCCTTTGCAACCAAGCGGCCGCGCCTCTTTCCCCGAATCTTCTCCTACCACGAGGTCTTTCACGTCCTGGTCGTGGCCGGGTCCCTCTTTCACTTCGTGGTCGTTTTGAAGTACATCGTTCCCCTGACCTAGCCGATGTACCTGGCCGAGACCGTTCACGCCCGACCCGACGCCGTGAAGCCGGCGGTAGGGCCGGCTCGGCCTCCCGCCGCGGTACGGGATCCGTGATGGAGCCCCCCCGGATCGAATACGACGTCGACGGATTGTTGGAAGCCAATGTCGCCGTTGACCCTTCTGACCAGTTTGCAGGCTGGTTCCAGGAAGCAATCGAGGCAGGTATTCCCGAAGCAAACATGATGACGCTCGCCACCGTTGATGTGGCGGGTAATCCCGATGCGAGAGTCGTGTTATTGAAGGGACACGGTCCCGCCGGATTCGTGTTCTTCACAAATTACGCCAGCGGCAAGGGCCAACAGTTGGCTGATCGGCCGGAGGCGACTCTCGTGTTCCTCTGGCAATCGCTCCATCGGCAAGTCCGGGTGGCGGGAAGTGTCGAGAGAGTGGACGTCGCGGAGTCGGATCGATACTTCGCGAGTCGGCCGCGTGGATCACAGTTGGCGGCCAGAGCAAGCGATCAATCGGAGGTAATCGCGAGCCGGGAAGTGTTGAGAGTTCGATATCAGACTGAGGAGTCTCGATGGGCAGGTCAACAGGTACCCCGGCCGGAGACCTGGGGAGGGTATCGAGTGATCCCTCGTCGGATTGAATTCTGGCAGGGCCAGGTCAATCGGCTTCACGATCGGATCGTGTACCGACTGACGGAGTCAGGTTGGGTTTGTCAACGTCTGAGCCCATGAGGGCCCTCCGGGTCCGCAAGCCCATGCTCACCGCCATGCTGGAGCACGCCACCTACGAAGCACCACGTGAAGCGTGCGGGCTCCTGGCGGTAACTCCCGCAGGGTCGGTCCGGTTTGTGTATTGCCTCAGCAACGTCGACAGGTCCCCTTCGTCGTACACCATCGATCCGGCGGAGTTCTACGGTGCCGCTCGCCACGCTGAACGGCACGATTGGGAGATCGGCGGCGTGTTTCACTCGCACCCCCGCGGAACTCGGGTTCCGTCGGCTACCGATGTAGCCAGGGCTCCTTCGCCTGCTTGGCTCTACCTCGTCATCAGCGACGACTCGGTCGGTGCCTTCGAGATCGTCGCTAAGCGGTCCCGGCAGTTGGAGATCGAGATAGATGACTAGCCAGATCGCCGGGAATCTACCGGCTGATACCGGCCGGGGGCTTACTGCTGGCCTAAGCTCCCTCCGATGCGTCTGACAGTACTCGGGTGTAACGGCACCTATCCGACTCCCGGTCGCCCCTCATCGGGCTATCTCGTGCAAACCGAGCAGGCGACCGTGTGGCTCGATTGTGGGACGGGCACCTTTGCGGCGCTTCAAGAATATGTCGATCCGGCCGACCTCGACGCCATCATCATCACCCACGAACACGTCGATCATTGCGTCGACGTCCTGCCTTTCGCCTACTCTCGCCGATATGGGCGTCCGCTCCTTGGCCCGATTGCGGTGTACGCCCCCGCCTCGGTTCCGAAGCGACTTGAGGCGCTTATTGGTCGGACCGGAAGTGCGGTCTTCGAAGCGCTCACGTTCAACCGGGTGGACCTCGGTACGGAGGTGAACGTCAAGGATCTTCACCTTCTTTTCACACAAACCAATCATCCGGTTCCGACGATGGCGGTCAAGCTGACTGATCAGGCAGGATCGATTGCCTACACGGCTGACACCGGGGTGGCCGACCACCTGCCCGAGTGGGCGGCCGGCTCCGAGGTCCTCCTTGCGGAAGCCTCCTATCTCGGTTTGGGCGCTGACAAACCGTGGCCCCACCATTTGACGGCATCGGAAGCCGGTGAATTGGCAACGGCGGCCACCGTGGGCCGTCTTGTGCTGACTCATCTCTGGCCAACCAACGATCCGGCGCAATCAGTCGAAGAGGCCTCCGAAACTTTTTCTGGTTCCGTCGTTGCGGCGACCCCAGGACTGACCATCGATCTGAAGGAGAGCAATGGCGCAACGTGAAAGACCAGCCGACGAGTTACGCGCAGTTCGCATCACGCGGGGCTTCACGAATATGACCCCTGGTTCGGTGCTCATAGAGATGGGCGAGACCCGGGTCTTGTGCACGGCTGGCGTCGAATCAGAGGTGCCAAGATGGATGAAAGGTTCGGGCGCCGGCTGGGTCACGGCCGAATACGGAATGTTGCCGGGTTCCTCGGGTGAACGTATCCGACGTAACAACTACGAAGGCGGCCGCTCCAAAGAGATCTCCCGCCTCATCGGGAGATCGTTACGGGCCGTTGTCAACATGAAAAAAATGGGCGAGGCGATGGTGCAAGTCGACTGCGATGTCTTACAAGCGGACGGCGGAACCCGCACCGCAGCGATCACTGGGGCATTCATTGCCATGCACGACGCTTTCAGCGCGGCAGTTGTTGCCGGAAGAATGTCGGATATTCCGATTATCGATACCGTGGCTGCGGTATCGGTTGGGATCGTCGACGGTACACCGCTCCTCGATCTGGAATACGTCGATGACGTCAATGCCGATGTCGACATGAACGTTGTTATGACAGGCCGCGGACTTCTGGTTGAGGTACAAGGTACTGCCGAGAAAGCGGCCTTTACTCGCGACGAGTTCAACAGCCTGCTCGATCTGGCTGCCGACGGCATCGCCGAACTGTCCGTAGCTCAGAAAGAATTGCTTGGGCTGTGATTCCCCGGGCGGTTGTTGCATCGAAAAACCCGGACAAGATCGCAGAGATTGCTCGGCTGCTCGACGGGGTGGTAGGGGAGCTGGTGACCGGCCTGTCGTGGGAGGATGTGATCGAAGACGCCGACACGCTAGCCGGGAATGCCTTGCTGAAAGCCCGGGCAGTGTTCAAAGCCACCAACCTTCCCTCAATTGGCGACGATACCGGGCTGTTCGTCGCAGCGCTCGATGATCGCCCGGGCGTTCACACGGCTCGCTATGCCGGTCCCGAGGCCACGTATGACGACAACGTCACCAAAATGCTTGCTGAGCTCGAAGGCGTCCAGGATCGTCGGGCTGAATTCCGAACCGCGGCAGCCTTTGTGGACGGTGCAAAAGAAGTGGTCGTCGAGGCGGCCCTCGTCGGGGCGATCACCGGACAGCGCCGCGGCGTCGGTGGGTTCGGCTATGACCCGATATTCGAGGTGGACGGTCAGACACTTTCTGAGATGGGCATCAACCGGAAAAACCGACTCTCCCACCGCGCGAAGGCGATAGCTCTCCTGAGGGACGCGTTAGCCTGACCGAGGGGACCGTCCGATGTGGGGTTAACGCCGGAAGTTCCCGAACGGCGGAGGTTGATCGTTGATACGGGCGTAGTCGTTTAGCGCAAACATCCCGAAGACAAACGCAATGAGCCAAGATCGCAACACGATCACCGCATAGATGGCGGCCAGCCCGGCCACAATGACGCCTACCCAGGCGGCCTGCTTGCGGCCGTCCCGGGGATTCTTTCGCTCCAATACTTCGGCCAGGATTTGTGATCCATCCAACCCACCCATCGGCAGCAGATTGATGGCGGTCCACGCCAGACTCATCCAGACAAGGCAGGCGATCGTAAACGACAGCCAGTCGCCCTGAATCGCCCAATAACGCAACCCGAGACGCCACGGTACGTTGACGGCACTCTGCATCGCCTCACCGAACAACCCGAAGCGAATCCCTGCATAACCCACAAGACCCAACCCGAGGCCGGTAACCGGGCCGGCGGCCGCGATCCAGATACGGCTCTTCCAGTTCACGCCGGAGCCATACCGCTCATTCCAGACGGTGACCCCGCCGAGGCCGTAGAGCATGACGTGATCGAGGAGAGCCCCTTGGCGCCGCGCCATGGCTGCGTGAGCAAGCTCGTGGATCAAAATGGCGACGAGAACGGCGATCAACCAGATCAGAACGCCGATCACCCCGAATCCCGCTCCCAACACCAGGATGATGAGCAGGAGGTACGACCAGTGAAGTCTGATCGGAAAAGACCCAATCTTGAACTCGAACATGTTATTCATCCAGCCATAGTCGAATTGGTGCGGACGAAGGGACTTGAACCCCCACGGGCTTTCGCCCACCAGGACCTAAACCTGGCGCGTCTACCAATTCCGCCACGTCCGCAAGATCCAACAAAGGCTAATCGTTCTTGTTAGCTGTTTGGCCAGTCTCACCTGGACCGCAGCCACCTGGTTGCGTCTACCATTTCCGCCAGGTTCGCAAGGTCCAGTTAGGGCTTATCGTTTTTGTGGACTGTGTGGTCAGTCTCACCTGGACCGCAGCCACGTGGTTGCGTCTACCATTTCCGCCAGGTCCGCAAGGTCCAGTTAGGGCTTATCGTTTTTGTGGACTGTTTGGCCAGTCTCACCTGGACCGCAGCCACGTGGTTGCGTCTACCAATTCCGCCACGTCCGCAAGATCCAACAAAGGCTAATCGTTCTTGTTAGCTGTTTGGCCAGTCTCACCTGGACCGCAGCCA
>JAHEDI010000070.1 GCA_024641305.1 bacterium | reverse complement strand
CAGTCCCATCGGCATTCCCTTTCTTGAAGTACCTCTGGGCACCCCCGACGTGTCCGTCGTCTACAACGCGTACGGCTCCGAGTCCGATCCCGGACCGTTCCCGATTCCGCTTGACGCGCCGATCGAAGGAGGTCCGAGTTCGACGGGCGACCGACACGTCATCGTGGTCGACCGCTTTCGGTGTGAACTGTACGAGCTGTTCGACGCCACCCCGGGACCTGCCAGCTCTTGGACGGCCGCCTCCGGAGCTCGCTATGACCTCACCGCGTCGGATCTCCGTCCCGACGGGTGGACTTCCGCCGACGCGGCAGGCTTGCCTATCTTCCCCGGGCTCGTTCGGTACGACGAAGTAGCCTCCGGCGAGATACGTCACGCGATCCGCTTCACGGCCGACCAGACCCAGGCCGCCCACGTCTGGCCGGCCCGCCATGACGCCTCCAGTTCTGCATCACCGACCTTGCCTCCGATGGGCCAACGATTCCGGCTTAAGGCGAATTTCGATACATCCGGCTTTTCGCCCGACGTCCAAGTCATTCTCGTTGCCATGCAGAGATACGGACTGATCCTCGCCGACAACGGAAGCTCCTGGTTCATCTCGGGAGCTCCGGACCCTCGCTGGGACAACGACGTTTTGAGAGAACTCAAGACCGTTCCAGGCTTTGCGTTTGAAGCTGTCGACATCTCCCAGATGATCATCAACCCTGACTCGGGTCGATCCAACCAGCCTTAGCCACGCTGTAGATCTTCCGATGAACGATTTCGGCGCCGAGCTAAAGGGGTTCGACCGCGCCTGTTGGAGAATCAAGCCGATCAAACACGGCCCAGCGGGTTTCCCAGCGGCGGCCCGAGCAGTCCGCTTCGTCGTCGGTTACCAGCTCAAAATTCGACCCGAGCGCCACGGCAAGATCGTCGGTCGTCATGGCATATGGCGGGCCGCCATGTTCAATGGGTTTGCCCATCGGGAACACGACCGACACCAAGCGGCCCGCCGGCTTGACCCACCCGGCGGCCGCCGAACCGAACTCCATCCGCCTGGCCGGAGAAATCGCACAGAAACAGGTGTGATCGAATACCAGGTCAAACGGCTCTTGCGGCCGATAAGCGAACAGATCGGCCAGGACGAACTCGCCTCTGCCCTTGACCTTTGCGTCGAATAGGGGCTCGGCCGACGGCGCAAAGTCGAGGCCGGTAACCACCCAGCCATGATCGGCCAAAGCTCCGGCATCATGGCCGGATCCACAACCGGGTACCAGTGCTCGACCGGGGGAACCGGCACCGAGGCCGGGATCACGCTCCAGACGGGCGATCAGGTCAGAATAAGGCTGACCAAGGTCCCACGGCGTTTGGCTCATGGCATATCGGATCGACCAGGAAGACGCAAGCTCTGACACCCCCGAACCCTACACCTGCCAAACTAGGGAGCCGAAGGAAGGGTCCCCATGAACATTGAGCGGGTTGGAGTCGTCGGCGGCGGACAAATGGGCGCCGGTATCGCCGAGGTGTGCGCCACGGCCGGAATGGACGTCGTCATCAGGGAGATCAACGAGGAAGCGGCTGCCCTCGGGGAGACTCGACTCAGGCGTAGCCTTGAGCGGGCAGTGACCAAGGGGAAGATGTCCGAGGCCGACCGGGACGCCGCCCTTGGTCGCGTTCGGTTCACGACAGACCTCGAAGCGATGGCGGACCGCCAGCTGGTCATTGAGGCGGTCGTAGAGCACGAACCGCTAAAACTCGAGATTTTCCAGGCGCTCGACAATATCGTGACGTCAGCAGAAGCCATCTTTGCTTCGAACACGTCGTCACTTCCGATCACCAGGCTGGCCACGTGTACCAAACGCCCAGATCACGTGATCGGCATGCACTTTTTCAACCCGGTTCCTGTCATGCGCCTGATGGAGTTGATCACGACCGTCGTCACCGACCCTGAAGTGGCCGCGAACGCCGAGAAGTTTGCGACCGAAACCCTTTCAAAGACGGTGGTCAAGGCCAAAGACCGGGCTGGTTTTGTGGTCAACCTGCTGCTGGTCCCGTACATGACCGAAGCAATGCGCATGTACGAGGCCGGGCACGCTACGGCCGAAGACATCGACAACGGTATGAAGTTGGGGGCCAATCACCCGATGGGACCATTGGAACTTGCCGACTTCATCGGACTCGACACGATGAAGCTCGTCGCCGATGTCTTGTTCGAGGAGTACAAGCTTCCCCACTATGCCCCGCCCCCGTTGTTGGTCAGGATGGTCGAAGCCGGCATGCTCGGACGCAAGACCGGAAAAGGCTTCTACCAATATCCGACCTAGCGGGTATGACAAACTGGATGGCCCGATCTGTCCTACTTTGTCCAAGCCACCGCGACAGGCGCACCTTACGAAGGCTCTCAAGTAGACCTTCGAATCGGTCGATTCCATAAGTACCTTCTGGGGGAATGGCAGACAATGGACAGGACAACCGTGCGCAAAACTGCTGCCAAAGTGCCGCACGCGCCTGGCGGCCCAAACGCCGGGCTGTCTCCACAGGCGGCGGTAGCCGAACTTGGCCAGGCCGCCCTGGGTGGTATGGCCATGGAGAACGTCCTCGACCTGGCCGTCATGCTCGCTTGCGAAGCCCTGAACGTGGAATACGCCATGATCCTTCACCAGCCCGCCTCCGGGGCGCGACTCGTTGTGGCAGCTGCGCACGGTTGGGGTGACGCCGTCGAAATCGGCGGCACCGAGTTGTCGTGTCAGCCGGGCTCCCTGGCCGGGTACACACTCGCTACCAACGACCCGGTCATCGTCCATGACCTCGCCTCAGATCGGAGGTTCACCCATCCCGCCCGATTCGCCGACCACCGAATCAAGAGTGGGATCAGCGTGGTGATCCCGGACCTGAACCGCCCCTATGGGGTCATGGGAGTGCACACACGCCAGCTGAGACAATTCACCCTGGAAGAGGGCGACTTTCTGCGGTCGATCGCACATGTGATCGGCGGGACGGTCCAAAACCGCCGGTCAAGAGCGAGCATAGATAGACAAGCAGAGGTCCAGGATCGAAGACTGCGCTATCAGGCTGCGCTGGCCGAATGTGCTCAGACACTGCTTGGAAACACGGGCGAGCAACGACTCGACGAGGCCGTCAAAGCTCTGTTGACTGCCACCCAGGCGAGCTACGTATTGGTCGAAAGAAACCATATCGATCCCGAGCTCGGCCTGTGTTCCAAGACTGTGGCCGAAATCGAAAAGGATGGCGCTCCAAGAAGCCAGCTGAGGAACGCCTATTGGGATCTGGTCCCCTGGGAGAAAATGCCCATATCGCGGGCCAAACTCGAAGCGGGTAAGCCGTTCGTAGTCGTACCCGATGAGCTCGTTGGCATCGAAAAAGAGCACTACGCGGCCGACCCGAATCCGGTTATGTCGGAACTCAACATTCCGATCTTCGTCGACGGAAGGTGGGAGGGTCTTATTGGCTTCTCGGAATCGACCATCGTCAGGGAATGGACCGATGAGGACGTATCGTTACTGACGACGGCGGCCGCCATGATTGGGGCCTTCTGGGAGCGTGAGGCTGCTCGCGAAAGCCGCGAACAGCTCATCCGCGCCAAGGACGAATTTCTGGCCAGCATCAGTCATGAATTGCGGACGCCATTGACGGCCGTAGTGGGATTCGGCGAAATTCTGCGCGACGCCGGCCACACACTCAGCGATACCGACCGACGCGAGTTCCTCGAGCTACTCGTTGCCCAGGGTTCTGACGTAACGAATATTGTCAATGACCTCCTCGTGGCAGCCAAGGCCGATATCGGAACCCTCAACGTCGCCCGGGTTCCGGTGAACCTCCGAGCCCAGACGGTCCAGGTGCTTGAAGCTTTCAACCGGGACCAGTTGGACCGCATCGGTCAATTCAAAGCCAACGATGTTCGAGCCATTGGTGACCCCGACCGGATCCGTCAGATCGTTCGAAATCTTGTTACCAACGCCCTTCGGTATGGCGGTGACACGGTACAAATCGAGCTCTTTGACCGGGACGAGACCGGGATCTTGGTCTGCGACGACGGGACGGCAATTCCCGAAGAAGATCGGGAGCGGATTTTCCAGCCATACCAGCGAGCGCACAACGCCCCCGGCATTGTCGGATCATTGGGGCTGGGACTGTCCATCTCGCGTAACCTTGCTCGGATGATGAACGGCGACCTTGTTTACCGGTTCGAGAACAATCTCAGCATTTTTGAGCTCATCCTTCCGAAGGCCGCCTAACCGGCCAGGTTCGAAACCTCAAGATCCTTGGTTGATGGCTTTCTCCTCGTGCGCTCTGCTCACGGTCAGCGCGCCCATCCCGGCGGTGAGCAGGGCGGCCCCCAACAGAGCCAGCGGCCAGTAGACGTCATCCGGGCCGGTGAAAGGCAATTCCGGCGGAGGCTCAAACGGCACCGAAGAGGTAGTAACGACCGGCACTGTGGTCGTGGTTCCGGTTGGACGGGTGGTTGGTGTGGAACTGGTGCTGGAGGTCGGAATCGTCGTCGTAGTCGAAGGTGCGGTGATGCTCGTTGGGGAGACGGTCACGGACGTTGTGGTGGTCGGGACGGTTGTGGTCGTTGGGGCTGTTGACGTGGTTGTCGTAGCCGCCAGGCAGGAGGGGGTCGTGAACTCACCGGCTGTCGGACCGTCCAATACGTACCCGGAGTCGATGGATCGAGCCGTCCAAGTGTAGGTCCCTTCGGGAAGTTCGATCTCGGTCTTTTCACTGAGGATGATCACCCCGGTCGGCCCGTTGATCGTCATCTCGACCTTTCCGGTCGTATTGACACCGTCGTGGCGGAAAGAGAACGTCACGTTTGTTTCTGAGACTCCATTGCGAACTTCGCAGGATCTCAGCACGATCCTGACGACGACCAGTTTGGGAGCCGTCTGACTGGCGATCGCAAGCTCGGCTCCGGCCGGAGCCTCGGCCTGCCCGGCAATCGCGACCGAAGGTTCGGCTGCGCTTTCATCAACCGGCGAAGAGGTGCCTGGCGCCGCCACACACTGTCCTTTGTGTTTGCCGTCTTCGACTCTGAACTGGCCGTCAGGACAGGTCGGCCTCTCATCGGGTCGGACAGCCCGAGACACGCCGGGCGCAGCTCCTTGCCTCACCTCACCCTGTGCGTTGGCAACGTCCCGATTGAGCTCGGTGTTGGCACTGCCGATGTCCTGACCCGAATCGGCCGACTGAGGGTTGCTGTCTCCCCTCGAAACGGCTGGAGCGACGGCCATAAGAACCACACCGGCCACGACGAGCAGAGATCCAATCTTGCGTAGCCACGTCACAATTTACCCCCGTCCCTATCCGGGCCGAAGGTGAGCACGACAGTGGATAACCAAGGCATGACGCCTCCCAGCGCATTTGAGTACCTTGCTGCGACATTAGTCCCCTTCAAACGTTGAAGGGGACTCGATTAGCTACCTAATTCGCGCCGAGCGTGAACTTTCTCCGCACGAATCACCTACGCGCCAGGCGCAGACCTGGCCCGCCTGGCCAAATGCCCTCCATGAATATGGGCGCCTGATGGTTGCTTCACCCGGCATGGCCCCCCGCCTACCATGCACCCAAAAGGCGCTCATATGTCAGCTTCCGGATCCGCTCTCCCCCGTTCTGCCGTCATCACCATGCTCAGAACGGCCGGCTGCGTCTTCGCGGAGGAAGAAGCGGACCTCCTCATCTCTGGCGCCCGAACACCTGCCGAACTTCAAGCCAACGTCACCAAACGAATCGGTGGCCTTCCTCTGGAACACATTCTCGGCTGGGCGGAGTTCTGCGGCCTGCGCATAGCCGTAGATCCTGGCGTGTTCGTTCCTCGCCGTCGCACGGAGTTTCTCGTGGCCGAGGCCGCGGCCCGGTGCCGACCAGGAGCCGTCGTTGTCGACCTCTGCTGCGGTTCCGGCGCGGTCGGGGCCGCGTTGGCCGCAATGGTTGCGTCGATCGAACTGTACGCCGCCGACCTCGATCCGGCTGCGGTTCGATGTGCTCGGCGCAATCTTGCCGGCGGGCAAGTATTCGAAGGCGACCTGCTGGAGCCCCTTCCTCCGGCCCTGCGGGGCCACGTCGATGTTCTCGTCGCCAACACCCCGTATGTCCCCACTGCCGAAATCGAACGAATGCCCCATGAAGCGCGCACCCATGAAGCCCGGCTGGCCCTCGACGGCGGAACGGACGGCCTCGACGTTCAACGACGCCTGGCGGCCACCGCGCCGACCTGGCTCGCCCCGGGAGGATGTCTACTGGTCGAGACGAGCAGTC
>JAHEDI010000044.1 GCA_024641305.1 bacterium | reverse complement strand
CACTGACCCTTTGGGTGGTTTGCCGGTGTCGGCCGGGTGGGTGCCATGACATAACAGGTCTAAGAAGATGTCGGCTCGTAGTTGGTCGATGGTTCTTGTTTCGTCGTTGCGACGGAGGTGTTGGGCGAGCCGGTTGATTCGGTCGACGGCGTGGGCGGCCCGGTCCGGTGGCAGATCGTATCCGGTCAGGGAGGCGGTGCCGTCGGGGTTGGGTCGGAGTTCGACATGCCGGTCGGCCACCGCGGTGTCGTAACGGTCGGCGGCCTGGTCGGGGTCGATGTCGATACAGAGTTTCCGGAGGCGGGCACCAATCTGACCGGTCGTCAGATCAGCGGCATCGACCAGGATCAGGTCGGCCACCTGTCGGGCAGCCGATTCGGGGAGGTGTTCGGTGCCCCGCACAATCACGGTTACTCGGGGTGTGTCGAGGTCACCCCGGTCAAACACCACCCACACGTTGGGCAGACGATCCCGTAATGCGACTGCCACGTCGAGTTGGTGATCGGCCGCCCGGCGGGTCAAACACAACGCCGCCCGTATCTCGGCGGCGGTGGCATCAGTGGCGAGTTCGAGGTCACCATCAAAGTCAGCTTCGAGATAATCAGAGACCGAGGCCATGTCGGCGTATACCTGAGCCTGATAATGCGATGCCATCCGCTGACGGGCCCGCAACACGACTACCCGGTCATGACCCGACAAGTCGCCCACATCGATCGACGAGAGCACGGCTGCCAAAAACGGACTGGCAGCCATCGTGTCTAACCCGGCAGGGATATCGGCCCCATGCCGAACGGTTTCTACCGTTCGGATCTCGTCGTCAAATGTGGTGTCTTCCAACCCTTCAAACATAACCCAATCGTATAACCCGCCTGTGACAAAAACCCGCACGAACACTGCACAATCGACCAAAAACTTCAGGTTTAGCAGAGAAGAGCCGCGCACAATCCCGGGAGGAGAAGCACACGACATCCACGACCATGACCCGAGCGGATAACGAGGCCCCCAAACCGCGACGCGGCACAGATACCTCGCCAGATGGCCGAGCTAGTCCGTCCCTACGACTGGCTTCGGTCGCTGAATCGTTGAAACAACCCAGACCCCCACTCGCCCTCCCAACACCACCACAAACGACACTCTGAGGTCACTGAATCGTTGAAACAAAACAGAACCTCAACCCGGCATCCAACCACCAGCCCATCAGGGAAATCCCCGGCCCCTCCGCCACGACCCAAAGAGCAGACCGGCCTCCGTGCCGCCACCCTCACAGAGCCCAACATTCGCGTTCACTTCGCTCACTAGGGGACCCACCCTCCAACACCCCCCATACGACGCACGCTTCAGTCGCTGATTCGTTGAAACAAACCGCAACACCCGAACCGCGGCGGGCCCTCGACCTGCCGACAAATCAGATGGTATGTGGGCCTATTCGACAGCGAAACCTTCGGAAGTGCAGGGCTTGTCCCCGCCACGTCATCTACCGGCACCCGACCCTCCCACACCCCCATACGAATACCATCGGTCGCTGAATCATTGAAACAACCCAGACCCCCCACTCGCCCTCCCAACACCACCACAAACGACACTCTGAGGTCGCTGAATCGTTGAAACAAAACAGAACCTCAACCCGGCATCCAACCACCAGCCCATCAGGGAAGTCCCCGAACGTTGGCTACGTTCCGCTGGGGGGCCGACCGTACTGAAGTGCGAGGTCCGTCTGTCGTGTTGTCGGTTCCCTGTTGAGACGACTCGCTTCAGGAGTTCATTTGACGTGATGACGGGACTACTCCTCGCCGATGTCCTCGTTCCAGATATCGGGCCGGGCAGCGACGAAGGCAGCCATGAGGTCGACGCACTCTTGGAGGTCGAGCACTTCAAGTTCGATGCCGTTGGATCGAAGTAGGTCTTCGGCACCCATGAATGTTCGGTTCTCGGCGATGACCACCCTGGGGATCTCGTACAACAGGATTGCGCCGGAACACATGTGACAAGGCGACAGCGTCGTGTACATGGTCGCCAGGCGGTATTCGGATGCGCCGAGCCTTCCGGCATTCTCGAGAGCGTCCATTTCGCCGTGGAGAATGGCTGAGCTTTTCTGGATCCTCTGGTTGTGACCACGCCCGACGATCTGGCCATCGACCACAAGCACCGAGCCGATTGGGATGCCACCCTCGTCCGCTCCCTGCATCGCCTCCTCGATGGCAGCCTTCATGAAATCAGTCACGCCTATGACGCTAGTGGTTCGGACTACCTGGGTTGGCGGCGCTGGGTAGGGCCCGTTGACTCTGATTGGCCAGGTTGTGACCTCTGGCCGCTCCCCAAATACCGGGCCACCCGCATACTGATAGTGAGGACGGGTGTTCTTGGAACAGTTGACGGCAACCCGCTCGGAACTGCTGGCTCGTCGGGGCCAGCTTGAACTGGCGCGCCGGGGGCGAGATCTCCTGGAAGACAAACGGGATCAACTCATGAAAGAGTTCCGCAAGGTCGCTGACCTCGTCTTGTCCGGCGAGGGGGCCCTTGATCAAGTTGCCGGTGCAGCTCGTCGCGCACTTGCCGATGCCGAGGCCTTCGACGGACCTGACGTCGTGCGGTCTGCCGCGGCGGTCGGTGGTTCGGGAATCTTCCTAGAGGCTCATCCCGTTTACATCATGGGCGTACGCATCGCCGACATTGAGTACGGACCGGTTCGGCGCTCTCTTGTTGATCGTGGATACACCTTGACGGGAACCAGCGCGCGTATCGACCGGGCCAGCGAGTTGTTCGAAACGGAACTGGAGCTAGCCCTTGAGCTGGCTGCCCGAGAACTTCGTCTGCGGCGACTGGTCGAAGAAATCGCCACAACGACCCGGCGCGTCAATGCTCTCGAGAACATCGTAATCCCGCAGCTCGAACGCGAGACCAGCATGATTCTTGCTGTGCTCGATGAGCGAGAGCGGCAGGATCGGTTTCGACTCAAGCGGGCGAAGGCACAACGGGCGCACCGAATGAACATGGCAGGTTTGCGATGACCGTCTCGCGTGAACCGCTGGCTCTCATTCGTGCCGCCGAATTGTCCGCCGCGCGTTCTGTGGCTGCAGAGAGCGCGCAGACGAGCCTTGCAATAGCCGATGCTCGCCGTGAAGCCGTTCACCTGGGCGAGCAGGCCAGACGACGTGGGAAGGTGGTCGCCGAGGAACGCTATGCCCGGGCGATCGCCCAAGCCGAATCCCGCGCCGCCGACATCGCCCAAACTCTCGACGGCCGCATCCGTAGCCTGAAGGCCCGAGTCGAACCTGAACTGGATCGGCTCGTTGAGGCAATGCTCGACGTAGTCCTTCCCAGGACGGAGTAGGCGATGCTCGTCCCGATGACCAAGGTTCACGTCATCGGACATCGGCGACGACTTCACCCGACCCTTGAAGCCCTCCATCTTCTGTCTGCAGTCCAGCTGATCGACGTGACCGATGACTCGTCGATCACCCTCCCACCGCTGACGGCCGATGACGAACAGGTACAAGAGATCGAGGAACTTCGATATCTCCGGGCACGTTTGGACGCGCTCTTGGCGCTTAGCTCCGATCCGCCACCCGCCGACACGGCTCCAGTCGATCTGGCGCTCATCCGTTCCGATCTTGAAACGACTGCACCTGAGATCGAGTCTCTGGCCCGTTCCCTTGAGGAGCGCCAGCTTGAGATCAGCACACTTCCCCGGCATGTTCAGTCGCTGAAACGCCTCCTCCCTCTGGTGCCAGAGCTCACGGAACTGGAGAGCTATGACACCGACGCGGTAATCCTTGATGCCCGCCATGCATCGGTGCTCGGTGACCTGAGCGTCGCCCTCGATGAGGTGTTGGAGGGCAATTTTGAAATCATTTCCGATCAGGTTGACACGGATACGGTGGGAGCAGTGATCGTCACGCCCAAGAAGTCCGCCTCCGAGGTTCTAGCCATATTGGGTCGACAGCAGGTCAACCGGGTTCGTCTTCCTCATGAGTACGAGTCGGTCCCATTCCGAAAGGCAATCACCCTCATGGAACGGCGGCTAGCCGATCTACCGGTTGAGATGGCCACGATTGAGGACAAGATCACCGCCGTGATGCGGTCCCGGGGTGCGTGGGTGACAGCTCGGTCCGACGTCACCCAACGCCTGGGTCAGCTGAGTGCCATTCGCCATTTGGGTGCCACCCCGCAGACATTTGTGCTGTCAGGCTGGGTTCCCGCACCCCGACTTGAGGAGGTCCGGCGGGTGGTCGCCTCCGTCGGTCAGGGCGAGGTGATTGTCGAGCTGGCTCCGATTGGAGACGACGAAGAACCGCCAATTCTCCTGCAGAATCGTGAGGCCGTTCGGCCCTTTGAGGCGTTGGTCAGTCTGCTGTCCATGCCCCGGTATGGCAGCCTCGACCCCACGACGCTCACGATGGTGTTCCTGCCGCTGTTTTTCGGCATGATGCTCGGCGACATTGCCTACGGCATCTTGCTCCTCGCCTTGGCGCTCTACCTTCGCCATCGGTTTCGTGTGACGTCTCCCAGTGCCGCCGAGTTTCTGAAGATACTGGTGCTGGGCGCGGGATGGACGATTGTGTGGGGCGTGCTCTACGGCGAGTTCCTCGGAGACCTTGGTCGTCGATGGTTCGGTCTGGAGCCCATCTGGATCAACCGCGAAGAGGCCATTGAGCCTCTGCTCATTTTCGCTCTAGCCGTGGGCATCGCCCATATCACTCTCGGTCTCGTGCTTGGCATTTGGACAGCCGCTCATCGGCATGATCGCAAGAAGCTCTCGACGTCCGTAGGCACGCTGTTGGCCCTGATCGGGCTGTTCGGAATCACCGGTGTGGCCGTTGGTCAGCTACCAGATGGCTGGATGACCCCGGCCGTTGCAACGATCGTCGTTGGCACCGTCCTCATGATCGCTCTGGAAGGTCCGATGGGTTTGATCACCGGTCCGCTTGAGCTTCTCGGTCTGGTTGGCAATGTTCTTTCGTACCTCCGAATCGCCGCCATCGGGATCGCCTCGGTTTACCTTGCTCGCGTCGCCAACGAACTGGGATCTCTCGGGCCGCTCTGGTTTGGGATCATCGTGGCGGCGCTGTTCCACGCCCTCAATCTCGCCCTCGGCGTGTTCAGTCCGAGTGTCCAGGCGCTCCGCCTCCACTACGTCGAGTTCTTTGGCAAGTTCTATGAAGGCGGCGGTACCGCCTTCGTCCCCTTCGGCTCACTTGACAGAAAGGAATAGACATGGAAATTGGACTTCTTGCTGTGGGGGCCGGCCTTGCTATTGGGCTGGCTGCACTGGCGACCGGTTATGCCCAGGCCCGGATCGGATCGGCCGGTATCGGTGCCCTGGCAGAAAAACCCGAACTCACCGGCCGAGTGATTCTTCTTCTCGCGATTCCGGAGACGTTGGTCATTCTCGGTTTCGCCGTGGCCGCCATGATCATCCTGTTGCTGGGCGGCTGATGGGCGTCGAGGCCATCGTCAGTGCCATTGCGGCTGAAGCGGACGCTCGGGTCGCGGAAATCCGCGCCCAGACTCAGGCCCGTGTCGAACGGATTCTGGGTGAGGCGGCGGCCGCGGCCGATGCCGACCGTGCCCGTCTGGAATCCGAGCGGGATGAGGAGGCTGAGCAAGCCACCGCCCGGATCGTGAACCGAGCGCTACTCGAAGCCGATCGGCAGATTGCCGATGTGAGAGAGCACCTGTTTCAAGATGCTCTGGCTCGGCTGCGGGACAGACTCGTAGACATCACGGATGGTTCGAGGTATCAGGTGACCCTGGGCGCCCTCTACGCCGAAGCGGTGGCCATCGTCGGCGACGATGACGCCACGGTTCTGGTCAGGGAGGCTGACCGGGTTCTCATGAAGGAACTGACCGGGGATCGGGTCGATTCTGGGCATGTGGAAGGTTCGTTGGTGTGCTTGGGGGGTGTCGACATCGAGGCCGCGGATGGTCGGGCGGTTCGCAATACCTTTGACTCCCGTGTGGCGCGATCTGAGCGAGAGCTCCGACACCTCGCTGTCCGATTGATTCCCGATCTGGCCAAGCGCGGAGCCGAATTGTGATCGGGTATGAGTACGGCAACACCCGCCTGCGGGTGCGAGCGGGTCGGCTCCTGGACGCGGATGTCTATCGAGGCTTGCTCAGTTCGGCCACCCTCGACGGAATGCTCGGGAGGCTGGCTGGCGGTCCGTACGGTCGAGCGATTGAGAGTGCGCTTGGCCGATATCGTGGACTGCATCGTCTCGATGAGGCGGTACGGATTCATCTGAGCAGGCAACTGGCCGACGTTCTTGCCTTCTACTCGGGTGAAATCCGCGATCGTCTCCGGTTCTACGAGAGTCGCTGGGATGTTCGGAACATCCGCACCATTTTGCGAACCCTGAATCAGCCTGTCCGAGGTGAGGCGCTCGGGCCCCTCCTCGTCGCAGCGGGGAGTCTTGATGAAGCCGCCCTCAGTGAATTGGCGAACCAAAACGACGTCCGGGCAGCCATGGACCTGCTGGCAGTTTGGCAGCTACCTTCGCCGACGGTCATTCGTCGGCTCCGCCACGCCATGCCCGGCTTTCTCCAGACCGGCGATATGTCGATTCTGGAAGCTGCGCTTGATGGTTCCTTTGGTGACTCCATCGTGGACTTTGTCTCCGGTGCCCGGTCCGCCGATTCGCTTGTGTCCCTATTGCATGAGGAGGTAGACCGCCTCAACCTGATGGGTGCCCTGCGCCGTCACCGGGCCGCCCGGGAGGTGACGCACGCCGACCCCTTCGTGGCAATGGCTGGCGGACGAGTGTCTGCACAAGTGTGGGCAGAGCTCGCTGAAGTCGACGATCGGGTGGACGTTGTCGCGCAGTTGGATGGCTTGCTGCCCGGGGCCTGGCGCGGGCCATTGGCCGCCTGGGTCGAGCACGGCGAACTCTGGGTGTTGGAAGGTGAACTCGATGATGCTGCGACCGAGGCCGGAATAGCCAGATTTCGACTCGGTGATCCGCTCGGTATCGATGTTCCGCTCGGCTTCATCATTCGAAAGGAAGCCGAGGCCAGGAACCTCCGGTTGGTGGGTCGCGCCATTGTTTACGATCTTGCCCGGGAGGACACGTTCGACCGCCTGATAGGTGTGCGATGACCACCCGCCAGGCTCGCCTCGTCGTTGTCTGCCCAGAGGATCTCGCCGGGGGATTCCGGCTTGCCGGAGCTGCTACCTCGGTCTCGGAGACACCTGAGCAAGCTGAACAAGTGATCCGTCGGTTGCTGCTCGATGGCGAACGAGGAGTGATCGCGGTGTATGCCCCGTTGTTCGAGGGCCTTGGTGCTGATTTGAAACGCAACTTGCAGGGGTCGGTTTCTCCCGTCGTTGTCGAGCTGCCGGTTGGAACCGAGGTCGAGGGTGACGAGGCACGACGAGTTCGACTTGCCGAACGACTTCAGCGGGCCATCGGTTATCACATAACGTTTGGTGAGGATCAATCATGACGGTCCCGCTTTCAACGGCACTTGCGGACTGGACGACCGGTCGGGTCGAGCGCGTCGCCGGGCCGGTGGTCGTGGCGACCGGTTTGGATCGGGCCCGTCTGTACAACGTGGTTCGGGTCGGACGCCGGCGCCTCATCGGAGAGGTGATTCGGCTGAGCGGAGACACCGCGGTAATACAGGTCTACGAATCCACCGGGGGTCTGCAAGTCGGTTCCGAGGTCATCGACACCTGTGTACCGCTCAGCGTAGAACTTGGTCCTGGCCTCCTGGGTCAGGTTTTCGACGGCGTTCAGCGGCCTCTGCGCACTCTGGCAGCAGATGAGACTGGACTATTTGGTCGACCCTTTCTGCGCCGTGGAATTGACGTTGCGGCCCTGGAACCGCGGGACTGGGATGTAGCCATTACGGTGGAGGTTGGTGGCCAGGTTGAGCCGGGTGACATCATCGCGACCGTGCAGGAGACCCCGGCGATCGAACACCGAGTTCTGGTCCCTCCGGGAGTTTCCGGAATCGTGACCCGATTGGCGGAGGGAGCCGTCAAGAGCACCGATCCGGTCATCTGGGTGGATGATGAACCCGTGCTGCTCATGACCAGGTGGCCCGTACGCCGCAGGCGCCCGGTCGCCACCAGGCTCGATCCTGACGCGCCACTGGTGACCGGCCAGCGGGTGGTTGACATGCTTTACCCCGTGGCGCGGGGGGGTAGCGCGGTGATCCCCGGCGGCTTCGGAACGGGCAAAACCGTTCATGAACAGACGCTCGCCAAGTGGTCGGACGCGGATGTGATCGTATATGTCGGATGCGGAGAACGTGGGAACGAACTTGCCGAAGTGCTCGAAGAGTTTCCGACGCTCGTCGATCCGCGCACTGGCGCTTCGCTCATGGACCGGACCATCCTCATAGCGAACACTTCGAACATGCCGGTTGCTGCCCGAGAAGCGAGTATCTACACGGCCATCACCATCGCCGAGTATTACCGCGACCAGGGGTATGACGTCGCCGTCATGGCCGACTCGACCAGCCGATGGGGTGAAGCGTTGCGCGAGGTTTCGAGTCGGCTTGAGGAGATGCCGGGCGAAGAGGGCTATCCCGCCTACCTCCCGTCGCGGCTGGCCGAGTTCTACGAGCGGGCCGGGGCGGTCGTGGCCCTCGGTTCCCCCCGCCGCCAGGGGTCGGTGACGGTGGTCGGGGCGGTTTCGCCGCCAGGCGGAGACTTTTCCGAGCCGGTCACCCAGTACAGCCTGCGCCTGGCAGGAACGTTCTGGGCGCTCGATCCCGATCTGGCTCGCCGTCGTCACTATCCCGCCATCCACTGGAACCGTAGCTACACCTTGTATGCCCTCGATGGTTGGTTCAACGACCACGTCGATCAGGACTGGTCAAGACATCGGGCGTGGGCCATGGAGCTATTGGGTCGAGAAGAAGAGATTCTCAGCATTGTTCGTCTGCTCGGCTCGGACGTACTCGCTCCGGTCGAACGGGTCACCTTCCGTATCGGCCGTACGATCCGGGAAGACTTCCTTCAACAGTCTGCCTTCGACGACATCGACGCGTATTGCCCCCTGCTCAAGCAGTACTGGATGCTGGCGGTAATACACCATGCCCACGATTTGCTGGTCGGGCTTGCCGACTCCCAGGATGCCGACCCTGATTCGTTCATGGCAGCTCCGGCGCTCGTCGAACTCAGCCGGATGAAATACTGGTCATCCGATTCTGCCGAAGCTGAGGCCAGAGCACTTATCGATCGACTCAACGAGGAGGTGGGGATATGAGTGACAAACTCAGCTTGCCCACCGTCGAACTCCGCACCGTGACCTACGTCTCAGGACCCTTGCTGTTCATCGATCATGCCGGAGGCGTCCATGCCGAAGAGGTTGTTGACGTGGTCACCCCTGACGGAGAGATTCGCTCAGGCCAAGTCCTGGAGGTTGATGGTGATCGGGCGGTGATTGAGGTTTATTCGGGGACGCGGGGACTCGACCTGGCTACCACGCGCATCAGGTTGGGAGGAGACAGCTCCCGGCTGGGGGTCGGCCTTGATCTGCTCGGACGGATGTTCGATGGGTCAGGGCGACCGATCGATGGTGGGCCACCGATCATGCCGGAAGAGTTCTGGGACGTCAACGGGCTCCCCATCAATCCTGCTGCCCGCCGGTATCCATCGGAATTCATCGAAACTGGCATCTCGACGATTGACGGCCTCAACACGCTGGCCAGAGGTCAAAAACTTCCGCTCTTTTCAGGGTTCGGACTGCCGGCCGGTGAGTTGGCCGCCGATATCGCCACCCACGCCCGGGTGCCCGGTGCCGAGGATGACGAGTTTGTCGTGGTGTTCGCAGCCATGGGGACTACAGCTCGGGAGGCCAGCTTCTTCCGGAGGCATCTTGAGGAAGGGGGCCGACTCAACCAAACCGTCCTGTTCCTGAACCTGGCGGACGATCCGACCATCGAGCGGCTGCTGACGCCGCGATTGGCACTGACTACGGCCGAGTTTTTGGCGTTTGAACGCGGCATCCACGTTCTCGTGATTCTCACGGACGTCACCAACTATTGCGAAGCACTGCGGGAGGTGGCTACCGCCCGGGAGGAGGTTCCGGGGCGGCGAGGATATCCGGGGTACATGTATACCGACCTCGCCTCGATCTTTGAGCGGGCCGGCCGTCTACACGACCGACCGGGATCGGTTACCCAGTTGGTCATTCTGTCGATGCCAGACGACGACATCACCCATCCCATTCCGGATCTATCCGGTTACATCACCGAGGGTCAGATTGTCTTGTCGAGGGACCTTCACCGGCGCGGCGTGTTTCCCCCGGTCGATGTGCTCCCCAGCTTGAGTCGGCTGATGAACGCCTGTGTCGGCGAGGGAAAGACCCGGCCCGATCACCGTCCGGTGGCTGACCAGGTGTACTCGCTCTATGCCGAAGGGCGGGACCTGAGACGACTGATCGCGGTCGTCGGCGAGGGCAGCCTCAATGAGACCGATCGGAGGATTCTGAAGTTCGCCGATGAGTTCGAACGTCGGTTCGTCCATCAGCAAGAGCGCCGCGAACTCGACGAGACGCTGGACTTGGCCTGGGAGCTCCTGTCCGTCTTCCCTGAGGAAGAGCTCAAACGGATCCCACCTGCCATCTTTGCCGCTCGAAGTGAGGCTCTCGCCAATGAGTTCTTCCGGACGGAGGTCAGTCCGAAACGTGAGGCAGGGCAGGGGCTACCGTTCGACGGGAAAGCCGACGATGGATCCCCACTCCGTCCATGATCCGTCGTAGACCCTGACGTTTGATTGCCCGGCGATTCGGGTCATGGCGAACCAGGCCAGGGATGCGCGGTGGGATAGTCGACAATAGGTGATCACTTCCTTGTCGGCCGTAGCCCCCTCCTTTTCGAATTCGGCAATCGTGTCGGCGGGAGATCTAAATGTCCCGTCATCGTTGAGCAGGCGGTCCAGGTAGTACAGGTGCCTGGCGCCGGGGATCCGGCCTTTGCGTTCGGCGCCGTAATCAAACGGCGAGGTGAGGGGCGAAACCCGCTCGCCCCGGTATTCCTCCGGTGATCGTACGTCGATGAGAACCCGTCCAGGATCATCGAGGTGAGCGAGCACGTCCTGGCGGCCGACCAGCGATGCGGGATCTGCAGGTCCCGGTGTGACGCGGCCCGCCAGGGGTTGGGGAGAGATGTCCGTGGTCGTGGGGTGACCTGATTCGATCCAACTCGCACTGCCACCATCGAGGACGGTAACCAGGTGCTCGAGTCCCGCCATGGTGATGGTCCAGTAGGCATAGGTTGCAAATTGGATGGTGTCACCGATCAGAACAACGGTCGACCCGTCCGTTACGCCGTAGGCCGCCAACCGGTCGGCCATGGTTTGAGGATCGGCGAACGCGCGGTCTGTGTCATGCCAGCAGAACTCCTTCCACTGAACATAGTGGGCCCCGGGAGCGTGGGCTTGGAAGTATGAAGCTCTGGCCGGTTCGTAAAACGAGATCTCAAGGATTACAACTTTGGGATCCCCAAGGTGCGCCTCCAGCCAGTCGCCATCAACGAGTGGTGTCATGCGCTTCGCCTCAGCTCGAAGACCAGCTCGGGTGAGTCGGCGAGCGTGTTGCCGATCTTGCACTTGGAAGCTACCCGTTTGAGTGATTCGAGTTGGCGGTCTGTCACATCGCCCCCGACGAACATTGTCATGTTGATTCGCCCGATCCGTTTGGGTGGACTTGCCACCTCGTCTTCTAGCACCATGCGTACATCGCCTACCGCTATACCCTGGTCGGCTGCGAAGCTCAACATGGTCCCAACCATGCACCCTCCGAGAGCTGCCAGGACCAGTTCGGTTGGTCGCCATCCGTCGCCTGGCCCGCCGTCAGCACTCAGGTCATCGATGACTATCTGACCATCGGCTCCGGCCACTACCAGACGCTTTCCGTGTACTCGGGTGACTTCTACCTGCATCGTTTTACCGGTACTTGAGGCCGGTGCCGGTGTTGAACAGCACCACCCGGTCGTCGGCGGTGAGCCAGTTTTGCTTCTGAAGCCGCAGGTACGCTGCCCAGACGGCGCCGCCCTCCGGGCAGATGTCAATCCCGGTGGCCGCGGCCAACGCCGAAGTTTGTGCCTTCATGTCTTCTTCTGGAACGGCGACGGCCGTTCCATTGGTTTCTCGCAATGCCTGCAAACAGATAAAGCCACCGATCGGCCCTGGCACCCGCAACCCGAACGCCGACGTCACTGCGTTCGGCCATGGTTCGGTGTATTTGGCGCCTGATTCGAATGCCTTCACGACGGGAGCGCAACCGGCAGTTTGAACCGACACCAACCGGGGCCGTTCCGGCCCGATCCATCCCATCGACTCCATCTCATTCCAGGCCTTCCACATACCAACCAGACCGGTTCCGCCCCCGGTCGGGTAGATGACCACTTCGGGCAAGGACCCGTCGAACTGCTCGTACAACTCGTAGCCCATGGTCTTTTTTCCTTCGACGCGATACGGCTCTTTGAGCGTCGAGATATCGAAGTCGGTCGGATGACGATTCTCGGCAAGGAAGCGTCCGGCATCTGAAATCGTCCCGTCGACCAGGTGGACCTTAGCCCCGTAGTGTTTGCACTCGTCGATGAAGGCCCGGGGCGTGTCGGCCGGCATGGCAACTACCACGCCGACCCCGGCGGCTGCGCCGTACGCTGCCAACGCCCCGGCAGCATTCCCGGCAGAAGGGGCCACCAGGCGACCGGCTCCGAGCGCAACCGCGGCCGATACGGCCATAGACATGCCACGTGATTTGAACGACCCCGTCGGGTTGCGCGATTCGTCCTTCACCCAGACGCTGTCGGCTACTTCAAGAATCGGGGTCCAGCCTTCGACCAGAGTGATGGCGTCTTCGGGACGGATCGGCAGGGCTGCGCCGTAACGCCACATGGATTGGATAGTCGGGTCGATGACCTCGGCAGGCGCCATTGTGCCGAGATCAAGGTCTACTCGCAGCGGCATGGCGCAGACGGAGCAGACAGTCGTGAGTCGATGGGCATCCTGCTCATTGCCGCAGTCGAAACAAGTAAGGGTTTTTAAAGAAGGTGCTAGTGACATGGGTGTCAACCTAATCGCCCCAAAGCGGCGCGATGCCGTTGGCGGAGGTACGATCGACCGATGTCGACGATGCGTGCAATGGTGATAGAAGAGTTCGGCGGACCGATGGTCCTGCGAGAGGTTCCCATTCCGGAACCAGGTCCTGGACAGGTCCTTGTGAGGGTGCGGGCCTGTGCGGTCGACCGTTTCGATGTGGCGATTCGCAAAGGCTTGCGCGAACGGGCCGACCTACCCCACATCCTTGGTCATGAAATCGCCGGCGAGGTGGCGGTCCCGGGCGAGGGAGTGTCGGGTTGGTCGGCCGGAGATCGGGTGGCCGCCACGTTGTACCTCGTGTGTGGCGTGTGCCGTTGGTGCCAGTCTGGCCGGGAAACCATTTGCGAGAACTTCGGCGGCCACGTAGGTGTGGCGACCCCGGGCGGTTACGCCGAGTACGTTGTTCTGCCTGCCCGGAATCTGGTGACCCTGCCCGAGAGTATCGGTTTTGCGGCTGGTTCCATTTTGGCCAACGCCATCGGGACTCCGTATCACGCGCTCAAATATCGAATGAAGCTCAAGCCAGGGGAGCGACTCATCGTAACCGGGGCCGGGGGTGGAGTGGGGTTGCATGCGGTTCAAATCGGCGTGATGCTCGGCGCCGAAGTGATGGCCGTCGATCTTGGACAGGCCAAACTGACTGCCGCCGCCAAGATGGGCGCGGCCGAAGTTGTGGATCCCCGGATCAGACCGATTGATGCTGCCGCCAAGCGTTGGTCCTCTGACGTGGGAGTTGACGGTGTTCTTGAACTGGTCGGACCGGCCACCATGCCCAAGACGCTGGCGTCGCTGGCCAAAGGCGGCCGGATGGTCATCGTTGGGTCGCACACCGGTGCCCAGTGGACCATCGATCCTGGTGACCTTTATCGGAACGAATGGGAGATCATGGGCTCTCGTAACGTCTCCGCCGCTGAGCTCGCCGAGGTGATCGAACTGGTGGCAGCCGGTTCGTTGACGCCGATCATTTCCGGGTCGTTCCCCCTTGAGTCGGCCGAACAGCTCCAGAAGAACGTTGCCGACGGCAAAGTGATCGGGCGAGAGGTACTCATTCCGTAGGCCGGCTCACAAGATCCGATTGTTTGCCCTGGTTTGAACAAACCGGGGATTTGTTGGCCGATTCGCTGTGCTGCAATCGATTGCAGTGATAGGGTCATGACAATGTTCACCGTTGCGTTAGTCGGAACTCGTTACCCCGATCTCTCTATCGAACGAGAGATCCTCGAAGGCGTATCCATCGTTGTCGGGTCGGGGGATACCCCCCACGACATCGTCGAGGTTACCGACGGGGTCGATGTCGTGATCGCCGGCTCCCGGCCCAAGTTCACTGCCGGGGTTCTCGAACGTATGACGTCGAGGGCCATCGTCAGGTCGGGTATCGGGGTCGATTCGGTCGATCTCGATCACGCCAGGCGGTTGGGCTTCTGGGTCGTCAACGTACCGGATTACGGAACGGAAGCCGTGGCGTTTCATACCCTTTCGTTGATACTCGGAGCGATGCGCCGCTTGCCGCAATCTGATCGACTGGTCAAGCTTGGTAAGTGGGGTTTCTCCGAGTTGCGTCCCATGCATCTGCCTTCGGCGTTGACCGCAGGAGTGGTTGGCCATGGACGGATTGGTCGGCGGGTTACCGAGCAACTGCAGGCGGTTGGTTTTGGCGCAGTCATTGGCCATGATCCATTCGTGACGGGAATGGACACCGAATTGGGTGATCTCCTCGAGATGTCCGACATCGTGACTCTGCACGCCCCTGGTCCGTCGGACGGTTCTCCGCTCCTCGGTCCGGGCGAAATTGGACGGATGAAGCCGGGCTCGATTCTTGTGAATACCGCCCGCGGGTCGCTCATCGACGCCCCTGCGTTGGCAGCTGGAATGGCACAGGGTCGTCCCCGGATTGCGGCCCTCGACGTGTTCACACCCGAACCGCCCAATCTGTCGGTATTTGCCGCTGTTAAGGACCAACTCATCCTTTCCCCACATACTGCCTGGTACACCGAGGAGACCGAGACCGAACTGCGCGCAAAGTCCGCGTGGGAAGCCCGGCGCATCCTGGAAGGTACCGAACCCCTGCACCCCATCGTTCGACCCGAGGAGGCGTCATGACCAGTTCCATCTATGACCTTGCTAGCCCCGAAGTGGCATCTGTGATTGCCGGCTCGAAGACGGCGGTCATCCCATTCGGCAGTGTCGAGCAGCACGGTCCCCACCTGCCGTGTGGCACCGATACGATGGCAGCCGAGGTAGTTGCGCGGACCCTGGCTGATCGCCTCGGGGCGCTCTTTGTTCCGTTCGGTCCCTATGGCGTGACGCCGATCCATGCCGGGCATCCCGGGACGATCAACCTTCGACGTTCGACCTTTGAAGCCCTCCTCACCGATATCTGCGAGGAACTCATCGACATGGGGGTAACCCGGTTGGTCTTCGTGAATTGGCATGAGGGCAACATCGCATCGATGGATGGAGTTGCCACCGAAGTCCAGGATCGGCATCCCGGTGTGTACGTTGTCACCTCACATGCTTGTTACGCCGCCCAGCGGATCTATGCCGCCAGTGGCGGAGAATTGACCCATGGTGGGGGCATCGAGGTTCTGGCCGTCATGGCCCACGATCCGTCCCTGGTACACGTCGATCGAGCGGGTGAAGCTACCCGGCCCGATCACGCCATCGCCCTCGATGAGATGCGGCGCAGCCCCGAAACCCACGGCTACATCACCGATGTCACCGAGATCGATGCTGATGGGTGGTACGGCAATCCCACCTGGGCAGATCTCGATATGGCAGAGAGTTTTGCCGTAACCGTCGCCGACGACATTGCAAAACGTGTCACCGAGATATTCGAGCTCCGGGCATGACGGTCATCGGTCGGCCAGAGTTGGAATTCATCGACCTGCCTGGTCGTCGGTCGGCCGATCCCCTGGAAGCTGAAGCTTCGGCATCGAGCTTACGAGTCGTTCAGATGGAACGTACCGTCGGTCGAACCGCTCATCGGCATCCCCATTCCGAGGAGGTGGTGGTGGTTGCCGCCGGCGAAGGGCGAGCGTGGATTGATGGCGAATGGTTCCCGGTCGCCGCCGGCGACGTTGTGCTCATTCCCGCCGGAGTCGCCCACGCCACCGTTCCCGACGAAAACAGCCAGTTGGAACTCATTTGCTTCTTCCCACACCCGAATCTCAGCAAGAACATTGAAGACACCACGACACAAGTCAGTTAGGAGACACGATGAGCGACAAGATCAGACTGGCCCAGGTCGGCCTCGGCCGATGGGCACGGGTTCTCGCCCGCGGGGCGCAGCGGGGAGATTTGATCGACATCTACTCCTGCTATTCCCGCTCGGATGACAAGCGGCAAGCCTTCATGGACGAGTACGGAATCAAGCGATCGGCATCGAGTTACGAGGAGTTGCTGGCTGATCCCGATGTCGAAGGCATCATGATCACCACTCCCAACGACACCCACCGTTCCCTGATCGTGCAAGCACTCGAAGCCGGCAAGCCGGTATATACCGACAAGCCAGTTGCTCAGACGCTCGAGGATGCCGCAGCCATTAAGGCTGCCGTTGATTTGTCAGGTCTTCCGTTCGCTGTCGGCCACAGTGCCCGGCGATTGTCGGGCAATCGACAGATGAAGAAGTGGATCGACGACGGCACCCTTGGTGGTGTGTCCATGGCCGAAGCCAACTTCTCCAATGAGCGGGGTCTTGAGCTGACTCCTCAAACGTGGCGCTGGTATCTGGATAAGACACCGGGTGGTCCGCTCATCCAACTCGGAGTGCATCACGCCGACAACCTTCAATATTTACTCGGTCCGGTCGCAGCTGTCTCGGCCCATACTCGCAAGCTGTTCACGAAGTCGGAAGTGCCAGACGCCACGATGGCGATCCTGGAATTCGAGTCGGGTGCGCTTGGATATCTTGGGTGTGGCTGGGCGTCCCCCGGGATCTACCAGATTCGGCTTCAGGGTACCCAACACAACCTCATGTACGACTTGGACTTCACTCACTGGGACGAGGCCCACGAAGCCGATGACCACTCATCACTGGTATCACAGGCATATGGGGATCAGGAGCGAAACTCGGTCGACTTGCCGAAGACGGACATGTTCCGGGAGCAACTCGAGGAGTTCGGTCGGGCATGTCGCGGAGAGGCGACGGTTGAAGTTGGCGTCGATGAAGCCATCCGGGCGCTGTCGGTGGTGCACTGCGCCATTGAGTCAAACGCCCAGGGCGGAAAAGCCATCGGGGTGAAGCCGTACCTCGCAGGTTTCGGGATTTCCTGATGCGCCTTGCCACGGTCTTGTACGAGGGTGAGTCGCTTCCGGCCGTCGTTGGAGACGGGGACACCATCCGCTTGGTCAGAGACCTGGTTGGTGACGCGCCGGCCAGCATGATTGACTTGATCGCGGCCGGACCGGATCTCCTTGCTGTGTTGGCTGGCGCCGACTGCGATCCCGTTACGGGAGCAGAGTTACTCGCTCCGATTCCCCGCCCGAGTCGATGTGTGTTCTGTGTCGGATGGAATTACTTGGAGCATTTTGAGGAGGGCAAGGGCAAACGGGGAGGCAACTATGACCCGCCCGAGATACCCGACTATCCCACGTTGTTCTCGAAACCTCCGACGAGTGTCGTCGGTCCCGGCGGTGGCGTGTTTCATCCGGGTCCGGTTAGTGAGCAGCTCGACTGGGAGGTCGAGTTGGCGGTCATCATTGGCAAGGGTGGGCGCAATATCACCCAGGCCGATGCCATGTCCCACGTGTTCGGATACACCATTGCCAATGATGTGTCAGTCCGCGACCTGCAAAGGCGGCACGGAGCGCAATGGTTCAAAGGTAAAGGTCTCGACACCCATTGCCCGCTCGGGCCCTGGATTGTCACCGCGGACGAGATCCCCGATCCGTACGCCCTTCACCTGGAACTCTCCGTGAACGGTGATGTAAAACAGTCCGATCCCACATCGCTCATGGTCTTCAAGCTGCCTCGAATCATCGAGGAGTTTTCCTTGGGTATGGCGCTTGAGCCGGGCGACGTGATCCTGAGCGGTACGCCGTCGGGGATCGGGTACGCCCGCAAACCACCACAATTTTTGAAGGTGGGTGACGAGATGGTGGCCTCGATTAGCGGCATCGGTACTCTGACCAATCCCATCGTCCCAATGCCCTAGGAGATCTTGCGATGAGCACGCTGGCCGACGCTTTAACCCATCGCGATCCGGTAGTTCGGGAGGTCCTCGAAACGTGGCTTCCCCGGTTCCTGAGGGGTGGCATCACTGTGGGAGACCTCGTCTCAACGGTCGATCGCATCGACACCTGGGATGACTGGGTGGTGGAGTGGATGAACACTGCGGCCGTTCACGAAGCCCTCGCCAAACACGCCGAAAGCGACGGTCGTCAGTTGGCGGCCACGGCAGCCTGGATGGATGCCTTCCGGTGTCATCATCTCGCCTATTTCGTGTCGACCCGCGACGAAGAACTGCACAGTCGCGGACTGGCGAACATGCTTCGATGCCATGACCACGCCCTTCCCCGCCTGGAACCGGCGGTCGAGAAGGTGGACATTCCCGGTGTGCCGGGTGCGCCGCGGATGGTCGGGTTGTTGAGCCTCCCGAAAGTTGATCGACCGCCAGTGGTCATTGTCCTTCCCGGATTGGACTCGACCAAGGAAACCCGCCACCAGTCACGGGGTGCCTGGTTGCGGCGTGGGGTAGCCGTGTTGTCCGTCGATGGACCAGGCCAAGGTGAAGCCAGTCAGTGGTCGACCATCCGACCCGACTACGAGGTGGCGATGCGAGGCGTGATCGACTGGATCGAAACCCGGCCAGACCTGGATGCCGGCCGGGTTGGCGTATTCGGATCGAGCCTGGCCGGCTATTACGCGCCGCGAGCGGCTGCCTTCGAACCTCGAATTGTGGCTGCCTTTGGAAACTGTGGGCCGTATAACTGGGGCGAATGTTTCGATTCGCTTCCCCAGGTCACAAAGGAGGCCTACACGCACTACAGCGGAGCCAGGAGTTTGGATGAAGCCAGGGTGATGGCCGGGGACCTGTCGCTCGAAGGAATTGCTTCGCAGATCACCTGCCCGCTGCTCATCGTTCACGGTTCGGACGATCCCCTCATCCCGTGGGAGCAGGGCAAACGGATCGCCGACGAAGGTGGTGGCGAGTTCCTGCTTATCGAAGGCGGAACCCACGGTGTCCAGAACATGCCGCACCTGTTCCAGTCGTACGCCCTCGACTGGATGACCAGGCACCTTGGTGGAACGGTGAGCTGATGAAGTTTTCGTTCAAAACCTGGCCGCAGCAGATCGAGTGGCCAATGTTGAGAGATATCTGGATAGAGGCGGACCGGGGCGGGTTTTGGGATGGTGTGTGGCTGAATGACCATTTCTACCCGCCGAAGTCGCCGGCGGAAATGCCCATTCTTGAATCGTGGAGTCTGCTCGCCGGCTTGGCGTGCCTTACCGATCGACTGCGTTTCGGCAACATGGTTACCGCCAACACCTTTCGTCATCCCGCCGTCGTTGCCAAGATGGCGGCCACGATCGACCATATGTCGTCGGGACGCCTCGAGATCGGCATTGGGACCGGCTGGCACGAGGGTGAACACCTGGCCTACGGTATTGCGTTGCCATCGTTGACCGATCGGTTCGACATGCTGGACGAAACGTTCACAATCATTGACGGCCTCATGACGAATGAGGTCTTCTCGTTTGAGGGAAAGCACCATCGACTCCAGAACGCCCGATTCGAGCCGAAGCCGGTCCAGAAGCCCCGCCCCCCGTTTGTGATCGGAGGCGGCGGGATGAACCGAACCCTGCCGCTCGCTGCCAAGTGGGCTGATCATTGGAATTTCCCCGATTTTGACCGCGACCTCGACGCCTTCGCGGTTCGCGTGAAGCGTCTCCGATCATTGTGCGTGGACATCGGACGGGATCCTGCCGAGATCGAAATCTCTGCTCAGTTCCGGTATGACAATCTGGCTGAAATTCCCGAGCTTATCGAAGGGTATCGTTCGGCTGGCGCTGACCAGATTCTCGTAAGTTTCTCCCCACCGGGCGATCCTGTTCTACCCGTGCTCGTTGCCGATTTCCTTGGCGGCCTCTGATGGGCCCTGCGTTGATGGGGCTCGTGAAGTTCGATTCGCAATTAGCAACAGCTGCACTTGCGTCTATTCTGTGTACGTGGCCAATCTTCCGATCGTAATTCAAGGCGGCATGGGTGTCGGTGTTTCCGGCTGGCGCCTCGCCAATGCGGTGTCCTCGTGCGGCCAGCTTGGCGTTGTTTCAGGCACGGCCCTTGACGCCGTCCTCGTCCGGCGGCTTCAGTTGGGCGATGTTGGTGGCCATGTTCGGAGGGCGCTCAAAGCGTTTCCTCTTCCGGAAGCGGCCGAACGAATCCTCGAAAAGTATTTTGTCGATGGGGGCAAGTCTGCTGATCGACCGCACCGCGGGAAGCCGATGGCCACCGTCAATCGGATCCGGAGCGCTCTGGAGCTTGTTACGGCAGCCAACTTTGTTGAGGTATTTCTTGCCAAGGAAGGCCACGAGAATCCGGTGGGCATCAACTACCTGGAGAAGATCCAGGTCGAAACCCTGGGTTCGATCTACGGCGCGATGTTGGCTGGAGTCGATTATGTACTTATGGGCGCCGGCATTCCCAAGGCGATTCCGGCAGTTTTGAGTCGCTTTTCGAATGGTGAAGCGTCAGACCTTGCCCTGGACGTGAAGGATGCCACCAAGAAACACTTCACTCGATTCGATCCGCGATCGTTCTTCGAGCATGATCCGCCACGGCTCAAGCGGCCCGGGTTTCTGGCCATTGTGGCGTCCCATGTCCTGGCCACAATGCTCTCGCGTGCAGAGGTTCCGCCGGATGGTTTTGTCGTCGAGGGACCAACCGCTGGCGGGCACAATGCGCCGCCCCGGTCCAAAGGAAAGACCGAAACGGGTGAGCCACTGTACGGACCCCGCGATGAGGTCGACCTCGCGGTGCTGTCGGAGATCGGAAAGCCATTCTGGTTGGCTGGCTCTCAGGCGTCGCCGGATGCAGTAAGGGATGCGTTGGCGCTCGGTGCAGCCGGGGTTCAGGTGGGTACGGCGTTCGCATTCTGTGAGGAATCCGACATGCGGGAGGACCTGAAAGCCGATGTTCTCAAGGGAAGTGCGCGCGGCGAGGTGAAAGTTTTCACAGACCCTGATGCGTCGCCTACTGGCTTCCCTTTCAAGATCATTCAGATGGAAGGGACCCTGTCCGATCGCGTGATGTACGAGAAACGTGAGCGGATATGTGACCTCGGATATCTTCGGACCCCGTACGAGACGCCCGAAGGAAGAGTGAAATGGCGATGCCCTGCCGAACCGGTCGTCGACTTCGTCAAGAAAGGTGGGACGGTCGAGGAGGCCAACAACCGCCAGTGTTTGTGCAACGCCCTGATGGCCAATATCGGTCTCGCTCAACTCCATGACGGCCAGGAGCAGGAAGTCCTCATGACCGCCGGTGATGATGCCGCCAACGTCGCCCGGTTCCTGGCGCCGGGTCATGAAACCTATTCGGCGGCCGATGTGATCGCCAACTTGCTCGAGAAGGTCTGACTGACGGTTCCGTCGCCTGCCTGGGAATCAGGTTGGCTGACAACCGATCAAACCATGGACGCTGACCGCCCGCCCAATTGTCCCACTCGGATGACCTAGATGTCGTTCGAACTCGTTCTGATTCTTGTCGTTGTTTCCTTCGCATTCTGGGTGAAGGGGGTCGCCGGATTCGGCGGTCCGCTCATTGCCATACCGCTGCTGGCGCCGTTTATTGGGGTCGAAGCGGCTGTCGTGGCGGTCGTGGTCCCGAATCTGGTCGCCAATCTGATGATGCTGTGGACCAACCGTCATGCCGCGGCTCCGAACCGCAAGCTGCTGATGAGATTGATCGGGGCTGGGGCCATCGGTGCCGTTGGGGGAACCGTTCTCCTGACGCGCCTCGACGATCGCATCCTGTCGGTCGTGCTTGCGGCGACCGTGCTGATGTACATCGTGGCATCTCTCGCCCGGCCCCAGTTCCGTATGTCTCGTGACGTTGGGATGAAGCTGGCCGCCCCGGTCGGTCTGGTCGGTGGAGTGCTGCATGGTGCGACTGGCAACTCTGGAACCGTGTTCGGCAGTTTCTACCACAGCCTGAATCTCCCACGAGACGAGTTCGTGTTTGCCCTGACGGTTACGTTCCTCGGATTTGGCTCCCTGCAAATTGCCACCCTCGCCCAACTCGGCCGCTTTTCCGGGCCTCCGCTTAGCCGGGCGTTGATTGCCATACTCCCCGTGTTGGTGGTCGTCCCGTTGGGCGAAGCCGTGTCGCGCCGTTTGAATGCCAACGTGTTCGGCCGGGTCGTTCTTGCGCTGTTGGCTTTTTCGGCCGTCGCGCTGGTCGTTGGCGCGATCTCCTAACGCGCCAACTCAGGGTCTGACGTGGTCGGGCAGGGCCTCCAGGTGGGGCAGCACTCGGGGGAGCTCCTCGGCGGCAACGGCCTCCCAAGCAGCGCCCGCTACAGAGTTGGTCTCGTCTTCGATCGCCGCACGGGCGTGTTGGCCATCTTCGGTTATGTTGCCATCAGGGTCGAGCAAACCCCGGCTGACCAATCCGTCAAGCGGATGGTCGTGATGGCTGCCTTCTAACTGTCGCCAGACTGCGTCCAGTCGGGCTGCCTCGCCGGCTGACAAACCTGCCGCGTCGAGGACCAGGCTGTGCGAATCGGCTCGAAGGTACCGCAAGGTGGTGAGCAGGTGGTGGACGAGAAATGTCCCCGAGTTGTTCGGTTGGGGGAGGTTGGCCCACGCTCTGGCGAGGGTGAAGCTCGGGCCGGGATACCGCTTCGGGATTCCATTCACCGCCGCCCGTAGGGGTTTCATCAGCGGTGAGACACCTGACTGGCCGTCCCACAGCTCTTCGACCAGACTTGTTTGGAAGACGGTGAGTTGGCTTGACAGCTCAAGGCACCGGGTACTGGGGGTTAGGGAGTCGTCGATTAATCCCTCTTCGATGCTGGCGCGGAGTCTCTCTTCGAGCGTGGCGGGCAATGCGTATCGATG